>CAZYAO010000001.1:0-72713 GCA_964645715.1 uncultured Saprospiraceae bacterium
CTGCTATTCGATGACCAAACACCAGTGCTTCCAACAAGCTATTGGATGCCAATCTATTGGACCCATGTAAGCCTGTGCTGGTACATTCGCCACAGGCATATAGACGCCCAATGCTACTTCTGCCAATAGCATCGACACGAATACCACCGCACATGTAATGACAAGCCGGTGCCACCGGAATCATCCTTTCCATCGGATCATACCCTATCTCTCTGCATTTGCTGTAGATTGTCGGAAAATGGGCGATGAAGGCCTCTTTATCCAAATGGCGGCAATCGAGCCACATGCACTCTTCGCCCGTTAGTTTCATTTCGTTATCAATGGCTCTGGCCACTATATCCCGGGGAGCGAGACTTTCACGCGGGTCGTACTTGTGCATAAAGGGAGTACCGTCTTTGGTTTTCAGTATTGCCCCGAATCCTCTGACTGCCTCAGAGACCAAAAACACAGGATTATCTCCGCTGGGATTGTACAGTGCCGTAGGGTGAAACTGTACGAACTCCATATTCTGTATGTGCCCTTTGGCACGGTAGACCATAGCGATGCCATCACCGGATGCTATCACCGGATTGGTTGTCGCACGGTATACTTGTCCGGCTCCGCCTGTAGCAACGACGGTGACCCGGGCGAGTATGGTATCGATGTGGCCCGTTTCTTTATTGAGTGCATATACGCCATAGCAGGCAATATCCGGTGTGAGGCGAGTAATATTGTACCCCAAATGATGCTGCGTAATCAGGTCTACCCCAAAAAAATGCTCGTGAACCGTAATATTTGGCAATTGTGCGACCTTGGCCAGCAGTGCCCGCTGCATTTCCCAGCCCGTGAGATCTTTGTAGTGCAGAATCCGGTTTTCCGAATGTCCTCCTTCACGGCCCAAATCATATTGTTCGCTCCGGTTTTTGTCAAAACGGGCACCCCAGTCAATGATTTCCTGCACACGCGATGGCCCCTCTTCAACCACGATACTAACGATTTGCTCATCACACAAACCATCGCCGGCGTCGAGTGTATCTGCAATATGTTTTTCGTATGAATCTACAGCCGTGTCCCATACAGCAGCTACCCCTCCTTGCGCATAACGGGTATTACTTTCTCCCTCATGGGTTTTGGTGAGTACATCTATCCGCAGATCAGGCCGCGCCGCTGCTATTTTGATGGCTGTACTAAGCCCCCCAATCCCTGCGCCAATAATCAGCACATCTGTTTTAATCATGATGACAAGATTTACAAGCCCAACAAATACAATATGCTTGTGGCCTGCAAGTAAACAAAAAAAAGTGGAAATTTGTGTTGCTTATGAAAATTGCAGTCAATACCCGTTTTTTGTTGCCCGGCCGTCTCGAAGGCATTGGTCGCTATACCCTGGAAGTGGTGCAGCGACTGGCAGCCTGCAGACCGGACGATGAATTCATCTTTTTCTTTGACCGCCCATGGGATCCTGCATTTATTACCGCCCCCAATATTACGCCTGTCGCTGTTTTTCCGCCGGCGCGACACCCCATCCTGTGGTACATCTGGTTTGAGGTCGCACTACCCAAACAACTGGAGCGATACAAGCCCGATATTTTTATTAGTCTCGATGGCTACTGCTCGCTAAGTGCCAAAACGCCTACGCTCATGGCGATTCACGATATTGCCCATGTCCATTATCCTCGACAGATACCGCTGCTGGTACGTTCCTACTACGATTTTTTTATACCGCGCTATCTTCGCCGTGCCAATCACATTGTGACCGTATCAAACTTTAGCAAGTCTGATATTGTCCAACATTATGGTATCCAGCCAGATCGTATAAGCGTCGCCCCCAATGGGGTAAACAGCCAATTCAAACCTTTGTCTGCAGCAGCACAACAGCAGGTGCGACTACAATATGCAGACGGGCAGCCCTATTTCTTCTACCTTGGCGCCATCCATCCCCGTAAAAACCTGGAGCGCCTCATCCATGCTTTTGATCTTTTTAAAACCCGTACAAGGGCTCCTCATCAATTGCTGCTGGGAGGCCGACTGGCCTGGCAAACAGGCGGACTGAGAGAAGCCCTTGAGAAGACTTCTTACCGACAGGACATCCGACTGCTGGGTTATATCTCCGATGAGATATTACCTTCTTTGGTCGGAGCAGCCTTTGCACTGACCTATGTATCCCTCTTCGAAGGATTTGGTGTACCCCTGCTCGAAGCCATGTACACAGATACCGCAGTGATTACCGCTGATTGTTCGGCAATGCCCGAAGTAGTAGGTGATGCAGCCCTGCTTGTTGATCCTTTTCGGACAGAATCCATAGCAGCTGCCATGGAACAATTGGTAAATACGCCTTCTCTAAGAGAAGAACTCATACAACGAGGTCGCATCCAACGGGAACAGTATCGTTGGGATCTGACCACAGCAGTCATTAATCAACAAATAAATGAGTTGCTGCCTTGATAAAAGCCAGCTCTTATGTAATAAGAACGGGCTTCGGCGACAGATGTCGCCGAAGCCCGTTTGGTGTGAGTGACTACTATTTGGCCGCGAAATACCTTGCGATACTTAATCTCCTATTGAAAACGTATACGCACTGTCTCTCCAATGCCACAACCCACTACTGCTGTGTCGCCCGCAGAAATCCCGCGCATAAAGCCCTCTTCCTGCAACGGCATTGAACCGGCATAGTTGCCAATTCGCTCACTCGCTTCACCAGCTACACTACCGTCGATGCTCTTAGCATAGCTATATTTATCAATGGCAGCAAGAATGGCAAGACGCTGGTTCCAAGAATCACAACCGCCACGGCTCATTTTGGCATAAATATCACCTATCAGAATGTAAGGCTTGCCCCAGCCTGGCTTCAGACTGGCAGCCGTACGTGCATTCTCACGAGCCTGACCATATTGGCCCAGCTGCCAAGTTTGAATAGAGGCCATACTGTAAAGAACCTGCGCCTTTACCTCAGGATCCTGCGCAGATTCGAGACACTCACGATAGCGGCTCAAAGCCTCTTGGTAGCGACCCTCCTGCTGTAATTTGGTGCCGTCAAAGCAAGGATCCTGCTCACGACGCAGACGCTCACGCTCTGCAGCAATCTCTGCATTGAGCACAGCGTACCGAGCCTTGACCTCAGTCAAATCAGGATCATTTTCTGCACACCCCTGAGCTGCCAATTTTTTCACAATGTACTCAATCAGGTCAAAATTGTCAGGCTCCGCTTTGAAACGAGGCAGAAGCGTACCTTTAAAGTAACCGCAATCAAACACCTCAGACTCAACAGCCGTCACAGCAGCATCCATATTGGCCTTGCCCGATTCGTAGTAAGTTTTCAGCCGGGCATTGTTTGCAATATTATGTTCAGCAATTTCAACGCCTTTGTTGTACCATACCTGTACATCCTCCTTACCAATCTGCTTTGACTGGTACAGGTACGTCACCAACTGCCCCAGCGGTGCGAGAAGAATATACTCAGTGTTGTTACCTGCAGCATTAATGGCTGTTTTGAATGCATCGAAAGAAGCCATCGAATAGCTGTAGCCCGGCAGATATATCATATCAAACGCCTTGCGACCCAGCAGAAAATTCTTTTCGTCGGGAAAACAGCGCATTTGCTCGTCATAAAGCTGGATTACCATATTGGCATACTCCTTTTTCTTAGCCTCATCTGTCGTCTTATCAATCATTGCACGATACAACTTACGGCCGTCGACGTAGTGCGTATTACGCTGCCCGTCGGCAGTAGGTGCAATCTTGTAAGCCGTCTGCCAATTGGTGAAAGCAATTTCAAAATCAGCAGCACTCAGGGCTTTTAGATTTTCGATCTCCTGCCCTTTAAGAAAGGGACGATAAATTACATGCGCGTTTTCGGCCGTCTCTTTTTGCGGAGAATCATTCCAGTTTTGGCACTGAGCGAGCGCGGATGAATGCCATCCGGTGAAGAGCGCCAAGGCGAATACCCATTTTCCAAGCATTTTCATCACTAGTTAAATTTGCGTTTGAAGAACCACGTATTGTCGTTAAGCGTAAAGCCGACTGAAAGTTTTACGTAAGTTTCCTCCAGGACATCGGGCACACCAAACCTTCCTAGTTCAAGTGCCGTATTCATGAATGAAACCTGCTGACGAGGTAGCACAATGGGCATACCCACGCCCATGGTAATTGCGCGGTGCAGCGCCTGCTCACCGTCCAGACTGCGCGAGTCGGTTCCGTAAAAAAAGCCAAGCCGATAGCGAGCCCTGGCCCAATAGTTTTTGTACGATGCGTAATCAGGAGTATACTCCAGCCCTGCTGCTACTCGCCAAGTGTCTGACAGTTGCTCCGGTTTCGCACTGTTTGTGTACTCACCCCAGCCCGTGCGACTAAATTCTGCGCCAAGCTGGAACTGGTTTGTTTTTTGGTAGGACAGTCCAAAAGAAAATTGGGGAGGCAGGTTACCACTGCCCGCAGTGCGATTCTCGTAAACAAGCGTATCTGACACTCCCTGCCCAAAAAACCGCCGATAGTAAGCACTTGACTCTGTATTAAAGTTAGCCGCCGGCGAAGCTGTCAGCCCCAGTATAATCCTGTGACCATTGTTAACGCGCTCACCCGCGTCATTCGTTTTCTTAAAGTCATAGGCATATTGCAAGCCTCCATCCACTGCCCAGCCTCGTACACTGAACTGATCACTGAACTCCGTCTGCAAGGTAAACGAAAGACTGTCAAATGTAACAAGTCGGCTATTGGTTAGTTCACCAAATAAATAACCAACATTTAAGCCAAAGGACAAATTTTTATACCTCACCGCATTTCCCCACCGGAGCTTATAGATACCTCCAATGCCCTTCAGTTCATTGGTTACCCGGTTGAGTTCAGGGTCATTGACAACAGCCAGAATGTCATATCCTACTTGTGTCACCGGCGACAAGTCAAACCCCATACCTACACCCCAGTCATTGGTTTGCTGGTTGAGTGCCCGGTTGATGGGGTTTTTGAGTGGAAAAGCGAGACCCAGGTAGCGTAGATTGCCGCCGTATTGGTTATCCTTGGCCGTCCGCCCCTGCAGGGACACGTATTGGGCGTACATGCCCGTTTCGAAAGCTGTGGACTGCAAAGAGGCAAGAGAAGCAGGATTTACGGGATTGAAATGATAGATATCCTGCCATGCGGTACTAAGACCTGCCATACCCGCCGATGCAATGAAATAAGATTCTACAGGATTCCCCAGACCGTATCGGGAGAAGGGAGAATTAATCTTAGGGCGTATGCTAGCATTGGTCAGCTGAGCCGCTAGGCCGCTACCCAAGCCGGTAAGTGCCAATACCAACAAAAAAATGCCCACACCCTTACCGCACTTGATTGACATAATCTGTGATAATTTTATTTAACCCAACCAGTACCAGATCTGGTTGTACAAAAACTGCTGCTTCCATGTACCGGGCAACACTTTCAGCGTCACCTCCGCTTACAACAACCCGTAGCGGACTCCAGGTTTTTTCTAATCGCCGCGCCAGGCCCTCGACCTCCAGGCTCACCCCCAAAACACTTCCGTTACACATAGCCTCCTCTGTCCTTTTTCCCAACACCCGCACCACTTCGCCTGCAGCCACCTTGGGCAGCCGCTGTGTCTGTTGATGCATTGACAGCAGCCGCATTCCTATACCCGGCGCAATATTCCCGCCTTGATAAATCCCGTCTGCACTTAGCAAATCAAAAGTGACACAGGTACCTGCATCTACCACCAGACAGTGCTCCCCGGGATAAAGAGCCATCGCTCCTGCCACAGCCGCCAGCCTGTCCTTACCCAGCGTAGCAGGCGTTTCATAGGTGTTCTTAAATGGCAGCGGCACTTCGTGATCGAGGCGAATATACATCATTCGCTCCCGAAAACCAGCCTCCATGGCTACTGAAGGCTCCCTGCCAACCGTCGATAAGATAAGATGATCAGCTTGCTGCGCCAGCACCCATGCCGACAAATCCTCTTCATCTGCGCCGGATCCCAGCCAACGGCTGACCAGCAGACCATCTGCAAAAACGGCTGCCTTAGCCCTGCTGTTTCCTATGTCAATGACCAGATTCTTCAAAGTGATAAACGCAAAATAGTGAACCTTTGGCGTATAAGCAATGAGGCCTAACCCCTAATATTGTGTTAAATTAATGGCGGAAATGCCGGAAACCCGTCACTACCATGGCCATATCATGTTCATTACAGTAGTCAATGCTTTCCTGATCCTTTACAGATCCTCCCGGTTGTATGACCGCCGTGATACCCACCTGGTCTGCTATCTCTACGCAATCCGGAAAGGGGAAAAAGGCATCTGATGCCATCACTGCTCCCTGCAAATCAAACCCAAAAGACCGTGCCTTTGCAATCGCCTGCTTAAGCGCATCAACCCTCGAGGGCTGCCCGCAGCCCATACCTATCAACTGCTTATTTTTTACCAGCGCAATGGCATTTGACTTCAGATGTTTAGCACAAATAGCCGCAAACAATAAGTCACTCACCTCCGAAGCAGTAGGTGTGCGTTTGGTCGCGACCTGCAGATCTGCCGTAGTCTCCTGCCGCAGGTCAGTTTCCTGCTCAACCACACCATTCAGCAAAGAACGAAAAGATCGTGGTCTCACCGCATAGTCCTTCAATCTTAACAGAATGCGGGCCTTGCGGGCCCGCAGCAGTTCCAGTGCCTCAGGACTAAAATCAGGAGCAATCAGCACTTCGTAAAACAATTGGTCAATCTCCCGCGCCGTAGCTACATCTACAGGATGATTACAGATAAATATACCCCCGAAAGCCGAGACAGGATCACAGGCCAGAGCAGCCTGCCAAGCCTCCTGCAGACTTGAGCGAACTGCCAGCCCACAGGTATTCGTATGCTTAAGTATAGCAAAGGCAGGATCTCCCACGCGCAATTCACGCATCACCTGTACAGCAGCATCAATATCTACCAGATTATTGTAGGAGACAGACTTGCCATTGAGCTTGTCAAACACCGCGTCGAAATCGCCGAAGAACACGCCCGATTGATGTGGATTTTCACCATACCTAAGAATATCTGATCGGTGAATGCTGTACTTAAATGTTACATCCGTATGGCCTTCGTTGAAGTAGTTGAAAATGGCCATATCGTAGTTGGATGAAACCTTAAAAGCACGACGCGCCAACTCCCTGCGGTCTCCCAGATCCAAAGCCCCTTCTTTCTGCTGCAACATTTCCAGAAACATACTGTACTCCTCTTTTGAGGGCACTACCGCTACGTCCCGAAAATTTTTAGCCGCCGCACGTATCAGCGAGATACCGCCAATGTCTATTTTCTCAATGATAGCAGCTTCCTCCGTTGTGGAAGCTACTGTCTCCTCAAATGGATACAAGTCGACAATCACCAAATCTATCTCTGGCAGTCCATACTGCTCCAGCTGCAGTAAGTGATTCTCCTCCCGACGTGCCAAAATACCTCCGAAAACCGCGGGGTGGAGCGTCTTCACACGACCGTCCAAAATTGACGGATAACCTGTCAAAGTTTCTACCGGCGTCGAAGAGATGCCAAGGCTCTCTATGAAGTGCTGTGTTCCTCCGGTGGAGAATAAACGAACTCCCTGCTGATCAAGAGTTCTCAGTATTTCTTCCAGACCATCTTTGTGGTAAACAGATACCAGCGCGCTTTTAATCTTGCGAACAGACATATTTGATTGCAGGAATTGTGTATTGTTTGGGATGTCATCGCGATCTTCCGTAGCATACAAATCTTTGCCTGTAACCACATCGCGTATCAAAAGTTATGTGCTTTCACAGCAATAACTGCATGAAAAGACGATGCAAAGGTAGGGAAAAGGAAACGCAATTTTCTGTTTCTCTTTAGCCTCTTAAAAAAATAGGCACCTGCCACCTGATCAGAAACACTTTCATAAGCTTGTGCATGCATGCTCCAAAGCTTATACGGTACACAGCTGCCCTGTTAGCAATAAAGAAGTCGTACTGAACAGCACGGTCTGCTGCCTGATACCGCTAACATGAAAATATTGTCCGGACATTTATACCAACTAAAGTATCTATTCGTTAAATGAATAATTTATTTTTGCATCGCTTCAGTGTAGGCAGAAACCACTTGCTAGAAATATTTTTCACCCTGTTTAGTTGCTGACTCCCGTAAAACGCGGCGATAGCAATAAATCAACGTAACAGTGGTTCGTAGTTTCGTTCTTCCTGTAAGCATTGCTTTTCTGAATTATCAAATACATATCACTATGGACTCAAAAAGATCGTTAACCATCCTGGCTGTTATTCTGGGATTGTTGCTGCTGATTTCCCTCTACTTCAACTTCTCTCAGAAGGGTCAGACAGAAAGTCTGCAGCAAGAAAATGTGGAGACCAATGACGCACTCGATGCGATGACTTCCCTGCGCGACGATTTGGCTTCGCAGGTAGACAGCCTCTCACAGGAATACCAACTGCTGGCCAACGAAAATGAAGGGCTCGAAGGAGATCTTTCCAAACTGAAGACACAGCTCAATCAGGCGCAGACAGCCCTCGCAAGAGCTAAGCGATCTTCCGCGGCAGAGCTCAACGACCTACGGGCACAGATTCAAGAACTCATTGCTGTCAGGGCAGGTCTCGAAAACTCTATCCGCAGTCTGCAGATGGAAAATGATTCTCTCCGCCAGCGCACGGGTGTACTTGAGACTGATTTGGCTGTTTCTACTGAACAAAACCAACAGCTGTCTCGCCTCAATGAGTCCATACAACAGGAAGTTAAGCGACTGACACTTGCCAATTTTAAGGCTACTGCCTTTCAGGTAGATGTACAGCAGGGTAGTGGAGAGAGGGTTACTGCCCGCTCGCGCCGCGCACGTTCTATCAGCGTCAGCTTCGACCTGACCAATGTACCCAATGAGTACCAAGGCGTACGCCCCATCTATCTCGTTATCTCTGACGATAAAGGAACACCTGTCCCTACGGATAATCCCGTCCGCGCTACGGTGAGGGTTAATGGACAGGTAACAGAAATTATTGCCGTGGAGGCGAAAGATATCAATATCACTGACAGCCAGCGCCTCTCCTTCAAGCACGAGCTTGCCGAGCGCCTGCGCGGTGGCTTTTACCGGGTAAGCGTGTTCACCGACATTGGCATCTTGGGTGCTTCCAGCTTCCAGCTTCGCTAATTTGGCTATACATCGCTTTTTTTATTATCTTCGCTGGCGTCGATTGCTGCTTGTCAGCAATCGACGCTTTTTCATTTTGCTCATCTGCAAGTTTTTTGGTTTATGCGTATCCGCTTTTTTTTCGCAACGCTGTGTGTCATTGCCTTTTGCACTAGTTGTGTAAGTAAAAAAGACTATCTCGCCACCGTGAGCCGCTATGAATCTTTGTCAGATTCTCTCCGTATGGATGCTGCACGTTGGCAGGGCTTGCTCAATACCTGCAATCTCGAGCTGGCGCGCTCTTCTGGTGCCAACACGGCCCTACTCACCATGCAGGACAAACTCCAGCAGCGAATCACCAGCCTGCAGTCAGAGATTGATAGCCTCAATCGACGTATGGCATTCAATCGCAGCGATCTGCTCGATCAAATTGCCGCCAAGGAACGTGAAATAGCTACCTGCCTGGCCAAAAATGCTGCCGTCAAACAGTATATTACTGACAGGCAGCTTGCACTTCAAAATCTCGGCAATGTCATCCGCGATTCCCTGCGCGTATTCCCCGCCAACCGCGCTGCTGTGGAAGTGAAAGCCAACCAACTAATCATCATACTGAGCGATGATCTGCTCTTCGCTGAAAACGCGACTGCGCGGATTGAGCGCGATGGTCAACGCGCACTCAAATTATTAGCATCCATCCTTTCGCAGCATCCCGCCTACATCATAGCGGTTATTGGCCATACCGACAATCAGCAGCCGGCACGCCGTACTACTGACAATTGGGATTTCAGTGTACTCAGAGCAGCCGCCGTAGCCAAATCACTTATTAATGATTACAACCTGGAATCCAACCGCATCACTGCTTCCGGTCAGGGGCCTTATGCTCCCCGAACGTCCAATGAAACGACAGAAGGACGTCTGCAAAACCGAAGGCTCGAATTAATTGTTGCTTACCGGGATGCTGACCTCCTCAGGGGTATTGAGCGTCTGTTACAATAATCGCACTACCGGTCGGGCTCCGGACAGAGCCACCCTCGGCGAGCAGCTCCGCCTACTCGCCAGTCCACCGTTTCGTGCAAATTTATATCAATGGATAGTCTAACCCAGATCACCCTGGGAGCAGCCGTAGGGGAGTTGGTTCTCGGTAAAAAAGTTGGCAATCGGGCCATGTTGTGGGGTGCTATTGCTGGTACCATCCCCGATCTGGATGTACTTGCAGGAAGTGTCACGGACGAGATCAGTGCCTTGGCTTACCACCGGGCATTCACCCATTCACTGGCTTTCGCCTGCATTGCTCCCTTGGGACTGGGAGGACTGGTGCACCGCCTGTATGGCGGAAAAGACGGCCCCCTGCCCGGGGCCTTCGCCCCGGCCTTAGGGGCTGCGGCGCTCTTTTTCTTCATCACCATTGCCACTGGCAGCCAGCTCATGCCGCTTCAGGTACATGGCAGCGTGGCTATTGCAGCTGTCGTTACAGCAGCCATATTGTTCTTTCCGCTCGTCCTGTATCTACGGGAACGATTCCGCAAACGCCCTTCGGTGAATGGCAACGTGCATTGGCTGTCATGGACGCATCTTTTCTTTTGGAGTATCATTACCCATCCACTACTCGATGCTTGTACCACCTATGGAACACAGTTGTGGCAACCCTTTGTAGCTGACCGTGTAGCCCTCAACAATGTAGCTGTAGCGGATCCGCTATATACCATTCCCTTCTTAATTTTTGTCATCTGGGCCAGCCGTATCAGCCATCACCGCCGATTCCGCCGATGGGTCAATATAGCAGGTTTGGCGGTCAGCAGCGCCTACCTGGTATTTACTTTTGTCAACAAATGGAAAGTAGACAACGTAATGGAAGCCAGTATAGCTGCCGAAAAAATCCAGGCTACCCGCTACCTTACTTCGCCTACCATCCTAAACAACATCCTCTGGACAGGCCTTGCTGAATGCGATACCAGCTTCTTTTACGGTCAGTATTCACTCCTTGATAAGCGGGCCCGCTTTTCACTGCGCCAAATCCCCAAATCACACCATCTGGTGCAAGCTCACTGGAATGACCGGGACATCACCATATTGCGTTGGTTTTCAAAAGGATACTTCAATATTCTGCCACTCCCCGACGGAACCATGCAATTCAATGATCTGCGCTTCGGAGGACTGGGTAATGACCTGGTACGACCCGAGGACTATATTTTTCGATTTATCCTGGAAGAAAAGGAAGGCAAATTGATTGCCAGACAAGACCAGCGCCCTCCGGATATTAGCTTTCGGGATGCTTTCGCTGATCTTTGGCAACGCATACAGGGCCAATAGGCTCTTTTTTTTCATAAAAAAAGCCACTGATGCTGCTTGAGCAGCATCAGTGGCTGGGTTGGTCACCGGCTTCGCGCCAGCAATCGCTTTTTTATACCCTCTCTAAGAGCCCTGCACCAGCAAGGCTACCTGATTATTCATTACCTCGATGAACCCTCCTTTGATAGAAAAGCGCAGTTCAACACCACTTTGATTGCCGACCTTTTCGGTACGACTTTGCTGGTCAAAATAAGTGTAATCGCCCTGGCCGGTCACAAGAGTCACTTCGCCAGCTTCCAGGGAAGACACAATTGGCGCGTGGTTTTTCAAAACCTGAAAAGCGCCCTGCACACCCGGTACCTTAACAGACTGAACATCTCCTTTAAAGATTTCTCTGTCTGGTGTCAAAACTGTGATTTGCATAAGCAAGAATTGAACCGTCGCTTGTCTGTCTTATGGCGGGCAAGCGACGGTATAATTTTTTTAACCAACTTCAGCCAACATCTTCTTACCCGCTTCGATGACATCATCGATAGTACCTTTCAGGTTGAAGGCAGCCTCAGGATACTGGTCTACCTCCCCATCGATGATCATATTGAAGCCCCGGATGGTTTCCTCAATAGGAACTAATACACCCGGAATACCCGTAAACTGCTCAGCAACGTGGAATGGCTGCGACAGGAAGCGCTGTACGCGACGAGCGCGGTGCACCACCTGCTTGTCCTCGTCACTCAGTTCTTCCATACCCAAGATGGCAATGATATCCTGCAATTCGTTATAGCGCTGCAGAATATTCTTGACCCGCTGAGTGGTATTGTAGTGAAGTTCACCAATGATTTTTGGATCAAGGATACGGCTCGTTGAGTCCAGTGGATCCACAGCAGGGTAAATACCCAGTGAAGCAATCTTACGGCTCAATACCGTCGTCGCATCAAGGTGAGCAAATGTCGTAGCCGGAGCAGGGTCTGTCAAGTCGTCGGCAGGTACATATACCGCCTGTACGGATGTGATAGATCCACGCTTAGTGGAAGTAATCCGCTCCTGCATAAGACCCATTTCTGTAGCCAGCGTAGGCTGGTAACCCACCGCCGAAGGCATACGTCCCAGCAGTGCCGACACCTCAGAACCTGCCTGCGTAAAGCGGAAGATATTATCAATGAAGAAGAGAATATCACGTCCACCCATAGGATCCGTCATGTCACCATCGCGATAATACTCTGCGATAGTAAGCCCCGACAGAGCAACCCGGGCACGGGCACCAGGAGGCTCATTCATCTGACCAAAGATAAACGTGGCCTTAGACTCCTCCAACTCCTTCATATCTACTTTGCTAAGATCCCAGCCACCTTCTTCCATGGAATGCATGAAATCTTTGCCATAGCGGATGATGCCCGCTTCCAGCATCTCGCGCATCAGGTCATTGCCCTCACGCGTACGCTCACCTACACCGGCAAAAACCGAGATACCATCGTATCCCTTGGCAATATTGTTGATAAGTTCCTGAATAAGTACTGTTTTACCAACACCGGCACCACCAAACAGACCAATCTTGCCCCCTTTGAGGTAGGGCTCAATCAGGTCAATAACCTTGATTCCCGTATACAGTACCTCTTCCTCTGTAGACAAATCCTCGTAGGCAGGTGGTTTGCGGTGGATAGGACGTGCATCAGCACCCTTCGGCACGTTGCCGATACCATCGATAGCTTCCCCCACAACATTGAAAAGGCGACCCTTGATCCCCTTACCGATGGGCATGGCGATAGGTATACCGGTGTCGACAACTTCCGTACCGCGTGAGAGACCGTCGGTAGAATCCATTGCAACTGCGCGCACGCTGTCTTCTCCCAAGTGCTGCTGAACCTCAAGTACCAGCACATCACCGCTGGGACGCTTAATTTCCAATGCATTATAAATCTCAGGCAGCTTAATTCCCTCACCCGAAAAACTTACGTCAACGACTGGTCCGATGACCTGCTTAACATGACCGATATTTGCCATAATGGTTGTAGTTATGGTTGTTCCTTAATCGCGGGCAAAATTACGCTTTTTCACTGATTATCAAAAACACATTCTGTTTTTCCTGTCTGTCCATTTTAATAAAATGCCCCTTGACCTTATTGCCAGTTTTGCAATCAATTGGCTATTTACTCGCTGCTGGTTCATTTAATTTTACTGACACGACGTAACATTGTTTTTCATTTTGAAATTACAGCCATTTTTCATCCTTGATTTTTTTTGAGCCAATAGCTGACTCGTGCATTTAAAAGTCAATTTATTGCGATCTTCGCCACTACTATGACAGCCGATACAAGCAATTTGGACATGCAGCCAGACAGCCAGCAGCCAGACTGGAAAGAATGGGTCAGGGTGGCGCTCATAGGAAGCAGCAGAGCAGAACTGCCGCCTTCTCTGTACAACCTGCTCACAACCCAAGGTCTGTGTAGCCCAGAGGAAGAGGCACCGGAGCAGATTCTGCTGACTGCAGGCAGCCAGCAGCTGCTGCAGCGAGTAGCCGATGCTGGTGCCTTTTTTCGGGCGCAGCTGCCGACGGTTGCACCGGGACAACCGCCGGCGATCGTACCCCCAGCGAGCATTCGCCTGCTCGATGCTATCCTCACTGGTCAGTATCCTGAAGCTTTGCGGGAGTATTTACACTTACTTGTAAAATACCAGCAGACGCTGCCACCGGAGCGAATCCCCGATCTCCTTGCTTTAAACGTACGCCACGAAACCACCCGACAGCTACTCGAAAAGGCTATTGGTCCCCGAGGCCATTGGCTACGAACACAGCAACAGGCCAGCCGGAAACGTATACTTTCCCCCATGGCTTCAGTAGCTGCCCACTGGCGAAGCCTTCGTGAAGAACAGCCCGCAGACACCCGCCTGTTGCTCGCTGCTCAGTGGCCGGACATGCCGCCTGCTGAGCGTAGCGCAGCCCTGATTTCCATGGAAACAGGACTCTCCATGGACGATGAGCCCTGGCTCGAATCATGCCTCGATGATCCGCGAAAAGAAGTACGGGTAGCCGCCGCCACCCTGCTCCGGCAGCTGCCGGAGAGCAGATGCTGCCTTCGCATCTTTGACCGATTGGCTCCCTGCCTTAACATCTCCAGTAACAATACCTGGCAGCTGTTGCTGCCGGCTCAGCTCCCCAAAGAAAGTGAGCGCGACGGGATTTACCCCACTGGCAGTAAACTTACCGGCGGACTCCCTTTTTCCTGGTTCGAACAACAGCTGGCCTGTGTACCGCCGGCTCGCTGGACGCAGCACTTTGCCGGATTTACGCCCGTACAATTACTCGCCGGAGCACTAACCCATCCACAAGCCGAAAGGATTTGCAGGGCATTAGTCATCGCCACAACCCGTCATCCCGATGAACTATGGTCGACGGCTCTCCTTGCAAGATTTATCGATGAAAAACTTCCGATCCGCCTGCCAGACAAATCTTTTGAAGAACTGCTCGAAAAAACAGCTTTCGAGAGTTTCGAAAAACTAAACTGTCAGTGGCTGGCAACCTCCCCGGAAGAAGGTGTCATTCCGGCTGATCATCCGGTACACCACTGGCTGCTGGCCAGTCCTCATCCTTGGTCTGCCAACTTGGCCAGCCTCTTTTGGAAAGGATTTGTGCGCATGAATGCTAAAGCCGGGATGAGAGCATGGTCTTATGGCCACTACAAATCGCTACTCGTCCGATGCTCCTATCATGCACCCGTGCAAATGTTTGACGTATTCAAGCGAGACTGGCAACTCGCCGCTGCGGGCTTTGGCGCCTGGAATGCAGATGTACAGCAACTGCTGCAGGTTTTCGCCTTCCGTAAAGAGATGCGCAGCCTACTCTCCCCCTGACAAGCAACTTTAGCAACAGCCTGTTTGTTTCTAGTAAACTGGCCTGTACTTTATTTATGAACCAGTAACCATGGCGAAATTTCATTGGCAGTTAGGTAAATTTGGCGGTGTACCGCTTCAGTTCCACTGGAGTTTTGTATTGGTATTCGTATGGATTGTCTACAGCAGCTGGCAACCGGACCAGGGTATTGACCTATCTGCCCTATTCACACTGCTCATCTGGGTGGGTGTCGTCTTTTGCTCTGTCCTGCTACATGAATATGGCCATGCCTTCATGGCGGGCGCTGTGGGGGTAAAAACCGAAAAGATCGTGCTTTTCCCCTTGGGGGGGGGTGCTTTTATGGAAAAAATGCCGGAAGAACCCAGCAAGGAAATACTTATCGCCGTGGCGGGCCCGCTAGTGAATATTTTTCTGGCCGCTGTTGCTGCACCCTTCATTTGGAATCAAGCGCAGACCGACCGCAAAGCTATGTTGCTGCACATGATTGACCCTGAGAGCAACGTATCTTTTTTTGGCGTTGGTCCCCTGGATTATTTCATCGTGCTGCTCTTCCTTATCAATCTTCTGCTCGCTTTTTTTAACCTGCTACCGGCTTACCCCCTCGATGGCGGCCGCATTTTCAGGGCCGCCCTGAGCTGGTTTTTAGGCCGCACCCGAGCCACACTGGCCGCAGCCATTGTGGGTATAGGTTTTGCAGGCCTCTTCCTCACTTATGCTGTCTATACGGAAGACTGGATTTTTGGCTTCGGGGCACTGATGGTGGGTGCTATCGCAGGCCACGAACTCATCGGAACCATCCGTAAATCCGGCCGGTCACCGCTGCAGCTGTCAGAGATTATTGATTCCCATTTTGTGCGTATCTACACCCTCGACGCTATGGAAACTGCCTGGGAAATGGTAGGTAAAACGCCCGTCACCGTTGTAGTTCTGAATACCTGGCAGGAAGTCGCCGGTATCCTTCCCGCACTTGCTTTCCAGGAATGGCAGGCAGCTGGCTCTCCGGATAAAACAGTCGCCGACTACCTCAATGCTCAATGGTGGGCAGCTGATATGCAGGACAGCCCCGCAGATGTTTTTCAACAAATGCAACTGCAACAACTGCAGACAATACCTGTTTTTCGGCAAAACAAATTTGTCGGCGTCGTAAATATCGCCGGCTTGGCACGGCACTGATGCCCTGCTTCCGGGCAGGCTTCCCGTAAGCCTGATTACCGATAAAAATCACTGATTTTCTGCCCATTTATCATCTCTTTCGTCATTGCGTCGCGTGACAAAATGACCGAACTTGCAACTGCAGGCTTCGTAGATGCCTTGCCTCATTCTAACCTCATATCCAGTACTATGAAAAGAGATATCCTGGCTACACTAGCCGCCGAAACCAATCAACCATGCGTGACCATCTCTATGATTACGCACCGCACGCACCCTGAGAACGTACAGGATGCCATCGTACTCAAAAACTTGTGCACAGAGGCAGAGCATAGGGTATTGGAGACTTATCCCAAACGATCGGTTGCTCCGCTGCTGGAGAAGCTGGCCGCACTACCTAAGGAGATTGACCCCAACTACAATCTCAGCAGTCTCCATGTCTTCCTGTCAAATGACACCAAAGAAGTTGTTCGCTCTACCTGGCCTACAGAGCACAATCTTGTTTTTGTAGATGATACATTTGCCATCAGGCCTTTAATCAAGGAAGTCAATCGTACGGAAAGCTATGTCGTCATGGTTCTCTCGCTGGGAGGCGTGCATTTGTACCAAGCAGAAAATGATGCTATCCTGCATGAAATTCGCGATGACATATTTCCTATAAAAGCCAATACGCATTATTACACCATGCCGGATAAACTCAGCGATAATCGACTGGTGGAGAATGCTATTCGGGAGTATTTCAACGAAGTTGACAAAGGAGCTGGCAAGCACTTTCTGCAGTCGAAGCAAAAGTGTGTGGTAATTTGTACAGAAGATAATTACAACCGATTGCTGCAACTGGCCGACAGGCCTTCCATTTACTATGGATTTGCCCACATTGATTACAATCAAACGTCCATCCCGCACCTAGCTGAGCAAGCTTGGGCGGTAGTGAAAGAGCAGCAGCGTATGCAGCGGGCAGAAGCCATCGGAGAGATGAAGGCGGCCGTTTCGCAAGGAAAAGTTCTCACAGACTTGCAGGAGATTTTTCGCGCAGCCAAGGATGGTCGGGGAGACCTGCTGATTGTTCACAACAATTTTAGTCAGGCGGTGCGCATGGTTGACGATTATTCATTTCAACTCGTCGATGATCCTGCCATCCCTGGTGTTGTCGACGATATCACCAGCCTGATCGGATGGGAAGTCATACTGAAACATGGACGTACCATTTTTACCAGTCAGGATGAAATCGCTGATTTAGGTCCTATAGCGCTTAAAGTGAGGTACTGATTATTATTAGTTTTGCATGAATGCGCCGGCCGGTTGGCCGGCGCATTTTTTTTGACTGTATTTTTTATCCCACCAAACCTCGGCCTTCTTTGAACGCCCCGCCCTGCCAGACTGTTTAGCTTAATACCATTGTTTTCTTTCGTGTATAAAACGCTAAAAATCTGTCAGGTGCCTTTCAAACTACAATCTGCATACCAACCAACGGGCGATCAGCCTCAGGCGATCGCTCAACTTATCGAAAATATCCAGCAGGGGGAGAGGGCTCAGGTACTGCTCGGGGTCACAGGTTCGGGCAAAACCTTCACCATGGCCAACGTGATTGCCGGTGTCAACAAGCCTACTCTTATCCTGACGCACAATAAAACCCTCACCGCTCAGCTATATGGAGAATTCCGCGATTTCTTCCCCGACAATGCGGTGGAGTACTTTGTTTCTTACTACGATTATTATCAGCCGGAAGCCTACATAGCAGTCACCAATACCTACATTGAAAAGGATCTGCAAATCAACCAGGAAGTCGACCGGCTGCGACTTCGCGCCACCTCCAATCTGCTGTCGGGTCGTCGCGATATTATTATCGTGGCATCGGTCAGTTGCATATACGGCATGGGAAACCCTGAGGACTACAAAAGCGGTATCATCCGCATTCAGAAAGGGCAGGTTATTGCACGCAATGCTTTTCTTTATAGTCTGGTAGGCAGCTTGTACTCGCGTACCGAAACAGACTTTAAGCGGGCAACGTTCAGGGTTCGCGGGGATACCGTCGACATCAATCTTCCTTATGTTGAATATGGATACCGCATTACTTTTTTTGGTGACGAAATCGAATCCATTGACGTGATTGAAATTGAAAGCGGCAAACGCATATCGTCTTTGGATACGGCGGCTATTTTTCCGGCCAACCTTTATGTCGCGCCCAAGGAGCGACTTGGACAAATCATACATGCTATTGAAAATGAGCTTTTTGAGCATGTTCGCTACTTTGAGTCTGAGAAAAAATACGAAGAAGCTAAACGACTTGAAGAGCGAACCAACTATGACCTTGAGATGATCCGGGAGATTGGTTACTGTAGCGGCGTGGAAAATTACAGCCGCTTCTTTGACGGCCGACAACCCGGCACCCGCCCATTTTGCCTGCTCGATTATTTTCCGGACGATTTTTTGCTCATCATCGATGAGAGCCATGTAACCATTCCGCAATTGCGGGGTATGTACGGTGGTGACAGGGCTCGCAAGCTGAGTCTCGTTCAGTATGGCTTCCGGCTTCCCTCTGCTATGGACAACCGGCCGCTCAATTTTCCGGAATTTGAATCGCTGATCAATCAGGTCGTCTATGTAAGTGCTACACCGGGTGACTATGAGCTGGAGCAAACAGACGGCCTGATTGTTGAGCAGCTCATCCGCCCCACAGGGCTGCTCGACCCGATCATTGAGGTACGCCCCAGCCTCAATCAGATCGATGACCTCATGCACGAAATCCTGCTGCGCAATAAAAAACAAGAAAGGACGCTGGTAACCACCCTCACCAAACGCATGGCAGAGGAACTGACTAAATATTTATCCCGCATGGGCGTCAAAGTCCGCTACATCCATTCAGAAGTTGACACGATGGAGCGTGTTGAAATCCTGAGAGATTTGCGCCTGGGTGAGTTTGATGTACTCGTAGGCGTAAACCTACTGCGGGAGGGGCTTGACCTGCCCGAAGTGAGCCTGGTGGCTATTATCGACGCTGACAAGGAGGGCTTTTTGCGAAATGATCGCTCCCTTACACAGACAGCCGGGCGGGCAGCGCGCAATGCCAACGGCATGGTCATTTTTTACGCCGACAACATTACCGATTCAATGCGAAGAACCATCGAGGAGACAAATCGGCGAAGATCCACGCAAATGTCCTACAACGAAACACACGGAATCACGCCTACAACGGTCTTCAAGAGTCGGGAAGAAATCCTCAACCAGCAGTCTATTCTTGATATCCGAGGCCCGAAATCGGCCTATGTAGAGCCCGAAAAACCCAGTATTGCTGCTGATCCGGTCATCGGCTACATGAGCCGAGAACAGCTGGAAAAACTGATTGCCGAAACAGAGCGCAAGATGAAACAAGCAGCCAAGGAACTGGATTTTATCTCTGCTGCACAATACCGTGACGAGCTTTTTGCACTCAAAGACAAACTTAAGTATCAATGATGCTTGCTGTATATATGCCGAGGCAATATTCATTTACCTGCTAAATCGATACCCCACCAAGATAAATACCCCTGAGAGGATTTTAACCAACCAGCATATCGATACGACTACGGGGATTGCGGGACTCACCGCATCGGGCAGCCACAATATGTTGATTTACAAGAAATCAAGAGCAAGCAGATGGCCACCAACAGCAACCATGTATTATATTTTGTATACATGCCTTTGTTTTTTTACAATCCATTTTTCACACCAGCCCACTCCGACAGCAGACGCAGCCTCCTCATCACGGCATTTCCAAGTTGAACGACAACGAGCGGACAACCTCCTCCAGAAAACGCCGGTTGCTGTCCATCAGCCAATGCGCCCGACCCAGATCTCCCCAATACAGACCATTACCGGGATCTGCATCCAGTTGTAAAAACAATTCCTGTTCGCTCTCCTCAGCACGAGGGTCATCCTGCATGAAGGCTCCGTAGCCTCCCAGCCGATGACCCGATACGCCAATTGCCCGGCGATAGTCTGCCAGTACAAGCCACTTATCCTGTCCTAATGTGTCCAGCATTGCCTGGAAAACCAGCGGAAACCGATAGTCTTCCGGCGGCATAGGCATTTCATCCAGTTGTCCGGCTATGGCCCTGTATTGCAATGGCCGACCTGTAGCATCTTCCTGCGGCAGCACATCGGGTACATCCGTTACTTCCTGTACAGTAGAATCACCCTCACCTGCATTTTCAGCCAGCCCAAACTGCAGCAATCCTTGTGTCGGAAAGCCGGTAAGCGACGGTAAGCGAGCGAGATTTAGCTGCAGCAGGGAAGCTACAAACTTGCACTGGCCCCCTTCCTCTAGCTCGAAGCCCGCCAAAAAATTGTCCATCGGAGAAGCAGGAGCCCGGGGTTCCACTACCAGCCGCACACAGGGCTTGGTCGTTGCGGCTATTTCTTCGGTAAAAGCCTGCAGGGCAGCAGGTAGTTGAGTTGTCCAGTGCATATAGTGTTGCTTGATTTATCGGGTCTTCATCGGGATGGTAGCCGTCACCGCCCTGTGGTCGGAAAAAGGTACCGATTTGGTTCTGCAATGTGTAGCCTGCCAGCGGGCATTGTAAAAAATATAATCAATCCGCAAACCCGGCAACGGACCTGCATACGTGCTGCCAATACCTCTGCCAGCATCTACAAAAGCATCCCGATAGCGTCCATTGATCTGACGGTATACGTACGATCCCGGAATTTCGTTGAAATCGCCACAAAGCAATGCCGGGTGTGGACTCTCTATCGCCAGCCGTAGTACCTCTTTGGCCTGAGGTACGCGCCTGCGCGCAGAACGCCCGTATCGACCCAGCATACCCCGTATCGTCAACCAGGTTTCGGATTTTTGTAAATCCCCGTTTGCACTTACCTCCTTGGCCATATCTGTAATTGCGTTGGTCTGCAGATGCACATTGAATACACGTATAATTCCTGTCGGTGTTTCTACATCTGCTGACAGATAGCCATTGGCTGCATTGGCAAAAAAATGTGCTTGTGTACTTGACAACGGATAGCGGGAAAAAATAGCCAGCCCCCCGTCTTTATCTCTGTAACTATGTGTAAGGCCCGTCTCCTTCCGAATGGCTTTTGTATATACACTGGCCTCACGGCGCGTATAGGGAAACTCCTGTAGGCAAATAATATCTGACTCAAAACCAGCAAAATAAGCAGCCACCACTGTCGGATCTGCCCACTGACCATCCTGCACAAAACCGTGACAATTAAGCGTAGTCACCCGAAGTCCCTCTGCTGTTGTCCATCCGCCCAAGCGCGGCCAGTAGTCCATACCCAGCAACAGCGTGAAAGTAGCAACCCCTACCAGCAACCAGCGTTGCTTAAGACCCCAATAAACGAGTGCCAGCAAATTGACTCCCAACAACCACGGAAGTAACAAGCCCGGGACCGCTGCTGGCCAAAAGGTCTGCGGATTGACCCGCAAAGCCAAAAAAGAAGATGCTATTGACAACAGGAGACCCACATAGAGCCAGCCGTCAAGCCCTATGACTCCTGCGCTGCCCAAGGCAGTAGCTGGACGATTTGCCGAATTGGATTTTTTTGCCAATAGCTCAGACTTTTACCCAAAAATATACCCTGCGATGGCCGAGGAACGGCCGTGAAATACCTGTATGCTGGTTTTTAGAGAGAAACACCCGCTGACAGGCACTGGTAGCAAGCAACTCAAGTACCCCTTCACTATCGGGGTGAATCCCCACTGGCTTTAAACAGGAATTCCTTCTCCTCTTTGCTGAGGCTCTCATAGCCCGTTTCCTTGATCTTATCCAAAATCGCATCAAGTTGCTCCTGATGGGAAAGTGAAACTGTCCCCCCCGAAGCCGACGAAGAAGCCTGCTGACGACCTGTACCCTCAGTACTTGGATTCCTGTAAGTTACCCGGGGTCCCTTGCCCGATTTCGAACGCATACTACTCCTCGGCTTCGATTTAAAAACCTGCTGAATACGGCTGAGTATACGCGTCACTGGCTCCGAAAGATCATTGCCTTTTCTCAACTGACTGATAAACACCCACCCCATAAAGGCTCCTCCTAAGTGCGCCACATGCCCTCCGGTATTCATATTGCTGCCGATGGCGATTACATCAATTAATATCAGGCCGCCTGCGATGTATTTCAATTTTACATCTCCCAGCAGCAACAGTCGCAATTGATAATCCGGTGCCAATACACCCGCACCCAATACGACAGCCATCACCGCTCCTGAAGCCCCCAATGCAAAGCGAGGTCCAGAAAGATCCCCGTAGCCCATAAAGTTGACCGATACGAAAAAAGCAATCGCCCCCGCCAATCCACCCAAAAGATACAGCGCCAACACTCGCTGATCGCCCAAAAAATCCCCGATGATACGACCAAACCAGTAGAATAGCAGCATATTGGAAATGATATGCCAAAACTCATCATGCAAGAACATGCAAGTGATGAACACCCATGGATGCGTGAGGTTATGCCACCAGTCAGAAGAAATGGAGAACCAGTTGCGAAGGATGAAATAACTCTCCGGTGTAGCATAGTCATTGGAAATACGCATGCCAACCCAAAGCAAATTGATCAGGACATAAACAGCCACGTTGATAATAACGAGTCTATTGACTGCATTACCATAACTGAATTCCCTGACAATATCGTCCCAAATCGATTTTAGCATCTGGTTACTTGGTCTTTTCTGCGATTTAATCCCCTTGTTCCCATACAAACGCAGCAGATCTGTAAGGGAAATTACCGCTGGCTACCAGCGGGAGCCAAATTTGCGCCAATACAAAATTAAGAAGAATCCGCTTATTGCACCCCCCAAATGCGCAAAGTGAGCCGTATTATCCCATGAAAATTGATTGATGCCCAGAAATAATTCGATCATCATCAGCACAGGAATAAAGAATTTGGCTTTAATGGGTATGGGGAGAAATATGAGCATCAGTTCGGCATTTGGAAAATACATGCCAAAAGCCAGCAGAAGCCCGAAGATAGCACCCGAAGCACCTACTACGGGCGTATTGCTTTTGCTGTCGACATATTCGCTCATTAGGCGCACGGCTTCACGCACGGCCTGAGGCTCATTGGTATTCATCTGAAGACTCAACTGATCGACGGCCGTGGCATACTGTCCCAGCACACCACCGGCTTTCTTAAAACTCTCCAGCGGCACTTGATTGAAAAAACCCCAGTAAGTCTCCGGGCTCGGGCTAGTAACAAAGGCACTGATACCCTCCATCAGCCCGCTGATTACCACATAATCGTAGCCAAGATGAAGGGCTGCCGCTCCAAAAGCACTGAAAAGATAAAAGAACAAAAATCGTTTGGGGCCCCAAAGGGTTTCAAGCGTGCTGCCAAACATGATGAGCGCAAACATATTGAAAAAAATATGCCCTATACCCCCATGCATAAAAAAGTGCGTCACTAGCTGAAAAGGCTGGAAATACTCCGACGTGGGGTAGTGTAATGCCAGCAGATTGGTGATATTAATACCATCGCTGCTTTCCAGCAAAACTGTCGCCAGAAAAAAAATTACGTTGATCAGGAGAAGATTCTTGACAACGGGTGTCATTTGTGGTGGCATGCGCGTACTGGATTAATGCCGATGATGACGCCTAAGCATCAAAGTGACTGTTGATATCATCGAGGTTGTATGTCACATAGCAGCGCCTACCCGAAGGTGACCAGGCAGGCAGCTCGCAAGCGAATAGCTGATCGATAATATTTTTCATTTCAAGGGTTGTCAATAATTGGCCTCGCCTGATGGCACCGCTTTTTGCCATGGCAGCAGCCAGCCTGTCTGCCTGACCCAGCTTCAGATCGTGTTCATTGCGGTATTGTTCCAGCAGCTGACCAATCAGCTGTTGCTCATCCTGCTTACCGGCAACATCGGCCGGCAGTCCCTTGATAGCAAAAGTGTGCAGCTCCAAAGGCTCAATATCAAACCCCAATGCCCGCAGCTGAGGCAGCATTTCCCTCAGCAACAGCGCCTCTGCAGGCGGCAGGCTAAAGGTACGGGCAAACAGCTGCTGCTGGCTTAGCCCCTGCTGGCCAGCCAGCGACTTTTGGTATCGCTCAAACAAAATCCGCTCATGTGCCGATTGCTGGTCTATCAGGCAAAACCCGGATTTTATAGGACTAACAATATAGGTATTGTGAAGTTGGTAGGGCTCCCGATGTGCAGCCGGCATTTCTATACCCACACGCCGACCCTCAGTCCACCCACTGCTAATCGTTACCGGTTCACCTGCCGGTTCATCCGGCAGAAAAGCTGTTTCACCGTCCGCTTCCAACGGCTGCGTCGGACGCCTGAGCCCTTCGTACAGACTACTCCAATGACGAAGATTATTGGCCTCCCGTCGGTCCGTAGGTGTTTTCATGGCCGGAATTCCGTCTTCCGTATATGACTGCCCCACCCGCTCAGGGCGATTGTTCAGCGAAGACGAAACCGTATCTACACTATAGCCGGACGAGGCAGGAGAAGAAAGCGGTACAAAATCATTTTCCCGGTCAAAATCCAGCGAAGGCGTCACGTGGTGCTTGCCCAAGCCGTGCCTGACCGTAGCGTGTACATAATTATATACGAGCCTTTCGTCGTCAAATTTGATTTCCTGCTTAGTTGGATGAACATTGACGTCGATGTGGCGCGGATCTAATTCCAAAAACAGCACATACAGCGGATTATTCTCCTTGGCCAGCAAATCCTCATAAGCACCCACAATCGCATGGTGCAAAACATGACTTTTTATAAACCGGCCGTTGACAAATAAATACTGCTCTCCTCTGGTCTTTTTGGCAAACTCCGGTTTACCTACAAATCCCACAATCTTGAGTATCTCCGTTTCCTCTTCCACAGGCACTAGCCGCTGGTTGTAGTTCTGTCCCAGCAGCCCAATGATTCGCTGCCGCAGATTCCCGACCGGCAAGTGAAAAAGTTCTTCATTGTTGTGATGCAGACTGAAGAAAATATCCGGATTTGCCATGGCAATCCGCTGAAACTCATCGAGGACATGGCGCATCTCCACCTGATTGGACTTCAGGAAATTACGCCTGGCCGGTACGTTATAGAACAAGTTACGGACAGCAAACTGGCTGCCTGTGGCACAAGGATGGGCCTCCTGCAACTTTACCTCCGAACCCTCCACCAACAAACGAGTACCCAACTCGTCTGTCTCCCGCCTCGTGCGCAGTTCTACCTGTGCAACTGCCGCTATGGACGCCAGCGCTTCCCCCCGAAAGCCCATGGTGCGTATGGAAAAAAGATCCCCTGCCTCTCTGATCTTGGAGGTTGCGTGCCGCTCAAAAGACATGCGTGCATCCATAGGAGACATGCCGCAGCCATCATCAATCACCTGAATCAGCGTCTTTCCGCTATCCTTGATAATCAATTTGACAGAACCAGCCCCCGCATCGATGGCATTTTCCATTAGCTCCTTTACCACCGAAGCCGGTCGCTGAACCACCTCACCAGCCGCTATCTGGTTGGCTATGGCATCAGGTAACAATTTGATGATGTCGCCCATAGGCTCGGTACTCCGTGATATTATCTCTTACGTAAAACGGCAAAAATTGCCCATCAGATTCGCCATACAGTCTCTGCTACCTGTCAATTGGCTATTTTAAGCAAATCGGGCAGAAAAACCTGTAGGAAAATATAGGCTCCTAACACCAGTAGTGCTACTACAACAAATAAAACCAAGTTGGATCGAAACACCTGCTGCTGCCGGTATCGCTCATTCATACCTCGCCCGGCACCCCGGCGTAGTTCCGATGCAATGCGAGCCTTCGCTCCCTCGATACCCTGCTGCCTGCGCTCATCCGCCCGGCGGCGGCGCTCGTCAATTTCGTCCTTGATCGGGTCCCAATGACGAGGCCGGTACTCAAACTTTTGATTTTTGGGGACCTTGAAGATGCGCAAAAAAGCCATGTAGCCAAGTTACTTGTGTTAGGCAAGCCTGTCAACTTGCACAGCAAAAATATGCTGCAATCTAAAAATACAATTAATTCTGTCTTTTGGTCGAATTTTGGTTAAGGTTTTTATAAAAAAAGCCTGAGTGCCGCACTTTGGCTGCATCTTGTTGTTGCTTCTGAGGATCAGGTACCAAATATTTTTACCCACACTAATTTTCCTGCTATGAAACCACTTTATCTGTTGCTACCCTTATTCTTGTTGGTTCAGTCACAGCTTATGGCCACCAGCATTCGGGGATTCGTCCGCAACGAGCTCGGACAGCCTATGGCGTTTGTTGCCGTCTATGTGTCCGAAACAGGTACGGGTGGCATCACCAACGAACAAGGTTTCTATGAAATAAGGCTCGAGCCGGGCGACTATACGCTTGTTTTTCAATTTCTTGGCTATAAGACGATGACTGAAAAAATCTCTCTGGGCAGTCTGTCCAAAGAGCTGAGCGTACAAATGCAGCCGCAGGCTTTCGAACTCAAGGAAATAACAGTGTATGACGGTGAGGAAGATGGTGCCTACACAGTCATGCGACGCGCGATAGCCAAAGCCGATTATCATCGGCAACAGGTAGACCGCTACAGCGCCCGGGTGTATGTCAAAGGATCGGGTCGGGTCATCAATGTGCCCTTTTTTCTTCGCTCAGAACTGGCCAAAGAGGGTATCGATTCCACGATTGCTTTTACTTCCGAGTCTGTGAGTATAGTGGAATATGAAAGGCCCAATACTCTGCGCGAAAAGGTGATCTCCGTATATCAGCAGGGAGAAGACTTTGATACCAGTCCGATCCCTTATATCAATGAGAGTTTCTACCAGCCTACGGTGGTCGACGCTGTCTCCCCCCTTTCTCCCAAAGCTTTTACCTACTACCGCTTTGAACTGGCAGGTTATTTTCAGGACAGGGGTTATGGTGTCAACAAAATCAAAGTGACACCCCGAAGCCGTGGCGATAATGTCTTTGAGGGCTATATCTACATCCTGGAAAATGACTGGAGTATACACAGCCTGGAACTGACCGCCTGGAAGCAGGGAATCCAGTTTAAAATGAGACAATCCTACGAACCCATACAAGCTAAAGCCTGGATGCCCGTCAGTGCACGCTTCGATGTTACCGGTAAGGTTATGGGCTTTTCTTTTGAGTTCAAATATCTGGCCAGCCTCGGCAACTACCAAATCACCCTCAACGATGCACTGCCCGCTACCATCACTGTCATCGATGCACAGCAACAACCCGAACTGAGCCGGCAGGTACAACAGCAGCGAAAGCAGACAGCCAGTGCCAGCGCAAGTGCTGCTGAAAAATTGGCGGCAGGGGAGGAGGTCAGCAATAAGGAGCTTCGACAGCTCATGCGCGAGTACGCCCGGGAGGAAGTGCAAAAACAGGAGGCACCGGAAGTGGTCGAAAACCGATATTTTACCGTTGATAGCCTCGCTGCCAACAGGGATTCTGCCTTCTGGGCTCAAATTCGCCCCTTACCGCTCACCGAACAAGAGGCTCGTGGTTATATAAAACTCGACAGCCTCGCTAAAGTAGAACGGGAAAAGGAGGAGGCTGAGGCTGATTCTGTCAGTATCACCCGTTTTGTTGATGGCAAGTTCAACGCAATCGATTTGCTATTGGGCGATACCTGGAAGCTGGGTGAGAGAAGATATTTTGAATACAAGTCCGCTTTCTCTGATATTCAGTTTAATCCCGTCGAGGGCTTCAATGCTACCGCCTCTTTCCGGTACCGACAGGGAGGTGATCGTCCCTGGTCTGTTGGTTTTGTACCGCGCTACGGATTTTCCTGGCAGCGTTTCAACTTCAAGACAGACGGACAGTGGTCTTTTGCGCCTGCCAATAAGCAACAATCCTTCAAAATTGAAGGTGGTCGCTACATCAGTCAGTTCAATGACCAAAACCCTATAGCTGAGATTTTTAACACCTACTACGCCCTGTGGTCAGAACGCAACTTTATGCAGCTGTACGAAAAAGAATATGGAGTATTTAGCTGGAATGGCCGCCGCACCGAACGAATAAAGTGGACACTATCGGGCGAATGGGCTCACCGTCGCTATGTTGAAAACACTACCACACAAACCTGGAATAATCGACGGGAAGGCACCTATAGTCCCAACACTCCACTACATCGCGATTTGCCCATGGGACTGCCAACGCGCGAACGTGCATTCGTCGTCGCTGCCTCTGCAGAACTCAGCCCCTGGCTCAAATACCGAACCCGCAACGGCAAACAAGAAGTTATAGATAACAGCTCGCCAGTCATTTCTCTTCTGTACCGCAAGGGTATACCCAATGTGGCGCAGAGTGTCACCGATTTCGATCACCTCGACATCGGAATACGGCAGCGATTGCGTGTTGGTGCAGCAGGCACACTCGACTACCGCCTCCACATGGGTGGATTCCTTCGCGACGATTATTTGGGATTCCCGGACTATAAACATTTTCCGGGCAACCAGATTACGCTGGTCTCTGCAGATCCAGTAGCTTCTTTCCGGCTTTTGCCCTATTATGAGTTCAGCACCAACGGCACCTACCTACAGGCTCACCTGCATCAGCAATTTCGCAAACTCATGCTCACGCAAATTTGGCAGGTGCAGTTGCTGGGGATTAAGGAAAATGGTTTCATCAATCACCTGTATACCGATGACGGAGGGCACTTTACAGAGCTTGGCTATGGCATTGACAATATCCTGCGTTTCCTGCGACTAGAAGGAGCCTTCGCCTTCCGCGACGGACGCTATTACGACTGGGGAATACGACTCAGTATTTCTTCCTCTTTTGGTGGTGGCATTATACAGATCGAATAATCCCCCCTTAGATACGCATCCTCTCTCGGCTGTCTGCCTCTTATTGTTCGATTAGCGGACAGCCGAGCGGCGTTGCTCCCATGCCCAGGCAGTTGACATGATATCATCAATATCGTATTTCGGCTGCCAACCAAGTCGACGGGCGGCCTGCTCATAGTTGGCATAAACTGCCACCACGTCCCCCGCGCGCCGCGGGCCAATCTGGTAAGCCAGCTTTTCTCCCGATACTTTTTCAAATGCAGCAATGGCTTCCAGCACACTGACACCCTGTCCTATTCCGAGGTTAAAAATTTCATAATTATGCTCTTGCTGATCGGCCAGCAGATAGTCCAGGGCAAGCGTGTGCGCACGGGCAAGATCCATAATATGGATATAATCGCGAATACAACTGCCATCGCGCGTAGGATAATCAGCACCAAAAACAGTAACCCCGGAGCGCTTACCAATCGCTGTTTCTGTAATGACTGGTACCAGGTTTAGCGCCG
Source organism: uncultured Saprospiraceae bacterium (assembly GCA_964645715.1). GTDB lineage: Bacteria > Bacteroidota > Bacteroidia > Chitinophagales > Saprospiraceae > JAUMBM01. The sequence continues at coordinate 29,590 of CAZYAO010000001.1, forward strand.
GATTGGACGGCGCTTCTCCGATAAGCGCCGAAGGATGCGCACCCGCCGGGTTGAAGTAGCGAAGCAATACACAGGAAAATGCAGCAGCTACCTTACAGTAATCGCGAAGTACATCTTCTCCAATTTGTTTGGTGCGTGCGTAGGGTGATTCCGCCTCCTGACGAGGCGTGCTTTCTACCACGGGCAGCGCTGTTGCATTGCCGTATACAGAGCAGGAAGAAGAAAAAATGAGCCGCCTGACGCCGGTCTCTTCCATGGATTCAACCACATTGAACAAGCTCTCAAGGTTGTTCCGATAATAGCGCATAGGCTGTTCTACCGACTCGCCTACTGCTTTTAAGGCAGCAAAATGAATGACTCCCACAAAAGGATAGTCTGAAAATAAGGCCCTTGTAGCTTCCCGATCACACAAATCAATGCGATGATTAATAACTTGCCGACCTGTGATGTCAGCCACTGCGCGCAGAGAATCGTCACTGGCATTAGAAAGATTATCTACAGATATGGGCGTATAACCATGCTCTATCAAGTCGATGATGGTATGACTACCGATGTACCCGCAACCACCCGTCACCAATACGTATCCCTTGCTCATGGATCTTTATTTATGGGTAAAATAGTTCTGTCCTCAAAATCACAGCCCTGACAACACTTACTGGTCGGCCGTTATATAGATAAAAAGTCTGTTACTCCTCGTCATCAGCCTTCCTGCCTTGCCATACGCCGCAACAGCGGACTGCACCGATAGCGATCTTCCCGGTACTGTTCGTAGAGATAATCCAGTTGTGACACCACATTGGCCACGCCCCATTCACCAGCCCAGGCAAAAAGCCCCTTCGGATAGTTTAGTCCTAGCGTCACCGCCAGATCAATATCTTCACGGGAAGCGACACCCCAGTGGCAGGCGTCTGCGGCCTCATTGATGAGCATGGCAAGAATCCGGTTGCAAATCAGCCAACCCAACCGCTCATCCTCTGTAGCAACCGGCATCACAGCACCTTCGCGATAATCATAGAATCCCCTGCCAGTTTTGCGCCCCAGGTGACCCGCCTCCAGCAGGCGAAGCTGCGTGAAGCTTGGCTTGTAGCGAGGATCATTGTAAAAAGATGCAAAAACCGACTCTGTGACCTTGTAGTTTACATCGTGACCGATATAATCCATGAGCGTAAACGGTCCCATACGGAAACCAGCCAATCGGGTCATTGCCCAGTCGATGGTTGCCATATCTGCAATGCCTTCATCCAGTAAACGCAATGCCTCACCGTAAAAAGGCCGCGCCACGCGATTGACGATAAAACCGGGCGTATCTTTGGCCCAAACAGGGCGCTTGCCCCAACTTGTCATCAGGCTATAGGCAGTCCGTGCTACTACTTCTGTTGTTTGAACTGCACGGATGACTTCCACCAGCGCCATCAGGGGAGGGGGGTTGAAAAAATGAAGACCCACAACCCGCTCTGCTGCCCTGCAGGCAGCTGCAATGGCTGTCACCGACAATGAAGAAGTATTGGTAGCCAGTATTGTATCTGCTGCTACACGGGCCTCCAGATCAGCAAATAACTTTTTCTTAATTTCCAGCTGTTCTGCAACAGCTTCGATAACTAAATCTGCGGGAGAACAATCGTCCAGCGATGCCGAAAATACAATCCTTGCCTCCGCCTCGGCAGCCTCCGCGGCTGAGAGCCGACCCTTCTCTGCCAGTTTCATAAGATTGGCAGCAATCGAGCTTCGTGCGCGATCGAGTGCTGCAGGCGACACGTCAAATACAACTACCTGCTGCCCTGCAACGGCAGCTACCTGCGCGATACCTGCACCCATGGCTCCGCCGCCTACTATGGCAACGGTACGTATGTCTTTCATTCTTCTGTTTCTTTTTTGACAAGGTCCTCCTCTGCTTTGGCCATCAGCAAATCACTGTACGAGTGTGCCAGCAAATGGACATCACGAATACCCAGCAACCGGAGATAGTGATCACACTGCGCACGAAGCCGCTGCTCACCCAGTTTACCATCAACATCTATAGCTTCTATTTCAGCAAAAAAACCGAGCTCCTGCACCTCATCCAGGTGAAACTTAACATTGTCTATGTAGTAAATACGACGCTTTTTATCAACGACTACCAGCCTGCCCAACGCTTTTTCAAGCACAGCTCGAAGTTGCTCAGCATCAGCAGCCGGGTAAAGTGTAACTGCTGACACCTTAGGGCCTGCGAGATCGGACCGCTGGTAGTGGATAAGCGCATTCTCTATATTCCCCTGACGCAGTTTTAAACGCCCGTGTGCGCAGGCGAAATAGGTATCGCGTTGGTGATCTTCTCCCCGATAACTCGCTCCTGCGGCCATGAGAAGAGCATGGAGTTCATCTATGCGCTCACACCTTGCTTTTATTTCAACATTTATGTGCATACCGGCAGAAGCTTGTGATGACCTTGTACAAGTCAGTTTTACCTACACAGCCGTTTCGACGACAGGATTTACACACTTGGCCTCTCACAGGATTTTACTTAACCTCCAACGATTGCCCGCATCAAAAATGCACTGATGAGTGCCCCGTAGGTGCCCAAGGCATAGCCCAGAACGGCCAATAACACCCCTACAGGTGCCAGCGCAGGACTGAAAGCCGATGCCACTACAGGCGCGGAAGCCGCTCCCCCTATATTTGCCTGACTACCCACAGCAACAAAGAAGAAAGGAGCCTTAATCAGCCAGGCAACAAAAAGAAGTAAACTCACGTGAACCAGCATCCATACAACGCCCACCAGGAACAAGCCGGGCGCTTCAAATACCTCCTTGATATTCATCTGCATACCTATAGTAGCTACCAGAATATAAATAAATACACTACCCATGCGGGAAGCTCCAACCCCCTCAAGTGCGCGAAGGCGTGTAAAGGATACCAGCAACCCAAGCGTCGTAGCGATGAGGACAATCCAGAAGAAGGAACTAATAATAGACTCCAGATAAATCGCCTTAAGCGTAGCTTCATGTTTTTCTAACACAGGCATTATCAAATCCGCACCCAAATGTGACAGCGCCACGGCACCGAAACCTACAGCCAACAAAACGAATATATCCGTTGTCGACGGAATCTTTTTTATACTCTCAGAATAGCTTTCTATATCCTGTCGGAGCTTTTCAATGGCTGAATTATCCGCTTTTAGCCAGCGGTCAATCCGGTTGCTGTTGGCTGCTCCATATAACAGCGCCGCCATCCATACATTGGCAACGAGCACATCGACTACTACCATGGAAGAAAATAACTTGGTGCTTACGTTAAAAATTTCTTTCATCGCGGCCTGGTTAGCCCCGCCGCCAATCCAGCTGCCAGCAATTGTACTGAATCCACGCCACAGTTCATCTGCTTCGTAACCCACCAGACCAGGCGCAACCTTCAAAACAAACAACAATGCCAGTGGTCCCCCCACAATCACGCCGAGTGTTGCCGTAAAAAACATTATCAATGCTTTGGAACCCAGATTAAGCACGCCTTTCAGATCAATGCTCAGGCACAAAAACACAAGACTCGCAGGCAGAAGGTAGCGCGAAGCCATCTTGTAAAGAGATGAGGATTCACCAGAAATCCAGCCCAATGGCCAATGCAACAGCGCGGGGATGAAATAACAAAGCAAGAGTGGCGGAACTACGGAATAAAATTTCTTCCAAGCCGGATGATTGCTTTCAGCGGTGACAAATACACCCGCGAGTACGCATATCAGCAATCCAAGTACAATTGCATCGTTGCCAAGTGGTAATGACATAGCCGGTTATCTTTGTGTTGGTCCAACGGTAAAGATAACGCATTCTCTGCAATAAATACAAAGAGCCTTGCCTGTTACAGGTTCTTTGGCAAGGGGTTTGTCCACAACTTAGCGGACCTACCCATACTAAGCCAGGCAGCTACAGACTTTTGAACACAAACCTATGGTCTGGCTCCCTCTTTTCGCCAAACCTTGAGACGGTCGCAACTGTCATACATGGGATCAATGAAGATAAATGTACTTTGTACTCTTTCTCCTACCCATTGAAGCAGGTGTTCACTTTGCTTCGCCTGGACGGCAGCATCGCGAATTTTGGTGTAGTCCTGACGCAGATTAGCCTTATGAGGTGCCGTACGGGACTGTAACTGAACGATGCGGAAATAAGTTTCTCCACCCGGATCCTTAAAAGCAAAAGGCTTGGATAGTTGCCCCACCTGTTTCATAGAATCAATGGCAAAGTAGACATCAGGATCCAGATCCCCTATTTCGAAAAACGTATTACCGCTGGCCGGGTTCATCATACGGCCATCGTTGTTGTAGCTTTGAACCTCTTTGTCACCAAATCTTTTTACCGCCAGTGAAAAGCTGACGGAGTCATTTACGATCAGCAGCCGTACAGAGTCGAGGTGCTGCCGCGCCAGTTCAATATCTGCCTGTGTAATGTTGGGACGAACCAGAATATGCCGTGCGCGAATAGAGTTGCCTCGGCGTTCCATCAGCTGAATAATATGGAAACCAAATTCCGTTTCAACCACGGGGCTGATCTCGCCCGGATCGAGTTGGTAGGCAGCTGCTTCAAATTCCGGCACAAACTTACCGCGCCGCGCCCAGCCCAAGTCACCTCCGATACGGGCGGACCCATCATCACTAAACCGCTGCGCCATCGCCTCAAAAGTTGCCTGTCCGTTGACAATTTGATCGCGTATACCCTCCAGCTTATCGACAGCTTTTTTCCGTTCTGTCTCATTGACCTTGGGTTTATATACGATTTCTCCAATTTCTACCTCTGAATTAAAATAGGGGAGACTGTCGCGGGGAATGGACTCAAAAAACACCTTGACCTCTGAGGGCGTAACAGAAATCGCCTTGAGCGCCTCTGACCGCATCCGCTCAGCCATTACCTGGTTGCGCAAGTCTTCCCTAAACTGGTCTTTCACCTCCGTAATTGTCTGCCCGTAGTAGTCCTCAAACTGACTTACATCTCCGTTCATATAAGAAAGGATACGTTCAATACGAGCATCCAGCTGATCTTCCACTTCCTGATCGCTCACCTCTATACTATCAAGCTTTGCCTGATTAACGAGCAGCTTAGATGTCAGCAGTCCGTCAAGAATTTCACAGCGGGCGTCGGCAGACATACCGGGCTGCTGAGCCTTATAGAGCGCATATTGCTCTTCGATCTCTGACAAGAGGATTACCTCACCGCCGACAGTAGCAATAACTTTATCAATAACGGCTCTCTGTGTATAGGACAGCGTGACAGTCAGGCTGACTGCGAGGCTAAGCAAAATTTTTTTCATCATTAGTCGATAAATATTTCGATGTTATTGCGACGCACTTCCTGGTCGTACATTTGTTTCTTCACGTCTTCCAGTAACTGCTGCTTTCGCATGTGCAGTATTACCTTCCGTGCTTGCTCTTCAATATAGCCCAAAGGTGCTATGTCCTGTCGGTTTTTTCGCTCGTATAAGCGGAAAAAATATTGAAAACTACCATCCTGGAGTGTAAACTCCTGCTTTCCACTCAGATTTTCACTGGTAATCGTCCCTATAGGCAGCGATCTTGCAACTTCTTCAATGCTGTACCACAGATTTTCATCCAGCAAGGCTACTTCAGCAAACTGAGCGGCATAATCCTTCAGCTGAATACGGTCGTAGGCCTCATTACTGCCCCACCACTTGCGTACCTGTTCAGCTTTTGCCATGGGAAGTGGTATCTTCAGGAAATGACACCGCATGATGGGCGTTTCCAATTGATACTGTTGCTTGTGCTGCTCATAAAATGCAGAAAGCTCCTCTTGTGTTACTGTAGAATCGAGCATTTCTTCTACCAACACCTTCTCATACATTGACCGGATAAGCGAAGCGCGATAGTCGCGGACGAGCTTATCAATATTCAGTCCCCTCGGCACATTTTGCTCCGCAGCGTGCAGTAAGACAGCATCACGTACCCAGCGGCTGGTAAATGCACGAATGACCAATAAGCTGTCTTCCGCCGTAGCGAATTGTGGAAACAGGCCGTCCAACTCTGACAAATACAGCGTCTTGTTGTGCACTCGCGCCAGTAGCTTGTCAGCTGATGCCTGATTCGCACCTTCGCCACAACCTGAAGTACCTAACCACAGGAAGGAGAACAGTGAAATAACTATTGGTAGACGCCACATTGTCTTTGAATCAAAACTGTGAGAGCAACCGGATTGCAACCGGTTCAGTACTGCAGAATACCGGCAGTCCGCAAATATTGTCTTGCTGACTGCCGGCCATCTAATATTATCGGATAAGACTTTCAAAGACAGCCTTATTGATCTGAACAGCATACTTCTTCTGGAGGCTCGCCACCCAGTCGCGCTCCAGCTTGTCCTGAAAATCGGCAATCACATAGCCCCGGGCCTCATTTAGCGTTTTGGGTGCCGGAGGAATAATTTCGACCAGCTGATACAACAATGTACCCCGGGAGCGATTACTCTCTTCAGGTGCCGAGACAGCACCTACCTGCCACAGCATCTTGGCCGTCAAAGGATTTCGGCCTTTTTCATGGACTGCTTCATCGGTTGTGACAACGGTAGCCTCTGCTGTATTGAATCGATTCTTCACCTCTTCAGGCGTGTGCGTTTTGGCATATTCCTGAATCGCACTTACTTTATCCTTGTGTTCCTGCGCAACCCGATAAGTTACTATCCGGCCACGCTCCAGCCAACTATACTTGTTGGCAACCGATTTGAAAAATGCATCCAGCGCTACCGTATCCTGTGTTGCCCGATCCCATACTTCCATCTTCGTAGCCTCGAACAACAATATACCCTCTTCATACTCCCGCATGAGCGCCTTAAATTCGGGGAATTTAGTCTCCAGCTGCCTTTCCTCATATTTCAGCAACTGGTCATCAATAAATTGCTCGTACAATATACGCCCAACATCGGCAGCGCTACCCTCTCTGGCCAAAGTTGCCCGTTCCCGCGTAGCGTCCCCCAGATAGTCCGTAAATTCACCCAACGTAACCACATAGTTATTCTTGAGACTAAAAAGACGATCCTTAGACGGTGGTTGTGGTGCTTTCCAGCGGAACGTGACAAAGCTGTCAGGCAGGCTGGCCAAAAAACCCTCCAACAGGGACGTATTCTCTGTAAATTGATTATCTACGCGAATACGATCAAGCATCTGCAGCTTGGCTTCCTCAAATCTTGGATCCTTCCGAATGATACCGTCAAGCCTTGCCTTTTCAATAGCAAACGGCTGAAGGCCCTTACGACTGATACGCTTGATGATGTGCCAACCTACGGTTGTCTCCACAGGTGAAGAATAAGCCTCATCTTTTTGTATAGCAAAAGCAGCGTCTTCGAAGCTGGTCTCATAGCGATTGACACCAAAGAAACCAATAATTCCTCCGTTCAGCGAACTGCGTCCGTCTTCGCTGTGGTTGCGCGCGAGCTCCGTAAAGCTGGCCCCCTGTTGCAGCGCCGTGTACAGACTGTCAATTTTTCGCCTTGCCTCCTCTGGGCTTCTGCCCTCCTTTCTGACCAAAATATGCGCAGCTTCAATTTCGCCTCTCGCTGGTCTGCGTGCATTGACCACCAGCAAGTGGTAGCCAGCAAAAGTGCGTACAGGGCCTACTACTGTCTTCAGGGGAGATGAATATGCCGCATATTCCAGTCTGTGCAGACCTGTCGGAAATGGCGCAGCAATAAAACCCACACGTCCGCCTCGTTCCTTTGTATAGCGATCGTCACTATGCTCCGCCGCCATGGCGGCAAAATCAGCTCCGCCGTCCAGGCGCTTACGCACCGACATAGCCCGCTCATACGCTGCCAGCGTATCGGCAGGCGCAGGATTTTCGCTTAAAGCAAACAAGATATGGCTGATATCTGCATCTTCCTGTGCATGCTGATAAGCCTCCTCAATCAGTTTATCTACAATCGTGCGGTCAATCAGGTAACTGTCCGAAAGCTGGCGGCGATAGCCCTCCAGTTCGTCCATTAATCCGGGTATCGTATCAAGACGCATCTCCCGTGCCCGCTGTACTTTCAGCTTAAACCGAACGTACAAATCCAGATACTCCTCTAAGGTCTGTCGGGAAAAATTGGCGTTGTCACCGTTGGTCTTCGCATAAATATAGGTGAACTCACCTACCGTCACAGGAACACCTTCCACGGTGAAAAGTACGCGCTCGTCGCCCGCGTTCTGCGCATTCAGCCCCAAACAGATGGTCAGGCTTAGTAACAGCAGCAAGAATCTACTTAGCATTGCTTCTTGTATTGTATTTGTTGGTAAACCAAAAGCGTATTCGCAATCTGCACAAACAATCTTCTGCGCACTACAAAAACTGCGCAAATTTACAAATTATTTCGGCTTGCCGGCCTGCTTAACAGTTTTCATGCACTCACTCATTTTCAAACTCCCTGATAACTTGGCGGTTGGAAAATTTGTCAAACAGCTGTTTTAGCTCTGTTTTGCAGATAGTCCGTCCGCTTTCCACCAGCTTCCCTCCCAACGGTACAACAACAGGAGATACAGGCTTAGCAGCAGGGTGTTGATGATTACCCGGACAAAAATTCCTGCCGGCCACTGATACTCAATGACTGCTGATAACCCAAAGAACAGCAATGCCAAAAACATATATCGTGCCATAAATTTTACCGGATAACTAACCGGCATAATGCTGCGCCCCGCCTGATAGCTGGCAGCAGCCATGAAACCATAACACGCCAACGAAGCCCACGCGGGTCCGTAGTAACCCACCCGCGGAATCAGCCAGGCATTGAAAACTATAGTGATGATCATACCCGCCAATGCTATATAGCCTCCTATGCGCGTCTGATCAGTAAGCTTATAGCTCATGGCAAAATTGTAGTACAAACCCAGAAAAAAATTGGCCACCAACAATATGGGAAGTACACCCAGTCCCTCCCGGAAAGACTTCCCCAGAAAATATTGTATAAGATCAATGTACAACATAATACCCAAAAAAGCCAAACTCCCGATCCAGGCAAAAGCTCTGGCAACCAGACCGAAAATCTGCCGGTCGTCATGCTGCGCGCTGTATCGGAAAAAAAACGGCTCCGCTGCATAATTGAACGCCTGTATAAACAAATTCATAAGCACCGCCAGCTTTGCTGCCGCCGCATAAATACCGGCGGTTGACTGGTTGGTCGCCAAATCTCCACTGCCCCACATTTTGAGCAAAGGCACGCCTATCAGCTGGTTGACAACCCCAGCAAGTCCCGCCAATACCAAGGGTAGTCCGTATAACAGCATCTGTCGCCACAAAGCATTATCAAACCACACGATGCGGCCCTCCTCCGACGGCCTGAAATACAGGGGCAGCAGCCACAAAAAAGTGACCCCACTGGCAATCATATTTGCCCAAAATACGTAACTCACCCGCTGGCTTTCATCATAACCAAAGGACAGCCATTCCCATCCGTTAGCAGCCAGCCACGGAGCTCCTTCCAACAGATAGAATAACAGCGCCATATTGAGGACTATAGAACCCAACTTGATGAAGGCAAACTGCAACGGCCGGCTGTCCAGCCGAAGCCGTGCAAAGGGTATAGCCGATAATGCATCCAACACAACTATGACTGAAAAAAGTATCACATAATCTTGTTGATCAGGATATCGAAGCCATTGGGCAATAGCAGGTGCTAACAGTATAAGTACGCCTAACAATGGCAAAGAAGTGGCAAGAATTGATATTGAAGCTGTGCGAAACGCGCGGTCGCGATCTGCTGCCTGACGTCCATATCTGAAAAAGGCAGTCTCCAGCCGATACGTAAACAGCACCAAGAGCAATGCTATGTAGGTGTAAAGCTCATTGACAATACCATAATCTCCCGTCACGAATACACGCGTGAGATAGGGTGTCAATACCACCCAGTTGACCAGCCTGCCAACAATACTGCTGAGACCGTAAATGGCTGTCTCCCCCGCTAATTTTTTTAATAAGGACATACAATTTTACTCAGTTCGATTCAACCTATGGGGTATATAGGCAATTGCTGCCTGCTTTGACCGGCAATGGTCAGTATCTGCCAACAACCGTACCTTAGTGTAAGGGCTGGTATGCACCAGCCAATTTACCAAAATAGTACTCGGGCAATTTCTCGAGGGCAAAAGTCTGAAATTCTGACAGGAAAATATCCTCCCGCTGCCAGTCTGTGCTAAATTTGCCAACGTCCGGCGTTATTATCAGGCTTGTTGCACTGCCCGGGTTCTCGCAGGCACTCAGCAGCAATGTCTCATAAGGTGTTGCCCAGGTCATCAGCAAAGTGTCCATCGGGCTTTGCTGCTCTGCGAGGTAAAATTTTGATGCACCGGGCTTAGCTGTTTTGCCAGCTTCCATCGACTGCGACAGCCAGTCAAGGCGGGCGGCAAATGGTTCGTGCCCAATGGATATGTGCAATAAGCGAGCTATCACTACAGCCACGATTGCTGCCCGCACCCATCGAAGCCTGAGCCAGTTGTCCAACAACTGTGTACCAGCCGGAATGGCAATCATAAGAACAATGGGCATGTAATTGACCTCTGCGTAGAATCGGTAACTAGCGTTGGGAGAACCCAGGGCACTGACCATTAAATACCCGGCTACAGCTAAGGTTACGAAACCTATCTCAGCCCAGTCTTTTTTTCGGATGCCCCCCAGCAGAAAGGCCAGATACAGGAGCGCCACGCCCCACCAATACTGCCACAGATGATTAAAAAATTTGCCATAGGCAGGGTAAGAAAAATAGTTTGGAAAATCTTCCTGCAGATTTTGCATAAATACCGACATCTTGCCACTGTCGTACCAGTTGGGCAAATACACCTGCTTGAGAACTATAATTGCGACATAGACCAGCTGCACCATTCCATAGCGCCAATGACGCAGTGCGGGTATTTTCCACGCAAAAAAAACGGCCATAAAAGACCAAGGTAGTACCAGCAACGGATGGTAAAAAACGACTGCAACCAGCGCGGGAAAGAGAAACAGCGCATACCAGACTTTATCAATTGCCGGAAAGCGCCGGATGAAAGACCAAACTACCAACATAAAACCCAATCCTTGCTGTAATTCGGAAGTACACCAGTAGAAGCCATCAACGGTCATCAGTAGGTATAGACACAACATGGCCCAACTCATCAGGCGGTCTTTAAAAACGAAAGCCGTCAGTGTAAAAAAAAGCAAGTATAATAGCGTAAATGACACGGAGTACAATAACAGTACGCCTTCGACAGGCAGCAATAACCGGCTGCCCAATAAAGGTAAGGCCTGCACCACGGCCGCCCCAAACCGCTGCACCTGTACCTGTACCTGATTATCCCGCAACATGAGCACCGTCTGATAGGCCACATCCAACAACAACGTTCGCTCCCGCCAGAATATAATTGAAAGTACTAGTAAGGCAACCATACCCGCAAAACCCAGTCTGAAAATAAATTGATCTCCTTTCTTCATATTCCCTGTGGTTGCGCTCATCTGTTTATACAATTGAATGAAAGTGAAGCTGGATAAAGGTTCCCTTTCCCTCTGCCGACTGCAACTCCATCTCTGCCCTGTGAAGCTGCGTAATACGCCTGCACAGCGACAATCCGATTCCGTGTCCTTTGGTAGTGGAACGGGTATTGCTAGCCCGGTAAAAAGGAGTAAAGATATCCTCCTGTTCTGCTTTAGGTATTCCCAGGCCATTGTCCCGAAATGAGATCTTGATGCCCCGGGCAGTAGGAGACAGCCGTATATAAACTGTATGATCTTCCGAAAACTTGCAGGCATTGTCCATTATATTGACGAAAGCAGTCTTTAGCAAGTGTTCATCTCCCATAATAGTCAGCTGAGCATCGTCGTCCGGAAGGCTGTCGTACTCTATGAAGAATCGAAAAGCAGGATTGCTGTTGGACAACTCATCCTGTGCCAGGAAGAGCGTTTCATCTACCCGTATCGGGCTGAAATACCTACGTCTCTCTTCAATTTCAGACTGTGCCAGCGACAGCAGCCCGTTGGTTAGTTTGATGAGTGTCTGGTTATCGTCGAGCAAAGAGCGAAGTGCCTGCCGGTACTCATCTGCCGATCGCTCTTTGTCCAGTACCAATTGCAGCTGACTACTAATAGCCGCCAACGGATTGCGTAGTTCGTGAGATGCGTTGCTCACAAACTGCTTCTGCATTTGAAATGCAGACTCCAGTCGGCTGAGCATATTGTTGAAATTGATAGCCAGCTGAGCGATCTCGTCGGTCTTATTGCCCTCATCTATCCGTTGGCTCAGGTTGCCTGCGCTGATACTTGATATTTCTGTGTTCATGCGTGCCAACGGGGCCAGTACTTGCCGGGCAAAAACCGTCCCTGTGAGTAAGATAATCAATATGCCTATGACAAGACCAGCAATCAGCACACTGCGAAGATTTTTTAGTTTACTACGGCCGTATCGGTCAAATGCGGACGCCACCAGTACAAATTCTTCCTGATCTACACCATACACCATCCCAAAGCCCTCTACCTCCCCGTCGGTGTAGTAAAGTTTATTTTTGGTGCGGATTTTTTCCAACAGTGCCTGAGACGCCAGCCGTGAGGTATCATTACCATTGAAATATATGAGCTCATTCTTTGGATTGAACATCATGATTTTCTCCTCCGGCAGCAACGAAATAGTATTCCTCTCGATGATGTGCAACAATTCAGTATTGACTTCCTTCACGCTTAGCAACAAGCGCGCTGTTGAGATGGCACGACTCTCCAGTCGGCTGTAAAATTCCTCCCGCCGGTAATTGGCTGAAAGAATATAAACCGCCAGTGAGAATAGAATCAGGATGGTCGCCACGATAGTGGTAAACCGCAGAATTAGCTTAATTCGTATGTTCATTCGACAGCACTTTCATATAATACCCCATACCTTGCTTGGTATGTATCAATTTGGGTTCAAAGTTGCGGTCAATTTTTTTGCGCAAAAAATTGATGTATACCTCTACCACGTTGGTGCCCGTGTCAAAGTGTATATCCCACACGTGCTCTATAATTTCCTGTTTTGAGGCTATCTTTCCGTTGCGTTTTACTAAAAAAAGGAGCAAAGCGTATTCTTTGGATGTGAGCTCAATCAATTGACCTCCCCGTTTTACTGTTTTTTCAGATTCATCTATTTCCATGTCGGCCACCCATATCAGCGGGCTTTCCTCTTTGCCGAATAAACTTGGACCATATTTTCTGTTTAGCAGGGCACGCATGCGCGCCAGTAGTTCGCGAAAATCAAAGGGTTTCACCATATAATCATCGGCTCCAACTGCAAAGCCCTCGAGTTTCTGATCTACCCCTCCCAGTGCTGTTACCATGATTACACCCAGATTTGGCTGAATAACCCGGATTTCTTTGCACAATTCAAATCCATTTACGAAAGGCAGATTTATATCCAATAGTACCAGTTCGTATACATTTGTCTGGGCAAGATAACGCCCAACTGCACCGTCTGGTGCAAGTTCTACGACAAAATCGTTCTCTTCCAGCCACTTCTTTACAGGTGCTGCAAGGCGAGGTTCATCTTCAATGTACAATACCCGCGGTTTTGTCATGCCTGTCTGTATCCTGTTAAAGTAAATTATTGATAGGCGAAAGATTGCCTCTAATGTAGGGTATATTCTTGTAATTATCTTTAGTCTCCTCTTCCACTCAATCCAAAAAAACTTATATTGCCGTCAAACACTAAATTTATATGCAGTCAGTACCTCCAGACTATGCCGAAATTAATCGCCACCAGTGGAATAAACGAACATTGGTTCATCTGCGGTCTGCTTTCTACGATATGGAATCTTTCCTGAAGGGCAGGAATTCCCTGACCTCCATAGAACGCCAGCTGCTGGGAGAAGTCGAGGGTTTATCCGTTTTACACCTGCAGTGCCATTTTGGACAGGATTCTCTTTCTTTGGCGCGCATGGGTGCCAAGGTTACTGGTCTGGATCTTTCAGATGAGGCTATACGACAAGCCTCACAAATCAATGACCAGCTTGGCCTCTCTGCTCGTTTTGTATGCGGAGATGTGCTGGCAATGGATGAGCACCTGCAGGGCGAAACTTTCGATATTATCTTCACCTCTTTCGGTGTTGTGGGGTGGCTGCCCTCGCTGGAAAAGTGGGGAGAACTCATCAGCAGACACCTCAAACCTGGCGGCAGGTTTATATTGGTCGAATTTCATCCCGTGGTCTGGATGTTTGACGATTATTTTACGCACATTGCCTACGCCTACTTCAACCGCCAAACCATACGCGAGGAAGGAGTAGGCACCTATACTGACGGAGGTGAGCACCTTCAGCTCACCTCCGTCAGTTGGAATCACGGTCTTTCAGAAGTCTTCACTGCCCTGTTGCGGGCGGGGCTGCAGGTAGTCTTTTTTGATGAATACGACTATTCTCCTTTTAACTGCTTCAGCCAGACCAGCCCGGCACCCAATGGGGGTTATTACATAAAAGGCATGGAAGGCAAGCTGCCCGTCACCTACGCCATCGTCTGTACTAAGCCCTGAGCTTTGCCAGCAGCATCAAAAATAAAACACGCAACAGCAGCACCCAAGGGAGGCCATGCATCAGTAAATCGAACCAGTCCATGGGTTGCATTCCTTTGGCTCCGCCTGCAAGCCATCGCAATTTACCCCAGAGGTGGGGTTCAGGAAAAAATGGTGCCAGCCCGATTGTCAGTGATGCCATTAGCACCAATACCAAATTGTTCCAGGGCTTTTCCTGCGAAAATATATCTATCATTTCTGAAATGGTTTGAGGGTTTGGTCAATGAATCCATGGGGGTAAGCTTCTATTTCTTCAAACCCGAGCGGAATATCCCGGCCATCGTGCGGCATCCAGGCTGTCTTAAACAGGTAGTCCCAGACTGACAGCGTGATACCGTAATTGACGCCATGGCTGCCTTCAGGGATTTCTTTGGCGTGATGCCATATATGCATCTGCGGATTATTGAATAAGTACTTTAGTGGCCCGAGCGGCAAGTAAATGTTGGCGTGGTTCAGGTGACCGATCAGTATCGTAAACAAGTGTACCACCAGAAATTCCTGTATCCCGAAGCCAATCATCGCCAGCGGTATATACTCAATACTCCGGTATACAACTGTTTCCATGAAATGATACCGCATGTGCGCTGCATATCCCATTTGCTGCACAGAATGATGCACCTTGTGCACCTCCCAAAGCCAGGGTACGCGATGCAGCAGGCGGTGCGTATTCCACTGAATAAAATCGCGAACAATAAACAGTGTCAGCAGCTGCGTCCAGGCAGGAAGCTTCGCTACATTGATTGCCACCAAATTGCTGATTCCAAATACCTGTGCCAGCATATCGTTGAAAGCCTGCGACACCACATTCGAAATGGCAGTATAACCCACGAGGCCAAACAAAAAGAAATTGAAGAACATATAAAATGTATCCAGCCAGAAATCATCCCGAATGGCCGCCTGATTTTTGCGCCAGGGGAAAAGCAACTCCAGCGAATACACCAGCAGGGAAAGTCCAATCAGCCAGTAAAAATAATTGCCCCAGTGTGGGTTCATCACTTCGTGCATGAAGTAGTTGGCGTAGCCTTTGAAACTTTTCAGGAAAATATCCACGTATGCTTCCATCAATCTCTTTTTTTTGCAAAAATGAATCCCTGTCTTCATTTGGTTTGTAACAAACGTTACAAAACAATAACAGATATTTTGCTAACTTGTGATGGATATATCACCAATGAATAATGCTATTTGATAATCATAACCGACCGATTGACTATCTACGGCTGGCGGTCACCGATCGATGCAACCTGAGGTGCTTTTACTGTATGCCGGAGGAGGGTATACAGTATGCTGACAGGAAGGATTTGCTGTCCTACGAGGAAATGCTGCAGATAGTCCGCGTATTCGCCTCTTTAGGAATCCGAAAAGTTCGCATCACCGGCGGTGAGCCTTTTGTGCGCCGCGATATGATGCACCTGTTGCGGGCTATGCGCGATATCCCGCAGCTGGAAAAGATTAACCTGACCACCAATGGTGTGCTGACCCTGCCTTGGGTCGCTGAGCTAAAAGCGCTTGGGGTTCATACAGTAAACCTAAGCCTTGATACCCTCGATCGACAGCGCTTCTTTCAGATTACCCGCCGCGATGAGTTCGACAGCGTCATGGCCACCTTCCATGCTCTGCTGGAACAGCAGATTCCCACTAAAATCAACGCCGTGGTCATGGCCGGTAAAAACACGGAGGACATCCTACCCATGGTAGAACTCACCCGAAACATGCCTGTTTCTGTGCGTTTTATCGAAGAAATGCCCTTCAATGGTGAGGGTAACCGATATGAATCCCAGCTCCCCTGGGATTACCGGCAGATTGTGCAGCATCTTCAGTCGCATTATCCCGATCTGCAGAAGCTGCAGGATCCTCCCCATAGTACAGCTTATCACTATCACATCCCTGGCCACACAGGTAACATAGGCATTATTGCGGCTTACTCACGTACCTTTTGCGGCACCTGCAACCGCATTCGTATTACACCTCAGGGCGTACTCAAAACATGCTTGTACGACGCCGGTGTATTCAACATCAGGGATCTCATTCGACAGGGAGCATCCGATGAACAATTGGCGGCATCCCTGCAGGAAGCCCTGCAGCACCGAGCCAAAGACGGATGGGAGGCAGAAAGGCGGAGATTTGACAGCCCGGTACACGAAAGTATGTCCACCATAGGGGGGTAAGGCTTTTTAGTCTCACATTCAAAGCATTCTTTGGTGGCCTTCGCCACCAAAGAATGCTTTGAATTGATATTTATTTTGCCGCTATTTTTTACTCACGCGCGCCAGCCCCTGTTGTGCCTCCTCATAAGAAGGAGCCATGCGAAGGGCTTGCTCATAATCTGTACGAGCCTGCGCCGTATTGCCTAGTTGCTCTGCCGCATACCCCCGAAAAAAGTACGCCTTTACATACAGCGGATTGGTCTGGATAGCAAGGTCAAACTCCTTGTAAGCTCTTTGAATCGAGTCCATCTCCATGCATAACAGACCCGCGTTATAGTAAGCCTGCTCGTATTGCGGATCGGCCGCAGCAGCCCTTCGGTACAGCTGCAAAGCAGCCTGCAGATCTTCTTTGTCGCGCAGATAATCTGCCTTTGCATGCCAGGCAACCGCGTTGGATGAATCTACTTCAATAGCATTGTCATAAAATTTGACTGCCAGATACCCATCAATAGCGGCATGTAACTGCCCCAGACTAATCCAGGCGTCCGTCATCTCGGGATCGATTTGCACCGCTTTCTGGAAGCTATTGATGGATCGGTTGATATCCCCTTTTTCCTTAAAAACCATTCCGAACATAAAGTATGCTTCCGCATTCTGGGGATCGATCTGCAGTATTTTATCGATTGTCTCCATCGACCGGTCGTATTGCTTAAGAATCAGATAAAACTCTGACAGTTTCAGCAGCGTGGGTATCCGTTGGGGGTACATGGCGGCCGCGCGCTCCATCGTTGACAGTGCCAGCCGTGACTTAAAGTAATCCATATACACATCTGCCAGCAGGTGATGGTAGTCAACATTGGTAGAATCGATGGAAAGCGCCACTGTAAGATCCTTGATAGCCTCATCCATACCGTTTTGTTCGTAAAAATACTTGCCCCGGGCGGCATAGAGAGCTGCATCGGCAGGATTTTCGGCAATGGCCTGATTGAGCTGGTCGAGCGCCGCATCCCCTGTCGGAGCTGCCATATTTTCGCCCGCAGCATCGCGCTTGCAGGAAAGAGCTAGCAGCAATGGGAGTGCCAATATCAGTAGCTTGATTTTCATTTTTTGCTGGTTGTTTGGTGCAAAAATACGAAAAACGTAGTGATTGGATGCCTACAACTCTGCTTGCTGCAGGGTGGGCTGCTGCCTGTTTTGTGCAAATCTGCCCTTTGCCATCATCCCTTATCAACAAATACCCGCATCTTTGCGGACAAAACAATATCCTCTGTATGCCTGCACTACGACAGTTATTTCTCTCACATGTTGCGCAGACCAGCGAGTTTCCCCTGGGTTTGGAAATTGCAAGGGCTGAGGGCATGTACCTGTATGATGTCGACGAAAAAGCTTACATGGACCTGATTGCCGGCATTGGTGTGAGCAGCCTTGGCCATCGGCATCCTGCCGTTGTTGCTGCTGTGAGGCAGCAAACAGACAAATACCTGCATACCATGGTATACGGAGAGTTTGTCCTGACGCCACAAGTAGCGCTGGCACAGCTGCTGGCCGAAAACCTGCCATCGCCACTTGACAGCGTATACTTTGTCAATTCGGGTGCTGAAGCCACTGAAGGCGCTATGAAGCTTGCCAAGCGCTTTACAGGACGGGCAGAGATTATTGCTGCCAAATATGCCTATCACGGAAGCACCCAGGGCGCTGCAAGCCTTATGTGGCCTACAGATTTTACCAACGCCTACCATCCCCTGCTTCCTGGCATCCGGCACATAGACTTCAATTGTCATTTCTGCCTGCAACAAATCAGCACCCGTACCGCTGCCGTGATTATCGAAACTGTGCAGGCAGAATGGGGCATCCGGAAGCCTGATCCTCACTGGATACAGGCTCTTGCAGCACGCTGCCGGCAAACCGGAACACTGCTTATTCTCGATGAAATACAATGTGGCTATGGACGCACGGGCAGCCTGTGGGCATTTGAGCAGTACGGTATCGTGCCGGATATTGTGCTGCTCGCCAAAGGCATGGGGGGCGGCATGCCCATCGGTGCCTTCATTGCCAGCCGGGAGCTCATGTCTGTACTCGCCCACAACCCGGTGCTGGGCCATATCACTACCTTTGGTGGCCACCCTGTCAGTTGTGCCGCCGCTTTAGCAACCCTTCAGACACTATTGAGCGATGACCTGATTGCCCAGGTTCCGGCTAAAGAGTCGCTGTTCAAAACGCGACTCCGCCATCACCGTATTCGCGATCTTAGAAGTGCCGGACTGTGGTTGGCGCTGGAACTGGATTCTTTTGATCAGGTGCAGCAACTCATTCAATATTGCCTGGCAGCGGGATTACTCACCGACTGGTTTTTATTCAACAACCGAAGTATCCGAATAGCCCCGCCTTTGATCATTAGTGAGGACGACATATTGCTCGCCTGTGATATACTGCTAAAAGGGCTTGACTCACTGACTGATTAAACAGAAAACGGCTTTGGGCGGCTGATGCCGCCCAAAGCCGTTATAAGTGAAGCGGCGTAAAAGCACTACACGACCTTCTTAGCTGAAGGCTATTAGTCTGGCTCAAAACCCAGAATGATGTTGAAGTCACCCATGTTTTTGAAACTCGGGCGCTCGCCCGGGGGCAGAGTCTTGTCGAAGCCTATACCGTAGTCAAAGCCCAGGGTGCCAAACATAGGCAGGAACACCCGCAGACCCATACCTGCTGAGCGCTTAATCTCGAAAGGATTGAAATCACGGATATCGCGCCACGCATTACCGCCCTGTGCAAACGCATGAACATAGATAGTAGAACTAGGATTGAGCGACAGCGGGTAGCGAAGTTCCAATGTAAACTTATTGAACACAGGCGTAGCAATCTGCTGGTTGCGTGCATCCAGATTTGCCTCAATATCCGTGATCTCATAGCCCCGCATCGAGATGATATCGAAGCCCGCAAAACCAAATTGCCGGTTATTGATACCATCACCCCCCAGCTGAAAACGCTCAAATGGCGAAGTACCCACATCAGCATTGTAGCTACCCAAAATACCCATTTTCATCTGCGCCTTCAATACAAACTTGCCCGTGAGTGTAGTGTACCAATCTGCATCAATCCGCCACTTGTGATATTCCAGCCAACGGAAGCGCTCCTGGGTATTCAGATTGCTGTAATCCTTGTTGTTGAGCAGCGAATACGGCGGCGTAAACTGCGTAGTAATGGAGAAAGAAGACCCTTCTTTGGGGAACAGCGGATCGTTGATGGTAGCCCGAACCAGCGTAAGGCTCATACTGTAGTTGTTGTAATTGCCCTGCGACACCACAACCCCGTCATCGGTACGAAAAAGGCCCGTCACCCAGTTATTCAGACTAAGCGTCTGTATATTGATACCCCCGCGCAGGATGAAGTTGTCATCCGGCCAACGAAGACGCGTACCCAGGCTCACAGAACCCTGCAGGATGCGAAAATTCTGGTAGGTATCACTGTTTCGATTGCCGAAAGCGAAGCTGTTGGCGAAACCCGCCACCGTAAGCGAAGTAGGCTTGCGGCCTCCCAGCCATGGCTCCGTGAACGACACGTTGTAGGATTGGAAAAAATTGCCGTTGGTCTGCCCGCGAAGACTCACCCGCTGCCCGTCGCCCTGCGGGAGTGGATGCCAAGCTTCCTTATTAAAAACGTTGCGCAGACTAAAATTATTGAATGATACACCCAGCGTGCCGATTACCTGCCGAACCCCTCCCCAGCCGGCAGATAGCTCCAGCTGATCCGACGGTTTTTCCTCGACCGTATACTCGATATCAACCGTACCCCGCTGCGGATTGACAGGCGTATTGATGCCGAGTGCCTCAGGATTAAAATAATTGAGGTTGATGATCTCGCGCTGTGAGCGAATAATATCAGAGCGGCTAAACTTATCCCCTGGCCGGGTACGAAGTTCGCGGCGGATTACGTGCTCATGCGTACGATCGTTGCCGGCAATCACGACTTTGTCGATGGTAGCCTGAGGACCTTCGAATATGCGGATTTCGAGATCGATGGAGTCGCCGTCAATTGATATTTCGGCAGGATCTGCCTGAAAGAACAGGTAGCCGTTGTCCATGTACAATGTACTTACATCGCGACCATCCTGACTAAAGCGGAGCCGATTTTCCAGCAGCTCCTGATTGTAGACCTCTCCTTTGGCGATATTGAGCACATTTTCGAGTACCGAAGTCTCATAGATAGAATTACCCTTCCAGTAGATGTTCCGGAAATAATACTGTCGGCCTTCATCGACATACATACGCAGCACCAGATGGCCGTTTTCCTCACGCCAGACACTATCGCGCACGATACGCGCATCGCGGTAGCCCTGTGTATTGTAGTACTTAATGACCGCCTGCTGATCCTCATCATATTTTTCCTCATCAAACTTCGAACTTGCAAACAGCCGGCGGCGCTCTTTAGTATTTTCCATTTCCTTGCGCAGCCGACGGTAAGGCACATTGTCATTACCCACAAATTCAAGCCTGTCAATTTTGATTCTGGATCCCTGATTGACATCAAACAGCAGGCGTACAGAATTTACACGGCCGGTATCCAGAATTTCCTGCACATCGACCGTCACATCAAAATACCCCTTTTCGATAAAATACTGCTTAATACCTTCGGCAGCATTCTGCTTAATATTTTCTGTTACGATACCACCACGAAGAATATATTTATTGACCTCCTTATTGAGATCCTCGTGATAAGTCTTTTTGGCTCCCTGATAACTATGGCGCGAGAGGCGTGGCCGTTCCTGGACGACCACTTCCAGAAAGATTACATCACCGATGACATTTTCCTGCACGATATCCACTTGGGTAAACAGGCGGAGACGCCAGAGATTGCGCATAGCGCGGGGGATATCGTAGCCCGGGATACGAATTTTCTCTCCCACCTTGAGGCCTGTCACACCAATAAGCGCGTTGGCATCGCTAAAAAAAGCACCACTGACCTTAATTCCCCCGATTTCATAGTCTTTAGGCTGGCTGTAGGAAATTACCTCCAGGCTATCGCTGCGCGTCTGTGCAGTGAGAGCAACAACAGTGAGCAGCAGTGCGCCACACAAAAAAAATGATCTCATAATGTAAGTACTACCTTGTTTGCCAATCCCTACAACCAGTCCGCCGCGAAAACAACACAGGACATAACGCCCGGCTTGCCCCCGCAAATTGTATGTTAGGAAGCAATTTGTTCGCTAATTTTTCCGAAACGCCGCTCTCTGCTCTGGTAGTCGACGATGGCCGCATACAACTGCTGGCGATCAAAGTCGGGCCAAAGAACATCTGTAAAGTACATTTCTGCGTATGCCAGTTGCCACAGCAGGAAGTTGCTGATACGCTCTTCCCCGCTGGTCCGGATGAGTAATTCGGGATCGGGAATATCTGCTGTTGACAAAGCAGCCGCCAACGTTTGTTGGTCAATTTTTTCCGGATCCAGCGTTCCTGCTGCCACTTGCCGGGCAATTTTTTTCACCGCCTCGGTAAGATCCCATTTGCCACTATAGTTGAGTGCCAGCACCAGCGTCATCTGGGTATTGTTGCGCGTCTGTTCGATGCCTTTCAGCAGCGCCTCCCGCGTATGCCTCGGAAGTTTATCAATCTCCCCGATGGCTTGCAGGCGAATATTATTGTCCATCAAGGTTTTCATCTCCTTGTGTACTGTATCTACCAGCAAGCCCATGAGCGCAGTCACTTCAAACTTTGGCCGCGACCAGTTTTCCGTAGAGAAAGCATACAGGGTGAGATAGGCAACACCCAACTCAGCTGCTGCTTCCGTGATTTCCCGGACAGCTTTGACGCCATTGCGATGCCCGAAGACCCGCGGCTGGCCGTGCTGCTTTGCCCAGCGACCGTTACCGTCCATGATGACAGCAATGTGCTTGGGCAATCTCTCCTTATCGATTTTTGCTTTTACGTCCATTTCAATTGTCAACTGTCCGCCAAAAAAATCCGGATCGACGGAAAAAAGGTTCACAAAGTTACGAAAAGAATGCAATTTCGCAGGCGATACTCATTTGAACTCTTTGTAAATGAAAAAACACATCTTTCTAGGGGAGGCTGACGGCCCGCGTCCCTTTCCGGACTTTGCCTATCTGCGCCCTCAGTCAGCAGATTTCCGGCAGTCCTTCCAGCTGGCGCTCGACCGTTTTCGTGCCGCACAGTCTTTTGCTGCTGCTGAAGAGGCCATGCTGTCGGTGTACCAGTTGCAAGACGAGTTTACGACTATGTACAACCTCTGTTATATACGCCACACAGCCGACACCAGAGATGCGTTCTATGAAACAGAGAACGATTTTTTCGACCAGGAAATGCCCCATTTTGAGGCGCTCAAAACAGATTTTTACCGCGCCCTGCTCGACTCCCCTTACCGCCCCCAGCTGACTGCCCGCTGGGGCAAGCAGCTTTTCCGCATCGCGGAAATGAGCCTGCGCACTTTTAAGCCGGAAGTGCTGCCGCTGCTGCAGGAAGAAAACCGACTCAGCAGCGAATATACAAAACGCAAAGCTACCGCTCAAATTCATTTGCGCGGCAAGATATACAATCTGTCTTCCATACAGACAGCAGAACTAAGCTCCGACAGAAGCCTGCGGCAAGAGGCTGCTGAGGCCAAATGGGCCTGGTTTGCCGACAATGCCGCCGAATTCGACCGCATCTTCGACGAGCTCGTCGCTGTACGTACGGACATCGCCCGGCAGCTGGGATTTCAAAGCTTCACCGGACTTGGCTATACCCGCATGCTGCGTACCGACTACGATGCTACCATGGTCGCCGGCTACCGCCAGCAAATACAACAACAGGTCGTGCCGCTCGCCAGCCGGTTGTACGAAGCCCAGCGCCAAAGACTCGGGCTGGACACTCTTTTCTACTACGACGAAGATTACCGCTTCCCCGAAGGAAACCCGCAACCTCTGGGCAAGCCTGAGTGGATCATCGATCAGGCGGGCAAGATGTACCGCGAACTGTCAGCCGAGACAGACACATTCTTTTCTTTCATGCGCAACCGCCAGCTCATGGACCTGGTAGCGCGCGACGGCAAAGCCACCGGCGGCTACTGCACCTACATAGACCAGTACGGCGCACCCTTCATTTTCAGCAATTTCAATGGCACCAGTGGCGACATAGACGTCCTCACCCACGAAGCAGGCCACGCCTTCCAGGTCTTCAGCAGCCGCCAACTGGGCATCAGCGAATACAACTGGCCCACCTACGAAGCCTGCGAAATCCATTCCATGAGCATGGAGTATTTTACCTGGCCGTGGATGAACCTGTTTTTTGGCGACAACACAGATCTGTACCGCTACGCCCACCTCAGCGCTGCCGTCAATTTCCTGCCCTATGGTGTTGCCATCGACGAGTTTCAGCACTTTGTTTACGACAATCCGGAGGCCTCGCCCGCCCGGCGCAACCAGGCCTGGCGCGAGCTGGAGCAGCGTTATCTCCCGCACAGAAATTACCGCGACAACCCGCTCCTCAACAGCGGAGGCTACTGGTACAAGCAGTCACACGTCTTTTCGTCACCTTTCTATTATATCGATTACACCCTGGCCCAGCTCTGCGCTTTCCAGTTTTGGCAGCTCGATCAGGTCAATCACCAGCAGGCCTGGACCCACTACCTGCGCCTCTGCCAAGCCGGCGGCAGCAAATCTTTCCTCGAGCTGGTCGAGCTGGCTGGCCTGCGTTCGCCCTTCGACCAAGGGTGTGTGGCAGACGTTATGGCCGGCGTGGAACACTGGTTGGCAGCCAACCAGCGGTGAGCCAGCCGTTGTATGGGTAAAAGCTCCCGCAGCGGCTTTTGTGTGTGGGTAAAAAAAACCGCTCAGCTGCGCTGCCGCAAGCGGCGCAGCAGCTGCTCTCTGTCCTCCGGCGTATTGGCATTTGCCAATATGCCGGGGCAGGCAGGCAGCAACAGCTCCAGCTCAGCTTTTTTTAAAAAAGCAAACGGCCCTATGGCCGCCCGCGCACTGGCTTCCGCCAGGCGCGCAAGCCCGCGTCCCTCCCAAATGGCCACCAAAGGATCGGGACCATCAATCGCCTCACTGTAAAAAGCGGTGGCTTCTTTGGCCGGATTGCGGCCGGCCAGCAGCTGCTGCAGCGCTGCCGCATCTACCAGCGGCAAATCGCAGGCAACTACCAGCCAGGCTGCGCCAGGCTGCGCCGCCTGCGCGGCCAGCAGCCCCAACACAGGTCCCTCGCCCTGCTGCCTGTCGGGCAGCACCTCGGCAGGCCCGCCGGCAAAGCCGGAGGCCTGTCCGGCCCGGCACGATACATATACTTTTTGGCAAAAAGGCAATAATAGCTCTGCCAGATACACCCACTGAGGCTTGCCGTGATAATCCAACAGGCTTTTATCCTCACCCATACGGCGGCTCATACCGCCCGCCAGCACCAGCCCGTACAGGGCCGCTGGCCGCTCTGTTTTTTTCATAATAACTACCTGACAATGAGGATATAATAAAACGCTGCTGGTGGCAGAAGCCACCAGCAGCATTGAGTTGGTCTGGCGCAACAGCGACTGTTTATACCCGCTCGGCAGCCAGGCCCCAGTGCTCTGGCGAGCGCCAGAGCGCCGAGAGCAGCAGCTCGCGCGTAAACAGGAATTCTTTCGGCAGCCGGTCGTACAGCTGCGCAAATAATTCCTCGTGCATCAGCAACTCTTTTTTCCAGGCTTCCCGGTCTACCATCATAACGGCAGCAAAGTCCTCCCGACTGAAATTTTGCACGCCCGTCCAGTCCATGTCCTTGTAGCGAGGCATCCAGCCGATAGGACTTTCAACCGCCGAAGTCTGGCCTTTTACCCGCTGGACAATCCACTTCAGCACGCGCATATTTTCGCCGAAACCCGGCCACATGAAGTTGCCCTGCTCATCCTTCCTAAACCAGTTGACACCGAAAATACGCGGCGGATTGGGCAGGTTGCGGCCAAAATCAAGCCAGTGATTAAAATAATCGGCCATGTGATAGCCCGCGAAAGGCAGCATGGCAAAAGGATCGCGCCTCACTTTGCCAATTTCTCCGAAAGCGGCTGCCGTCATCTCTGAACCCATGGTTGCAGCCAGGTAGACGCCAAAGTTCCAGTTGAACGACTGGTATACCAAAGGTACGGTCGTGCTGCGCCGCCCGCCAAAAACAAAGGCAGCAATGGGCACACCCGCAGGATTGTCCCAGTCAGCATCAATAGCCGGATTCTGGTAAGCAGGCGCCGTGAAGCGGGCATTGGGGTGAGCAGCAGGCTTGCCCGAGGCAGGATCCCATGCCAACCCGCGCCAGTCGGTAAGTCCCGCTGGCGGTTCCTTGGTCATGCCTTCCCACCAGACGTCGCCATCGGCCGTGACCGCCACATTGGTAAAAATCGTATTGGCCCTGACAGAAGCCATGGCATTGGGATTGGTCTTTTCATTGGTGCCTGGTGCCACACCAAAGTAACCCGCCTCCGGATTGATGGCATGCAACTTGCCATCCTCTCCCTTGAAAATCCAGGCAATGTCATCTCCTACCGTGGTAACCTTCCAGCCGTCAAGCCCCTGCGGGGGAATGAGCATGGCAAAGTTGGTCTTGCCGCAGGCACTGGGGAAGGCAGCCCCCACATAGGTTTTTTCGCCGGCCGGCGACTCAACCCCCATAATGAGCATGTGCTCGGCCAACCAGTCTTCCTCATACGCCATGGCCGATGCTATGCGGAGAGCAAAACATTTTTTGCCCAGCAATGCATTGCCGCCATAGCCGCTGCCATAAGAAACGATGTAGCGCTCTTCCGGAAAATGAACAATGTACTTGACCGTAGGATTGCATGGCCATGATTCGTCGGCTTGCCCTTCGGCAAGTGGTGCGCCAACGGAATGCAGGCATTTGACATACTCCTGACCGGCATTGATGAGGTCCAGCGCCTGTGTGCCCATGCGCGTCATAATGCGCATGTTGACCACCACATACGGAGAATCCGTGATCTCAACACCCACCTTAGAAAAGGGCGACCCTACCGGCCCCATGCAGTAAGGAATCACGTACATCGTGCGCCCCTTCATGGCGCCTTTCAGCAAGTCCTCCAGGATGTTTTTCATCTCCCGCGGCTCCATCCAGTTGTTGGTCGGCCCCGCATCCTCGCGCCGGCGGCTACAGATGAAGGTCCTGTCCTCCACCCGCGCTACGTCGCTGGGATCACTGAAGCAGGCGAAGCTGTTGGGCCTCTTCTCCGGATTGAGCCGGATGAAGGTCCCACTGGCTACCAGCTGCTCACACAGCTGGTCATACTCCTCCTGCGATCCGTCACACCAATGTACATCCTTCGCCTCGGTGTAAGCAGCAATTTTTTCTACCCATTGGTTAAGGTCTGCCCGGCTCGCCGAGACAGCATCTGCATTTGTAAAGGTGCTTTCCCTGAACATGTGTATTAGATAGATTTTGAAAAAAAATCACAGCCGTGCGGCGCGGGCATGCCCGCCCTCGGGCTGCTTCCTTTGGTTGCTTAAAGATAAACGCTTTTTGCAGATGTGACCAATGACTTTTGGCGTCAATTCATGGTCAATGGTGTGATTATTTACATCATCTGTATATTTTTGGAGGCGCCATCAGGTAGGGTAGTGCTCATCTCCTGCCCGTTCACAATGATAATATGGGCAATCAGCTGCTTAGCATGAAAAATATGTTTGGAAAGTGTTCTCTTTTTTGTTTTTTTGCCTCGGTTTGCACGAGAAATACAAAATTTATGTCCAAGTTGAAATTTATCCCCGCACTGCTTCTCGCCATTGCGCTCGCAAGTGGTTGTAGCAAAGAGGCTCCGGCTTACGAGCGCGCACATACCCCCTGGGTTTTTCGGTCAGTACTGGATTCTATTCCCAGAATCCTCTCCATTGCACTCAACGACGATTTGTGGGTGGCGTACAGTGCCCAAAACGGCGCGCTGTACAAGGCCTGGAAAGGGGGCGTCAATTTTGATGGCGCTGTATATACGACCGTCCATGGCCCACAGCCCAGTAGCTTGGGGGATACCTGGCTGCAAAATGAATTCGAGCAACCGTGGGAAGTTATTCGAAATGGTCAAAAGGAAGTTCCTTCCATCCGCTATCGCGGCCATCGCTTCCGGGACGGTCAGGTCGAGGTCAACTACGAGCTGGTGCTCAAAGACGGCAGCGTTATTCCGCTGAGCGAAAAACCGGAATACTTTACCAATGATGCCGGTCAGACGGGCTTCGAGCGCACCTTCCGTGCAGAGGAAGTGCCTGCCGGGACAACACTGGTCTTCCTCACTAATTTTTCCAGCATCCCTTCGCCAACCAGCATCAAAACTGACGGGCAATGGAAGGCAGAGAAAGTCAATCCTGTAGTCAGCGGTGATATTCAGGCGGTCGAGGTCTCTGGCAGACTGACGCTCAATGCTCCGGGCAGCACCCGCCTCACTGCCATGTTCGTCAGCTCACCCCTCATCCCCAATCCCAACAAAATCGTCGGAGAAGAGGAAGTTGCTGCTGTACCGCTGGGCCTGCGCCTCATTTCGCGCAGCGACTGCAAAACCTGTCACAACAGTTTTGTCAAAACGGTAGGGCCTTCCTACATGGATATTGCCACGCTCTACAGCAATACGCCCGAAAATATTGCCATGCTGGTCGGCAAGGTAAAAAATGGCGGCAACGGGGTGTGGGGCGAGGCGGCCATGACACCGCACCCGGATACGCCCGAGGAGGATATCAGGGCAATGGTCGAATATATCATGGACATGGATAAGGAGCAGGAGGCTAGTCTGGCATCTGTACAGGCTACGGGTGGTTTCAAGGATTCCGATGCCAAAACGGCCGACAGCAGTGTCAAGGACGAGGATTTTCTGCCGGGTGTGCGGGTGCGCGCCTGGAGTATCTCGCCCAGCGTCACTTCGCTCGATCAAATTGATTTCAACAGACCTGCTATCCTCGAAGGTATCATCCCGGTACTGCATGCTGAAAGCGAAGATTTTGGCGAACTCACTGAGAATTTTGCCCTCGAAGCTGTCGGCTACCTGCGTATCCCCAAAACCAACAACTATACCTTCCGGCTAGTCAGCGATGATGGCTCACGCATGTATATCGGTGACCAGCTTGTCATCAATCACGATGGCCACCACGGTGCTACACCGCAGGATGGCGAGGTGGTGCTTAAAGAGGGGTATCACCCTTTTCGCATAACTTACTTCCAGGGTGCAGGCGGAAGGTCAGTTTCCTTGCAGTGGCGTTCCTTCGACACTAAGCAGTTTGAGCTGCTGCCCGCCTCCATGGCGCTTCACCACAGGGTCAAGCAACAGCCTTCCGGCAGCGCAAAGGCCTGGGCAGCCAACACCAAGGTGCCGGGCGATGCCTCGGCTGTAGCAGGTGTACATCCCAGCTTTGATCTCAGCCAGGCAAGACCTGAAGGCTTTTCTCCCAAAGTAGGCGGTATGGATTTCCTGCCCGACGGACGCATGGTCATCAGCACCTGGGACGCTGAAGGTAATGTTTTTATCATCGAGGGTGTGAGCACCGGCGACCCGGCGCAGATGTCTTACAAAAAAATTGCCAGTGGCCT
Organism: uncultured Saprospiraceae bacterium; assembly: GCA_964645715.1. Taxonomy (GTDB): domain Bacteria; phylum Bacteroidota; class Bacteroidia; order Chitinophagales; family Saprospiraceae; genus JAUMBM01. The sequence goes on from CAZYAO010000001.1 coordinate 58,759, forward strand.
GGCAGAACCGCTGGGGCTCAAAGTAGTCGACGGACAAATCTATGTACTTCAAAAACAAGAACTTACTCATCTTATTGACCACGACGGCGATGAGGTGATCGATGAGTATCGTACCCTGAGCAACGCCTGGCGAGTGTCTGCCAATTTCCATGAGTTTGCTTTCGGTCTGGCTTATAAAAAACCTCACTTTTATGCGGCGCTGGCCATAGCCATTCTGCCCGGCGGCGCAAGTGCCAATCCGCAGATTCCCGACCGCGGCAAAGCCGTACAGATACACGAGGAGACGGGTAAAATCAACTTCGTGGCACAGGGGTTGCGGACGCCCAACGGGGTAGGCATAGGTGTGGACGGAGAAGTTTTTATCGCTGACAATCAGGGCGACTGGCTTCCCTCCTCCAAGATTTTGCACGTGTCGCCGGGTGCCTTCTTTGGTTCTCGGGCAGTCGACTCGGTCAAGGTGGCACAACTACCTGTCAAACAGCCTTTAGTGTGGCTACCGCAGGACGAAATAGGCAACTCACCCAGTACGCCTTCCTACCTCAACATAGGCCCCTACAAGGGCCAGATGATACATGGCGAAGTGACGCACGGAGGGGTGAAGAGGGTGTTCGTTGAAAAAATTAATGGCGAATACCAGGGATGTCTCTTCAGGTTTACGCAGGGCCTGGAGGCGGGGGTCAATCGCCTGGTATGGGGACCCGATTCTGCGCTCTACGTGGGTGGTATCGGCTCTACTGGCAACTGGCAGCACTCCGGCAAGCAGTGGTATGGCCTGCAGCGACTTAAGTACAACGGAAAAACAACCTTCGAAATGCTGGCCGTTCGCGCCAAATCGGATGGTATGGAAATAGAACTTACCGAACCCCTGGCAGAAGGCTTAGGTAGCGATCCCGAAACTTATAACGTCCAGCAATGGTGGTACAAACCTACGCATGAGTACGGAGGCCCCAAACTCGACCTGACGCGCATGCCTGTCAAGTCGGTACATATCTCGCAGGATCGCAGGCGTATCTTCCTGGAACTCGAAGGACTCAAACCTCAGCACGTGGTCTATATCAGACTCCCCAATTCGTGGACGAGCGCTAACGAACAAGAGCTGTGGAGTACTGAAGCCTGGTATACGCTCAATAATATCCCTCAGGGCAGCCCGGGCTTCCGCAGGCCTGCACCTGCCGCTCCTGCCCCCAATACGCTTTCCGAAACTGAGCGGAAGGCTGGCTGGAGGCTACTTTTCGACGGTAAGTCTACCAGCGGCTGGCACAATTTTGGAAAAAGCTCCATCGGCAGCAGCTGGAAAATCGATCAGGGCGCTCTTTACCTGGATGCAACCCGCCGTGCAGACGGCCACTGGCAGGCAGACGACGGCGGGGATATCCTCACCAAGGAAACTTTCGAAAATTTTGAACTGCGACTCGAATGGAAAATCGGCCCCTGTGGCAACAGTGGCATCATGTACAATGTCGTCGAAAGTAAGGACTACCAGTATCCATGGCAAACAGGTCCTGAAATGCAGGTGCTGGACAATGCCTGCCACCCGGATGCTGCTTTTGAAAAGCATCGGGCAGGCGATTTGTACGACCTCATCGCTTGCGCTTATGAGACGGTTCGTCCTTCAGGTCAGTGGAACAGCGTACGCATCGTCGTCAATAAGGGTAAGGTGCAACATTGGCTGAACGGTCGCAAACTCGTCGAGTTCGAAATGTTTACCCCTGCTTGGCAGCAGCTCATCGCCGGCAGCAAATTCCGCGATATGGCTGGCTTCGGACAATCGAGACGGGGACACATTGCACTGCAGGATCATGGCGACCCTGTCTGGTACCGCAATATCAAAATCAGACCTTTACAATAAAATATCATCACAGGCTTGCCGGCCTGTCCGGCTGCCCTCAACGCTACGACTATGGTTTTATCCACGCGCATTCAATTGTCGGTCATGATGTTCCTCGAGTTTTTTATTTGGGGAGCCTGGTTTGTAACCATGGGTACTTTCCTGGGTAAACAACTGGGTGTGTCGGCCGTCGACATCGGACTCGCCTACCAGACCCAATCGGTGGGCGCTATCATCGCGCCTTTCATTATTGGCCTGATTGCCGACCGCTTTTTTCCCGCACAGCGCATCCTGGCAGTCCTGCACCTCGTCGGTGCAGCACTGCTCTGGCAGGCGTCCAAAGCAGCTGACTTTGGAGGGTTTTACAGCTATGTGCTTCCCTACATGATCATGTACATGCCCACGCTGGCACTCGTCAATGCCATTGCTTTCCGACAGATGCAGAATCCCGAAAAAGAGTTTGCCGGTGTCAGGGTGCTGGGCACTGTAGGCTGGATTGTTGCTGGTCTTATAATTGGTTATTTCAACTGGGAGGGCAACAGCCAGCTCTCACTGACCTTCCAAATGGCCGCAGTTGCTTCCTTGCTGCTTGGCCTTTTTAGCTTTGCGCTTCCGCACACACCGCCGCTCAAGCCGCGCAATGAGCCTGTCACGGCCCGCGATTTGCTGGGACTCGACGCACTCTCACTGCTCAAAGACCGGTCTTTTCTCAGCTTCTTTATCGCTTCGGTCCTGATCTGTGTGCCGCTTACTTTTTACTACAATTTTACCAACCTCTTCCTCAATGAGGCAGGTATGCAGCAGGCGGCCGGCAAAATGAGCATGGGCCAAATGTCAGAAGTGCTGTTCATGCTGCTCATGCCTTTCTTCTTTGTGCGCCTGGGGGTCAAAAAAATGCTGCTCGTGGGCATGGCCGCCTGGGTGCTGCGGTATGTTCTTTTTGCCTTTGGCGACACGGACAGCAACTACTGGATGCTGATTCTGGGTATCGTCCTACACGGTATTTGCTACGATTTCTTCTTCGTCACCGGTCAGATTTATACCGATAATCGTGCGGGCGAACGCTTCAAAAGCGCGGCGCAGGGCCTCATTACGCTCGCAACCTACGGTGCCGGTATGTTTGTAGGGTCTGTCGTGTCTGGCTATATTGTAGACATGTATGCTACAGAAGGCGGGCATGACTGGCAGTCTATCTGGCTCATCCCGGCAGGTATTGCCGTGCTTATCCTCGCACTCTTTTCGCTCTCTTTCCGCGACAAAGCCGAAGGGGCAAAAGTGTGATGCGGCCTGCAATAGCCGCTCGCTGCTGACGCTGCTGCGGAATGTATTAGGTGATTTTTCTTATAAGAGCCTTTGGCGGCATCAGCCGCTAAAGGCTCTTTGTCTTTAGTGCCCTGGTTGGTTTTTTTAAAACATTTTATTTTTAAATCAATATTTTTTTGTTTTTGTTTAAAAAACATATCTTTGCTTTGTAGTTATCCGATATACATGGCAAACAACGCAGCAGATACACAAGAAACAGGTAAAGAAAAAGCACCCGTCAACGAGGTACGCACGTCCTCGCTCAAGGGTATGTACGAAGGCTATTTTCTGGACTATGCCTCCTATGTAATCCTCGAGCGTGCAGTGCCCGCCATAGAAGACGGCTTCAAACCTGTTCAACGCCGCATCCTCCATGCCATGAAAGAAATGGATGACGGGCGTTTCCATAAGGTAGCCAACATTATTGGCCAGACAATGCAGTATCACCCGCATGGCGATGCTGCCATCGGTGATGCCCTCGTCAATCTCGGACAGTACAACCTGCTGATAGAAACGCAGGGAAACTGGGGCGATGCCCGTACCGGCGACAGTGCTGCAGCAGCGCGTTATATCGAAGCCCGTTTGTCAAAATTTGCGCTGGAGGTCACCTTCAATCCGCAGACAACCCAGTGGCAAATGACCTACGACGGCCGCAAACGAGAGCCCGTTACCCTGCCTGTAAAGTTTCCACTGTTGCTCGCACAGGGTGTAGAAGGTATTGCCGTAGGCCTGAGCACCAAGATTTTACCCCACAACTTCAATGAGCTGATCAAAGCTTCCATCAAATTGTTGCAGGGTAAAAAAGTCAACCTGTATCCGGATTTTCAGACGGGTGGTCTGATCGATGTTACCGACTATCAGGGAGGTAAGAGGGGAGGGCGCGTGAAAGTGCGGGCACGCATAGAAAAAACGGATGCCAAGACTCTTACTATTCGTGAATTGCCCTATGGGGTAACGACTACTTCTCTCATCGACAGCGTCATCAAAGCCGGCGAAAAGGGCAAAATTAAAATCAAAAAAATCACGGATAATACCGCCGCCGATGTAGAGGTTGTCATCGAACTGGTACCGGGGACTTCTCCGGATCTCACCATCGATGCGCTCTATGCTTTCACGGCCTGCGAGACGCCTATCTCTCCGAATGCTTGCGTCATCATTGATGAAAAGCCTCATTTTCTGACTGTCGAGGAAATTCTCCGCGTCAATACGGAAAACACCCGCAGCTTGCTCGGTATGGAGTTGCAGATTCTTCAGCACGAACTGGAGGAGAAACTACACTTCGCCAGCCTGGAGAAGATTTTTATCGAAAAACGCATCTATCGCGACATTGAGGAATGCGAAAGCTGGGAAGAAGTGCTGCCCGCTATCGAAACGGGCTTGCGTAAGTATGTCAGAACGCCCGACGAACCTGCCGACACCCGACTCGCTCTGCTGCGTAGTATCACCGAAGAGGATATCACCAGACTTACAGAAATTCGCATCAAGCGTATCTCAAAGTACAATAGTTTTAAGGCTGATGAGCTCATGGCCAAATTGTTGGAGGAACTACGGCAGACTCAGTATCATCTCGAGCATCTCACCGATTTTGCCATAGACTATTACCAGCGACTGCTGGATAAATATGGTAAGGGCCGAGAGCGCCATACCGAAATCACTTCCTTCGATACCATACAGGCTACTGAGGTCGTCGCCAATAACGCCAAATTGTACGTCAACAGGAAAGAGGGCTTCGTGGGTATGGGGCTCAAAAAGGATGAGTTTGTGGTTGATTGCTCTGATATCGATGATGTCATCGTGTTCCGACAGGATGGTAAATTCGTCGTGACGCGCATCGCCGATAAGACGTTCGTGGGTAAGGATATTATCCATGTCGATGTATGGAAAAAGAATGATGAACGCACAACCTATAACCTCATCTATCTCGATGGCAAGACGGGCCGATCCATGGTCAAAAGATTTAACGTGACGGCCATCACCCGCGATAAAGAATACGATCTGACAACGGGTGAAAAGCATTCCAAACTGCTTTACTTCAGTGCCAATCCCAATGGGGAAGCCGAAATTGTAACCGTCGGACTCACACAAAGCGCTAAGGCTCGCATAAAGCAGTTTGATTTCGATTTCGGTACCATCGCTATCAAAGGACGGAGCTCTCAGGGAAATATTCTCACGCGCTATCCTGTCAGAAAAGTCAGTATGAAGGAGGCCGGTAAATCTACGCTGGGGGCTATGCGGGTGTGGATGGATGAAGTCAGCGGTCGCCTCAATACCGACGGAAGGGGACAGCTGCTGGGGGCTTTCGATACGGGTGACCAGCTGCTGGTCATCTATAAGGAAGGTGCTTATGAACTTACCGAGTTCGACCTAAGTAAGCGATTTGATCCCAATGAGATCTCCCTGGTTGCCAAGTTTGATTCTCAAATGGTCATCTCTGCTATCTATTTCGAAGGTGGTAAGGGTGTCACCCTGCTCAAACGCTTTCAGATCGAAACCAGCTCCCTCAACCAAAAATTTCTCTTTATCAGCGACAACAAGCAATCAAAATTATACCTGGCTACCATTGCTCCGGATCCGCTGGTAACCTACGCTTTCAAAACCAAAACAGCTAAGGAGGAGGTACAGCTTAGACCTGCTGAGTTTATAGATGTCAAAGGCTGGAAGGCGATGGGCAATAAACTTTGTGAGTTCAAATTACTTTCTGCCAAGATTATTGATGAAAACCCGCTGGACCAGGATGATGAAGCGGGAGCTGCACCGACTGACCCTGTACCTGATACAGTGACGGATAGTCCTGCCGCTTTTCATGCCGGCGATACTATAGAATTTGATGTGGAGGAGAATGGACAGGCAAAGCTTTTCTAGCTACGTCGCCTCATCTCTCACATTTCCTGTTCCTCTATTGTGTGTGTACGGGCAGACTAGATGCACGATTTATGTTCCGTCACTGCTAGCCGCCAATGCCCGCCGACCGTCGGAAAGTGCTGATACCATTCTCTTTATCCGCACAGGATCAAGCGGATTGGCCCAGTAACCGTCCACTTTGCAGTATGATCCCACGATCAGCGCGTCACAATAGGGCAGTAATTGCGGCAGGTTGTCAGGATCCACACCAGAGCCAACCAGTACAGGTAAACTGGGACAGGCTTCCCTGACCGCCCTCACCTCGGCCACACTGGTAGCCGCACCGGTCGCCTGGCCTGTGACGATCAGGCCATCGGTGCGAAAAAAAGCAGCTGCCCGGGCGGTCTCTGCCAGGCTTATGTCAGCTGTGGCGCTATGCGCACTGTGCTTCTTTTTTATATCGGTAAGCACGAGTATGTCCTCCGCATCAATCTGCCGCCGATAGCGAAGCAATTCACCTGCATCAGCATCCATCCACCCTTCATCAGCCAAATGACCGTATACAAAACCTTCTGCCCTTATGTACTGCAAACCGGCAGCCTGCGCAACTGCCAGAGCTGCTTTGTTGGCACCAGCCAAAATCTGTATACCACAACTCACATCGCCCGCCGCCTGCTTTACTGCCAACGATACGGCCGTCATCCAGGCAACGGTCTCCGGCCCCACCAAACGCCGCAGATAGGGTGTATCGTGCATATTTTCCAGCAAAAGCCCGTCGACCCCCATGTTGAGATACATCCTCGCTTCCGCCACTGCCTGTTCTACAATGTCCTTGCCGGTGTAGGCAGGACTACCCGGCAATGCCGGCACGTGTATCATGGCAATCAGTGGTTTATCTACGGAAAAAAGCTGGTGGAATGCATTCATCTGCTTGGGTAATTTTTTAAAAAAATCCAGACCATTGACAGCAGGGAGCACGTATACATATACCTGCCATCCCGTTCGTTATTGGCTATTTACACATACCCGTCAACCAAGGCGGTGTCAGGCGATAGCCTACAAATATTGATTAGACTAGATTATCAAATTGTTCAATTGCCCTGACAGGCCTCATAGAGATCACCCCAACCTTTTCGCTGTTTGACAATATTTTCGAGGTATTCTTTCCATACAGGCTCGTCCTGCGTCTGGTCTTTTACGATGGCTCCCCGTAGGCTGGAGGCCAGATCGGCTGCCCGCAGCTTGCCGTCGCCAAAGTGCGCTGCCAGTGCAAGCCCGCTGTTGATGACAGAAATTGCCTCTGCAGTACTGAGCGTACTGGAGGGAGACTTCAGCCGACTACGCCCGTCTTCTGTTTTGCCCGAGCGCAATTCGCGGAAGATGGTTACCAGCCTGTAGATTTCTTCGCTCGCAACCCGGGTTGCCAACGGACCGAGGCCGGGATCGAGCACTTGGGTTCGTGCGCTCACTATCTGTACCTCTTCATCCAGTGTAGCCGGCAGCGGCATGACTACTGTATTGAATCGGCGCCGAAGTGCGCTTGACAACTCATTGACGCCCTTATCGCGATCGTTGGCGGTAGCGATGATATTGAAGCCCCGTCGGGCCTGTACGGCCGTATTTAGTTCAGGAATCGGAAGCGTTTTTTCCGAAAGCAGGGTGATGAGTGCATCCTGCACATCGGCCGGCATACGGGTCAGCTCTTCTATGCGGGCTATCTTACCTTCTGCCATTGCTTTCATGACAGGGCTGGGTGTGATGGCTTTTTCCGAAGGGCCTTCTGCCAGCAGACGGGCGTAATTCCACCCGTAGCGCAAGGCTTCCTCGGTAAGTCCGGCCGTCCCCTGCACCAGTAAGGTCGACTGTCCGCTTATGGCTGCCGACAGATGCTCGCTCACCCAGGTTTTTGCCGTGCCGGGTATGCCTATCAGCAACAAGGCCCGGTCAGTGACCAGGGTGGCTACAGCAACTTCTATAAGCCTTCGGTCGCCAAAATATTTGGTGCTGATGACAGTGCCGTCCTCCAGTATTCCGCCCAGCAGGTAGGTCACTACTGCCCAGGGCGACAACCGCCAGCCTTCAGGCCTGAAACGCGTATCTGCTATGGCCAGCGCAGCCAGTTCGCTCTCGTGCGCTACCTCTGCATGGGGTCTGAGTATCGTGGGCTGTTGCATAGTTTGTATAAAAATCAGGACTCAATGCTTCCTCTCTCCACAAAGATAACCGTTCTTTGGAATACGTATGTGCGGCACTTGATATGCCTGTTTTTCTGCATAGATGCGTATACTTTCAACCAACTTCGCGTCACTACAAAATTGACGATTCATGATACACTTTAAGCGAGTGACTTCCGGGGATGAGCTGCAACAAATCAAAGCACTACAGGAGGCCAATCATCTTTCACAGCTGTCTTCCTCTGTACAGGGTCTTTCTGAAGGTTTCGTGACCGCTCGATACAGTATTGATTTTTTGGAGGAAATGCACAATGCTGAACCCGCTGTTATTGCGACCGAGCAAGGACGCGTCATTGGCTATGCCCTGGCTACTACCCGCCAACCGGGTATGAAAAACCCCCTGCTGGCTGCCTTGTTCCAGCAAATCGATATGCTCTCCTATCGGGGAATCCCCCTCAGTGACATCGACTACCTGGTCGTGGGACAACTCTGCATCGCCAGCGGCTACCGGGGGCGGGGACTTGCTCCGCGCTTATACAGCCATTACCGACGGGCACTGCAAGACAAGTACCCCTGCTGCCTTACTGATGTCGATCTGCGCAACCAACCTTCCCTGAGGGCACACCTCAAAGCAGGTTTTAAGGAGATAAGTAGTTTCTCCTACGGACAAGCCGATTGGTCAATTGTGCTTTGGGACTGGCGTGAGGAGATGTGAGCGTAGATTTTATCAGCGGGTTGGGATAAAAAGAACTTTACACATCCCGCGTGTAGCAACAAAAGAAAAAGAGCAAGCTGAACTTAGTCAACTTGCTCTTACTTGGTGGCGGAGGCAGGACTTGAACCTGCGGCCTCCGGGTTATGAGCCCGACGAGCTACCAACTGCTCTACTCCGCGATGTTTTGAGACCACAAAGGTATGGCATTATGTAACATCGCGCAAGGGGTGATGGTAAAATTTATTTATTCACAACGGCTTTGACGCTCATCTCCTGGCCTTCACTTGTCCTCAATCGAATGGTATACAAACCATTGGGCAATCCTTCCACACCAAAATAAATTATATTTTTTCCTGGAAATAATTTTTTTGAGTACTCCTCCAGCGCCATTCCGCTGATATTGTATAGCGTTACCACAGCTTCACAAGCATCTGCAAAACCGTCCACTTCAATCTGTATGGTTTCTTTCGCAGGATTGGGGCGCACTTGCATGCTGAAATCAGCTGCATCAACCTCCTGAACATTCACTGTCGAGTCCGGGCTCAGCACATACAGCGCCAAATCATCAACAAAAAAGCCGTCCCCATTCTGAAATGCATCGGCTCCGAGAGCAAAACGAAGCCGGATGGCATCCCCAGTGGCGACATACGCACTGAGATCAATTTCTTCGAGCACCCAGTCCTGCTGGTTGCCGTCGTACACTGGTTCATCAACGCCCTGAAACATAGACCCTGGATGCGTGTATTTGCCGCACAGCGGTATGAAGGGTCCGCCGTTGACACTCAGTTGCGCCTGGGCATAATCGTAGTATGGTTCTATGTCCCAACTGGCCCTGAAAAAGAGGATTACTTTTTCTGCCGGTCCGACCGTCAGAGGAGTCTGCTGCGTGACTGTTGTATAGTTGTTGTTGGCATAAAGACCTTGCGGAGAATCCGCCAGACTACTAGGCGGAGAAAAATACCGGGCACTGGTTAATCCCCAGGCATTGGCTGCTGAAGACCAGTCAGCCGCTGAATTCATAGAATTGGTGTAGGCGGGTTCGTCGACATCCAGAAAGCTTCGCCACACAGTATCCGTGCGCACAAAATAGCCATTGTCTATGCGAAGCAAAAATGACAGCTGCTGTCCGGATACCAGTGCCGGAGAGAGCGTCAGGGCAAAGCTGGTATCAACTCGCTCATTGGTTGCCAGATTCAGCTGCAGGGAAGCAGGGCTCACACTCACCAGCGATGGTTGCAGCGGACTAAATGAAACGCTGAATGTCCCGCCCGTAAATCCATGCCGCTCTACGGTTACTTCCTGTGTAGTGGTCGCCGGTGTCCAGTAGGTATCGCCCAGGGCTTTTGCCAGACCGAAATTGTGAACGGCATGCGCTGCCGCCAGGTTCATCCACATACATCGCTGGCTGTTGGGGATGATACTTGACTGAGCAGGCCAGAATCCCTCGTCGCCTGTACCTACCTCGGCGGTCATACTGTATATCTGTACCTGTCCGTACATCCAGTCGTCCGACCCACCATTGACCACATAGCCAACCGTCTCTGTTCCCGTACCGGAGACAAACTGATTGTCAAATGTAAGGGCTCTGCCTAAATTACTGAAGGTTTCCTCATTGTCGGTAGGGGAGTCTGAATATCCCCAAGGGAAAATCAGCAGGTTGCCAAAGGTATGGTGGTTAAGTGCTACCCGAAACTGGTGCTGCAGGCAAAAATCCCTCAATGCACGGGTCTCCGGCTCTGAAAAGGGTTCCGTCCCCCGATAGACTTCCGAAGCCGGATTCAGGGAGGAACCAATATTGTCATGCCCCCAGGCATAACCGTAGTTCCTGTTGAGGTCAACGCCCATGGATCCATCCCCGTTGGAGCGTCGATTTTTTCGCCACAGGCCGCCGCCCTGCGGAAAATTCACCTGATTGTACAGGTACCCGTCGGGGTTTAGACAGGGTACGAAGTAAAGCGAAGTGTTGTTGAGCAGATAATTAACCTCAGGGTCTGATTCGTAATTTTCCAATAAATACCACATAAAGTAGATTAGCTGGGTGAGGCTGTTGGGTTCCCGGGCATGGTGAAGGGAGGTATAGAGGACCTTAGGTTTGTTGCCATCATCCGCTGTTGGTTCCCGGGTGATCTTGAGCCAGTAGATGGGTCTTCCTTCTACGGAAGTTCCTCCGGGCAGCGGAGCAGCGGGGCTGATCAGGTCGGGAAAGCGTGCGTGCATCTGTTCGAGGATGGAAAGCATTTCCTGGTAGGTATAAAAGCCCGCCATACTTCCCAGTGTAAAATTGGCAGGCACCGGGTAGTACTGTCTAGATTCGGTTTCATTGCCGGGCGGGCAGTTGCCTGTTGTACGCGCCGCTGCTGTTGTGCGCGTAGAATCCTGATAGTAGGCCTGCACATCAGGTATTACAATCTCGCAGGAAAAACCCGCTGCCTGCAGCAACTGCAGCTCCGCATCACTATAGTCATTGAGCAGGAATCGTCCGGGTATATACTGACCATGATCTGCCTCCAATCCCAATGCAGCAATTTCTGCTATACTCCTGCTGCGCAGGTCAATCCGTACCCGCTGGTAGTGCGCTTGTGCTTCCTGCGCATGAAGGTTTGCCAATAGCCAGGGCGACAGTGTCAGCCACACAAATAATATCGGTCTCATCATACAAATGTGCTTATTATTATACGCAAGTGTTTCAACAGACTGCAAAATAACGTCATTTGGCCTACTATCTCCCCGTTTTACAGGACAGCTTGTGTCTACTTACTGCTAAAAACCGTATTATTGTTTGTCTTTTGCCATTTTTCGGAAACTGTCAGCTGAAGATGCCTTCACTGCCCACGCTTATAGGAGGCTGTTGGCAGCTCTCGTACATCCAAAAATCCAAAGGAGCACAGGGACAAATCGCCGGGTACTGATATTCTGTTCGATCCATTACATATTATCATATATTTATTTATTCTTTTATGAGGCTATTCCTACTCAGTTGCTTGTTGGTGCTTGGGGCCGTCATGACGGCCATTGCACAACCGCCTTGCCCGCCGGGACAAAACTCTGTCATCCTGTCTATTCGGACAGATGGCTACGGTTATGAAATTTCGTGGCAGGTGAGAAACCTAATCACAGGTCAGGTATATGGCGCTGTGGCCCCCAATACGTATGCCAATAACCAATTGTATCAGTCACAGGTTTGCGTCCCGGATACAGCCTGCATTGTTGTCGAGGTATTGGATACCTACGGCGATGGTCTGTTGGGTGCCGGTTATCTCGTGATTACCTACGACGGTGATACTTTGGCCAATGATCCCGCATATACATTCAGCCATCAAGTATTTGCCGGGTGTAGTTCAGGCCAATCCTGCGAAACAGCCACCACCGTGGGACTGGGTCAGTATACCACCTCCTTCGATGATCACTGGTATGCCTTTACACCCGACTCCGTGGGCACTTACCTCATAACCACCTGTGGGCTGTCCAATTGTGATACCAAAATATGGCTATACGAAGGATGTAGTGCCAACAGCACGAGCGAGGACAATGCCGGTACAATTTTCTTCGATGATGACAGCAATGGCTGCGCTCCGCAGGCACAAGTCGAAGGCTGGTTTGCTGCCGGAACCACCTACCTCATTCGTATAGGCGACAATACAAATGCTTGCGGCGATTCCATCACTTGGGAACTCACCTACATAGGGCCTGTAACAGGCTGTACAGATCCTGGTTCCTGCAATTTCAATCCTCTGGCCACCATTGATGACGGTTCCTGTCTGCCGCAGAGCCATCCCGACTGTCCGGCAGGTCCTGATTTGGTTATGCGACAGGATGTGCTCATCAACAGTCTGCAACAAGGTGTGGTCAATTCCGTTGATCCTTGTCTCATCGAAGAGGGTTGTATGCGCGGTTATGGTATGCGTGATGTGGTCAGGTTCTCTACTCGCATCGATAACATTGGTGAGAAAGACTACCTTATAGGGCAGCCTTCTTTCAATAACAATCAGTTTACCTGGAATAATTGCCACAGCCATTTTCACTACGATGGCTATGCGGAGTATATCCTCTTCAGCAGCACTGGCGAGCGCCTCCCGGCTGGCTTCAAAAATGGGTTTTGTGTGCTTGACCTAGGGTGTATGTGGGGTAGTTCCCGCTATGGCTGCAATTATATGGGTATTTCTGCAGGCTGCTATGACGAGTACTGGGCAGGCCTTAGCTGTCAGTGGATAGATGTCACCGATGTAGCCGACGGTGATTATACCTTTGTTACCCGTGTCAACTGGGACAATGCCCCCGACGCGCTCGGTCAACTGGAAAGGGACACCATCAACAACTGGGCACAGGTCTGTATCAACATCGACCGTAGCTCCGGACAGCTGGTGGTCACAACCGATCCAAACTGTCCTACTTACCAGGATTGTGCAGGTCAGTTGTATGGCCCACTGGTTACCGATTGTCGGGGCGAGTGCGGAGGCAGCGCTTTGCGGGGTGATCTCAATGAAAACGGTAGCCAGGAAATCATCGATGCTACCGAATATATCGATGCCATCATTGCCGGCAGCACTGATGTAACTGCCTGTAACGATCTCAATGCCGATGGCCGCTTGTCTGTCTACGACGCTTCGCTCTTGAGCAGCTGTGTAAATTTTGGCGCTATTCATAACCATCCCGGTGAAGGTGCCCACGATCATTGTAATTTCCCTGGCGGACTTACCAATTTTCTGGATACGGTAACCCTCACCCTCCAGGAGGTCAATTTTGAAGAGGGCTGGCTTGATATTGCTATCAAAAATCCTTCTTCTCGTATCAACGCCTGGCAGCTTCGTACCAGCGGTGTGGCCCTGACCGACGTGGTAAGCTTGGTCGATCCGCAGGTATACCCGATTGCTCCGCGCCTTAGCATGGCCGACAGCATCGTGCTCGGCATAAGCTACCAGGATTCTATGATCAACAGGTCGCCTGACTTCCAGCCGCTGTGCCGCATATTTTTCTCGGACATGAGCTCCGATTTTGTGTGTCTTGCCGAGGCTATCGATATCGTCAATGAGCGCCAGGAGAAAACTGTGGTTGTCATCGAAGAAGGCTGCGCTGAGCGCATCGTCAACAGTACCAA
>CAZYAO010000001.1:72813-124159 GCA_964645715.1 uncultured Saprospiraceae bacterium
CATGAAAAAGATACTCTTCCCCACAGACTTTTCGGCGGCAGCCAACGATGCACTAGCCTATGCGCTGGCATTTGCCAACCGCTGGGATTGTGAACTTGGCCTGCTGCATGCGTACAAAGTTTACAGTCCTACGGGTACGCTGGTCTCCATGGAGCCTTTTATCGAGGAGACTGCACGCAAAGAAATGCAAAAGACTGTCGCAGACAGTCAGGGTCTACTGCACCGGCCTGAGCTACTGAGGTCTGTTCTCCTGCGGGGCGATGCCATCCCTGTTATTGCTAGCCATGCAGAGGAAGAAAAATACGATTTGATTATCATGGGCACTCAGGGAGCCAGTGGTCTGCGCGAAATTCTGTTGGGCAGCATCACCGCTGGTGTTATCCGCGCCACGGAGGTTCCGGTGCTGGCCATACCCGCCAATTTTACTTTTCAGCCACCGCAGGAGATTGTGCTGGCTATGGATCAGCAGGGGATCTCTGACCCTACAATCCTCAGCCCACTGGTCGCTATTGCCAAAACCTTCGATGCAACCATCCGAATTTTCCATCAGGATACGGGTCCCGGTGACATCGGTATCGATCCGGCCATCGATGACTTGCTGCAGGGCATAGAGCACTCCTTCCACTACGAACTGGAAGAAGGCGAAGTATACAGAAGCATCCGGGATTTTACAGCTGAAATTTCTGCGGATATGCTCTGCATGATACATCGCAAGCGCAGTTTTCTGGAGGATATTTTTCACCAAAGTGCCACACGGCACACTGTCAATCGGACGGAGCGCCCGTTGCTGGTGCTCCACGATGCTCTCGGTATTTAATAACTAAACTTGAGCCGCAGGAAGAATGCCTGCAGGGGGCTGCGATAGCCTTGGGTATCACTTTTTTCCATGACTACCTGCCCCACCAGGTCCAGGCTCCAGTTGTCTGCCATAGAAAGCGACAGGCTGGGGTTGGCAAAAAGCGGATGCGTAGCGTTGGGACTATAGATAAGTGCCAGTCCGGCATTTAGCAAGGGTGTCAGCGGGTAGCTGGCCTGACTGAGCAGCGCCCATCGGTAGGGGTAGAGATTTCTGGCCGAAAGTTCAAAGTCAAACAAGCTCACAATGCTCCCGCCTGTCTGCCCGTTGCTGTTGTACAAGATACCCCAATTGCCGTACAGGCCGCTGCCAAAAACATAGTCGATGCCCAGCGTGGCTGCAAGATTGTGGCGCTGGCCTTCGGCCGGCAGGTGATAAAAATACGTCCACTCCCCTTTGAATCCGGCATTGCCGAGGTTACCGGCCCAGCCGCCGCCCAGCAGCCAGTCGCGGCGGGCATAGCCGCCAATCAGCTGCCAGTCGTAGCTACCTCGATTGAATACCCAGCGGCCTGCCACTGCAGCCTCCTGCCAGCTTCGCCCGGCTCGCGCAGCAAGCTCCACACTGCCGGCAAAACCAGTGAAATAACGCAACCGAAGCGCATCGCTGCCAGGTCGCTCTTCGTAATCGAAATCCGTAAAGGCAAATGCATTGAAAATATCGTTGGGATTCCAAATATTGCTGATACCCCAGTTGACCCGCTGCCGCCCCAGACGCAGTTCCCAGCGCTGAGCCGTGTAAGCTACAAAAGCCCGGTCAAGTACACTGTGACCTACCCACTGCCCATCGTCGACCCATGTCTTCGATAAGTTGAGCCAGTCATTGGCGGCCGCATCAATCTGTGCTGCATAACCGGAATTAAGGCGCACGAGGTCTCCATAAAACAGCCGCGTGCGCAGGCCGGCCTGCAGCTCCCAGCGGTCGCCGGGCTGGTAGCGAAGATTGAGGCGGTGGTGAAAAAAATTGTCCTGCAGCAGCGGCGTATTATTTCCAGAGAAAAAGAGTAGTGTCTGCAGATTTTTTACATACCCACCCAGCTCCCAGGGAGAAACCGCCACAACGAGGCTATCTGCCTGCGCTGCCAGTCGCAGCGGCAGCAACAACAATATGAGCAGGCGACCACATTTTTTCATACCTGCCGACGTATTTCGTCGCCCGCAAGCTTGCCGTCTTCCAGCCGAATGACGCGCCGGGCGCGATCAATCACCCGCTGATCGTGCGTGCTAAAAATAAAGGTTATCCCCTCCTGCTGATTGAGCTGGTCCATAATGTCGAGCAGCTTCGAAGCTGCTACCGAGTCGAGATTGGCAGTGGGCTCATCTGCCAGCACAAAGGCTGGCTTGGCGGCTAGCGCGCGGGCGACCGCCACGCGCTGCTGCTGCCCGCCCGACATTTCGGCGGGCCGCTTATCCATCTGATCGGTCAGGCCAACCGCCGCAAGCAGCTCGCGAGTACGCGCCTCACGCTCAGCCTTCGGTCTTCCCTGCAGCAGCATCACAAACTCTGTATTCTCCCGGGCCGTCAGCACGGGAATCAAGTTGTAGGCCTGAAAAACAAAACCGATGTGCTCCCGGCGAAAGTCTATCAGCTCGGCATCCGTCAGCTCGGTAATATTGTGCCCGCCAACCCATACCGTACCACTGCTGGGCCGATCCAGCCCCCCAATGATGTTGAGCAGGGTAGTTTTGCCGGAACCCGACGGACCAACGATGGCCGTAAATTCACCTGCCTCAATGGACAGGCTTAGCTCACTGAGCGCTACCACCGGAATTTTATCGGGATTGTAGACTTTGCCAACTTTTTCGGCTGTGATGACCGCTTCTTTCATATTATGGCTTGTAAAAGACTGTGTAAAAATGCTCATCGGGCAATGGCGCTCAGCGGCTGTAGCCGCACCGCCTTCCAGGCTGGGTAGACGGCTCCCAGCAGGGCTGTCACCACAACCGCCACGGCCATCTGGATATACATGGAGGCATCAAGCGCAGGGTAAATCACCTGTGTCAGTCCAAACTGCTCCATGCTGTCGGCAAAAGCAGACAAATCAATACCGCGCTTCCCAAGCCAGGCGACCGTTGCCCACCCCAGCAGCAGCCCCGGTAGACTCGCAGCCCCCGCCAACAAAACCGTCTCCAGCACAATCATAGCAAAAATCCTGCCCTTGCTCATGCCTATAGCCATGAGCATTCCCAGTTCGTGATAGCGCTCCAGCACTGCCATGAGCATGGTGTTGACGATGCCAAACAGCAGTGCCAACATGATGATGCTGATGAAAATCGTGGCAGAAGTCTGCATCTGAGATTCATACAACTCTACGTCAGGCGAAAGTTCCCGGTAATTTTCAACACGGCTGTCCGGCAGGGATTGCTGCAGCTTGCGCTGCACAGCACCCATCTCCTCGGGCCTGTGCAACAGTATCGCGAGTTCGTGCGCCGCCTGCGGATCACCAAACAGCACATTTATCTCCCTGCGACTGACAAATACCGTCCCTTCATCAAAAGGGGTATTGCCAGTATCAAAAAAGCCTACAACACGAAAAGCAGCAGCTGTGATATTGCCCTCTGCATCCTGAAAGGTAAGTACCACCTTGGCGCGAAGGCGAATTTTTAGTTTTTCGGCCAGCTTATCGCCCAGCAGCAGTTGGTGATGGCCCTGGGTTTCAAAGTAGTTGCCTTCCGTCAGCTTTTGGTCGAGCCGGGTAAGCGCCGCCTCTTCTGCAGGGTCTACACCCCGGATCTGCACGCCGCGCGGTGTGCGGGCGGTTGTGAGCATACCATTGATCAATGTGCGGGCAGCAACAGTGCGCACGCGCTCATCCTGCCGGACAACAGCAAGCCGCTCGTCAGCACTATCCAGGAAATACTGGGCCTCGGCGTCTGCCGAAAAGTCCGGATGGTGTACCTGCAGATGGCCCAGGCTGTTTTCAATGGCACTGTCAACATAACCACGCACCATCCCCAGCGAAAAGCTGATCATAAATGCCAGTGACCATATGCCTATGACTATGGCCAGCATGACAACCATGCTGCGCATGCGACTGCGCCAGATGTTACGCCAGGCAATGGTAAAAAGCATACATAAACTGTTTTTTGCAGCGGCAGCTGCCGCTGCGCAAGTAAACGACTGCTCCCCGGCGCCTCAAGGCGGTCGGGTTTTTTTTAAAAAAATCAGGCACGCATAGAGCGCACAGCGTCCATACGTGCAATCCGCCAGAAAGGGTAGATGGCTAGTACGGAGGTGATTGCCAAAATAATCAATGCCTGACTGGTGAAAATATCGATATCAACAGAAGCCGGCAAAATGGCCTCAAAGCCGAATTTCTCGTAGGCCTTTACGGCCGATTCACCCATGATCATCAGGTCAATAGGGTGGTGGTGAAAATAGAGGACTACTGGCAAACTGAGCGCTATACCTGCCACAACGCCCAGGCTGCTCATCAGCAGGATCTCTACCCAGGTAATAATGGCCAGCTGCCGGCGACGCATACCAATGCCAATCAGTACTCCCATCTCGCGCTCGCGTTCTTTGAGCATCATCAGGATGGTGCCGAATACGCCAAAAGCTATAATCAGGTAAAGTACCAGCATGACTATTCTGCTGCTGGCGGAGTCGAGTGCTTTGGCTTCCAGCAGCTCGGGCAGAAGCTGTTCCCAACGCATTACCTCGTAACGGCTGGTATCGAGCCTGCTCTGCAGGCCGGCAACTACGCCCGGCACGCTCCGCTTGTCAGCCACACGCAAGGCGAGCGACGTGGCACGCCCATTGGCATCCAGCCAGTGAGCAGCTGCCATTCTCGGTAGGTAGACCATGCGTTTGTTGAGGTCCGGCGATCCAAAATGTAACAATCCGCCTACGGGATACTTTCCGGCCGCATTGGCGCCATGGTAGCCCTGGCTAAGCAGGATGAGGGTATCGCCCAACCCTATACCCAGGCGTACGGCAACACCATCAGCAACGAGTACCTGGCCGGCGGCAGCATTTTTCCAGTAACTACCACTCTGTAGTCGGCTCGCCAGCCCAGTGAGTGAATCTTCTGCTGCCGGGTCAACACCAACAACCAACACCCCCGTTGTCTGTTCTTCGTTGGCTGCCAAAGCAAAGGTTTCTATCCGGGCAGAGACCCCTAGCAGGCCGGGTATTCCTTGTAGCTGCTGCTCGAGGCTGTTGTCGTAGGCCATCGATGCATCGACCGAGGGCTCTGCCCAATAGCCTTTTTCATGCACCTGTACGTAGCCGTAGTAGAAGTTGATGACGCTGTCAAGCATGTAATTCCAGGCTCCCCGCTGTATCGACTCCATAAAAATGGAGAAAAAAACTGCAAACATCACGGCAGCTGCCGTGATGAGCGTTCTTCGGCGGTTGCGCCAGATATTGCGCCAGGCTAGTGTAAAGAGCATACGTCTGTTCAGCGTACCCGCCGCATATTCTGTACGGTGAAAAAATCATCACTCATAGCTTCGTTGAAACGCAGGGATATGTACTCCACGACGGTCTTATTGCCAGGGGCATCGGCGGGGGTTACTTCTAGTATCGATGGCAACAGCTGACCGCCCAATGTCTTGACTGATTTGCCTACCATGGTGTTGACCAGATAGTTGTCTTCATCATAAAACTCGGCTTTCAGCTGCATATAATCCTGCTTATCAATCCACATCAGGATTTTCCCCCAGACCACCGCGACATTGGGCCGGGGCACCAACTCGAGCTTCCAGCAGCTGCGTCCCTCAATGGTTTCTGTGCCCAGTATGCGGTGCTGGTAGTCGTCTACCGAGGAAGATTCTTTTACTAAGTCATCGTTGGTGAAGTCCGAACCCATCCAGCTTTGAAGCAGCATGCTGGGAGGCATTTTGATGGTGCGATCAATGGAGGGCTGCCAGTTCCACAACTCCCGACTTCGCTTCAGAAAAGCAGTACCCTGATCTCTGGCCGGCGCCGTAATGAGAATAAGTGCCAATTCGCTGCCTTTACTCCAGCTTTTCATGCGAATCTCTCTGGTCCATCCCGGCCGCACAATGGTCATCTTCATCTCACTAAAACTCGACTGACCTCGCATCTTGGCATCAGCCCGGCGGATGATTTCGGTAGCCGACTGCGCAGCTATCACGCCGGTACACAACAATACCAGCATGGTCAGATAGGTGGTTCTTGTCTTCATAAACTTTAGCGTTGTGAAGGCTGCCGCGCAATTTGCCGGCCGAAAAGCCTTACGACCCGCCATCAGCACACTGCTGCCAACGGCTATGTACAAATATACGCCCTATTCGCTTTGCCCGCCTGCTTTTGCACAACTATTTGGTTATGTAACGATGCTCGTTGCAGCTATGGTGTGCTTGTCGTATATTTGCAGGCCGAAATGGCCGATGTTGAAACCATTGTCGGCCTGCCTGTGTTACAGCTTGAAAGCTGTAAGAACCTATAAAGTATTCGTAAACAATGTTGGATAAGCTCGCATCGATCTACGATCGGTACATTTACATACAAGAACAGTTGAATAACCCCGACGTAGCGGGGGATATGGAACGCTTCCGCAAACTCAATAAGGAGTATAAAAAACTGGAAGTGGTGGCGGAGACCTATCTTGCATACAAAAAGTTACTGACTGATGTAGACAGCGCCCGCGAGCTGCTTGCCGACCCCGAGATGCGGGAAATGGCACAACAAGAACTCGACGAGCTCACCGACCAACGAAAGATCCTGGAAGAAGAAATCAAAGTGATTCTGACCCCCAAAGATCCTGAGGACGAAAAAGATGTAATCTTCGAGGTTCGCTCCGGCACAGGCGGCGATGAGGCCAGCCTTTTTGCCGGCGACCTGTACCGCATGTATACTCGCTTTTTTGAGTCCATGGGCTGGAAAACAGAGGTCATTTCTGTCAATGAGGGCACTGTCGGTGGCTACAACAAAATCGTACTCGAAGTCAATGGCGACAATGTCTACGGTATGATGAAGTTTGAGTCGGGTGCGCATCGCGTCCAGCGGGTGCCCAAAACGGAGGCACAGGGGCGCATCCATACTTCCGCTGCAACCGTTGCGGTCATCCCCAAAATGGAAGAAGAGGAAATCAACATCAATCGCGCTGATCTGAAGATAGATACTTACCGCGCTAGCGGAGCTGGCGGCCAGCATATCAACAAGACCGAATCGGCCGTGCGCATCACGCACCTGCCTACAGGTATAGTCTCTGAAAGTCAGGATGGCCGCTCGCAGCATAAAAATAAGGAGATTGCCATGAACCAGCTGTACCAACGTATCATAGATGCACAGCGGTCGGCCAAAGCTTCCGAATTGGAAGCGCAGCGCCGCAGTCTCGTAGGCAGCGGCGATCGGTCTGAGAAAATTCGAACTTACAATTATCCGCAAAACAGGGTGACCGACCATCGCATCAACCTTACAGTGCACAATCTTGATCAGGTCATGGAGGGCAATCTCAAGACGATCATTGAAGCGCTTCAGGTAGCCGAAAATGCAACCAAAATGGAAGCAGGGCAGTTGGTTGAGTAGCCCCTGGTCCTCGTTGTAGGCAGATAAGCATCTACTGCAGGGCAGTAAAAGACATATTCCTTCGGGTCAAGCTAGATAATCATGGCTACACCACGATCTGTGGCTTTCCATACACTGGGCTGTAAGCTCAACTTCTCCGAAACCTCGTCTATCGGGCGACTGTTCGATGAGGCAGGTTATGCTGCTGTTGGGTTCGATCAGCCCGCAGATGTTTTTGTCGTCAATACTTGCTCTGTCACGGATTTTGCCGATCGCAAGTGTAGAAATATTGTAAGAAAGGCACTGAAAACTAACCCGCAGGCCCTGGTGGTCGTGGTGGGTTGTTATGCACAGCTCAAACCCGACGAAATTGCCGGTATCCCCGGCGTTGATCTCGTGTTGGGTGCTGCCGAAAAATTCCGCATTCTCGATTATATCGACAATCTGAGCAAGGGTTCTGGTAAAGGTCTGGTGCAGGCCGGTGCTGTTTCGGAAGCACGCGAATTCGTCGATGCTTTCAGCTTTGGTGATCGCACGCGCTCTTTCCTCAAAGTGCAGGATGGCTGCGACTACAAGTGTTCTTTCTGCACCATACCGCAGGCTCGTGGTCGAAGCCGTAGTGATACCATCGACAATGTCGTGGCCAATGCGCATGCACTGGCAGCACGAGGCGTAAAAGAGATTGTTCTCACAGGCGTCAATATTGGCGATTTTGGCAACGGTACAGAAGTAATTGAGGGCAGCAGACCTCAAAAGGAGGCGCTCTTTATCGATCTGATCCGCGAGCTGGATCAAGTGGAGGGTGTCGAGCGTTTTCGCATTTCCAGTATCGAACCTAATCTCTGTACCGACGAAATTATCCGCTTTGTGGCTGATTCGCGTAGGTTCGCTCCACATTTTCACATGCCTCTGCAGTCCGGCAATAACAAGCAATTGGTACAGATGCGAAGGCGCTATCGGCGGGAGTTGTACGCTGAGCGGGTAGCTATGATCAAAACACTGATGCCACATGCCTGCATAGGCGTAGATGTCATCGTGGGTTTCCCCGGTGAGCATGAAGAGGATTTTCTGGAGAGTTATCACTTTATCAATTCTCTGGATATCAGTTATCTGCACGTATTCACGTACAGCGAACGCGCCAATACGCCTGCTGCCGAGATGACGGAGGCAGTACCCATGCACGAACGCCGCCGCCGCAACGATATGCTCACCATTCTAGGGGAAAAAAAGCGCCGCTTTTTCTACGAACAGCACCTTGGTGAGGTTCGAAAGGTGCTTTTTGAACAAGGTAAACACCCAGGAAAAATCAGCGGTTTTACTGATAATTACATTAAAATAGAGGCGTCTCTCGGAGAGGAATGGATCAACCATACCCAACCGGTCAGACTCCAACAGTTGTTGTCAGACGCAGTAGCTGCTGAGCTGGTACTTGTGTGATTGCTTTCGGTGCTGTAAAAAGTGAGCCTATGCATAATTTTACATCTCTGCCGCAAGCGGATGCTGTCGATGCTTCCTGTCTGGGCGATTATCTGGCGGGACGGCGTTCCTTTATTGCAGGCCTCAGGCCCGATATAGCTGTCAACCTGACAGCTGAGCAGGTTCTGGCGATTGTGCAGCAGCGATTTGGCAGTGAGACAGTGCTGCAGGCCTTGGATCCCTCAGTGGCCATCGCCAGCCCGGTGGCACATGAGCAGGATGGACACTGGATAAAAGGAGTACACATGGTTGGTGTCAATGTTCGTACCATTGGCAGCTTCTGGCGGGTAGTACACTATGCCCTGACCCTGCCCGACAGCCAGTCTGGCATCCACCTCCTTCCTATATGGGAACCCGGTGTTGTTGCAAGCCTCTACGGTATGGCTTCCTGGAATATCAACCCTGCTTTTTTCGATACCGATCTTGCCAACGCCTGTCCGTGGTTACAGACGGTAGAGGATCAGCTCAAAGTGGTTGTCAACATCCTGCATCTGTTGGGTAAAACAGTTGGCATGGACGTCATTCCGCACACCGACCGCTATGCCGAGATTGTGCTGGCCAATCCTGCTTACTTTGAGTGGCTGCAACGGAGCGATGATATAATCTTATCGCATAGGCCCGATCTTTACCTGGCTGTTGAGCAACTCATACGCCGTTGGCTGCTGCGGGTTGGTCCTGCCGTGACAGGTCTTGGGTTTTCAGCGATGGAGGACGATATTTTTGCTGCTACCATAACAGAGAATCTTCGCCTTCAGCTGCTTTTTGGTTCTGTACAGGATCGTACAGGTCGCAATGACCGGCGTGCAAGTCTGGTCGACTGGCTGTATGCTCACGGCATGGAACCTGTCCCTGCTACCATGGGGCCTCCTTACAGAGGGCTGGAAGTAGATCCTGATCCGGCCGCCAAATCGGTGGATAGTGCAGGCCGTGTATGGCGGGATTACCGCATTTGCCAGCCAACCGAAATGTCGCGGGTCTTTGGCCCGCTTAGCCGGTACAAATTTTTTGAGACGGTCGATGATACAGCCTGGACCATCCAATTTGACCGGCCTTTGCCGGATGTATGGAAGTATTTCTGCGACCACTACGCCGACATACAGGCTCGCTATGGTTTTGATTTTATGCGCGGAGATATGTCGCATGTACAAATGCGCCCCGAGGGTGTACCCTTCGATACTGATGCATACTACGACCCACACAAAGCGGTAAAAAGATATATCATCCGACAGGCTCCTTATTTTGCCTATTTTGCCGAATCATTTCTTGCAGGACCTGATTACATGGCGTTCGGCGACGAGGTCGATCATCTCGAACTCAGCGAGGCAGAGGTCACTTTAGGGGATTTGCAGAGTATGTCAGTGGGCGGAGAGGTTTTTATGGCCAATTTTCGACGCTACATAGATATTCTGCAGACCAGGCAGGTTGCTCCTGCCTTTACACTCATCACTGGCGACAAAGACGATCCACGTTTTGATAAATTCTACCTCCACGGCAATGAGGCGCGCTATTTCATGGCTACCTTTCTCACAGATATGCCGGCTTACATGAGTCTGGGCTTTGAACTCAGGGACCTGCATCCAGTCCCCGTTGATAACGAATACTATACCAAACTATACGTATTCCAAATCGCCGACGGGCCCAAAGCAACCAAGGGGCCCTATCGCTGGGGGAGTAACCAGCTTTTTTTTGAGCGCATCAACCGCCTTCGACTGCTTGCCGAAGATATACTGCCGCTTATCCGAACATCCGCTACGCGCTGGCTGCTGCCGCCTGATCCTACTGCCGCCCACAGCCTGGTAGCCTGGACACAGGCAGCTGAGCCGCACTTCATTTTTGTCGTCAATCTCCATGCTCACAACATACAAAAAAATGGCAAGTTGCCTGTTCCGGCAGACTGGTCCTTGCAGGAAATAGAGGTAGTTTTTTCCACCCACACAGAAATACAGCCACAGGCGTTGCGCAGCAATGGCCTGCACTACCAGCTGCCTGCATTAGCAGCTGGTGAAGGTATGGTCTTGGGGGTAAAATAAAAAAGCAGCCACACATGGCTGCTTTTTTAAGTTATCCCCCCAATACTCCTTGGTGGCTCGAGCCACCAAGGAGTATTGGGGGGATAGTTTCCTTCTTTTTACAAAGCGACTACCAGTCCCCACCTGCACCGCCGCCACCAAAATCACCGCCGCCAAAACCGCCAAAGTCGCCGCCGCCAAAACCGCCCCAGCCGTCGTTGCTGCTGCTGCCACCCCAGCTACTGCCGCCGCTGCCAAAGCCTCCGCCGGGAAAAATCCACCAACCGCCAGGGTGCCGATGCGTATATGGACCCCGACTGTTGTAGCCTCGGTCGCCGCCGCCTTTATTGCTTTTACTGATAATGATAATGATGATGATAACGATCAGCACGATTACCCAGCCCGGTACCTCTGTTTCCCGGCTACCATCCCCCGGCGAAGCCGTAAACTCTCCTTTGGCCCGCTGCATAATCTCGGTTGTTGCCGCATCAATACCTTCGTAATACTCGCCTTTGCGAAAGGCCGGGGCAATCGTCTCGTCGATGATGCGCTTGGCAATGGCATCAGGCAAGAAACCCTCCGCGCCGTAGCCTGTCTGGATACGGATCTTCCGATCTTCTGAAGCTACGTAGATAAGTACACCGTTGTCTTTTTCTTCATTACCCCCGATACCCCACTCCTGCGCCAGCCGCACACTATAGTCAAAAGGGTCATCTCCCTCAAGTGACTTTTCAGTGACCACCACAATCTGTGTGGAAGTCTCTTTGGCATAGGCTTCCAGCTTCTCTCCCAGTGCAACTACCTGCTCACGTGTGAAAAGTCCGGCATAGTCGTTGACAAGGAATCCCGAAGGTTTGGGAATCTCTTTTTGCGCTGACAGCCAAAGCGGCAGTAGCATGACCCAAAGCAGCAACAGCCGGCAAGTGCCGCGACGGAAAGATATTGCAATATTCATTGGTTGTTGTATCATCTGTACAGATTGAATACCGACGAAACGGCAGCGTTATCGTCAACTGCCATAAGACAGGTCATCTGAAAGTTCGTTGGCATCATCTGTCTGGTAGGGGAAAAAAGTCTTGAGCTTTTCACCTACCTGTTGGATTGCAGCAATCAGTCCGTCGGCATACGCTCCCCGGGAAAAAAAGGAACGCATCAATTCTTTTTCCTCCTGCCAGAAATCACTCCCGACCTTGGCATGTATGCCCTCATCACCAAGAATGGCATAACTTTTCTGTGCAGGAGCCAGTAAAATCAGCACACCATTGCGGGCAGCCGTCTTATGCATCTCCAGTTCTTTGAATACCTGCAGCGCCTCCGCCAGCGGAGGCTGCTGCAGGTTGTTTTCTACGTGGATTCTTATCTCTCCGGAGGTATTTTTCTCCGCTTCGCGAATCGCCTCCACAATACGGACTTCCTCCTCTTCCGTAAACCACTTTATTGTTGAGGCCATAGATTAGAAAGCAACTTTTGGGGCATTCTGTGATCCTTCCTGCGCCTCGAACTGCGCCTTTTGGCTAAAGCCAAACATAGAGGCGTACAGGCTTGCCGGGAATCGGCGGATGGCCTTGTTGTAACTCGTAGTCTGGTCATTATACCTGTTTCGCTCTACACGAATTCGGTTTTCAATCCCCTCGAGCTGCGCCTGCAGCTCCCGAAAGCTGGCACTGGCCTGCAGCGTAGGATAATTTTCCACGCTCATAAGTAGTCGGCCAATAGATTGCCCCAATTGGTTTTGTGCTGCCTGAAACTCAGCCATCCGCTCAGGTGTGAGGTTGGTAGGATCAATCTGTACAGAAGTAGCCTTAGCACGGGCATTTGTAACGGCTTCCAGCGTACCCCGCTCAAAATCAGCGGCTCCCTTAACCGTAGCTACCAGATTGGGCACCAAATCGGCGCGCTGCTGGTATGCACTCTGTACTTTACTCCATGCATTTTCGACATCCTCTTCCATGTTGACGAAGTTGTTGTAGCTGTTACAGCCCCCCATTAACAACAAGAGAATCATGCCGGCAATTACACCAATAACAACGAGAGATCTCATTGAATAAAAAATTATGTGATTGAATGTTCTTACACCACCGCTAACTGGGAGTTAATACCCCAATGCATACTAATCAACACAGAAGCAGGCTACTTGGTTTCTTCCGGTCCTGTGAAGGCTCTCATTAGCTCTCGAACCAGCCCCGGTATAGCCCTCTTACCAGTCCGTATGGCTTCTTCTGCCTCCGGCAGTTGCTTTTGTACCATTGGGTGCTGGTAAAAGCTGCGCATCAGCCGCTCGCGCAGGCTGTCGTGCAGCCAGTCTACCGCTTGTGTTCTGCGTTGCTCCTCAAAGTAGCCATTTTTACGGGTCAGTGTGCAATATTTTTCGACTGTTGCCCAGATTTCTTCGATACCGAGTCCTTTTGTCGCAGAACAAGTAAGCACCTCCGGCGTCCATTGGCTTGGTTTGGGCGGAAAAAGGTGCAAGGCTTGCTGGTAGGCAGCACGCGCCCGCCGCGCGGCGGGCAGAGCATCACCATCGGCTTTATTAACGGCGAGCAAATCTGCCATCTCTACAATGCCGCGCTTAATTCCCTGTAGTTCGTCTCCTGCTCCGGGTAAGAGGAGGAGTAGAAAAAAATCTGTCATGTCGTGGACGGCTGTCTCTGACTGACCAACACCCACTGTCTCAATGATAATGATGTCAAAACCGGCCGCCTCGCAAAGCAGCATGGTTTCACGGGTGTGCTGGGCTACGCCGCCCAAAGCGCTGCCGGCAGGGGAGGGGCGTACAAAGACATTTTCGTGCACGGAGAGATTCGCCATGCGCGTCTTATCTCCCAGTATACTCCCTCCGCTTAGTTGACTGCTAGGATCAACAGCCAAAACTGCCAGTTTATGGCCTTTATTGACCAAAAACATGCCAAACAGGTCGATAAAAGTGCTCTTGCCTACCCCCGGTACCCCGGTAATCCCAAGCCGCAACGACTGGCCGGTGGATGGCAGACAGGCATCCAGAATTTCAGCAGCCAGCACCTGGTGCGCCGACAGACTACTTTCCATCAGGGTAATCGCCTGACCCAGGACTACGCGGTTGCCTGAGCGAATACCGTCGATATAATAGGCTGCTTCGTGCAACACGCGCTTGCGGGCTTGTAGCCGTGGATTGATACTTGCCGGTGCTGTATTTTGCATGATCGACAGAATGCTTGGTTAGCCACAGCCTTGTGCGGCTGCTCGCAAGTGGCAGCTGTCGCTGATCGCTCTGCAGCGACCCCGCCTGCCCATTTTTGCATAAAAATACACTATTCTGTGCAGGCGGAGAGACTATAGAGACTATTTTATTCGCTGTGCAGGTCGATGAACGAGCGTGAAAATGGGTATGTCAACTTTTAGACTAGCGCCCCAACGGAAGTAAGTTTCACCCAGATCGACCAAATCTGCTTCAAATTTGCGCAGGCGTGGCCCAACTTGCCCACCTATACCCAGACTGAGCGGTGTACCGGCAATACCAAGCTCGGCAAATAGTCCAGGGGCAAAAATCTGTCCCAAGGTTATCGTAGGCAACACATCAACAGCCCGGTCATCAAGGCGAAAAGAGGCTAGTGTTCCTACATCAATCAGCGGAACAAAGAAACCCAGACTCCACGGTTTAGAAAATTGGCTGGCACCGGCTCGCCGTCCGGCCATCCCCCAGCCCGCATATACTCCTACCGGCGCCGTCAACGCCAGGTTGTTTAGCTTGCCAGTCCTTCGCTCTCCCTCTATCCGCTCATGCCCGCCAAAGGCGCCCAAATAGGCGTTCAACGAGACATTGAATCGACCATACCGCTTTACAGAATAACTTCCGGGCGGCAAGGCGGCTGCCTCGATGACAGCCTGAACAGACTCAGGAGACTCGGCCTCCAGCAAATTGGCCATGAAGGTTCCATATTTGAGGAAATTGGTAAATACCGCGTTGTCCTGCATCGATTCATCACCGCTCAGGTAGTCAATCAGCATCGCAGCTTGGGTAACAGCCATTGTGTATTGTCTATTGGTAATGCTGGCAGCCAGCTCTCCGGCAGCCGACAACAATGAAACAAGACTCAGCGAATCTCTTTCCGGCAGGTTTTTCTCCGTAAGTCCGGGAAATAATGGAAGTTCTCTGACAAGGTAAACCTGACGAAGAAAAGACACAGATGCCGACAACAATTGTGTACTGGCATATAGTTGTAACCGCTGCCGCTCCTTGGGCGTCATGGATAGATTTCGAATATCCTGTTGTGTCTCTTCGAAGCTCTTAATTTCCGCTTCCAGCGCTTCTGTTTGTTGCTGTACCTTCAGCAGATATGTATAAATGCTGCTGAAGTCAGCCTCCAACTCAGCAACCTCTTCTTGTTCAGCCAGCGCTGTAAGTGACATCAATAGCGTTTTCGCAACTCCCTCATTGCGGAAAGTGATGGTTTGGTAGACCGGATCACCCTGTATACGCTGGTACAACAGCCCCAAATATATGCGCATGGTAAGTGGATCCGACAACTTTTCCACCTCTTCTTTCTCCACCCAGTAGCGCTGATTACTTTCATCATAGGTTGTACGCAGGGACTGACTCAACAGATCTATGACACGAAGCCCCTGCAACTCATTCTGTAATTTGGGTGCACCAAGCTGCAGCAGGCTGTCGCAATAAGTATTTTGCAACAGGTCGTGGATGAGTTCAGCCGGGTGCTCCTGCCTTTTGGCTAGTTCAGCATACCGTAAACCCAGCATCAGTGCATATTTGGCAGACAAATACTGATCTTCCAGCGGTTTTTGGCGCAACCACTCAGGGAGGTTGATTAGCAAATTCGCCAGATCCTTATCAAAGGCGATACGCAGTGTATTCAGGTATACATTGTAGTTGTATATCTCATTACCTATGGCAGCCAATACATGACTTGTTTGCGGAAATAGGGTACGAAGGTCATTGCTTTGTTGGATGGCCTCCTGAAGACGCTGAAAAAAAGCAATGTTCAGCTCCGAGCGCGTGCGTGCAATGAGAAAATCTGTGAGGCCGAAAGCAATGTTGGTTATATTGAGGTTGGCAATCTTGCCAGCTCCTCTTGCCTTCTGCGCACCAACGCCCAATACATCGTCAAAGCTTTTTTCCTCCCCGCCAACTTCAAAACGCTTAAAAAAAGGATTTTCACTTAAATAGGCAGTTGCCCTCGCCGCCGTATAAAATTCTTCTTCTAATGAAGGATCAAAATAAGTGATCACAACTCTTCTAAGTCTGGTGTCATCCTCTTCTTGTTTACCTGCAAGTACGTACGTTCCTTCTTCCGACGTAGTAAGCCGGCGAAGAAAAATGGCATCTTCAAGCACGTTGTTCTGTGCTACGAGGTAAAAGTTCAATAACAATCCTAAGAGTGTAATGGCATATTTATTCATGCTTGAAGATAGTTAGGTTGGAAACAGAAGATAGTTGCTGAAAAGCAGGCAGCTTATTGGCCAGATTTTTTAAAAGTACTTCGCTGGATGCCATAGCCTGCACATCTGATGCCCGATACAGCGCAGCCGCAGCAGTAACCAAGGCAGTAGCATAGCTGCTGCCCTGATTGATGTCCTTATCTGCAATGCCCGCCTGCAAAGAATGATATTTTTCTGTAGCAATAATAAACTTGATTGAGGGATTGAGCGGACTGTTGGCAGGCGGTTTTTTATGAACGGCTCCCACGGGGATCACATTCGAATGCTGGGCAGGAAAATTCAGAACAGATGCAGAGCCAAAAAGCTGCCTTTCATCTCCGCCGGCGCCAAACATAATGATACCGGCTTCACTTGCTTCTTTCATTAGTCCTTCCAGGGTATATTTGTTACTTGGCGGTAAGCTACAGCTGAAACTCATATTGATGAAATGAACCTGCTTTTTGCTATGCTCTTTTAACAGCCATTTTAATCCCTTACTGAAATTTCCGGAGGTAAATGTCTTATTGTTGGAAATCTTAACAATTACCAATTCTGCTTCAGGAGCCAGTCCGACAATGCCTGACGTCTTACCGCTGGAGGCAATCAGTCCGGCAACAAAGGTTCCATGACCAGAGTCGTCTGTATACTCCTTTTCAGCGCGCACCCGCTCCTCAACAGCGTCGTAGAATTCAATTATCCTGCCTTCCAGGTCCGGATGCAGGATACATCCAGTATCAAAAATAGCGATGACCACCCCTTTGCCTTTACTGGCAATTACCTGAGGGGGTAGATTTACGATATGCGGATAGGATACTTTCGGTAAGCCTGATGGCAGAATGGATGCCTGCCAAATCTCAACAGCGCCTTTCCAATAGAAAAAGCCATTGGCATCACATAGCCACTGGCTGTTACCTTCATGCGAATCTCCGCTGACCTCGTTTACAGCGTCAATGATGAAGCCAGGGAAAAGTACACCCCGCCTCTCTCCTTTTTTCATACCGGCTTGGGTCCGGATTTCCAGTTCGCGGATGACACGGTACTTCATAGTTATCGGGTAAATTAATCGGGTATAATAAACTGTTGGCGTCGAATTTCAAAACGGAGGTAATCGCAATTGCTGTGGTGGCAACTACATATCACAATAATAGGTATAAATATTGATTATCAAAACAAAAGACTATTTTTTCGGCTCAAGTGGCGGAAAAATAGTAGGGAAAGAACGGCAGCAATATTTCGCTACAGAGCTGCCGGGAAGTAATAAAGCGTGTTTTGATACGAAAATACTAGCGAGATCCCCTAAAGAACCGATGGATAAACCACCGATAAATAAGCGACAGAATAATAATTGTCAGCATAACCAGGATAGTTACATTTGTTTTTCGGAAAGGGAAATAATCCCTATCCTCTCTCAATCTACAAGGTCAAAAGAGTTATATAATTAACAGCAGATGTATAAAAAAGTTGCTGTTTATCTACTATCGATGTACTGATTAGTTTTGACTAAGAGGATGTATTTCTGAACCTATGAAACATTTGGGCCAACAGGAATACATCTTCAAAAGAATTGTACAAGGGTGCGGGAGCCATACGGATAACTCCTCCACCAGCACCAAATAGATTATCTTCGCGCCAGTCACAGAATACACCCTCACGGCTGAGTTGTTCGTATACACGTCGACCGTTGGACGCAAAATAAATAGACAACTGCGCACCTCGCCTGTGAGGCTCAGCTGGTGTAAGAAGACGAACCTGCTTGTCTGATTCCAGCCAGTCGCGTAGCAGGAAGTGAAGGTAACCTGTCAACTGTTCGCTTTTTGCCCGAAGGGCAGACATTCCTGCCTCCGCAAATATGTCGAGACTAACTTTATGCGCCGCAAAGCTAAAAATCTGTGCGTTGCTTAGCTGCCAACCAGCTGCTCCTTCCATAGGTACGAACCCCTTTCGCATGAGGAAGCGATCTTCTTCCTTATATCCCCACCAGCCTGCA
This sequence comes from uncultured Saprospiraceae bacterium, assembly GCA_964645715.1. Classification (GTDB taxonomy): domain Bacteria; phylum Bacteroidota; class Bacteroidia; order Chitinophagales; family Saprospiraceae; genus JAUMBM01. Next base: position 91,031 of record CAZYAO010000001.1, read on the forward strand.
AACCGCGGCAATTCGGGCCGATGGGCGTGCCTTTCATGTACAAATACCCCTCCCGGACCTCCCGGACCTGAATTGAGATACTTGTAGCTGCACCAAACAGCAAAATCTACACCCCAATCGTGTAACTGCAATGGTACATTACCCGCCGCATGCGCTAAATCATAACCAACATAGGCACCCACTGCATGTGCTTTTTCTGCAATGGCTTTAAGGTCAAAATACTGCCCCGTAAAATAATTTACACCTCCCCACATGACCAGTGCCGTCTGTGGCCCATGCATTTCTATCGCCGCCAAGATATCTTCGTCTCGAAGTATTGCCTCACCGGGACGAGGAGCAACTTCTACGATGGCGTCCTCGGGGGAAAATCCATGCCAGCGTACCTGACTCTCCACTGCATACTGATCGGAAGGAAAAGCGCCCGCCTCCATGATGATTTTGTACCGCTCTTTCGTTGGCTGGTAGAAGCTGACCATCAGCAGGTGGAGGTTGGTTGTCAGTGTATTCATGACTACCACTTCTGCCTCTTTTGCACCGGCAATATGTGCTGATTGGGCCTGTAGAAATTTGTGGTAGTGAAACCAGGGATAATCACCCCTAAAATGTCCCTCGACGGCATAAGTAGCCCATTGTTCCAGTGCCTGATCGAGCATTTCCCTCACTCCTTTCGGTTGTAATCCCAGACTATTACCACAAAAATAAAGGCTTCTGCCCGATGGGTGGTCTGGAAAAAGAAAGGCGTTGCGATAATTACGCACAGGGTCTGCCATGTCAGCTTCTCTGGCAAAGTCGAGATCAGGGCGAAAATCCATCATACGATCTGGTTTTATTGCGGAGCAAAGTTGCAGATATTGACTGACAATAGAAAATGATAAATGCCAGCCTGGCGTGCTTGGGGACGTTATTTTGAAGCTGACTAGGCTAGAATAATTCACCCTGTGCGGAAAAAGCCATCGGATTCTCTAATGCCAACAGCTTCCGCTTAAAATCAAGTCCGTAAAAATATCCGTGCAATTCTCCGTTACTGGCAATAACACGATGGCAGGGGACAATGATGGCGATTGGATTATTGCGATTGGCCTGCCCAACTGCACGTACGGCTTTAGCATCTCCCAGCCGCTCTGCAATCTTCAGATAAGACGTGGTGTGGCCGTAGGGTATTTTTAGTAGTTCCTTCCATACAGCCTTATAGAATGGTGTAGCCTCTGACCAGTCAAAAGATAAGTCAAATTCCTTTCGCTGTCCTTTAAAATACTCATCGAGCTGTACCATGGCGGCCCTGAGCGAATCAGGTATAGGTCCGGCAGGGCAGGGCTGTATATCCAGCCAACGAACTGATCGAAGCCCTAAGGAGCTACCTGTGAGCTCAAAGCAGCCAAGGGGCGACAGATAATGGGCTGTATCCATAATTAAACAGATTATTCAGTACCTGAAATTTACACTAGCCCCCAGCCAACAACAGCTATGTCTATGGTAAACAAACACCCCTGCCTTAAGGCAGGGGCGTGCTTGTTTGATATAGTTTTTGTACACTTCTTCAGCGAGCTGCTATTGCACAGCACTGGTATGTATGGGGCTAGTCAGCAACCATCATAGCACCTTCTTCGCGATAGACGCCGCTCTCCAATCTGGCTTTGATGCTCCTGAATGCCGTCAGCGTTTCTTCAATATCCTCTCTCGTATGAACTGCTGTAGGAATAAGCCTTAGCAGTATCACACCTTTAGGAACGACAGGATAAACAACAATAGAACAGAAGATACCGTAATTTTCCCGCAAATCCCGAACCAATGCAACAGCTTCACCAACCGTGCCCTTCATATAGACAGGCGTTACACACGCACCGGTATTGCCAATATCAAAGCCCGCTTCCAGTAATCCGTCCTGAAGCAGTTTTACATTATCCCAAAGCTTTTGGCGCAGCTCGGGATGATTGCGCAATAACTCCAGTCGCTTCAATCCGCCAATGACCATTGGCAGCGGGAGAGATTTAGCAAAAATCTGAGAGCGCGTATTGTAGCGAAGGTAATCGATGATATCCTTATCACCGGCAACGAAAGCGCCAATACCTGCCATAGACTTAGCAAATGTGCTGAAGTATAAGTCTACTTCATCCATGCATCCCTGATCTTCTGCAGCACCACGTCCATTGGGACCCAATACACCGAAACCGTGTGCATCATCGATAATCAGCCGGAAGTCATAATCTTTACGGCAGGCCACAATCTCCTTGATAATTCCTTGCTCACCGCGCATACCGAACACACCTTCCGTCACGACCAGAATGCCGCCACCTGTTTTCTCCGTTTCACGGACAGCTTTGTCCATCTGCTTGCGAAAGCTCTCAATATCGTTGTGCTCAAAAGCAAAACGAGGACCTACGTGCATGCGTATGGCATCATAGATACACGCATGATTGTCCTTGTCATAGACAACAGCGTCATGGCGACTGAGTAGTGCATCTATAACAGAGAGAATACCCTGATACCCGTAGTTGAGCAGCATGCAATCCTCCTTGCCCACAAAATCTGCTAGCTCTCTGTCGAGTTGCTCGTGGTACTTAGTCTCGCCAGACATCATGCGTGCTCCCATGGGGTATGCCATCCCAAACTCTGCAGCCGCAGCAGCATCAGCCTCACGCACCTCAGGGTGATTGGCAAGTCCCAGATAATTATTGAGACTCCACACCAATACGTCTTTACCCTGAAATTTCATCCGGGGACCTATTTCTCCTTCCAGCTTGGGGAATGTATAGTAACCATGCGCCATGTGTGAGTACTTGCCCAATGGCCCACGGTTATTTCTCAGTTTAGCAAATAAATCCATAATTGGCAGTATTTAACCCCACAAAGATAAACATTAATCAAATCCACTGCTTGAAAATCATTCGTCTTGTGCCTCGAGTTGTACGGGGCCTTCGCCTACTGCATCGGGCAGATATTGCCCATCGGTACAGTAAGGCAATAGGACTTCTTCAATAAAAGGTTGTATGGCATAGGCTATTTCTGCCGGATAAAGCAGATGGAGGTTGGGACCTGCATCAAGACTAAAATAGAGCGGGTGGCCACTTTCTTTACGGAATACCTGTATTTCACGGATGGCAGCAAGGGTATTTGCCTCCAACAACAAGTAAGGTGGTGTTGATGTCATCATGAGCGCATGCAGGGTCAAAGCTTCCGCCTCGGCTATCTCGCCGAAAGTGGTTATATCGCCCTGACGCATAGATTCCAATAAGTGATGCATACGCCTGCGTGCCTGCTCGTATCTGTTCGCCGCATAAATATTTCCTTCCATAAGACCGTGTCCGGCTCTGCTACTCACACTTTTTTCAGCTTTGCTGATGAATAGTATGTCATCGTGAAAGCTATGAAAGACTGGATGCATCTCATGGCCAAAAGGAACTGCAAAATAATCACTAGTATTCTGTAAATCAGTCATTTGTCCCCATATTGCAGCTTGTCCGTAGACAGAACGACAGGCACTTCCAGAGCCAAGACGTGCTATGAAAGATGCCTTTTGGTGAAAAGCATCATCTTCCTGAAGACTAGCGAACAGTTCATCCTCCAAAGAGCAGAGGCATAGAGCCAGGGCACTCATTGCAGATGCTGAAGATGCAATACCAGCAGAATGAGGAAAGGTATTGGCAGTATCAATACGCAGACTAAGTTGTTCTAAAAAAGGGAAGATAGGTAGCAGACTGCCGAGGAAGTGATTTACCTTAGCAGCAAAGTCCTCTCTTGGTTTACCATTAAACAGGAACTCTAAGTCTATGCCTTTTACATCAGGAGACGTTTTGGGTTCATAGTAAAGCGTTGTATCTGTGCTGGCAGCATCCAAAGTGAGACTAATACTAGGGTTTCTGGGCAGTTGCTGCCCGTGTTTCCCCCAGTACTTGATTATAGCCAGATTAGACGGGCTACTCCACCTGATGGCGCCGGGTGCTACTGTGGCCGGATTGGAGAGTAACTGTTGGGGGTTGTCATAAGTAATCATACAGGTATAACAATTTATTGGAACGTAAAAATACCAAAAAAAACAGTCGAGCCAGTTGAATGTTTACACTGGCCCGACTGAGCTACAACAGAATTTATTTCCACTTTGTCAGCTAATTAATTGCCGCCCGGACGTTGCGTTTCTTGCTCTGCACGGCGTGCACGCTGCATCGGGTTTTCACCCTGGTTCCAATTACCCCTCTGTCTGAAGAGTTCGAATCGGTTCAGCTGGGGTTTAGCCGGGAAATAATTATTATCCCTGTCCGTATCTGCTGTTTCGAGATGCGGATCAAGTGTGACCTGAACAATTTCTTTTGTAGTCACAAATACCTTACTGACTTTGTAATTATTATAGCGCCATATTTCGGCCGGAATTCTGTGCTCTTCGGTAGTACCATCTGCAAATTCAAATTCCACAATAATGGGCATTACAAGGCCGCCTAAATTAGAGAAAGACAGTTCGTAATAATTCTTACCTGCCATGAGCATACTGCGCTCTTCCTCTGACAAGTCGCGGAGATACTTCTGGTAGTCTTGCTCGTCAAGAACAGTAACCTTGAGCGGATCGTAATCCGTATAAAAATCTCTCAGGCTTCTGTCTATTTCATCCTGTGTCTGCTGTATAGTTGCCTCATTGCGAATGGCCGATATATTCTGTGGTGTTTCCTTCTCCAACTGTCGGGTAATTTCATTTTCTGCAACTGGATTTTTCGTATTCATGCGATACCACTTTACCTCATCCAGCGAAATATCCACATAGTCCGTAGTAAAAAACCAACCTCTCCAGAACCAGTCCAGATCAACGCCTGAAGCATCTTCCATCGTCCGAAAGAAATCGGCAGGTGACGGGTGCTTAAACATCCAGCGGTTGGCATAGGTCTTGAATGCAAAATCAAACAACTCACGTCCCATCACCGTCTCCCGAAGGATATTGAGTGCTGTCGCTGGTTTTCCGTATGCGTTGTTACCAAATTGCAAAAGAGACTCAGAATTAGCCATGATGGGTGTGAGGCTCGACTTGTCACTGCGCATGTAGTCAACAATTTTTTGTGCCTCTCCTCTACTACTAGGATAATTCCTTTCCCATTGCTGCTCGCTCAAGTACTGTAAAAAAGTATTGAGTCCCTCATCCATCCAAGTCCATTGACGCTCATCAGAGTTGACAATCATCGGAAAATAGTTGTGCCCGACTTCATGGATAATAACGGAGATCATTCCATATTTTGTCCTATCAGAATAGGTACCGTCTTTGTTTGGCCTGCCTCCGTTAAAACAAATCATAGGATACTCCATCCCTATGCGATCTGTGTGAATAGACCAAGCCACCGGATAAGGGTATGGGAATGTGTAGTGGCTATACCACTTGAGCGTATGTGCCACTGCTTTTGTCGAATACATTTCCCACAGTGGATTACCTTCTTTGGGATACATAGACATAGCCATTACTGTTGTACCATTGGACTGGTCAACCCCCATGGCATCCCATATAAACTTACGAGAGGAGGCAAAAGCAAAATCACGCACATTGTCAGCCTTAAAACGCCATGTCTTTGTTTGTGTGGCTCTTGATTTCTCGTTTTCACGAGCTTCTTCTTCGGTCACAATAATAACAGGCGTATTTCTTTCTTTTTTTGCCTGCTCATACCTTGCTTGCTGCTCCTTGGAAAGGACTTCCTTGGGATTCTGTAATACACCGCTGGCAGAAACAAGATGATCTGCCGGGCAGGTAATACTAACCTCATAATTACCGAATGGCAGCGTAAATTCACCGCTACCCAGAAACTGCTTGTGCTGCCAACCTTCGTTATCACAGTAAACAGCCATACGCGGAAAAAACTGGGCAATGGTATAAAGATAATTTTTATCTTCTTCAAAATACTCGTAGCCCGATCTGCCCCCTAGTTTCATGCGATCGTTGATGTTGTACCACCACTTTATCTTGATCTGAGTACTCTGCTTGGGCAACAAGGCCTGAGGAAGGTCTACACGCATCATGGTTTTGACCACCGTATGAGCAAGGTCTTTGCCGTTAATATCCTTGACATAATCAAGTTTAAAGCCACCATCAAACCAAGGCTCCAGCTCTTTGAGATCACGTACCGTCATCCGCTCATTCATTGATGAGGTCTCTGTCGTGTACGTATCAGAATTCAGTGCCTGATTATTCTGATCGAGCTGTATCCAAAGATAGGGTAGTGGATCAGGAGATTGATTGTAGTACGTGATTACCTCTTCTCCATAAATCCGCTGCGTATTATCATCCAAAATGATGTCAATCTTGTAATCTGCCCTTTGCTGCCAATAATGATGCCCAGGGGCGCCCGAAGCTGTTCGGTATACATTGGGAGTAGGCAACAGATCGTACATCTGGCGAAAGCGATTTTCATCATAACTTTCCTCTACCTGTGCATGCGCAAAATGCACACTCAATAGCATGAGAAATACGCCGAAAAGATACCGGCAATGGGTGTGCGTAATGGTGAATTTCATAGTAGCCGTTTTGATTTTCATGCAAAAATCTCGTTATTTTATAGTGGAAAAATTCAGTTGTATTTAGTACACACAATATATATAGCAGATGTTTATCAATGTTCCACGTGGAACACAATTGCTTTCAACTGCCCAATTTAAGCAGTAAACACAGGAGTTAGGATATCTGTTTATAGAAGCAACTTCAAAATTAATCATTTATTCTGCTTAAAATGTTCCACGTGGAACATTTTATACAATTAGAGCGAACTAAGTTTTATTAATAAAGAAGACTAGTGTCTATCCTGGAGTAATAAAAAACAGATCAATAAGATGCAATCAACCACTCTTTAAAAGTTAAAAATTCAGCATCCATAGAGACTGCCTGTTTAGTTTTTGTTTGCAGTACAGCCAATCTCTCCGGAATAGGTATACACTGCCCCAGTATATCCTCCATGTCTGGTAAGAATTTAGCAGGGTGTGCTGTCTCCAACACTACTCCTTGGCAATCAAAACCAGCTTCTTTTTTTTGGCTTTCCAAAAACCGATTGAGCGCAACATAACCGACAGCTGTGTGAGGATCTATAAGGTATTGATATTTATGAAATACTTCTCTCACTCCTTCCCTTGTTGTTTCATCATCGACGGTATAGGCCGCTATACTTTTTTGCATAGCTCTCCATACTCGATTGTCAGCATATCTGTCTCTACCAGCAGTATGACCCGATGAGATATCTTCTTTGGCTGATGCAGTAGCCTCTTCAACTTCAACCCTAAACAGATCATACATTCTTTCGAAGTTGCTGGGATTACCGACATCCATTGCATTGGATAGGGTAGGCGTGGAGGGTCTGGCACTGAGTTTTCCTTCTTTCAAATATTGAGGTACTACAGCGTTAGCATTGGTGGCTGCAATAAACCAGTTGACAGGAAGCCCCATACGCTGTGCTAATAATCCGGCTGTGAGATTACCGAAATTTCCACTCGGGACACAAAAAGCCAGAGGCTTTCCTTTAGCGATTCCATCAAGGATAAGCTGTCTGTAAGCATCAAAATAATAAAAAGACTGAGGAATCAGTCTTGATATATTAATTGAATTAGCAGAGCTAAGCCGAATAGCACGCTTTAGGTCACTGTCCAGAAAAGCCGATTTGACCATTGCCTGGCAATCGTCAAATGTACCATTCACCTCAACCGCACTGATATTACCTCCCCAGCTCGTAAGTTGCTTTTCTTGGAGCTCACTCACTTTACCGGAAGGATACAGGATAACTACTTTAATTCCAGCTACACCATAAAAACCAGAAGCCACGGCTCCTCCGGTATCTCCTGAAGTTGCCACCAGAATAACTAATTCACGTGATGCTTGACGATTGTAATACTGCATCAGCTGTGCCATAAACCTGGCACCAAAATCTTTAAATGCCATTGAAGGTCCATGCCAAAGTTCAAGTACCAAACGCTGGTCATCCAGGCGTACTAATGGTGCCGGAAAATTAATTGCTGCATCGACAATTTTTTGTACTTCTTCATCCGGAATTTCTCCTTCCAACAGCATCCGGGTGACCTCAAAGCCAATCTGAGACATAGTCATGTCAGGTAAAGCCTGAAAAAAATTGCCCCCTAACTGAGGAATTCGCACAGGCATATACAAGCCGTTGTCATCAGGCAGTCCCTTGAATATCGCCTCCTGCAAGGAGACCCGCAATTGGTGATTTCTTGTACTGTATAACTCCATAAACTGATTTATATCTTTTTGGCTCCTTCCTGGTTGATAGGGGATACATATATATCACAGGCAATACCCGCATCACCAAATACCCCCTGCATAGCAGTACCAATTTCCTCAGCCTGCTTTCTGCCCTGCGACAAAGCAAATATACTGGGACCTGCTCCTGAGATACTACAGCCCAAAGCTCCGGCGCTCAAAGCCGTTTCTTTGACCTGCTGAAAACATGGAATCAGTCTGGCTCTTTGAGGTTCAATGATCACATCTTTCAGACATCTGGACATGAGTCCAAAGTCAGCCTGGTATAAACTAACGATAAATGCAGCCAAATTTCCCGACTGGAGTATATGCTTTTTTAATTCTACCGAATCCGATAATATAGAGCGAGCATCTTTAGTGAGAATTTCTACAGCCGGATAAACAACTGATGCAAACAGATTGGCGGGTACCGGAAGTCGGTGTACATCCAGGCTCTGGTTATTTCTGATAAGAATCATACCTCCCAGTAAGGAGGGACCAACATTATCGGCATGATAAGCACCATCTGCAACCTGCTCTCCTGCCACTGCAAATGGCAGAAGATGTATTTTATCCAGCGGTCTGCCCAATAGTTCGTTGACAGCAGTCACCGCTGCAGCCGCACTGGCAGCACTCGATCCAAGACCACTACCAAAAGGCATCTTCTTGTGAATTTCCATCTCAATACCCCGCTGCGTCTCTCCCAAATGATCCAACAACTGCAAAGCAGCGAAACCTGCTGTGTTTTTCTCCACCTCAAAAGGAAGTTGCTTGCCCTGTGTGCCTGTAATAGCTGTTATACGAAGGCCCGGCTTAGCCGAAGACCTTACGACAACCTCATCCCCCGGAGCATCCAATGCAAATCCGAGAATATCGAAACCAACAGCTACATTAGCTACTGTTGCAGGAGCAAAAACTCTTACCTCTGTACTTACCTTTGTTACAATCATTTGGTTTTTAAATATTTAAGATAAAAAATTACCAATTTTAATAATTTCGGCAAATATTCCGGCTGCCGTTACTTCTGCACCAGCACCCGGTCCCCTCACCACTAGGGGGCGATCGCTATACCTACCTGTTACAAATACAATCATATTGTCGCTTCCGCTTAAGTAGTAGAAAGGACTCTCGGAACCCACTTCCTGCAGACCTATACTTGCCCGCCCTGCAGACAACCGCGCGACCATACGCAGTACTTTTCCCGCTGTCGCCGCCTTCTGTCTGAGACTTTCGAAGTAGCCATCTTCTGCTGCTAGCTTTTCTAAAAAAGTCTCCACGTCTTTAGCCTCCAGACAGGTGGCTGGCAGGACGGGCTCTATCTCAATAGCTGTAGATTCCATCGGCAATCCTGTCTCTCTGGCAAGTATCAAAAGTTTCCTGCTTACATCCGCACCACTCAAATCTTCTCTGGGATCCGGTTCTGTAAATCCTCTTCGCTTCGCCTCCCGTACAATCTCGCTAAACCGTCTACCCTCAGTAAATGAATTAAGCATAAATGATAACGAACCCGACAGTACACCCTCTATGCTCACAATTTCATCACCGCTATTTATGAGATCATTCAAAGTAGTGATCACAGGCAATCCTGCTCCTACATTTGTTTCGTACAAAAACAAAACACCACGCCTGTTTGCAATTGTCTTCAAACGCTGGTACTGTAAATAAAAAGAGGAAGTAGCAATTTTATTAGGCGTAGAAATAGATATGCTCGCATCCAGAATAGTTTCGTAATGAGCCGCTACACCGGCATTGGCCGTGTTGTCAACAAAAATTGCATTCGGAAGATTTAGTGACTTCATGTGATTGACAAAAGTTGCCAAGACAGTAGGTTCTCCTTCTTCCATGAGTCTTTCATTCCAATCGTCGTGCAATGGAATTCCGTCCTCCTTTAGCAACATACGACGACTGTTCGCCAGACCTACCAACTTAATTTCCAAATCGTGTTTATCTCTAAGATAATCCGCCTGTTTGGCTATCTGTTGCAACAATGTGCTGCCAATCAGACCAGTGCCGACCATGAATAAGTGTAACTCGACGGTATCTGAAAGAAAAAAAGCATCATGTAATGCATTAAGCGCTTTGGATTCGTCCTGTCTGGCAATGACAACTGAGATATTTAACTCCGAAGATCCCTGTGCAATAGCGACAACATTGATACCATTTTTCCCCAAAGCCTGAAACAGTCGACCAGCAATACCCGGTCTGTACCGCATATTTTCACCAATGATTGCTACAACGGCCAGATCTTCTTCTATCTTAACAGGGTCAATTAATCCTGCTCCCAGTTCAAACTTAAACTCCTCCTCCACTGCCAACCGGGCCTTTTGTGCTACACCTGGCTCAATTGCAAAACTAATCGCGTGTTCACTGGAGCCCTGTGTAATCAGTATAATATTAATAAATGACCGTGCCAAAGAACCAAACAACCTTGCCGCCGTACCAGGAACACCAAACATACCACTCCCGGAGAGCGTAAGCAGACTAACTTTCGCGATTGAACTGATTCCTTTAACTGCATGCCCACCAGGATCCGTCTGATCAGAAATATAGGTTCCTGAAAAAGTAGGGTTGAATGTATTTCTGATCGCCATAGGGATATGAGCCCGCAATACCGGCTGCAAGGTTGGAGGATAGATGACCTTAGCACCAAAATGCGACATTTCCATGGCCTCCGCATATGTCATAACAGGAATCGTAAATGCTCTCCTCACCAGGCGTGGATCCGCAGTGAGCACACCATTTACGTCTGTCCATATTTCAACCAATGATGCCTGCAATCCGGCAGCAATAATAGCAGCTGTATAATCAGAGCCTCCCCTGCCAAGTGTCGTTGTGAATCCGTCTTCCGCTGATCCTATAAATCCAGTTACCACCTGCACCTCAGGGTGTTCGTCATAATACCTCCTGATCCGGGGGTAGGTTTTCTCAAACTGTACAGCCGCAGACCCAAAGTTATTATCTGTTACAATTATCTTGCGTGCATCCAGGTAATTTGCATTGATACCTGCTTGGCGTAGCGCGTGTGCGATTATGAAGGCTGCGTTGCGTTCACCAAAACTTAGCACCAAATCCATTGTCTTAGGAGAAGCTTCTCTCAAGAGGTAGATTCCCTGCAGCAAGTTGCGCAATAAGTCTGCGTTATGCTCAACTTCATCCATTACCCGCGTAAGGTAATCTGCTTCAAACAGTTCAGTGACGGCAGTCAAATGCCTTTGACGAAAACTATCAAATTTTACAAGATACGCTTCATTTCCGCTGGCTGCCAGCCCACCCATGTCCAGTAGTAAGTCTGTAGTACCACCAAAAGCAGAAAAGACCACTGTAAAATATGTACCCTGCGCATAGTAAGATTTTAAAATATCTACAACCCCCTTTATACGTTCAGCTGTAGCAACCGATGATCCTCCAAACTTCAAAACTTTCATGTCCGATGTATTTCAATGGTGAACACTGTTTGATTTGAATTTGGAAATTTGGCAGGACGGCAACACAATGTGGTGAATCTCATTTTGCTAAAGATAATCCATCTCTCACATCTGGCTGATCACACACGCTACAAGATTACTTTCCACAGTATTGAATTAATACCTTGCAGATTTATTTATTTATTACAAATGTATCTCTTTTTTAAAGACTTTTATGAACCTTATATCAAGATAAGCATCTATGACTATTACATACAAATTATCTTATCTATGCATATTCAGGAAGCTCAGAAAATCGTGGATCAATGGATTCGTACCGTTGGTATTCGCTATTATGGAGAACTCACCAATCTTGCCATCCTTACCGAAGAAGTAGGGGAGGTTGCCCGTTTGATTGCCCGGATTTATGGCGAGCAGTCTTTTAAAAAAAACGAAGATGCTGAGCAGGCACAGGCACAGCTGGCAGATGAAATGGCGGATGTATTATTTGTACTAATTTGCCTTGCCAATCAAACAGGTATAGATTTGACTGAAGCCTTACAAAAAAACCTTGACAAAAAAACACAGCGCGACGCACTACGCCATGCCAATAATCCAAAATTAAAACCAGGTGAACATTAAAGCTATTAAAAAAAGCTAATGGGCGGCTGGCACCACCCATTAGCTTTTCAAATATTAAACGGCTTCTTGTCTCAATTAAAAATTAGAACTGCTTATACAGCTGAAGTATCTGTTCATCTGTTTCTGCTGCCTCAATTTGATTGAAAAGATCCTTAAGCCAGTTTGCTGTTTCCCGAAGTACACCCGCTCTAGCCGCATCTGCTGAACCCAACGCCATGTCGGTACAAGCCGCCTGCATATCAACAATTGCTTTACCCGCAGAAATTCTACGCCATGGCGACTGTTTCATATTTTTCGCAATAGTTGCCAGTTTTTCTGCTCCACTCTTCATTTCACCCACGGATCCTTTAGCCAGTAACCGCTGATAATCACCATAAAAAGACAGTGCTCCATAACCATCAACTGCTTCCAGCTTTGAAGCAAAAAATGCTAGTCTTCCGACATCGTCTCCATCCGCATAAATAGATCCAATGGCCAGCGTAATATCTTCACTTTTTTCGTCCTCTAATTTTTGTGCAGCCGTGACGCCCTCCTTGGGATCCAGTTCGGCTACCGCTTGCAAAGCAGCAGAGATAACAGCATAAGGCTTGGCCGTTTCCATCGCTTCAACAGCTATACGCACAGCCTCCGCATCTTTCCACTCCGCCAGTTTACCAATGGCCATAGCTCTCACTTCAGCGTGTGGATCTGCCTTTGCCATATTCCGCACCTGTTCTACCAACCCAGAGTTTTGTAAATCTTCAGAAAGATAAGATAAGCCTGCCTGACGAATAGCGTGGAAGGTATCCCTGAGTGCCATTGGCAACAATTCTGTCAACTCAGGATAAAAGTCAATCACCGATACAGCCTCTATCCGTTCAAAAAGGTGCGGAGCGTTTTTAAACTGAAAGATATACTCAGCCGCTTCCTTTTCATCGGCCCTTTCGGCAAGCAGCACATGATCTGCATCAAAAATAACCAAGGCTGGTTTAATTGATGAAGGTATGCGAAGCGTCTGCTCCCGCTCTTTAACCCAGACTTTATGTCTCTCTCTGGATCCATCAGGCATATAGACATCTACTGCCACCGACAACCAGAATACAGCCGGTACATTTGCCCCTGACTGAGATTGCTGAACAAAAACGATGACTTCTTTACGTTCTGCATCATAATCGTAAGAAACCTCCAGCTTAGGATGTCCTTCATACAGAAACCACTGATTAAAGAACCAGTTAAGGTCTTCGCCTGTCACATCTTCAAACGCCAATCTAAGATCATGCACCTCTACAGCGCTGAGAGCATTTCTACTGAGGTACAAATTGAGTGATGCAAAAAAAGCCTCATCTCCTACATAATTGCGGAGCATATGTAAGACAGCGCCACCTTTATTGTAGCTATGAGCATCAAACATATCCTCCTTATCGTTGTACGTAAAATCAATTAATGGATGCTTATCGCTACGCGCCTGGCTGAAATAACCTGCCCATTCTTCCAACAAATGATAACCCGCAGCATCGCGTCCATACTTGTGCTCAAGCCACAAATACTCACTGTAATTAGCGAACCCCTCATTTAAGGGAAGGTTAGACCAGCTTTCACAAGTCACGTAATCGCCAAACCAATGGTGCATCATCTCATGAGCAACAATTTTCTCATTAGTGAGTACATCTATCAATTCACGCTCATGCCGCTGGATAAAATCTCCAAAAATAACAGCCGTCGTATTCTCCATTGCCCCGGAAACATAATCACGAACAACCACCTGACTGTATTTTTGCCAGGGGTAGGGAACGCCAAGGATATCAGAGAAAAATGATAGCATATCGGGAGTATAGGGAAAAATAGCCTTAGCATCTTTCTCATAGGCAGGTTCAACATAATAGCCTAACTGAATACCGCGCCAGTTATCTTTAACCACTGCAAAATCACCCACTGCAAGCATAAATAAATAAGGAGCATGTGGAATATCCTGCCGCCAATGATCTGTACGCTTACCTCCAGGCAACATGGTAGATGAAATCAACAAACCATTGGAAAGCGTTACCATGCTGGTGTCTACCGTTACCAGCATTTCCTGAGTACAACGTTCATTAGGTTTATCTATGGTAGGAAACCAACGTGAATTATGCTCCGTCTCACCCTGCGTCCATATCTGGCGGGGTTTACCGGGCTCTTCTCCACGGGGGTTAATAAAAAACAGTCCTTTATCTGAAGTAATGGCCGCACTTCCACCTGAGGCACTTGGCCTGGCTGTATAATCGATATATACAGAGAACTCTTCTTCACGCAAATACTCACGACCAAGAGAAATTATAAGCTTAGTCCCATCATAACTATATGGAAGTGTGTCCTTTTGTCCTGCTAAAGACACCCTGTTGAAAGTAAAACCTTTGGCATCAAGTACCAGTTCCGAAGCAGGATAGAAAAAAGGCTTTAGTCGCAAAGTAGCTTTTCCCGCAACTTCTTCTTTCTCCCAATTGAACTCCAGTTCTAAACGAGTATGCAATAAATCGTGCCTTTGCGTTTCACTTGACCGATAATTGGCCGGATCAAATTGGCTGACGCTTACCGCCTCACTTTCAACCGAGCGATTAGGCGTAACGACCAATGTGTCCAACTGCTCATAGGCAATAGAAGGAGTATCGCCCGAACTGCTTTCGCTACCGCTGGCGGTTGTTGGACGACTGCTGCTACAGGCCGACAACAGCCACAGGAACAACAGCCCCTGAAAAAGTATTTTCATAGGATGTACTAGAGAATATGTGATTAACTCACACGCTGGACAGCCGAAACATGGTTAAGGAAGGCTTCCAGGTGCTGATTGAAAACCGCGGGATGTTCCATCATAGGGGCATGACCACAACGATCGATCATGACCAATGAAGAATGAGGAATAAGCTCATGGAACTTTTCACCAACAAAAGCTGGAGTCACCTGATCTTCCTTACCCCATACAAGTAGTGTAGGTGCCGTAATGCCACCGAGTGACTCGCCCAGATTATGCCTGATGGCTGACTTGGCCATTGCGATGATTCGTATAGCTTTACCCGTATCATTTACAATATCGTAAACCTCATCGATAAGCGCCTCCGAGGCTACGGAAGGATCAAAGAAAGTGTCCTGTGTTTTTTTGCGGATGTACTCTTTATCACCTCTTTTTGGAAAAGTAGTACCCATAGCACTCTCAAAAAGACCAGAGCTACCAGTTAATGTAATCGAACTGATACGCTCAGAATGTCCAAGAGCAAACAGCAGGGCAATATGTCCACCCAGTGAATTACCTAATACATGAACTTTATCATAACCCTTATAATCCAGAAAAGCTACGACATGGTCAACCAATCCGGCGACGGACACTTTCCGAAGCGGAAGATCAAATATGGGCAGAATAGGCACCACCACATTATATTTGTCTCCAAAGTAAGAAATAATACCCTCGAAGTTGCTCAGTGCTCCAAACAGACCATGCAGAAGAAGCAAATTCTCTTCGCCACCTTTTGTCTCAATGTATTTGAAATTACCTTCTTCTACTGTGTTGTAAATCATCGGAGCCCAAAATTTGGTTGCTTAATCTAGCTGAACACAAAAATAGTCAATTTGGCGTGAAACTCAATTTCAATTAAGCTATTGTTAAAACTTTCATTAATCAGCGAACAAAACGACGACAAAACTTTGTTTTATTAAAAAATATGCCGTCTTTTGCAATCAATTGTTTGCCTGCTGCTATAGTGTGTCAGGCTTGTATTACAATTGGGCAAAAAATATTATTCAATCAAAACTAAAGAACATGCGTTTTATACTTTTCGCACTGTTGTTTACCCTGACTGCCAGCTCGTTCACAGCTTGTGTATCAAAGAAGAAGTTCGACGAACTCACTGCCGCAAAAGCAGCTACGGATCAAGCTTTGGCAGACACGCAAATGAAGTTGAAGAATCTGCAGTCCGAGAAAGACGCACTTGCCGCAGAGTACGCCAGTGAGAAAGCTCGTATGAATTCAGAGTTGAGCAAAATACGCACTGATCTGGATGCTACACGCTCACAAGTGACTCAGCTTGGCCAAAAGCTCCAGATGACAGAGGCAGAGCTTAATAAGCTTAAGCAGGATATCAACGGCATGTTTGCTTCTTACAAGAATGCAGGTCTCTCAGTTGATGCACGCGATGGCCGCCTATACCTCGTAACTGAGAGCGCTGTAACTTTCGGTTCAAGTTCTTCTCGTTTGGGCTCTGCACAGCGTGCAGCTGTTGATGCCCTTGCTGCAAAAATGAAGGCTGATCCGAACATTCGCATCATCGTAGAAGGCCACACTGACGATAAGCAGTTTGCTAGTGGGTCAGCAACGGATAACTGGGACTTGAGCTATACTCGCGCAAAGGCTGTTGCATCACGTCTTATCCGCCAAGGTGTTAATCCTGCCCAGGTAGCTGTTGCCGGTTACGGTGAGTATCGTCCGGCAGCTGACAACAAGACGGCAGAGGGTCGTTCACAGAACCGCCGCTCTGTTGTGGCTCCTAACCCTGATATGAGTGTGCTGAAGCCAGCCAACTAAGTTTTTTAGTTACCTACTGATACCAAATGATGAGGCCGGGTCAACGCAAGTTGCCCGGCCTTCGTCTTTTATATCAGTTTCTAAACTATAATACTTATATATTTTGTTCCGACTTACATACAGGTAATGGAATAATATTTTATTTTAGGCACCTAAAATATTTTTATTCTATGTTTTCAATAAATCTATTCCAACAGCAGACTGTACTGATAACGGGAGGGGCCACAGGTATTGGCTTAGCTATGGCAGAACAATTTGTGCGGCATGGTGCCTATGTATTTATTGCATCCCGCAAAGAGGAAAAGCTTCGCCTCGCTGCTGAGCATCTGCAATCATTAGGTGCCTGCTCTTATAAGGTATGTGATATCCGTGATATCCAGCAAGTGAAGGCCTTAGCTGACCATATATATGAAACAACTGGCCGACTGGATATTTTAGTCAACAATGCAGGTGGCCAGTTTCCTAGCCTGGCCGAAGATTTGTCGACCAATGGTTGGAATGCTGTTATAAACAATAACCTGAATGGTAACTGGTACGTCACACAGACCATGTTTCATAAATTTTTCAAACCACAACAAAGTGGCTGTATCATCAGTATTATTGTTAATATTTTTAGAGGGTTTCCCGGAATGGCCCACACCGGTGCTGCCAGAGCAGGTATTGATAACCTAACCAAATCTTTGGCTGTAGAATGGAGTAAGTATAATGTGCGTATAAATGCTATCGCTCCGGGCATTATTCAGTCGAGTGGTCTGGAAAACTATCCACCAGAACTGCTTCAAGGAATAGCGGACACCATTCCTATGAAAAGGCTCGGAACTACACAGGAAGTAGCTTACTTGTGCATGTTCCTGGCCAGCCCTATGGCCGGCTATATCACAGGCGAAACAATTTATATTGACGGCGGGCAAAGATTGTGGGGTCAAATATTTCAACTGTAATTATTAATTTTACTATAATTTTAAGTTGAAAAAAAAAGAATAGATGGACAATAATACTGCTCAATTGAATAACATGCTTAGCCATTTTTATGAATGGGAACGAGACCGGCCACAGGATGTATTCATGCGTCAGCCCTTTGGTAAAGAATGGAAGGATATATCCTGGTATGAAGCAGGAAGGCAGGCTCGGATACTTGTTTCGGCACTACGCGCAATGGGTATGCAAGCAGGAGATCATATTGGCCTCATTTCCAAAAATTGCTACCATTGGGTAATTACTGATCTTGCACTTATGATGGGGGGATACATATCTGTTCCTTACTATCCTAATCTTACCGGCAATCAATTGCATCAAGTGGTTGCTGCCAGCCACATCAAACTACTCATAGTTGGTAAACTTGATCACTGGAATTCCATAAAAACCTTCGTGCCTGCTGATCTGCCCATCATTGCTTTTCCTCATTATCCGGGAAACAGCAAGGTGGAAGGCGCGTATTTATGGGAACAACTTATGGAAGAGTACCTCCCTATAACAGGTACACCAACACCTGAGATTGACGATATATGGACGATTCTGTTTACCAGTGGAACAACGAACTTGCCTAAAGGGGTTGTTCTTACCTACAGAGCGCCTGCTGCACTTATGCAGAATGAGAAGGTAAATGGCAGCCTTAAAATTTTTTCCTACCCCCATCACCGCTTTTTTAGCTATCTGCCGCTAAACCATATTGCAGAGCGTATGATCGTAGAGGCGGCAGCTATTCTGACAGGCGGCACCATTTCTTTTGCGGAGAGCATAGACAGTTTTGCAAAAAACCTGCGAGATACACAGCCAACCATATTCATGGCTGTACCCAGAATATGGTCTAAATTTCAACTAGCACTACTGGACAAAATACCACAGAAAAGACTCAACTGGCTACTTCGAATCCCCTTCCTAAATACCTTTTTCATCAGAAAAGTGAGAGAAGGTATGGGACTACATCATGCGTGTATTTTACTCACGGGGGCTGCACCCACACCCGACAGTTTGAAGGATTGGTTCACGATGTTTGGCCTTACGCTACAGGAAGTATATGGTATGACAGAGAACTGTGGTGGCTGTACGCTTATGCCCGCTGACAATATCAGACCTGCATCCGTAGGCAGGCCTTTACCAGGTGTACAAATCAGTATTGCCCCCCAAACATCAGAAGTTATCATGCGAGCTCCCTGGATGATGGCGGGTTACTATCAACAGGCAGTGCTAACGGCAGAGACTATACAAGATGGTTGGCTTCATACAGGAGATCAGGGGTACGTTGACCAAGACGGATTCCTGCATATTACCGGGCGGCTGTCCGATACATTCAAATCGGCTAAAGGTAAGTATATCACCCCTGCGCCCATTGAATGGGGGTTTGCAGAAAATGAGCTCATTGAACAAGTATGTGTTGTTGGTCTCGCACAACCACAACCACTTGCACTAGCTGTGCTTTCAGAACGGGGTCAACGAACGCTGCGAGAGGAAGTAGAACAAAGTCTTCAAAAGACCTTGCAGGAAATAAATACCAGCCTTGCCTCCTTTGAAAAACTTGCAGGCATCGTTGTTGTCAAAGATAGTTGGACAGTCGAAAATGGTATTCTGACACCAACACTAAAAATCAAGCGCAATATTTTGAACGAAAGATACCAAAATCAGTTACCTATATGGCTTCAGCAGCAAAGGCTGATCATTTGGGAAGACTAGATAATGAGCTGGCATGAGCATTTATGCTTGCAATCACAGAAAATAAACTGCCGATACCACCACTTTCTTTTCGCTGTTAAATGCCTTTATTATGAATACGTATACTGCAGACTCCGCCACCAGTAACCAAACTATAGCTGAGTTGTTTACCGCACAAGTTCAGGCCGCTCAAAGGCTTAAACTCAGCTCAGCCAAAGAGCGGCTAGCCAGATTGGCCAGCATCTATGATTACCTTCAGACCCCATCAGGAAAGCAAGGAGCCATTGAAGCCCTACAGAAGGACTTTCAGAAGCCAACGACAGAAATCATCCTCTCTGAGCTAGGCGTAATTACCCAACACTATAAGTTCATCCGGGCCAATTTGAGAAAGTGGATGGCTGTTCATCGGGTGCCTACACCTTTGCCTCTTTTGGGTACAAAAAGTTACCAGGTATGCGAACCCAAAGGAGTAGCCTTAGTTATCTCCCCTTGGAATTACCCGCTTAACCTGACAATTATTCCTTTGATGTACGCTATGGCGGCAGGTAATGCTGTTGTTGTAAAACCATCAGAGTATAGCGCGCATACATCTGCTTTCATAGGGCAAATGATTGCCCGGCTATTTCCTGCAGAGGAAGTTGCCGTATGCCAAGGTGATGTGGAGGTAGCATCAGCACTGCTGCAACTACCATTCAATCATATTCACTTTACGGGAAATCCCACCGTTGGTAAGATTGTTATGCAGGCCGCAGCCAAACACCTGGCGAGTGTTACGCTGGAACTCGGTGGTAAGTCACCTGCTGTTATTGATGAGTCTGCCGATATAGCATTGGTTGCACTAAAAACAGCCTGGGCAAAAAGTCTCAACGCAGGCCAGACTTGTATCGCTCCCGACTACCTGATTATTCATGAATCCAAACTTCAGGCATTCATTGAAGCCTATAAGAAGGTAATCAAGCAGATGTTCCAACCGAGTGGCGAGGCGGTTGAAAAATCGGATAGTCTGGCGCGCATCATCAGCCACAGGCATCATACACGGCTGGTGAACTGTCTGGAAGACGCTCTTTCCAAGGGGGCTAAGCTGGAAATGGGTGGTGAGTACAACGAAGATACACGCTTTTTTGCACCTACACTTCTCAGCCAGGTAAACCCTGGTATGCAATTAATGCAGGAAGAAATTTTTGGTCCTATACTTCCCGTGATTACCTACAGTACGACGGATGACATCCTCCAGATCGTTGCCAGACAACCTAAACCACTCACCTTTTATATCCACAGCCAACGTCAGCCATTTATTGATACGCTTCTGAAGAATACCTCTTCCGGTGGGGCGGTCATCAATGATTACCTGCTTGGATTTGCCAATCCAAATCTTCCGTTTGGAGGGGTGAATAATAGTGGCATAGGTAAGTCACTTGGTTTTCAGGGATTCAAAGAATTTTCTAATGAAAAAAGTGTCATCCACCGCAGGTTTGGAGACTTCAGAATGTTCTTCCCTCCCTATAATGATGCAAAGTCTAAAGCTATAGACTGGCTCCTGAAAAATTTGTAGCTATTGGCACATTAGCAGCTTTTTCATTTCAACCACTATACATTTATGGAAAGCGTCCTGCACATCATCGCCGAGCGAGCAAAAAATGCGCAACCCATTGCCGGCTCAATACTCTTTCAGCTCGGCGACGAATCTGTCCACGTTGATGGTTCGGGCACCGAAAATATTGTTAGCGCGGAAAATAAGCCGGCAGACTGCACCATCACAATAAGTCCTGCTGATTTTCAATCATTAATCCAGGGGAAACTAGATCCCATGATGGCCTTTATGATGG
This sequence comes from uncultured Saprospiraceae bacterium, assembly GCA_964645715.1. Classification (GTDB taxonomy): domain Bacteria; phylum Bacteroidota; class Bacteroidia; order Chitinophagales; family Saprospiraceae; genus JAUMBM01. The sequence continues at coordinate 112,286 of CAZYAO010000001.1, forward strand.
GAAAAGTGAAGATAAAGGGTGACATGGGCATTGCCATGCGCCTCAAATCTCTATTGGGCTAATAAGTGCACAATATTTCTCTCGCAGCGACCCCTTACAGCAGTTTTACCTGCTGTAAGGGGTTTTTCTTGCGGGAAAGCCTCCCAGTAAATAATACATGTACAGTGTAGCCGTCAATAGTAATAAACCACCTGCCTGGTGAAAGACACCCAATCCAACAGGAATGGTTCCTATGCTGGTCATCACAGTTGCAATCCCCAGCGCAACTTGTATACCCAGCAGTAGCAACGTAATGACCGTTCCCTTACGCAACAATGAATGTGTTGTATTTTTGTATAAAAGGTAGGCAAATATTACAATAGCAATCGTCAGTAGGTATGCTGTAGATCTGTGTACAAGCTGGACAAGCGCTGGTAGAAAAAGTGTGGCGTCGTACTGCACAAAGTTATCTGTGACCCACATACTTCTGTCTGTCAGCACAGAGGGAAGCCATTCACCATTCATATCCGGCCAAGTAGGATAAAATAGAGCAGCTTTTGTACCCGACATAATTCCGCCCAGTATAATTTGTACAGCTACCAATATAATAATAACAGCTAAGTACTTGCGCAGCGAAGGTGATACTTGCGCAAGGGTGAGCTCTGGCATCCATACTTTAAATACTGTCCAGGCAAGGTAGGCGTATAATATGCAAGCCAGCGACAGGTGCATGGTCAGTTTATAGGCATTTACCCAAGGACGATCAACCAACCCACTGGCAACCATAATCCAGCCAAAAGAAGCAACCACAGCTGCCATCAGCACTGTAATGACTAATCGTTTTAGCAGCTTTTCATCGAGCCACTTCTTTCTCCGAAAAATAACAAAAGGAATAACGAAGACAAATCCCATAAGCCTGGCCCACAGCCTGTGAAAATATTCCCAGAAGTAAATAAACTTAAACTCACTCATCGACATCCCGGCATTAATCTTTTGGTACTGGGGAGTCGCTTTGTATGCATCAAACTCAATTTGCCAATCCTGATCGTTCAGGGGCGGAATTGTCCCCGTAACAATCTCCCAGCGCGTAATGGATAGACCAGAGCCGGTGAGGCGTGTAATTCCTCCAATGACGACTTGTCCCAAGACCATGATGAGGCCAATAAGAATCCACCAGCGAACAGGAGATGGATAAACAGAAAGATTGGATGTATGCGAAAATGCCATGGCAATTTTTTTTTCAAAAATGCGTCAGATTCAGCAATAGCCTATATATGATATTAAAATAAAGTAAATATTTTTAAAAAAATATCATTACTATGGCTGTTGAAATGTGGAAAAGCAGTCTTTCTGGAGCACCTTGGAAGTTATTCACACAAGCTGCTTAGTTATCCACAATATGTCAACACTCAAAAGCCTTGCTATTACTGCATGCAAACTTATCCACACTTATGTTAATAAAACAACTGTTGATATTGTTTTCGCAGGAATGCATGTGGATTTTTACAAAAAAGTGTGAGTAACGCCAGTTTTTCCCCATTTTTCCGCTCTGTTGATATGTTAGTTTATGAAAAAAGGGTAGCTCTTGTTGGTTAGCGTGGAAAACTGTAAGGTTTTCCTGTGTTTTCCACAAGATAGGTGTGGAGATGTGCCTTTTGTTAGTGGTTGTTTTTCAGTGGGTTATTGTTTGGTTAAAAAATGGGTGTGGAAAAGTATTTAAAGAGGCGTGGTAGTGGGGGAAAATTGTGCTGCGGGGAGCTTGGGTATTTTGCCGGCAGCAAGCTTGTGTACAGTTATTACAGGTGGTGGGATAAAATGAGTTACCCGCCAGCTGTGACTGTCGTTTGAAAAGCGATGAAAACGTGTAGATGCTTGCGAAAAGCCACTACTTGTTAGCAACAGAGGGGCTGGTTTGTGTGAGATTAACCGACTGCACAGTGGCGCAGAGTTCCGGTAGCCAATCCACATTTTTTTCTAAGGCATTACCCACGACAATCATATCGGCACCAGCTAGCAGCGCTTGCCGGGCAGCCTCGGAAGAGCGTATACCGCCTCCTACAATAATCGGGACATTGACTTCACTGCGTACGGCAGCAATCATTTCTGGTTTTACGGGGTAGCGTGCGCCACTACCCGAATCCAGGTAGATGAGTTGAAGTCCCAGCAGGGTGCCGGCCAGCGCGGTGATCCGGGCGATATCCGGTTTGTCGGCAGGTATGGGAAGGGTATTACTAATATAGCTTACGGATGTGGCGTGACCGCCATCGACCAGCATATAACCTGTCGGAATAATTTCCAGTTGGCTGTGTTTAAGCTTGGCTGCGGCCAGCACATGTTGCCCGATGAGAAGATCCGGATTTCGGCCTGAAATGAGCGACAGTAGCAGGATGGCGTCAGCTTTGGGATTAATCTGGTACATGCTGCCCGGAAACAATACAACCGGTTTACTGGTGTGAGCCTTGAGGAGAGAAAGATAGTATTCATTTTGTGTCTCACTAACCAGACTTCCGCCCCACAGAAAACACCCTATGGGAAATACCTCAGCCATAGATGCCAAATGCATGAGCGCATCGCGATTGGTTTTATCGGGATCGACAAGCACAGCCAGTTGTTTCTGGCCTGTAGAACGAGCATGTTTGAGGGCTGCATACATCATGGACACGCGATCTGAGAGTTGAATCCAAGGGTACGGAATGACAAATGGTGAGCGTGTATCAAACAAAGATAACTTTATCTGCCAATTTGTCCTAACTAAAGGACGTCTGGGTCATAAATCCGCCGGTGCATATATTCCTTTGGTGGCCAAAAATAATGGCTAGCGACATCGGCTGCTACCCGACGCACTACTATTAGGAATTTTTTCCGGCAGCAGTAATCAGTTATTTACGAGTCATAAAGACTAATAATCGACGATGCGAGGTATGTAATCAAGGCAAATATGCAATGCACTTCAGCTCAATGGCGATGGGTGTAGGCAGACAGGTAATACCTACGGTCGTACGACAGGGCTGGTTGTCGGCAAAGTAACTTGCATAGATGCGATTGTAGGTTTCAAAATCGCGATCCATATTGGTCAGGAAGACTGTTACATCTACCAGGTCTTCCCAACGGGCACCTGCTGCTTCCAACACTGCGCGAACATTGCGGAAAACACTGTGACATTGTTGCTCAAAATCAAAAGTCACAAAATTGCCGGCGGGACTGAGTGCAAGTCCGGGAATACCGTTGGTCTCCGGATCGCGAGGGCCAATGCCGGAGAGAAAAAGCAGGTTGCCAACCCGTTTGGCGTGTGGATACAGACCTACGGGTTTGGGAGCGCCACTGGCGTGTATACTTTGCTGATTCATGCGTTTCTTTTATATGAAAAAAAGCAGCACAAAAGTAGACAAATGCGGGGAGTCGACTAAAAACAATTGTAGATGATTTCCACAAAGTCATGAGGGCAGCTTATCTTTGCGGACAATTTAGCCAACCGCCAGGCTCTGGCTCAAAATTGTTGTCATGCCCAAAGATGCATCGATTAGGTCTGTACTCATTATAGGAAGCGGACCCATCATTATTGGTCAAGCCTGTGAGTTTGACTATTCAGGAAGCCAAGCCGCCCGTTCACTCCGGGAGGAAGGCATAGAGGTCACCCTCATCAATAGTAACCCAGCAACCATCATGACGGACCCCGTCACTGCAGACAACATTTATTTGTTGCCGCTGACGGTAGAAAGTCTCGAGCAGATTCTGCAGGAAAGGCAGATTGACGCGGTACTGCCTACGATGGGGGGCCAGACGGCACTCAACCTCGCCATTGAAGCAGGGCAGCGAGGTGTATGGGATCGCTATAATGTCAGGATGATAGGTGTGGATCTCAATGCTATTGAGCTGACGGAGAACCGGGAGGCTTTCCGTCTTCACATGATCAAAAATGGTCTGGCCGTAGCTCCTTCCCGCATTGCCAATTCCTTCCTGGAGGGCAAAGAGGCAGCTCAGGAGATAGGTTTCCCATTGGTTATACGCCCGTCCTATACCCTGGGGGGTACCGGTGCCGCCTTTGTACACCAAGCTGCCACTTTTGATGACCTGCTGCGCCGTGGACTCAACCTGAGTCCCACGCATGAAGTATTGGTTGAAAAAGCGGTATTGGGGTGGAAAGAGTTTGAGCTTGAACTGTTGCGCGATACCAGCGATAATGTGGTCATTATCTGTACCGTAGAAAATCTTGATCCGATGGGTATCCATACAGGAGACTCCATCACCGTTGCACCAGCCATGACCCTGAGCGACACTGCCTATCAGGAGATGAGAGATCAGGCAATCAGGGCTATGCGTTCTCTCGGCAATTTTGCCGGCGGCTGCAATATTCAGTTCGCACTCAATCCCGAAACGGAGGAGCTGATTGTCATCGAGATTAACCCGCGCGTGAGTCGTTCGTCAGCGCTGGCCAGCAAAGCAACAGGCTATCCAATTGCCAAGATTTCAGCTAAAATTGCCATTGGTTATACACTTGACGAACTAAAAAACCAGATTACCAAGACCACGTCAGCTTATTTCGAACCTACGCTCGACTATGTGATTGTCAAGATGCCACGCTGGAACTTTGAAAAATTTCAGGGTGCGGATCACTTGCTTGGCCTCCAGATGAAATCGGTAGGCGAGGTTATGGCCATCGGGCGTAATTTTCTCGAAGCGCTGCAGAAAGCTTGTCAGAGCCTCGAAAACGGACGGAGCGGGCTTGGCGCTGACTTGAAAGAATGGATTCGAACCGAAGATATTCTCGAACGACTGGAAAAAGCCAGCGATGATCGCATATTCCGCGTAAAAGATGCCCTCCGGCTTGGGGTTCCTTCTTCCACGGTGCACAAACTCACCAAGATAGACCCCTGGTTTATCAAGCAGATCAAGCGGCTGGTAAAAATGGAGGAGCAACTGATGCGCTACAATGTGCCGGAAGATATACCGGCAGATTTCATGCGGCAGCTCAAAGAATCAGGTTATGCTGACGCACAGATTGCGTGGGTAATGCGCGTGAGGGAAAGTGAAGTGAGCCGATATCGGCAAAAGCTTGGTATAAGGCGTACCTATAAGATGGTTGATACCTGTGCAGCTGAGTTTGAGGCCAAAACACCTTACTATTACTCTACTTTTGACAAAGAAAACGAAAGTATTCCGTCTGACCGGAAGAAGATCGTCGTCCTGGGTAGTGGCCCCAATCGCATTGGGCAGGGAATTGAATTTGATTATTGTTGTGTCCACGGACTGCTAGCCATTAAAGACGTCGGCTATGAGTCTATTATGGTCAACTGTAATCCCGAAACAGTTTCAACAGATTTTGACGTAGCAGATAAACTGTATTTTGAGCCTGTTTATTGGGAACATCTGGAGGAAATCCTTGCTCTCGAAAAACCAGACGGGGTCATCGTCCAGTTGGGAGGGCAAACAGCGCTTAAATTAGCCAAGACACTGCACGAAAGGGGGGTACCTATCATCGGTACTAGCTTCCCTGATATGGATATGGCGGAAGATCGGGGCGCTTTTTCCAACCTGCTTAAAGAGCTGGGCATCCCTTATCCAGAGTATGGGGTCGCTGAAGATACTGATGAGGCGCTCGCTATTGCCCAAGAAGTGGGCTACCCTGTGCTTGTAAGGCCCAGCTATGTACTCGGCGGCCAGTTTATGCGTATCGTCATCAACAATGAGGAGCTGGAGCGGCAGGTACTGACGATCTTCAAGCATCTTCCTGAAAACAGGGTGTTGATTGACCACTTCCTCGAACGGGCCAAAGAAGCAGAGATTGATGCCATTTGCGATGGCGAGCAGGTACACATCATGGGTATCATGGAGCACATTGAACCGGCAGGTATCCACTCAGGAGATTCATCGGCCGTACTTCCTACCTATAGTTTGTCTGTAGATGCCATCAATACCATGGTTGACTATACAGAAAAGCTGGCTAAAGCACTGAATATTAAAGGTTTGATAAATGTTCAGTTTGCTATTAGACCCGGTAAAGATGGCAATCCTGATCAGGTGTATGTTATAGAGGCAAACCCTCGGGCTAGTCGTACGACACCCTTTATTGCAAAGGCTTACAAGGTTCCTTACCTGCAGATTGCAACTAAGATCATGCTGGGCACACACAAACTGAGTGATTTTAACATTCAGCCTCAACCGAGTGGCTATGCAATAAAAGTACCGGTATTTAGTTTCGATAAGTTTCCCAACGTCAATAAAGACTTGGGTCCCGAGATGAAGAGTACCGGTGAGGCAATCCGATTCATCAAAGATCTGTCGGATCCTTTTTTCCGCGAGCTCGACCGGCAGCGCTATATGTACCTGACTCGGTAGGATAGTGAATTGAGGGTAAAAAAAAGCCCCCTGCAACCGTAGGCTGTAGGGGGCTTTTTTTCAACTAGCTAGCCGGTGGCTGCGGAGGTCTGTTGCCACGTCCGCGCCGATTATTTTTTCTGCGATTGCCCGAGCCGGCAGGCTTGTTTCGGGCCTCAGCAGTCACTGGTGGCGGCTGTTGCTGAGGATCAGTTGTCGGCGGTTTGGCGGGTGGATTGGCAGGCTTGCCTGCCGTTGGTGCTGGTTGCTGTGCAGTAGCGCCAGCTGGCCGTTCCCGTGGCTCATTTTTACGAACCGGATTTCGTTGATCCTTTATTTTTTTCTCATGCCGGGGAGCCTGGTGGCTTGGTAAGGGCTTTCCTTCCTCCCTTTTTCGGGAAAAATCGGGCTGTCGGCGCGCGGCAGTATCGCCAGAAGGTGTAGTGCGTGTAGGCATTTCTCCACCCTCCTTAGCCCGTTTCTTTCTACGCTTTTTCTTGCGTTCTTCTGCTGGCAGCTCAATAAAGCCCGTCACATCCTCATAATCGGGCTCAGCATCGTGATCGGTCACTATTTCTGCGACGAGCTCATTTAAGTCGACAGTTTTCTTTCCTTCCTTGTTAAGTGCCTGAATCTCCCATACCTGCGCCACAGTCAGCGGGAAGAGTTTGCCTTTTGATGAACCATCCTGGTAAGTGTAGAACATCAGCTGCTTGAAGATATCCGTTTTTACAAGAATGGCAACACCCACCTCTGTAAAAAGACGATCGGCTTTGTCGGGGAAAGACTCCAGCGTGTCGAGGTAGGTATCCAACTCGTAATTGAGGCAACACTTGAGGCGGCCACACTGACCTGACAGTTTGGATTGATTGATGGCCAGATTTTGGTAGCGAGCTGCTCCCGTAGAGACCGACTTGAAATCAGTAAGCCAGGTAGAACAACACAGTTCGCGACCGCAGGAGCCTAGCCCGCCAATACGGGCAGATTCCTGCCGAGCCCCGATTTGGCGCATTTCTATTTTTACCCGAAATTCCTTAGCATACTGGCGGATGAGCTCTCTGAAATCTACACGTCCATTGGCGGTGTAGTAAAAAGTGGCTTTTCTTTTATCCCCTTGAAATTCTACGTCTCCAATTTTCATATCCAGCCCAAGAGAACGTGCGATGGCCCGGGCCTGAACCATAGTGGGCTGCTCCATTTCCCGAGCCTCCTGCAGCCGTTCCAGATCCCGTTCATTGGCTTTACGCACAACCTCTTGGAGCACATTATCCGGGTTAATACGGCGCTTTTTCATCTGGAGTCGTACCAATTCACCCGATAGATTTACGCGACCAATATCAAAACCACCACCTACATCCACAACTACCATTTCGGTAGGCGTTGGGCGATAGTGTGCTCCCGACCGGAAAAATGCTTTGCGGGCACCATTTTTAAAACTGACTTCTATGAAGTCGAAAGGATCTGTATCTGCAATATCGAGCTGCGATAACCAGTCAAAGGTATTCATGCGGTTGCAACCACCTGTTTTACAGCCACCAGAACAACCGCCACCACTTCCACAACCACCACCAACACTACATCCTGTACATCCCATACATTCATTTTATTTTAAGCACCCGGGGTGCAGCTGTTAAAAAATAAGTGGCTGTTTTAACCGTACTTTGACACCATGATTAGTGGAACAAAATACTTTACCAGCCGCCCAAAGCGCGGACTGAGACAGCCTGATCACGCCGCCAAAGGCTGGCGATTCAGTAATATTTGGTGCAGCTGAATGCTGGCATCCAAAAAGAGTATTTTAGGGTTTGCATTACGTTCAACATGGTAAATACAGGCGTCCAGCACCTGCACAATAGAATCGAGCTGTTCAAGCCCGATTAGCGCTGCCATTTTGGTAGCTGTTTCGATCTCTGTGGGTAGCAGTCTTATCCCCTGTATAGCCCCACTGTATTTGAGCGCCAAAAATTCCCGCCAAAAGTGAAGGGCATAGCGCAGAAAATGTTTTTGATTTTCCCTGCCGGCCTCGGCAAACTGCTCTACCCAGGCTGTCAGTTCTGTAGGTCGACCTTTATAGCATACACGCATCCAGCCCAGAAAACGCTCGCTGTGGTCAGTATCGTGTGTACCTGCCAACTTGAGAGCCTCATTGTAGTTGCCACCAGCAAGCTGGGCAACAGCGGAAGCTTTGTCAGTTGGCAGCGAAAGTTTTGCCGCCAACTGGCTGCTAATCTCTTGATCTGATAGTGGGTTTACTTTTACCAGCTGGCATCGCGACAGAATAGTTGTGAGTATGAGCTCCTGATTTTCTGCAATGAGTAAAAAAATAGTGTTGTCAGGGGGCTCTTCAATTAGTTTGAGCAGCCGATTGCCTTCATTGCCAAGATATTCGGGAAGCCATAGCATTAGCACTTTCCACTCACTTTCATAAGGCTTAAGGCTCAACTTCCGCACAATGTGTACACATTCCTCACGAGTAATATTGCCTTGCTTGTTGTCGGCACCAATGCGTTGTAGCCAATCGTTGGCTTCCATATACGGGCTAGTAGCCAAAGCTTCCCGCCATTGGGGGAGGAAAGGATCACTGGTCATTTTACTGCCGACTGTCGGAAACGAAAAGTGAAGGTCGGGGTGTACCCCTTTAGATGCTTTCTGGCAGCTGGGGCACTGTCCGCAGGCATCATCGCTGCTTTTGTTTTCGCATAGCAACATCATGGCAGTTGCCCAGGCCAGCGCCAGACCACCACTGCCGGGCGGTCCGAGCAGGAGCAGCGCATGCGGCAGCCTTCCGGAGGCAACCATATGGCTGAGCAGCGCCTTGGCAGGCTGTTGTCCTATGACATTTTTAAATTGCATAGCGGCGAAAGAACAGAGGTTAAGTTGCTGTGACGGTGCTATAATGCCGCTAAAATACAATTTTTTGTCAAATTATCAGTCATTGGCCAAGAATCAGGCATGCGGCCCGGGAGTCGCGTTGGTGTCAAAAAGCGCCAACAGTGAAGCTTGTTCGTTTTCCCAGCATAGTTCTTCGGCTGCCTTCAGGCAATTGGTGTGGAGTTGCTGCCACTTTTCGGGTTGGTCAATGAGTTGCTGAATACACAGAGAAAGTGCCTGGGGTGTCAGTTCGTCCAGTAAAACAGCCGCTGGGTATTGCTGGAATAATTGCCGGTATTCGGGAAAATTCATGTTAATAGCGGGCAGTCCTGCCTGCAGGTAGTCAAAGGCTTTGTTGGCAAGACTATAGTAGTAGCTTAGGCCGGTATTTTCCAGCAGGTTAAGACCTAGCCATGCTTTTTGGCAAAAAGGCAGCAATTCGGCAGGGGGGACGAAGCCCCAGAAAATGACCCTGTCTTCGACGCCAATTTGCCTCGCCAGCATTTTTAGCTCCTTGATTATATCGCCATCCCCCACCAACCACAGTACGCAGGCAGGCAGATCACACATGGCGCGTATGGCGGTTTCAAGCCCCCGTCCCTCATTGAGCATGCCTTGGTAGAGTATTGGCAGCGGGCCTACAGGCTGCTGCCGTGCCTGTTGCGCTGTAGACAGGCGAAAAGGAAGATTGCGTACAACACCAAAAGGAATACTGTATTTTCTCGAGAGCAGGGCCGCAAGTTGTGGTCCTACCGTGTAGGCTTTGGCAACGCGTGGCAACAGGCCGGCTGCCAGCATAGCCCATATTCGTTTAATCCCGGGCCGCCGTACGACTTCAGGTGTTTCTGTAAAATACTCGTGTGCATCGTAATACAAAGGAACGCCGTGCCATCGGCTGGCAATGTAACAAGCAAGAAGAGTATCGAGGTCAACAGCATTGATGATGCCTGGTTTTTGACGCAACAGCCACCAGCACAGCTGGATATTATAGCTTATATAAAATAGTTTGCCCTTATTCCAAAGAGGCGTGAGCCGCCACTGCCGGTAGGGGCGCTCCGGCAGTGGCAGGCTGTTGCCTTTTTTACGACCCACAAGCGATACCTCAAAGCCGGCATTGGTCAGCGTATGACAGATGCGGTGCATACGCTGGTCCTGGCTGAGATCATTGGTGACAGCGCAGATAACGTGCCGGTGACGGGAGGCCGAGGGCATGCACTAGCGGATGAGGGTGACGGTGCCAACTTTTTCAAATTGCTGGCCATTGCCCTGGGTGAGGCTTATCCGGTACAGGTATACGCCCTGCGGTAGTGGCTCACCCCGGCTTTCACCATCCCAACCCAGGTCAATATTGCTGCTTTGGAACAATACGCCCCCCCAGCGATCGAGAATTTCCATGGAGTATTCGGTTATTTGCTCGCTGGGTGTCTGTGGCTTAAATATGCGATTGATACCTTCCGGGGCAAAAACATTGGGAACGTACAGCCTGACAGGTTGGCTCAGGCAAATGCGGTTGGACCTGAGTACACGTGGATACGTTTTGTTGTCCGGTGTGCGAAAGATGACATTGGCGCGCAGATAGTAGCAGCGGCTTTCTGTATCAGTATCATTAATTTCGTCGTCAAAAGTTAGCGTCAGGGAGTCGCCTGTAAAAATGACAAGCTCGCTGCCGTTGGGCTCAATTCTTACCAGTTCGTAGGCAACCGAAACAAGCAGGTCATGGGTATAGGCCGGCCAACGAAGTCTGTTGGTGGCCTGCTCGTCCAGGGCAGCTCCTGCGAGTGATAGTGAAGATATTCGGTTGGAGGTGACGGTGTTGTTACAGCGATCCTGTGCGGTAACCGTATAGACCAAGGTTGAACTGGTGTTGGGAGCGGGATCTGAGAAAAAATTTTGGGCCACCAGAGGGGAAGAAAGAGCAAGATTGATGGTACTGCCAGCTGGCGATAGTCGATCAATACGTGCTGTGGTAATGGTAGCGGTAGGATCCCAAAGCCACTCCGTGCGTACACTTCCGGTGGGCTCTACATCGGCTCCCAAGCCATAGATGACCCGCAGCGGTTGGGTGATGGCCACTGTGAGGCACTGCTGACTCGATCGGGCGCGTATATTACTATTGGAGACAGCTTCTACGTAAAAACAAACGGTTTGTCCGTCATTGATTTGATCATAGGAAAAAGAGACGCTGCTGCTGCGTCCGACAGGGGTAGCCAGTCCGTTGTTGTCCACCGTAAATATTTCGTAGTAGGCAATGCCCTGCGGCATATTGTTGTAGGGGTTCCAGCTAAGTCGTACCGATGACTCGCAGGCATTGGGTGTTGAACTAGCCAGCAACAGGGTTGTATGAGGGTCGCCTACCAGACTTTTGTTGCCGCAACGATCCAGCGCAAGTACGTAATACGTTTCGCTGGTGAGTCCGGCATTGGCGCTGAAATCTGTAAATGTGAGCGTATTGGCTCCATACACTGTATCGATGGCTTGTGTACCGGCTGGTGCCACCCGGTTGATGATGTAAGCATATGTCTCAGGCGAAGGACTGGCTTGCCAACTGACAACTACACCACCGCCCTCTACGCTTACCGACTGCATGGGACCTGCCAGCGGTATTCGATTGTCGAGGGTATCACTGGACAGACGAGGCTGTCCGGGACAGTTATGATCTGACTGCAGGTAGTAATACCATGTCTGCCCACTGGCAGTCGTATTGAAATA
>CAZYAO010000001.1:124259-149155 GCA_964645715.1 uncultured Saprospiraceae bacterium
CTCAATGAAAACCAAGTTAAGGCAACCTGCCGGATGAAAGAGAGGGCGGGGACTGTTCAGACAGATTTCCTGCCTTATATCTTCTCCAGGCGATTTCCTGGTTGACAAGAATCGCCAGGTTGATGAAGAAGAAGGATCCCACCTTATCTGTCTCTATAAGATCATTGATAATCAGAAAGGCAAAGATGACAACCAGCGAGAGCAAACTCATTATGACAAGTCGTTGTCTGTCGGGCCAATCCACCCATCTGTGATAAAGTGTTTCTCCGCGGAGCAGGGTGAAAGAAAACAATGCAATAATGATGAGCAAACCAGGCACTCCCTGTTCCACCAAAGTCATCAGAAAATAGTTGTGAATGCCCGAGTTTTCAGGATTTTCGCTCACATAAGTCCTGAAACTGGTGACCGTATGCGAACGATAGAAAGTGGTGAAATTACCGGGCCCCCAGCCTGTCAGCGGTTTGTACGGAACCATGTGTCCCCCTGCTACCCATCGATATAATCGCTCCATGGTAGATATATCTTCCATTTTGTAGGTAGCCTCAATCAGGTTATCAAATTTGCTGTGGGATATGGTCCTGTCAAAGTTAGGTGCATAGTCGAGGTAACGACTATCCGTAGCAATGTAGTACACACCAGCGCCTGCCACTAAAATACTCATTATGAGCACCCATTTCATTGCCCGGAGTCGTATGATTACGAAAGCAGCGGCTGCAATCAGCAGTGCAACATAGGCTGCCCGGGTATAGGAAAGGTATATAGCAACCAGGTAGAGAAGCAGGCAAAAAGCGAGTAGCCACCAAGTTGTAGAAAACCGCCTGTACCAGCCCATCGCTCCGGTCATCAACGGAAAAAAAAGAGCCATAATGGCGGCATAATTCACGTGATTGCGCTGGAAGGGGTGAAGCACGCGATGAACATCCGCAAAAGAAAAATTGTAAGCGGCATGCCGGATAAGGACAATGACGATAACGATGGTCATTGGCCAAAATAGTACCCAAAAGAAGCGTTTGACCGCTTTTTCATCCTGCAGAATATGACCTGCCAACAGAAAAAAAGTAGCGATATACCAAAATTTGGCCAGGGTAAATTTGAGGGAAATGATAAAGTCGCCGGAGAAAATGGTAGCTAGCACCAGCCAACAAAAATGAGCAGCCAATAGCAGGCTAATCGGGTGTCTGAAGAAGTCTGCCGGATATACACTGCTATGCCTTACCAAGTATGTCAGGTAGATCAACATAAGTGCAATAATCAGTGGTTCTGTGGGTATATCTGTTCCCAGACCATTTGAAAAAGTGATCTCAGTGGAAACAGGGATACAGGCAAGCAGCAGCCAGAACAACCAGCTGAAATCAAGAACAGATACAAAGAAGAAAATCAGCAGCAGCGGAATAGCAGCCAAAAAGTACCAGCCGCTGGCTACTGCAGAATAGACAGAAGCCAAGGTCACGAAGGCCATCAGCCAGAACGATCGGGTTGCAAAATCGCTGTTGGCCCATCGGTTTATCCATCGATCAACCATGGTAAATTTCTCGCCAGTTGACGTCCCGCGAAGATTCTAATAACAATACAGTGGCTATCGCCAGTATAAGCGTAATGAAGACAGCAGCAAGGACAATAAATGAACGCTGAGGCCTCGACTTTACAATAGCTACCTGCGGCTCCTCTACAATGAGGATGGCAGGGAGGGCTGATTCGAGGATTGATTCGTACTGGTTTCTCTTGGCTTGTTGGTCGCTGATGCTCCGGTTGAGATCCTGCAGTTGTTTTTCCATGGCAAGGAAGCCGGACATACCTGTATTGAGCTTATCAAGCAGACCGTTGAATACCCTTTCTTCTTCCACATAGCCTTTTAGCTTAGCTTCAATCTGTGGAATTGAGTCCAGGAAACGTCCGCCCCTTCTGTTGTAAGCATCGATTTGTGCCTGAAGATTTTGTATATTAGCCTCTGCCTGGGATTTACCTGCCGACAGCAATTCTGTTTGCGAGACGGGATTGAAAATGCTGTAATATTGCCGCAGCTTGTACATAGTATCGCTGAGCTGGCTAATCTTCTCCTGCTGATGCTGTAAGTCAATATTAATAGCATTGATGATGCGCACCTGATTTTCTTTGAGGATCCGTTGGGCCATCAGGTCTGTCTTTTTCATAGCTGTTGCTGCGATGGCGGCAGCCAGTTCCGGATCTTTGTCTTCAACGACAATCTCAATGGCATCCCGTTTAGTCTTATTGACTGTATAGAGGGAAAGAAATTTTTTGCGGACCTGTACAGGTGCTTTTTTGTTTTCGGGATTTATGTCATAGTGCTCGTATAGCTTGAAGGTATCGACAAGGTAGTCAATAAGTTCATTGGATTCGGCAATGGTAAGAAGCCGGTCGATATCCGATTGGCCACCAAAGTAGTAAGGCTCCCGCGACGCTCTGTTGAAAAGCAAGTCGGGATTCACCTGATCGGGGCTTAGTGCGAGAAAAGTTGCTTTTGACTCGTAGTAGTTGGGCAAAAATAACACTATGATGGCTGTGCCAACTCCGGCAGCTGCACAAACGCGGACGATCTGGCGCTTCCACCGGAAGATGGACTGCAGTACGCCCAGCAGACTATTTAGCTCTCTGCGAGAAGGAGATGATTTCTCTTCTGAAGTCATTGACTGGTTGTTCTTTTTTATAAATCCAAAGGCGAAGATAAGATGTTATACCCACTTTTGTCATTATTTAACCCGCTTAAGCATGGGGCGTATTGTATTGTCCAGTAATCCTAGTGATATTGCCCAGCCCAAGGCACAGCAACCGGCAGCCAGCGCCTGTACGAACCAGTTCGTCCAACCGGCCCATCGCCAGATCCAGGTGGTTGCAAATACCAATATGCCGTATACCAGAAGCCGACCGAGCCAGCGAACATCAGTGGTGAGGGGCAATCTGTACACTGCGAGTAGTACTTGCGCCAGAAAAACGACTGCCTGCGTGATAAAGGTGGCCTTGGCTGCACCCAGCGCGCCCTGTTTGGGGATGAGTATCAGGTTGAGTGTGCCATTGAGCAGGGTTGCTAGTGCGAAGATGATATTCATCTGCCCCAATTTGCCACTGGCGGTAAGCAGCGATCCATGTACATAAGCAGCACTCATGGGAATAAAAGATAGCATCAGCCATCCCATAATTTGGCCGCTGTAGGTACCGCCGTCGCTGTACAGACCGCGCATAATCGGTTCCTGATAACACCAGCAAATGGCGGCCAGCGCTACAGAACCTACCCAAAGTAACTGAAAACCCTGTCTTACGAGTGGCTGTACAGATTCCTGTGCAGCCAATAGTCGCGAAAACATGGGCAGCAGTAAGCCGGCAATCAGGTAGCCGGCAATATTGGCAGCATCGAGTAAGCGAAAAGCGGATGCGTACAGGTCTGCCTGCTGCAATCCGTCGGGCAGCAATCGCTCAATCATGATAGCATCGAGTCGGGTGTAGAGGGTCATCAGAAAGACAACCAGCGCATAAGGAGCACTTGCCCACAGCAACTGTCCAAGGCGCTTTTTATCCCATTGCGGTTTGTGCCACGCAATGTCTTTTTTCAGTATCCACCCCCCTACAGCGATTGCCAGCAGGCAGGCTACTGTCTGAGAGATGACAAACCATTCAATGTTGACAGCTCTTTCGCCCGGCCACCACCACAGCCAGCTGCTACAAATGATGATTAGTAGTCCCCGGTCGAAGATAGAAAAAAAACTGTCAAGTCTGTACCAGCCCAGGCCGCTGAAGTTGGATCGTATGAATAGTAGCAAGGAGGACAGCAGCTGGTTGAATGCCACCAGCATCAGCAGCCATAGACTGAAATCTGTAAATCCCCACCACCCGCCAACACTCACTACCAGCAGCCAGTATACAACCGATAAACCAATTTTTAATACCAATAATGCTGTAAAATCAGCTCCCGGCTGACCTCCGCTGCGGGCGAGCTCCCTGCTGTTATAGTTTTGTATGCCAAAGTCGGCAATAATCTGAAAGATAAAGGCAAAATTGTACAGGGTGAAATACAGACCATACTCACCTGCAGGCAGCGCATTTTGTACACCACGATCGATGCCGAACAAGTAGATTGTCTTAACCAGCAGGTTGAGTACAACAATGAGGGCGGCATAGCGGGTAAATGACTGGCTCATTATACAACGGGGATGGGCGCAGAATACACGGACTAGACGATACTGTAAGAGGCTACGAGCTGCCTGAGGGCTGCCAGATGCTCTTCCTTTTGCCCGTTGCGCCTCCGGCGGTTGGTCGGGGTAAAAAATGCATGTTTCTCGAGAAAAGAAACTTGCAGGCGGTTCCACTCTTCAACACTGGAGAGTGCGCGGAATGACTTTAATTCCTCAAACAGTTTTTGGCCGATGGTATAAAAATCGTGTCGACCCAGATAGTCAAGGTCTGCATCGCATAGAATTTGCTCCAAGGGAGAGTGGGGGGACTGCGGAATCTTGGTTGCCATGATCATCGAGCAAATCATTTCCACTTCACCATTACTATACCCATAACCAGGGAGTACTTCGCGGACTATGGCACAGCTGTGTTCTTCATGCCGGGTATTGCTGACAAGGAAACCTGCATCGTGGTACAGAGCAGCCGTCAGCAGAATAATAGTATCGTAAGGATTTATTTGTTCCATCCTGCACAGCTCACGGGTCGTTGCCCATACATCCAGGGTATGGTCGAGGCTGTGATAGGAATATACCCCTGATAAGTGGTTTCCCAGCCGATCTACAATATATGCTCTGGCTGCTTGGTAATTCATGTCCTTGTTACTTGCTGTTTTTTAGGGCAATCCTGCGTCCAAGACACTTAACGACGCGTTTTTCAAAATGTTGTTGACTGCCACGCCCGATACGCTCCAAAGATAAACAATGTATTGTCTTTGGCGAAACATCCTTGACCAGAACTGTTGATTTTGGTGCACAACCGATGCAATCTGTCAGTACAGACTGTTATTTGGCGAATATTCGGTAGCTGATGCCAAGCTGACTACCCCAACGTATGTACTTAGTCGTCTGTGCAGACTGTAATTCACGGGCGCTGTACTGACCAATAGGTCTTACGTACAGCCTGATCTCATTGTTGAGAGGATAAGACAGCTCGAGTGCCAGTGACCATGAGACGAAATGCAGCCCGGAGGTTATCTGCTGACGGGGTAGTCCGACAGGCCGTAGGGCAAACTGCCCGGGAGCAAATACCTGTACGCGTGCCTGCATCGTTTGTAGTTGGTGAAACTCAAAAGCCGGCCCTGCAAAGATGCCAAGGTGCATTTTTCCCAAAGGCAGATGATACCCCAGCAGCAGCGGTAGCTGCCAGGCACGCATTTGCTGTGTTGCTGCTACTGTAAAAAACAGGGTTGCCTGTGGAGGAGGGGCGGTCATTGTGTTGCGCTGAATGTCAACATTGACATCGGCATCACCGTATGGATTGGCAATAGCTAGTGAGAAGGTCGAAAGAGCACTGCCATCGGGGGTTGTCTGCTCCTGGCCAGGGTCAAACATCCGCCGGTAGCGGCTCAGGCTTCTGAGCTGACCGCTGTAGGTGGAAACTCCGGCACTCAGTGACCAGCGACCGTATGCGTAGCGGATACTGCCCCCCCATTCATTGCGCCAGCTGAGCTGTTGGCGACTTCTGACGGGGCTGAGGTTGCCGGGGGCTGTTTGCTGCCACACGTAGTTGTTGTCTGTCAAAGCAGTATGCAAAGACAGGAAGAGATTTCCGCTATGCGGTTTTTGCAGCCAGGGCTGCACATCAAGCGGGGAAACAGCCCGGCTTACTGGGCGGGGAGGATTCACCAGGTCACTGACGGGATTATACACCAGATTCAAGGCAGGTGTTTGTGCGGCAACGGGGGCAGCATGTGTATCAGGCGTCTGCGGGATGTTAGGCAACCCAATGGTGGTCGGTGAGGAAAATTCCGCAGTCGGGGTATTGAAGGTATGCGCAGCCTGTATCCAGGATTCAGGGTTTTGCCGGGCTATCGGGTTGGTCGCACGACCTGCCTGCCTGCGGCCAGCGGCCGTAGGCGGAGTGGTGGTGGCTGGTAAAAAACCAGGCAGGGGCGGAGCCTCCTGGCAGGGTGCTGCGGAGTCTGCTGCCGGGGTCTGCCGGTAGGGAGCCGGTGGCCGGGCACTGGTAAAATATGCACCACCAGCGGCAATGGCAACCAGCAGTGGGCCTGCCCACCACCACCCCAGTAACCGCCGCCTTGAAGGCCTGGGAAGATCTTTTTCTATACGACTCCAGAGCGCTTCTCCCGGCTGCTGCGGTTGTGAGCTGTCGTTCTCCCAACCAAGCAGGCGGTCGCCAAGAGGTGTATTGTGTGAAGGAATATGTTGCATAGGCTAATTCGTTGTAGGGGACAAATGACCGAGCAGCTGAATTTTTTTTCGCAACATGGCCTTTGCTTTATGAAGTTGAGATTTGGAAGCACCAATGGAAATGTCCAGCTGTGCTGCTATATCCTGATGACTGAAACCATCGACCACAAATAGATTGAAAACTGTCCGGTAGCCGTCTGGCAGTGACTGAATGGCCTCCAATAACAACTGAATAGGAATATCCAGCAGGTTGCCATCATCCTCACTATCTTCGCTATCCGCCAGCGTTTCAGCCTTCCGCTCATCCATCGCGTACCAGTCCGGGCGCTTACGCAATAGTTGCAGACAAGTATTGATGGTGACCCTGCGCAGCCACGCGGCGAGCGCGGCAGGTTGCCTAACCTGTTTCAGATCCCTGAAAATCAGCAGGAAGCTCTCATGCAGAAAATCCTCGGCTTCTTGCTCATCTCTTGCATAGCGAAGACAAAGTCGATAAAGGGGCGTTCTGTACTTGTCGTACAAGGCGCGCTGTGCGTACCGTTCCTGGCGCAGACAATCGGCTATAAGTTTGTCATCGTCGTATAACAAAGTAGAGGTAATGATTGGTTTGACAAACGTATTTATACCTAACTTACTAGCTACAAGGTACGCAAACTGTCCGAGGGTTGCCTGTCCGGTGCAGATAATCTGCAAAAGAGAGGAGTCGGCACAGCAGCGGGGTTTGCCGGCAAGTATTATCTTTGTGCAATGAAGATATCCCTTAGCATCGCTCGGCGCTATTTATTTGCCAAAAAGTCTACCAATGCCATCAATATCATCACAGGTGTGGCAGTGGTGGGTGTTGCTATTGGAACAGCTGCGCTCGTACTGGTTCTCTCTGTATTCAATGGATTTGAGGATCTGTTTATGGGGATGTTCAACAATTTCAACCCCGACGTAGAGATAACGGCCGCTAAGGGAAAAACTTATACCGCCGACGAAGAGATGATTACGCGGATTCAGCTGGGGGTAAAAGGGATTGCCGCCACATCGCGTGTGCTGGAAGAGGTGGCTTTCTTTTCTTATAAAGATAAGCAGGGGTTTGGGATTCTCAAAGGCGTGGATAGTCATTATACGCGAGTTTCGCATATTGACCGGACAGTGCGGGAGGGAACCTTTCTGCTCCGCAAGGCAGGGATCGATCAGCTGGTCTTTGGTATCGGTATGCGCGACCGGCTCGGGGTGGATGTGAGTGATCCATTTTCTGCGGTGATGGTGTACATGCCCAAGCGCCGGCAACGACCGGGTTCCTTGGAGTCGCCTTTCACTACGCGCTCGGCTTATCCTGCCGGTTCGTTTTTGGCCCAGCAAGAGGTGGATAATGAATATGTCTTAGCTTCGCTTGACTTTGTGCAGGAGCTGCTCAAGTACAAGTACACGACTGTAAGCGCACTCGAAATCCGTGTGCAGAAAGGATACCGACCAGAAGATGTCGCTGCCGGTATACAACAATTGCTGGGTCCGGACTATGTAGTGAAAGACCGGCGGGCTCAGGAAGAATCATTCCTAAAGCTGATGCAGGTTGAAAAATGGCTAAGTTTTGCTATTCCCGGGCTGATGATGCTGTTGATCTCGTTTAACATGGTGGGCGCTTTGTGGATGATTGTACTGGAGAAGCGGCAGGATATAGCCATACTGAAAACGATGGGAATGACAGACGTGGAGGTAAAGAAGACCTTTGTTTACGCAGGCCTTCTGCTCACTGGTCTGGGGATAGCGCTGGGGTTTGGTCTGGCTGTATTATTGTTTGTTCTTCAGGAAACTGTCGGTATTGTACAGCTGCCGGGAGAGATGATGATAGAAGCGTATCCGGTGAGTCTGCGCTGGCGCGATTTTGTGGTAGTGCTCGCAGTGGTAGGCTTCATCGGCTATCTGGCTTCTCTGTTGCCCGCTGCGCGTGCGCAACGGATGCCTGCCATGTTTAAAGAGGAGTAATCTGCAGCAATAAACCAGCTTATCATGCAAATAGAAGACCTTCATCTGCTTGCTGACCAACTGCAGGGCGATGTCTATGACAGCGATCTTTGGCTATCCATGTATGCCACGGACGGATCTATCTATAAAAAAAGGCCATTGGCAGTTGTTTTGCCACGCAATGCAACAGATATAAAGCTGTGCATGGCTTTTGCGCGGGAGCGGGGACTGGGGGTTATTCCGCGTACGGCAGGGACATCGTTGGCCGGGCAGTGTGTCGGCGAGGGAATTGTCGTGGATGTTTCGCGCTACATGAATAAGATACTGGCAGTAGACGCCGAAGCGGGCTGGGTGCGTGTAGAGCCCGGGGTGATTCGCGATGAACTCAACTACCACCTCCGACAAACTGGCTGGTGGTTTGGACCCAATACATCAACTGCCAGCCGCTGTATGCTCGGAGGCATGGTGGGCAACAATTCGAGTGGATCAACATCTATCAAGTATGGAGTTACCAGAGATAAGGTAATGTCCATTGAGGCTATACTGAGCGACGGCTCTACCGCTGTTTTTGAGGCGATACCGCCTGCAGTATTCCACGAAAAGCGGCAGGGGAGTAATCTGGAGAGTCGAATTTATCAGCAGTTATGGGAAGAATTGAGCAGGCCCGAAGTGCAGGACGAAATTCGGCAGGAGTATCCTAAGCCTGGCATACATCGTCGAAATACAGGCTATGCAGTGGATATACTGCTGAACAGCAATGTTTTTCTTCCTGGAGGCCCCGATATTAATATTGCGAGCCTGCTGGCCGGCTCGGAGGGTACACTGGCTTTTACGACGGCCATACAGTTGCGGCTGGATCCACAGCCGCCAGCGGCGGAGGTATTGCTGTGTGCGCATTTTTCCAGCCTCGACGAAGCCATGGAGGCCACCCTGACAGCCATGCAACGAGCTCCTTACGCCTGCGAACTGATGGACAAATTTATTTTGGACTGTACCAAAGAAAATATTGAGCAGCGTAAAAACCGGTTTTTCATTGAAGGCGATCCGGCGGCAATTCTGATCATTGAGCAGCGGGCGGCTACGCTTGCCGAGGCCCGGCAGCTTGCTGAGGCAACGATTGACGATCTCCGCAGGGCTGGCTACGGCTATGCCTATCCGTTGTTGCAGGCTCCGGATACGCAGCGTGTATGGGCGCTGCGCGCTGCTGGATTTGGCGTATTATCCAACGTAAAAGGGGATCGCAAGCCTGTGGAGTTTGTGGAAGATACAGCTGTGGATCTTCGCGACCTGCCGGCTTATATACGGGAGTTTAGCGAACTCATGGCAAGCTACCGACAGCAGACGGTCTACTACGCGCATGCAGGCGCTGGCGAGCTTCATTTGCGGCCTTCCATTAATCTTAAAAGCAGTGAGGGGGTGCGTGAATTGCGGGCAATTGGCGAAGCCTCTGCGCGACTGGTGAAAAAATATAGAGGCTCACTGAGCGGCGAGCACGGCGACGGCCGCGTGCGGGCCGAATTTATTCCGCTGGTTTTAGGCGAAAAAAACTACGCGCTGCTCAGGCGCATCAAGCGCACCTGGGATCCTTACGGGCTGCTCAACCCCGGTAAAATTGTAGATGCACCTCCAATGGATGAGGATCTCCGCTACGAACAAGATAAGCCTGCCCCGGTATTTGATACGGCCTTCGACTATAGTGCGACGGGTGGCCTCTTGCGGACGGTCGAAAAATGTACCGGATCGGGAGACTGTCGCAAACTTACCTTCAGTGGAGGAACTATGTGCCCCAGCTATCAGGCAACGCGACTGGAGAAGGACAGTACGCGTGGCCGAGCCAACGCTTTGCGGGAAATGCTCACACTCAGTACTCATGCCAACCCCTTTGAGCAGCCGATGCTTCGAGAAGCGATGGATCTTTGTCTGAGCTGCAAAGGCTGTACAGCTGAGTGTCCCAGCAATGTGGATATGGCCAGTCTTAAGGCAGAGTACCTTTACCAGCGCAATAAAGCGGAGGGCGTCAGCCTGCGCAGCAGGGCTTTTGCCAATATTGGCAAAATTAACGCCTGGGCTTCCAGACTGCCTGGTATCAGCAACCGGCTGTTGAGCAGCCCGGCGACAGCGGGTCTGCTCAAGCGCGGACTGGGTATTGCAGCAGCGCGCAGCCTGCCGACCCTCAGTCCTCAGTCGTGGACTACTTGGTGGCAAAAGCAGGGGCGCCGGCAGCAGGATACGTTTAGACCTAAAGGCGAGTTATGGTTTTTCTGCGATGAATTTACGCAGTACAACGACGCTCATATAGGGATCGCTGCTGTCCAATTGCTCAATAAGCTGGGTTATAAGGTCAACTACGTGAAGCATCCTCACAGTGGTCGGGCACATATTTCCAAGGGACTACTGGAAGAGGCGCGCGCGATGGCGGCGGGCAATGTAGCGCTTTTTACCCGACTGGGAGTATGTACTGACCGGCCGTTGGTGGGCATTGAGCCTTCGGCTGTGCTTGGGTTCAGGGATGAATACCCGCGCCTGTTGCGCGCCGATGCGCAGCAGGCCGCACTGGCGCTGGCACCAGAGGTGCTGCTGCTCGACGAATTTTTACAGCGCGAAGCCGCTGCCGGGCGTATAGGACCTGATGATTTTACCCAGGAAAAACGCAGGCTTGTACTGCACGGACATTGCCACCAAAAGGCACTCAGCGGGCTGAGTGCCACAGCTTTTATGCTCAATCTGCCAGCTAATTATACAGTGGAAATTCTTTCAACGGGCTGCTGTGGCATGGCGGGTTCCTTCGGCTACGAAAAAGATCACTACGACCTGAGTATGCAGATTGGCGAGCTGGCACTTTTCCCTGCAGTTCGCCAGCAAGCAGCGGACACAATTATCGTGGCTCCTGGCACCAGCTGTCGCCACCAGATTGTCGACGGCACTGGCCGTCAGGCTTTTCACCCAATAGAAATACTGCGTGAGGCGGCCGTGTAGCAGTAAAAGGGTACCGCAAAAAAAATGCCTTTGCAGAAGTGATGAATAAGTGCTACATTTAGAAGATTATGCTCGAAACAGGAACACAATGAGTAGACTGGTCAGGATGTTGCTCGTAATCTGCATGCTGTTGCCCGCAGGGCTGCGGGCTGAGTTTGATTTTTTGGAACTGACGTTGGAAGAGGCCAGACAGCGAGCATCAGCGGAGGATAAGCTCTTCTTTGTGTATTTTACGGCGGATTGGTGTGTGTTGTCAAAGTGGATGAAGGAAAATACTTTCAGTGATGTTTTGCTGAGTACCTATGTCACGGAGCATTACCTGCCTGTGCGTATGAACATTGACCTTCCGGAGGGGCGGCAGCTGATGGGGCGTTTTGAGGTGGTAAAAATACCGACGCTGCTGTTCTTTAGTGCCTCAGGAAAGTTGCTGGGCAGGATGGAAGATACTTTTGCAGCGGCAGATATGCTGGCTTCTCTCAAGGCGTATAACCTTCCGGTCAACCACCGCAATGTCTCGGTGGAGGTAGCAGTGGAGGCGCCCGTGCTGGAGAGTCCGCAGCCTATATTCGATGCTCCGGCGCCTCCGCCACCTCCGGCGCCGACTGAGTATCAGGCGGGTTTTTACAGACCCGCACTGATCCCTGAGAGTGGTGGAGATTTGGTGGCTGCCAGGTCTAGTGCTGCTCCGTCAACATCCCGATACTCACTGGAACTCGATAAGATTTACGGTGACTATACAGCGGCGGCTACCGATGCCAATCGGCTTGGGTATTCGTTTTCGGTCAAGGGTGATGTCAAAACAGTCAGGCGGGGGGAGGCGACTTACTATAAAGTATTGTTGGGGTCATTTGAGCAGCGGCAGGAGGCCGAGCGGATGCTTGCTTCTTTACAGCGGGAATATATTTCGGGTGCAATCGTGCTGCTGCCTTAGGGGTCGGCACATGAAAGAAGAAAAGCAGATACAATGCGATTGTTTACAAATATAGGCATGTTGTGTCAGGTAGGCAGAAAGGGTTTGCCCTTTTTGCGAGGCGCAGATGCCATGGCCACTTTGCCGGTATTGGAGGATGCATGGCTATTGGTCAACGGTGGTCGTATTGAAGCTTATGGACGCATGGCCGAGGGTTTGCCTTTGGCATCAGAAGCAGTGGATTTGCAAGGGGGCTGGGTTTTTCCGGGCTGGGTAGATTCGCATACGCATCTGGTATTTGCAGCTAGCCGCGAACTTGAATTTGTGGACCGCATACGCGGACTAACCTACTTGGAGATTGCTCAGAAGGGAGGGGGAATATTGAATTCGGCCCGCCGCCTGGCAGAAACAAGCGAAGATGAACTACTGGAAAGTACCCGCCGCCGCTTGTCGGCTGTTTGCAGGCAAGGGACAGCAGCGTTGGAGATCAAGAGTGGCTATGGACTGAGTGTCGAGGCAGAGCTCAAGATGCTACGGGTAATAAAAAGGTTGCAGGCTGAGAGCCGGGTGGATATACGTGCTACACTGCTGGCAGCGCATGCTTTACCGGAGCGCTGGCGCGCCGATCGGCGGGGCTGGCTAAAGGAGGTGACCGAGGAGCTAATACCGCAGGCGGCATCGGAGGGTCTGGCATCTTATATTGATGTGTTTTGTGAAAAAAATTTTTTCACGGTCGAGGAGATGATAGAGGTGATTGAAACGGGGCGGCAATATGGGATGCGGCCAAAGGTACATGTCAACCAATTTAATAGTCTCGGGGGAGTGGCAGCAAGTATTGCGCGGGATGCACTGTCTGTTGACCATCTTGAGGTAGTGAATGATGAAGACGTGGCTGCACTGGCTGCTTCGTCAACGGTTGCCACACTACTACCATCTGCACCTTTTTTCCTGAACGATCATTACCCGCCTGGTCGCAGGCTGATTGATGAAGGGGCGATTGTTGCGCTGGCATCAGATTACAACCCTGGGTCAAGCCCTTCGGGTAATATGTTTTTCGTGCTGTCGCTGGCGTGTATAAAAAGCAGGATGCTGCCGGAGGAAGCTATCAATGCGGCTACGCTAAACGGTGCGGCTGCATTGGAATGGACAGGGCAGTATGGCAGTATAGACGTTGGTAAGTTTGCCAGCTTTTTTGTCACTGAACCTATGCCGTCCCTTGCGTATTTACCCTATGCCTTTGGGAGCCAGCAGCTGCAGCAAATGTATGTTAAGGGAGAACTGCTGGTGTAGGCCCAGTGGCAACAAGGATGGTCGGACAGCCTACCAATCGCTATTGGTTTGGCGGATAGTAGGTGTATTCGCGCAAATAATGCGCTAGGAGATTGTAATTTTGTGTCTGAATATGCAATTCTTCATTTTGCTGCGTTATGTTACAGTTGCAGCAATATCCCAATAGCTTTTCAAATGAGCTCAATGAGTAGATTTAAGCATGTATTGATTCTGATGTTTGTTCTGGCAACCGGTGCAGTCTGGGGGCAGATTCCTCAGTCCATATTTTACACCGGCCGCCTGGCAGATGATGGAGGCAGGTCTCTCTGCAATAGTTCTGCGGGTACCATCCAGTCTTTCGGGCCGCTGTCAGGTCAGAGCAATGACTTTAGCCCCGACACTATCTTTCTCTGTCTGGGAGATACCCTGATGGTCAATCACGCTAATGACGAGGTGCTGGTGGGGGATCCTGTACCAGCGACCCCAGGGGGCGTGGGCTATGCTTTTTACAATTGTCGCCCGACAGTGCCGGGCAGTACGGCAGCTGCTATTGGCATGGATCCCTGTATTGTGGACACTCCGCCTCCTACCGGGGATTTTTATGTGTATGCAGGTGCCAACAGAACCGGGGATCTGCCATTCTTCAATTCGGGACAGATTCAGGCGTTTTTCAATATGAATAACCCGGTATTGATGTGGTTTGCTCCCATAACTTTTGATGCTTATAACCCTGGACCACCGGCACAGGTGGTGTATGAGGGTACACCGGCAGGGGCTTGTGTAGCTGCCAATGTCAGTGAGGCATTTGCAGTGGTTTACCTGAATGCAGTGGAGGTTACCAACATTGTTGTTAACGGATGTGGAGGTACCTTCACAGTAACGGGGGGGCTTCCGCAGTGGAATAGCAATGCAGTCTACAATATCCGTATGTACTTGGAATCAGATCCGGGTGTAGAGGCTGATATTCGCAGCTTTCAGGTGGGACACGGAGATCAGGTAGAGTTTTTCGTACCACAGGCGGGTGTTTACCGAATAGAAATTGAAGATGGTAAAAGCTGTGGTGGCGGGGCTTTTGTTAACATGGCCAACTGCGAATCTGTGATCTTCCGATTTCCTTTCGAAAACGCACTGCCGGGGCAGAATGTATGCGTGCCGGTGACGGTAGAAAATGCGGTCGGATTGATTTCCATGCAGTTTACCATGACATACGATCCTGCTGTTCTTTCTTATACCACGGCCCAGAATTTTAGTCCTAACTTACCTAACTTGAATGCCAGCCTGAATTTTGGCAACGTTCAGCCAGGGGTACTGACCTTTTCTTACGATCAGCTGGGGCTGCCATTTACTTTGCCCAATGGGGAAGAAATGTTTGAGTTGTGTTTTGATGTAATCGGGCAGATAGGGGACTATAGCCCGCTTAGGTTTACAGATTCTCCAACAACGGTTGAAGTTGTCAATATTTTGCAGGGTGAGATTGGTGCAATTTTTCGCAATGGACAAATAAATGTCTCGGCTAAACCGCTCTTTAGTTTTTTGCAGGCCGACAGTCTGACTTGCCCTTCCTATGATGATGGCAGGATAACAGCAACTTTTGGTTCCGGCACGCCGCCTTACAGGGTAGAGTGGAATACAGTACCGCTGAGCGGGCCCAATAACGGCCCCGTAATTATTGCTGAGGAAGGCGGACAGTTGGTACTTGATAATCTTCCTGCCGGGAAGTACCAGTTTTGGATTGTCGATGCTGGTAATCCGGCTATCGAGAGCAGAGATACAGTAGAAGTATTCGCAGGTCCTGATTTGGGGGCAACATTGGTGCTGACGTCTCCAAGTTGTAACGGACTTAGTGATGGTCGTGTGGAGGCTATTGTGACACTGGACGGGGTGGTAGTTGCGGATCCAGCAGATGATTTTACGTTCCAGTGGAATATTAGTGGTGTGGGCAATACGGCTGTATTGGACAACAGACCGTCTGGGCCGTACAGCGTGACCATTACGGACAACAGCGGTTGCCTAGTGACGGCCAGTGGTAATATGTCGCAGCCTCCTCGCCTGCGCTTGTTGGCTAATAGTACTTTTGTCCAGAATGCGACCTGCTCGGGTGCGCAGGATGGTTCCATAGCCATCACGGCTACGGGTGGTACGATTGCCTCCTCAGGGAGTTATTTGTTTCAGTGGGACAACGGGCTGGGGAGTCTTAGCGCAACGAGTGCAACGGTTGCCAATCTTAATCCGGGTACATACTGTGTTACTATCTCAGATGACAACGGTTGCAGCATACAGGAGTGTTTCACCGTGGGGGCAGTCAAAGTGTTGTCGATCAATGCTGCCATTACAGATGTGAGTTGCTTTGGGGATACCAACGGACAAATATTTATATCCGGGGTCACTACCGGGGCACCTGCCGCTACGCCCTATTCATTCAGTTGGAGTGCTTTTGCCGTGCCTCCTACCAATTCTACGGTGACAAGTTCGGTAATACAGTTGCCTCCGGGGGATTATACCGTTACGATGCAGGATCTTGCAGGATGCCGTGTAACGCAGACATATACGGTGGAAGAGCCTCAGCCATTGGTGGCCACTGTGCTACAGCAAACCAATGAGACCTGTTCAACAGGCAACGATGGTCGCATTGTGATGCAGGTGAGCGGGGGGAATTACCCTTACCAGTTCAGCTGGTCACACGACGGCAGCAATACGGATTCGATTGCTGCTGGTTTGTCAGCAGGGACATATACTTTTGAGGTTGTAGATTTTAAAAACTGTACGACGCAGCAGGCGGTCACGATTTTGGCACCCACACCGCCAGCGATTGTCTCCTTGGCAGATGATGCGGTTACCTGTCCTGAAAATACAGATGGCGTATTGACCGTAGTGGCAAGTCCGGGAGCCGCGCCTATTGTAAGTTACGCGTGGAGCAACGGAGGCAGTGGCACAACGATTAACAACCTCAGTCCAGGGACGTATATAGTGACCATTACAGATCAGTCGCAGTGCCGTGTCATCGATACAGCGCAGGTATTATCTCCTGCGCCATTGGTGCTGGATAGTTTTTCTCTGAGGCTGCCAGACTGCCCGGGTTTCTCCAATGGTCAGATAACGGTCTTTGCAAGTGGTGGCACAACGCCCTATACCTACCGATGGTCAACCAATCCGGGCACGCCCACGAGCATAAATCCACTGCCGGCACTGACAGCGGGTAGCTACAGTGTAACTGTACAGGATGCCAATGGGTGCGCTCCGCTGGTGGCCAGTGTTGTGCTTCCGAATCCACCTTCAATCACTGGAAATTTTAGCAATATAACCGGCGTCACTTGTCCGGATAATACGACCTGTAACGGACGTGCCACTTTCACGGCTGGTTACAGTGACGGTACAACTGGCTTATTCAATTACAGCTGGTCTTCCGGAGAGACGTTTAACCAGGTAGCCTCTTCAACAGCTACCCAGCTTTGCCGGGGGGCACAGTCGGTGACTGTTAGTGATGGTGTGTGTGGCGTGGTGTTTCAAAATCTTACAATTCCGTCACCACAGGATATTACTGTCAATGTGACGGTAGACAATGTGAGCTGCAACGGGGAGTCTGATGGTACAGTAACTCTTGCTCCGGCCGGAGGCACTGCACCCTACAATTTCCTTTGGCCCGCAACAGGCGCCAATACAGCAACGGTAGGTAACCTTACGGCAGGTACCTACAATGCGGTCGTAACGGATGCCAACGGCTGTAGTCGTATTCAGGTTGTGCAAATCACCGAACCGGATGCACTGGAACTTACGCTGGATCCGATTCAGACGACCCAGTTCGTATCCTGTAGTGGTCAGGCAGACGGAGTCATCGCTGTGGTAGTCAATACGGGTGCTAATATCAATCCATTGGGTGCGTCTCCTTTCAGCTGGTCAGGCAATGTAGCGCCGTCCAACAGTAGTATAGCTTCGGGGTTGGATGCTGGTTCTTACTCGGTTACAGTGACAGACATAGAGGGATGTCAGGATGTGCTCACTTACACCATCAGCGAGCCAGCACCAATTATTTTTACGCTGAATCCGATTGATCCGCCGCAGTGCTTCGGTGATGCGACTTTTCTTTCCATCGATACAGTCTATGGGGGCGCAGGCAGTAATCTGCTGGATTATACGTTTATGATTAATAACAACGGGCTGAATTTTCCCGTAAACCAACCCGCAACAGTCTTTGCGGGTACCATTACGGTAAGCGTGGAAGACCTCAATGGCTGTATTGCCGAAACACAACTGGATATTCCACAGCCAGCACAGATTGTTGTTGAACTACCGGAAGAATTGGTAGTAGAACTCGGAGACAGCACCGTACAACTACAGCCCTTAATTAGTCCGGGTGGCAATTATACCTACGATTGGACACCTGCTACTTACCTGAGTGCAAATAATATTCGCAATCCGTTTGTGTATCCTGGCGGGAATATCGAATACTCACTGCTGGTGACCAATGAAAATGGTTGCCAGGCGGAAGCCAGTATATTTGTTTCTCTTGATGCGAATAGAAATGTTTATATCCCCAATATTTTTAGCCCTAATGAAGATGGTGTCAATGACGATTTTCGGGTCTTTACCTGCCGTGGCGTAAAATCAATTAATTACGCAAGGCTGTATGATCGTTGGGGTGGGGTCGTCTACGAATCAGCAGATTTGGTGCCCAGTTGTCTTGATGGGGTAAAACTGTGGGATGGGCGTCGGGGTGGTGACCGTATGCCTTCGGGTGTATACGGGTATATTATTGAAATAACGTTCCTGGACGATGTGACTTTGCTTTACCGTGGGGATGTTACGGTAGTGAGGTAGAAAAACAGATAGTGCTTATTTCAATAGTTTTTCGTCGCTAAGGTTGGCGAAAATGACCATGCTAAGAGCCCATTTTTTTGATTTTCTTTTGAAAATCAAAAAAATGGGCTCTTAGTCAACATACAAGGAGTGAAATATCAGTATGGGTAGATTGCGTAGCTATATATGCATTGGGATATTGGCCCTCGTGTCGGTAGTTGCCGCTGCGAACCCTAAGGATACAACCGGATACGAACTTGTAAACATAGACATTAGCGGTCTGAAAAAGACCAAGGAAGCGGTGGTAAGGCGTGAGTTGCCATTCAGGGAAGGGGATAGAATAGGGGCTGCAGTCCTGACGGATAAATTGGGTGAGGGTGAACGACAGCTGATGAATACTGGGCTTTTTCTGACTGCACGAATTCACATAGCCGTGATTGACTCTACGGCAAAGCAAATTTCATTGGGCATTATTCTGCAGGAGGCCTGGTATATCTACCCGATTCCGCTGGTTGAGTTGGCTGACCGAAATTTCAACGTGTGGTGGGTTGAGCAGGGAGCAGCCCTCAGTCGCATCAATGTAGGTATTCTCTTTACCCACAACAATTTCTCGGGCTGGAATGACGAACTGAAGCTGGGTACTAAGTATGGTTATACGCAAAGCGTGAGTATGGGGTATCGTTTCCCGTATGCCAATGAGGCCCAGACCTTAGGAGTGTTTAGCGAATTGCATCTGGCCAGAAACAGGGAAATAAATTACGCTACAGAGGCAGACAGACAGGCTTTTTACCAAAACACCACAGATTTTATCTATTGGCGATCGCGCCTGACGGGGGGACTTATATACAGACCAAAGCTGTATACAACGCATGAGTGGGCATTGACATATTACAACAACCGCGTCGATGAGGCAGTTGCTCGGGAATTGAATCCGGAGTTTTTGGGTGGCGGCCGGGTGCGGCAGCAATACCTGAGTTTTCGTTATCGTCTGCAGTATGACCGTCGTGATGTATGGCCCTACCCATGGAGGGGGTATTACCTGTCGGCAATGCTTGAAGCAGATGGCATGGGTGTCTTTCCTGACCGAAAGGACTTGACGATCTACGGGCAGGCAGAGAAATATTTTCCTGTTTCAGAAAAAATGACTTCGGGTGTCTCTTTAAGAGCCAAATGGTCGCTCATTAGAGAGGCCCAGCCTTACAACGACAATAGGGCACTGGGCTTTGGTGAGAGCTACCTTAACGGCTATGAGTACTATGTGATAGATGGTTTAGATATGCTGCTTGTAAAAGTAAACTTTCGTCACAGGCTGCTGAGCAGGATTCTTACTTTGGGAGAAATTGTACCATTCCCCAACCTCAGACGCATACCTATTCGGCTATTTGCCAATATGACAGGGGGATGTGGTTACGTGAATGCACCTTTTGCGGATGAATCAAATACACTGCCTAATCGATTGCTTTGGGGAGGAGGACCGGCGCTGGATGTAGTCTTTTTTTACGGAACCATCCTGCAGCTACAGTACAGTGTGAATGATCTTGGGGAGGGAGGCTTTTTTGTTCATTTTAAATTTAGCATTTGATATCAGGGTAGTTTTACTTTCCTTTGTAGATAAAGAAGTAAAGTGCGAAAAATGAATACTTATGCAGGTTATTGTTTTTGGAAAGCAATATAAGCGGCAGGATCTGCCCTACATACAGCAACTTTTCAACTGCCTGCACCAGCAGGGAATTGCAGCATATGTATATCAGCCTTATTTCAATAAGATTAAAGAAGATATTCACTTCCCCCGGGAAGTAGGCATATTCGAGGGGTATCTCGATTTTAGTGTCCGGCGGTTTGATTTTCTGATTACGCTGGGCGGCGATGGTACTATTCTGGAGGCAGTAACCCTGGTGAGAGACAGTCAGACACCCATTGTGGGCATAAATCTTGGGCGCTTAGGCTTTTTGGCGACCATAGAAAAGCACCGTATATCCGAAGCCATGCAGCTTTTATGCCGATCCAACTACGTAATCGAAGAAAGAAGTATGCTCTATCTTGAGAGCAATCTGCCGCTTTTCGGGGAAACGCCCTACGCACTTAACGACTGTACCCTGCTTAAAAGGGATACTTCGAGTATGATTACTGTCCATACCTTCATCAACGGAGCATATCTCAATTCCTACTGGGCGGACGGACTGATTGTGGCAACACCCACGGGTTCCACGGGTTATAGCCTTAGCTGTGGAGGCCCTATTATCTTTCCTACTTCCGCTAATTTGGTGATTACACCAGTAGCACCTCATAACCTGAATGTGCGGCCAATTGTCATCAGTGATAGCTCTGTCATTTCTTTTGAAATTGAGGGACGGGCCGAAAATTTTCTCTGTACCCTTGATTCCCGATTCGAAACAGTGACGGCAGCACATCAGTTGGCGGTCAGGCGTAATGGTTTTCCGATACGTATTGTTCGGTTGGAAGATATTGGCTTTATGTCAACGCTTCGTGCCAAAATGCTTTGGGGTGAAGACCGCCGGAATCACTAGGGTGCTGCCAGTAGCGTTGCGATAATAACTAATGAATACAATAAATGATCGCTACAATTGAAGAAAGAGGGTATCGATGGCGGGTTGATCTGGGGCAACCGCTGGATATAAGCCTGCCGCTGCAAGCGGACGGGCAAGGGGTCAATTGTTTTTATGCACCCCTGTTGGAGGTAAGTCCCGTAATAGCGGGCTCATTTATCGGATCGACACGGGCGGGAGGGGTTGTGAATTTTATGAACGTACGCATTAATCCGCATGGAAATGGTACGCATACAGAGTGTCTTGGGCATATCACCAAGGAAGTTTATACCATTAACCAACAATTGCGAAATTTTCATCATCTCGCGCGCTTGCTGAGTGTCTATCCTGAACGTCAGAATAATGGAGACAGGGTTATTATGCGCAACCAACTGGCTGAAGTCTTGCAACCAGGGGAGACCTCTGCGGTCGTAATTCGTACGGTTCCCAATGACGATTATAAGAAAAAGATCAACTATTCAGGGGCTAACCCACCGTATTTGCATCACGAAGCAGCAACCTTGCTGGCCGAATATGGTGTTGAGCATTTGCTTCTGGATTTGCCTTCGGTTGACCGGGAAGAGGACGGAGGTGAGTTGTTGGGACACAAAGCGTTTTGGCAGTATCCTTGGGCACCGCGTCCTGAGGCGACGATCACAGAGTTGGTGTATGTAGACAATGACATTCCGGATGGGCTATACTTGCTAAGTCTGCAGATAGCCAGCTTCGAGATTGATGTGAGTCCTTCAAAGCCAGTTTTATACAGCTTAATACCAGATAATGCGTGAATTGTTTTATCATTGCAACATAAATTAGAACAACCATTGCCATAACCGAAAAAACAAAAAATATGTTGCGCTACATAGCGATACTATTGAATTTGCTGTTGGCCAGCATCTCCTTGCTGGCGCAGCTCCAGTCACCCAACCAGTTTCTAAGGCACCGGGTGGGTGAAATGTACACACCTCATCATCGAGTTGTTGATTATTTTGAGCATGTGGCAGCCAACAGCGCCCATGTCAAACTGGTTAATTATGGCTATACAGAGGAGGATCGGCCTTTGTTACTTGCGGTGATTTCGAGCCCTGAGAATTTGGCCAAGATAGATGCAATCAGGGAAAATAACTTGCGGAGGGCAGGGTTGCTGGCAGGCAAGCCTGACCCGGCATTGGATCGTGCAATAGTCTGGATGAGCTATACAGTTCATGGCAATGAGGCACCCGGTACAGAATCTAGTATGCTGGTATTGCACGATCTTGCCAACCCGAGCAACCAAGAGATGCAGGAATGGCTGCGCAACACGGTTGTACTCATTGATCCGTGTTCAAATCCCGATGGTTTTGACCGGTACACCCATTGGTTCAGGGGGGTTGCCAATCGTTGGCCAAGTGTGGCTACGCGTACGATAGAGCATATAGAGCCTTGGCCTAGGGGTCGGGTGAATCACTATATGTTTGATCTGAATCGTGACTGGGCTTGGCAAACACAGGTGGAGAGCCGCCACAGAATCGCACAATACAGACAGTGGTTACCGCATGTACATGCCGATTTTCATGAGCAGGGTTATGAAAGTCCTTATTATTTTGCACCCGCTGCCCAGCCTTATCATGCTTATCTTACCGACTGGCAGTCAGATTTTCAGCAGGTAATTGGCAAAAATCACGCTCGCTACTTCGACCAAAATGGATGGTTGTACTTTACTCGTGAAGTATTCGACCTGCTGTATCCGAGCTATGGAGATACCTATCCAATGTTTACAGGGGCTATTGGTATGACGTACGAACAGGCGGGTAACAGCAGTGGTGGCCGGGGTATACAGCTGTCCAATGGGGATACACTGACACTGGCTGATCGGGTAATTCACCACTATACAACCGGCATCAGTACAGTGGAAATTTCCAGTAAGAATGCTGGTGAGCTGGTTAAAAATTTTGAAAGCTTTTACGACCGTTCACAAAAAAATCCTGTCGGCCCTTACAAGACCTATGTGATAAAGGGCACCAATCCGGAGGGAAGGCTGAAGGCACTTGCTTCTTTGTTGGATTTGAATGGTATTCGCTATGGCCGATCATCAAGTCGAAGCAATCTGCGCGCTTATGATTACCAGACAGGACAAGAAGCAAGTATCTGGGTTGAGCCCGGAGACATGATCGTATCGGCCTTTCAGCCCAATTCGGTTTTGGCTCAGGTGCTGATGGATCCCAAGACAGAGTTGGTAGATTCCATGACGTATGATATTACGGCCTGGAGCTTGCCGTATGCCTATGGCTTGCAGGCTTACGCCAGTACAGCAACGGTAAAGGCTGAAGAGCCATATACATTTGCCGCGTTTAGAAATCAGGTCACAGAAAATAATGAGCCCTACGCCTATATCGCTCCCTGGCAATCCATGCAGGACGCAAAATTTTTGTCAGAGGTACTGCGATCGGGATTGGTGGCTCGTCGCAGCAATGCAGCTTTTACCGTTACAGGAAAGCGTTTTGCTGCGGGAAGTGTTGTAATCAGCCGGGCAGACAATCGGAAACGTTCTGACTTCAACGAGTTAATGCGTAGTCTGATCAATAAGCATCAGACTGCTGTACAGGCTGTGAGCTCAGGGATGAGCAGTGAGGGAGCCGATCTGGGATCTGAGTCCTTTAGACTGATTCCTATACCTAAGATTGCAGTGCTGGGCGACGAGCCTACGTATTCTTACGAGTTTGGAGCTGTATGGTTTTATTTCGAGCGGCAACTAGAGTATCCCGTAGATGTATATCCGGCAAGGCAGCTGAGTCAGTTGCCATTGGACGACTACAACGTTCTGGTAATGCCTGAAGGTTATTATTCGCTCAGCAATGATGAGCGGACAAAGCTTAGCACATGGGTTAGAAAAGGAGGAAGGCTCATTGCCGTTGGGGATGCTTTGCATGCATTTGCCGGGGAGTCTGGATTTGGCCTGGCAGCAGTGGAGGGGTCTGAGGAGAAGGAAGCTGCTGCCACTGCAGCTACACAAAGCCGGGAGCCTTATGCAGGGCAGGAGCGTAGAGCCATTAGCTCAATCAACGCAGGGGCGATTTTTAAGGTAGATCTGGATGAGACGCATCCACTGGCCAGTGGCCTGGGCAGCAGCTATTTTTCTTTAAAAACAAATACGCTTGCCTATAAGGCGCTGGAGGAAGGGTGGTCAGTAGGAATGCTGAACAGCAATCCCCAAATTATTGGCTTTGTTGGGTATAAAGCGATTGAAACGCTCAAGAACACCTTAGTCTTTGGGGTAGAAGAAAAAGGTCGAGGCAGCATCGTATACTTGGTAGATAACCCCCTTTTTAGAGGCTTTTGGGAAAATGGCAAGCTGCTCTTTAGTAATGCCATTTTTTTTCACTAACTAACTACTAACCGTGGTTTTATGAGCTCTATGGATGATAATGTTTATCCATAGAGCTCATAAACCAATTGGCTTTTGTTATAGCCCATATTCCCAGCCAGATTACCTACGGCTTCATCAATCATAGCGGTCCACCCACAAAGGTAAAATTTGATATCATCCCTCTTTTCCGGATAGTCCCGAGTATAAATATCGTGTACATAACCGGCGTACACAGGGAAAGAAAACTGTTGTGGATCAATATTTTTTTCTCTGGACAATGCTACAGAGTAGCGAAAGCCGGGCAGGCTTTGCTGTAATGACTCAAATTCTTCCCGATAAAGGATACCGTCGGCATATCGGGTGCCAAAAATAAGATGTATACTTTTATGTACTTTTTGTCTGCGTACAATGTCCTGCAGCATGGCACGGAAGGGCGCTACACCCGTACCGGTGCAAATCATGACAAGGTCAGTGTCCAGCACCTCCGGCAGTACAAATCCACCGTCAGGCTGTTTACATTTGATGATGTGACCGGGTTGCACTTGATCAAAAAGGTAGGTAGTAGCCAGCCCGCCTTCTAGCTTCACAATACAGAACTCTAAACAGTTGCTGCCATCCGGGGCATTGGCAATTGAGTAGCTTCGCCACCGCTGGAGCCTTTTTTCCCCCACAGGCAAATCCATGGTCACGAACTGTCCAGCTGTATATGCTATTTCACCCTGGCTTTGATCCACTTCCAGCCAAAATCGCCTTGTTGAGGGACTTTG
>CAZYAO010000001.1:149255-156280 GCA_964645715.1 uncultured Saprospiraceae bacterium
GGGACTTTGCTGCTCTATTCGGATAACTTTACCTTCAAACCATTTTGCAGGCATAATACGAGTATATTGCGTTTAGCAAGGGGGGCTTACACCGGCTATTGTAGTCTGTTACTCAGGAATATTCGGCGGCTATTCATTCCCCACACTTGTCGCATAAATAAACAGCCAACCGTAATTTTCGTTTGGGTAGTATCTGCATTACTCAACAGAATTCTCAGGGACAAGGGATTCCTGGCTCTTTGTATACTTGCGTAAGATGGCGCGTATGGCCAAAAAGCCGAGTACCAGTATCCATGCCCAACCAGCAACCAGGACGACAATGGCCAGTGATTCATTGCCCGAACAGGACAGGTTGCACGATAAGGCAGCAACCAGCACCCCTAACACAAAGGCAGCGAGTATCACTAAAATTATCAATGCAATACTAGCACCAAGGCTTATTTCTCCTTCTTGTCTGGCGATACGGTACAACTGACGGCTCTCCTGAAAAGAGGAGCGAATCTTCATTCGAAATGTCTTGAACATACTTCCCGTACTGGTTTGTGTTGGCTCGCGGAGAGCAATAGTACGGGCAGTAAAACTGTATGCATTGGCCGGGGCGGCTATCGGTTGCTGTGCGATGCTCATCAGGTGAATTACAAAAAAGGCCGTACTGGCGACTACCAGAAAAAAATCAAAAGTCTTTTGGCGCAAATAGTAGGTTGTATCTCCTTTTTGTCGCCATGCAGGGAAGGGATAAAAAGCCAGCGCCAATGCGATGACGATGAGCAGAGGCGTTCTCCACAGCGGAGACAGATAGTAGTCCTGTAGGAAGAGCAGATAAGCGAGGTATACAGTATTGGCCATGATGGCCAAGTGGAGGATGGCCAAAATTCCCCGGCTTTTCAAGGGGTTACTTTTTGCCCAATATGAAAGTGCTAGCATGATGGTGATATTACTGGCTGATATGTCGCAAATTACGTTTTTTGAACCACATGTTCAGCCAAAACAAAGGGTTAACAATCTGTTTGCGGTAATCAAAATCTGTGTACATGCGGCAAAGTACGTTGACCATGCCCGGATGATTGGCAATAAATGTCGTGATAGGATTGGCGAGCCAGGTGTTTTCCATCAGCCGCTGCAACCGATAGCTAAGACGCATCTCTGATCGAAGCACCCTTTCGATACGCACATCGTAGGCCTGTAAGTAAGCTGCATCAAACCGACTGTCCACCAGCGCTTTGGCGGCTAGTTCTGCAGCTATCCAACCGCTGTAGAAGGCATTGCCAATGCCTTCTCCCGTGAGTGGATCGATGAGGTGGCCTGCGTCACCCAGGAGTAGAAAGTGATCACCTGAGAGGAGTCTTTCTTTTGAACCAAGGGGTAGTCCGTAACCAGTAATTTTTCCTTCCAGGCGAGCATGCGCAAATCGCTGTCGTATGGCAGGATTATTTTCGATCACTTCTGGCATCAATTCTCGTAGGTTTAGCCTGCGCTTAGATACGATGTCGGAGCGGACACCCAGGCCTACATTAGCCAGACCGTTGGGGAGTTTGAAAAGCCAAAAGTAGCCGGGGTTTAGTTCTTTTAAAAAATGTAGTTCGATAAAATTGTCATCGTGAAATCCGGTAACCCCCGAGTAATAGGCGCGCACGGCAGCTGCATGGTGGCTGGCATCAACCTGCAGCCCTGCTTGCTTTCTACTGAATTGTGAATGAGCCCCGTCCGCTATTAGCAGGAGTTTGCAGTGGGATTCAAAGGTTCCGTCGGCGGAGCGAATTTTCCAGCCGTCAGTAATTCGTTCATAGTCCGTAATCTGTACACCTGTCCTGAAGTCTATGTTGGAGCGTCTTTCGACTTCCTGAACCATAAAATAATCGAAATCAAGTCGCTTGCTCACATATCCTGGTGCCTGATCAGTCGACTTGTTGTAACCCGGCGAAAAAGGTAGTTCAATCAACCTGCCTGTAGGGGGAAAAAAGCGAACACCCCAGCTGTCAACCGGTTGAAAATTGTGTATGAACCGCGTTAGTATGGACGGGTCCAGCCGATCGAGTAACAGTGGCACCTTACCACTGAGAGCGTCACCGCATATTTTGTCCCGCGGGAAGGAAGCTTTGTCGATAAGTTGGCAAGGGATGCCAAGATAGCTGAGCTTAAGAGCAGCATACGTACCGGCCGGGCCAGCGCCCACAATACAGATGTCGGGTTGATCCATGAGAAGGATTTTTTGTGGCCGTGCAGCAATTGTCAACACAGCGGCCAGCAAGCTGGCTGATTTGGGTATATGAAAAGCAAGGAGCTCATTCTTTTATCCATACCTTCCAGCCGTTTGTCGTTTCCGAATGCCATTGCAGCAAGTACTGGCCCGGGGGCAACTGGCGAATTGGCAAGCTGACTGCTGACCCTACAACGGTCTCGGCGGTAGAAAGAACGGGCTTCCCAAGCATGTTAAAGACTTGAATAGTGATTCGTTGCATCTGTCCGGGATTTGTCCATTGCAACTGGAGATCATACCGGGCCGGATTGGGGAAGAGTAATAGTAGATCCGGAGATGCCTCTGCATAGGCCAGGCTGGTTGGTGTTTCAATCTCAACAATATTGCTGTAGGCAGAGGTATCCCCGACAGCATACGCACGAATGCGGTAACGAAAGAGTGTGCCGCCGGAGAGATGTAGTTCGTCATAAGATTCTGTATTCGCCGGCAGGCTGGCGAGCAGCCCGAAATCCTCAGTACTGCCGATGGATTTCTCCAGCAGAAAACCTGTTTCTGAGGAGTTGTTGTCCAACCAGCTGATCCGATAGCTTCCGTCGTTTTGTGCTGTAGCCGTGAGCTGCACTGGAGCCAGCAATATTGAGCAGTCATTGTCAATAAATGTTGTCGTTTGCTCTCTAATGTCAGGCAGCAGTGGGTAAAAAGCGTCCCCGGGGCAGGAAGTAGCACAGCCGTCTCTATGGCCGGCAATGCGCGCGAGCACCAGGCCCGACGAGGCGTGTAGCGCCTCTTCCTGTGGATGGATACCTG
The DNA here is from genome assembly GCA_964645715.1 of uncultured Saprospiraceae bacterium. Lineage (GTDB taxonomy): Bacteria > Bacteroidota > Bacteroidia > Chitinophagales > Saprospiraceae > JAUMBM01. The sequence goes on from CAZYAO010000001.1 coordinate 152,260, forward strand.
CGTCGCAGGACTTCCATGCCAATAGCCTGATGAGCGTATTGCGCGCTGGTTCGGCCGGTATTTGGTTTGTATAATTACCCAGCATACATATCCCCGCCGTGCCGGGGTTGCGACCGCAAAAGTGAGCACCCGTGATGTTATTGCCTCGGCCTGTATATGCATTTCCCTGAGGATCAATAAGCCAGTTATACCCAATATCTGCCCAGCCATTGGTGTTGACATGAAAATCCCAGATAGACCGTACTACGGCTGACCAGTCACTAGCTAGATTAGTGCCGGCTGCGTGGTGGACAATCAGATGTGTGACCTGTGTTGTGCTGGGGCTGGCAGCCGGTGGGCAGTCTCCGGCAGGACACCATTGGGCTCGGCTGATGAGGCCAGGTGGCGGGCATGGACAGGAGGAAGGACCAGTAGTTATGGAAGTCTCAGCAGGTAAACTCAGTACAGGTTCGGGACTGGCCCCGGGGCTGTAAAAATGTGCACTGAGTCGTAGCGGATATGCGGCCTGACCATGGCTTCGTAGCTGGTAATAGCGATGTTCCGGAGCCGTAAACCCTAGTTCGCTGACTACTCGTTCAGGATTATGGGTGTCCCTATCAACTTTATACCAGTCAGTCCACTGTCGATTATCGGTAGAAAAACGAACTTCAAGAGAGCTGTAAGGGGCATTTTCCCAACAAAATGAAAAGGCGATAAACGGAGATAGATTCGAAAAGGAAAAAGAGTCTACCACAACAACAGACTCATGGTCTTGTGGGATGAGGTGGAGGTTCACCAGCCTTGCTGATTGTGCAAACAGTAGGAGGGAGCAAAACGAGCAAAAAAGCATGAGCACCATTTTTCCCATCAGACGAAAGTTTATTGTGGTGATGAAACAGCGGTATCATACGCTTCCCAAGTATCAAACCATTCATCCAGCTCATCAAAATTCTTACAGCCTACTCTCTCCTCTGATCCGCCTCGGAGGTGGAAACCGTCGACACCGATTTGTTTCCATAATTGAACTGCGGTTGCGCCATCAGCAGTAGTTTCAATAAGAACAGCGTACAAGCTTGCCCAATCGGCTAGCTGTCGTAAGGAGAAAGGCCTGCCTTCTGTAAGGTCGGCCATGGAGATACCCCCCTTTGCGTAGTTAATAACGAAAAAATCGACAAAAGGGCTGTATTCCTTTAGCCATGCAGCTACAACTTCTGCCTGGTCATCCTCACTGACCACCCATTCCATGAAAATCACTACTGCATTTTCAGAGAGCACAGCAAGCTCCTCTATGGGATAAAATTGATCCACCTGTACGGCGTCAAGTGCAAGAGCGGCAGCAACTGTCAGTATATCTTCGGCGGAGGCTAAACCAAATTCACCGCAAATGCCCGGACCGTCAACCCACTCGCGGATAGCTGCCACCTGGCGATTGGTCGTGGCCTGTGGATCAGTCGCATTCAGGCAGAATCCCAGCCAGCTAACGTCACGGGCTGCAAAATAGCGGGCATCGGTGAGGTGAGAAATAGCGCCGGCTTTGATTTTTATGGGGTACATAATCGTTTGTGAAGTGTATATGTGAAGCGATAATCGTTAGTGCTATAGTGGCTCACCATAAATGGGAGCATGAAATTATTAAAAAAACGGGCAAACAACTGAAAATATTTATTCAAACCTAACAAGGTAAGCTTATCATTGAATTATGTTATCTTTAATGTGGTAGTAGACTACCAAATGCCAGTGGTACGTTTTTTACCGATAAACACATAATAAATGAGCATTGTCACGAAGCTCGTTCTACCTGCACTCATTACGAGTTTGGCGTATACAATTTGGCGTATCAGCCGGCGAATATGGTGGACATACCAGCATGTTGACGAGGACACCATGCGAGATTTCTGGATACAGCGCCTCAAGAGCGAGTCTCCCGAAGAACATCAGCGCGTCGTTGACCATCTGGGCATCTGTAATAGTTGTCGACAGCTGTTGGATGACATAAAAAATGAAAAGCTGATCATTGAGCAGAAGCGCATTAGCCGGCGTTTCTGATGTGTTGATGGCTAGATGGTGTAGCCGCCATCGGCCACATATACGCCTCCGGTACAGTAGGAACCCGCTTCGGAGGCTAAAAGCAAGGCAAGACCGGCAATTTCTTCTGGTTGGCCTATGCGGCCCAGTGGAATTTGTCGAAGCATGAACTTTAGCATGTGCTCATTATTCCAGAGCGGTTCGCTGAATTTGGTTTGTATAATACCCGGGCAAATCACATTGGCTCGAACACCGTATTGGGCCCATTCGCGGGCCATCACTTGTGTCAGTGAGATAAGTGCTGCCTTGCTCACACTATAAATACCGAGTTGAGGCTCCGGAGAAAGGCCGCCAATGCTGGAAATGTTAATTACAGAACCCCCGCCTCTTTTTTTTAGGTGAGGAAGCGCCAGTCGGGCTAATTCAAAAGGGCCTTTAACATTGATTTCCATTATTTTATCAAAAGCCCAGCTTTCTGTATGCTCGACAGGCCCCATGACAGGGTTGGCGGCGGCGTTGTTGACAATAATATCCACACCACCGTAAAGAGCAACAGTTTTATTGAGTAGTGCTTCGAGCGCCTCGGTCTCGCCTGTATGTGCGGCAATTCCCGTTGCTTCGATGCCCATACCCGCAAAGCGATCAGCTACAGCGCGAACTGAATCTTCTTTTCGGCTGCTGACAACAACAGAGGCACCGGCGCGGCCCAATTCTTCAGCAATTGCTTCGCCAATACCTTTGGAAGCACCGGTGACAATGGCTACTTTTCCTTTCAGGGAGAAACGATCGGTATTTTGCATAGGAATTCTGTATTTGATGGTAAGATATTGATTTTTTGGAATAGTATGCTATCCAGGGAGTCTGATTTTGGGTATGTGTCATAGGTGTATACCAGTTCGGCTCAGCACAGGGCCGAGCTCGAAAAGAATGGAAAAAGTCAGGCATATTGCTTAGCTTTGCCTGTTATTGAGCAACCAGATTATGACCGAAACAGCCGTACCAACCTACGCGAGGGGTATAGAAGAAGATGTTCTGTTGGAGTTGTATACGACGGCTGACAGTTCCCTTCCCGTTTTCGTGGCGGGTAATTTCAACAACTGGCAGGCCGGGGACGACAACTACAGAATGCAGCAACTGGGGCCGGGGCACTATCAGCTCAGGCTTCACACAAATGCAGGCTTACCTGCACATCTGATAGAGTATAAATATGTAAGAGGTGGGTGGGATTACGTAGAACTGGATGCTTACGGTAATGCTACACACAACCGGCAGTTGCCTTTCAGGCAGCGACACTCTATTGATAAAGTGCCTGTGTGGAGCAAATCAGGTTTATTTTATAATCCTGCTTTTCTGCCACAGATTCGGACGATTGCCGAAAATTTTGAAATACCGCAGCTTATCAGAACCCGAAGGATTTCAGCACTGTTGCCGCACAACTACGATCGAAGTGAGCGGCAGTATCCCGTTTTATACCTTCAGGATGGACAAAATCTTTTTGACGATTTCGCTCCCTTTGGTAGCTGGGGCGTAGACAAGCGTCTGGCTTTGCTGGCAGAGCGCGGCCAGGCCGACGTAATCATCGTTGCAATCGATCATGCAGAAGAGCAACGAATTGCTGAGTTTACGCCTTCTTACCGGACCCGATTAGGGAGAGGAGACGGGAAAAAATACGTACGCTTTCTGGCGGAAACGCTCAAACCTTACGTGGATAAGCACTTTCGAACGCTTCCGGATCAGGAGCATACGGGTATAGGCGGGAGTTCCATGGGCGGGCTTATTAGTATTTATGCGGGTCTTATGTATCCCGAAATCTATGGTAAGCTTATGGTTTTTTCGCCCTCACTCTGGGTATCGCCCAATATTCCGTTTCAGAGCCTCAATCTGAGTAATCGCTATAAAGGCAGGATTTACCTTTATGGCGGGGGGGAAGAGGGGGCAAGTATGCTGCCTAATATGCAGCGGTTTAAACAGGAGATGGAGCGACGCGGTGGACAAATGTCTGTTGATTTTCAGTTGG
>CAZYAO010000001.1:156380-193728 GCA_964645715.1 uncultured Saprospiraceae bacterium
TTTAAACAGGAGATGGAGCGACGCGGTGGACAAATGTCTGTTGATTTTCAGTTGGTCTTTGATCCTAAAGGTCGGCACAACGAGGAACGCTGGGGGCAGGAGTTTCCCCGAGCTATCGAGTGGCTTTATTACAGGCCGACGGGGTCGCAGGATAATTAGAACCAGTTATTGCTCCGGTGTTCTTAATGGATGTAATCCTATTTTAGTAGACAGAAATATAAGGTATTATGGGTATAAAGGTGACTTCTACGATTCCGGGTGAGGTGCAGACCGTTGTTCATGTCCTGCGTGCGGCTAATCCGGAAACCTTGCAGCGTGTCGCTCTGCGAACGGGTGCTGGTGAACAGTGGCTCAGCAGTGATTTCAGGGGGGAGGTTGGTGATATTCTACCCATTTACGCCAATAGTCAGCGACACTTGTTGTTGGGAGTAGGTGCGGCAGGAACCTTTTTGGATGTGCAGCGGGGCTTTAAACAGCTAATGATCCGGTGGGGGAAGTTGTGTAAGGCTGGTCTGGTGGTTGACTGGTCCTCGGGGGATGCTCCTGAAAATTTTGAGGAGGCGGTGGAAGCTGCTGTCAGTGGGCTGTATCAAGGTAGCTATCAGGCTGGCAAATACAAGTCAGAAAAAGCTGTGGCTGCTGTGACAGATGCGGAGGTGTTCATGCAGACTGTGGCTATGTATATAACCGAGTCACAGTATGATCGCTGTCTGCTTGCGGTTGAGCGCAGCACAATAATTGCACAGACACAGCTACGTATAATGGATTTGGTCAATGCCCCTGCCAACTTTCTCCGTCCTGCCGATCTTGGCAGCTGGGCACTGGCTTCTGCTGAGCAATATGCTTACAAAGCGGAAGCTTGGGGGCAGGAGCAGATTGAAAATGCCGGAATGAAGGCACTTTTGGCTGTAAATCAGGGGAGCGCAGAACCTGCGGCCTTCATTGTATCATACTACGAGCCTGAAGAGGCCGGGGATTATCCATTGGTAGCACTTGTTGGTAAGGGGGTTACCTTCGATACCGGGGGCATCTCGATTAAGCCTTCGACCAATATGCATTATATGAAGACGGATATGGGGGGCGCGGCAGCAGTGTTAGGTACGCTTGAAGCTGTAGCCCGACTGAAGCTGCCTGTTCGTCTTGCCGCAATTGTACCTGCAACGGAGAATTGTGTGGACGCTCTGGCAGTAAAACCAGGGGACGTGATTGGTTCCTATGCTGGTAAGACCATCGAGGTGATTGATACGGATGCAGAAGGGCGGCTTATTCTGGCTGATGCACTTAGCTATGCCGTACGCCAGTTAAAACCTAGTGTCGTTATCGATTTGGCTACCCTCACGGGTAGTGCTGTCAGAACCTTTGGCTATGCAGCTGCGGCACTTTTTACCAATAATGACCAACTGGCAGATCAGCTGTACCAGGCTGGATGGCAGTGTGGGGAGCGCCTTTGGCGACTTCCACTCTGGGATGTGTATAAAGATGATATTAAATCAGAAGTGGCAGATCTTCGCAATTTTAGTGGTAAACCGACAGCAGGCGCTATCTCAGCTGCTAAGTTTCTGGAGGTTTTCACCGACAACCATCCCAGCTGGGCACACTTAGATATCGCTGGTGTAGCGTATGCCGAAGGGGATGGCAATGGAGGAAAACTGGCCTCTGCCTACGGCATTCGGCTGCTCGTCGGATATCTGGAAAAAATGAGCAGGCAATAGCCGGGTCTTATTTTCGTAAAATCACAATGTAATAAGCATGATAGCAGAAACGCCTCTATGGATGTCCATCATTTGGAATGTCGGTCCTGAAATTTTACAGCTGGGGCCGCTAAGCCTTCGATGGTACGGTCTGCTGTTCGCACTGGGGTTTTTCCTGGGCTTTTTTATCGTAAAAAAAATGTTTGAAGCAGACGGAGCGCCAGAGTCTTGGCTCGACAGTTGCTTCATGGCCATGATCCTGGGGGCTGTGGTGGGCGCCCGGTTGGGACATGTTTTTTTTTATGATTGGGGCTACTACTCCCAACACCCGGCTGAGATTCTTGCTGTTTGGCACGGGGGGCTGGCCAGCCATGGAGGAGCTATGGGAATATTGTTGACGCTCTGGTGGTTTTCCAAAAAAATCTCCCGACGCTCTATGTTCTGGATATTGGATAAGGTGGCTGTGCCTACGGCACTGGCAGGCAGCTTTATTCGGCTGGGCAATCTTATGAATTCAGAAATCATTGGTAAGCCTAGTGACCTGCCTTGGGCTGTCCAGTTTGTCAACGCTCAACCTGCTAGTCTGGCCGATGTAGCCCGCCATCCTGTGCAAGTGTATGAGGCGATAGCCTACCTGCTGTCCTTTGGTATTCTGTACTATACCTATTGGTATACCAATCGGCGCGAAAAGCCGGGTTTTATCATCGGATTTTTCTTTGTGTTGATTTTTGGCGCGCGACTGCTACTAGAGTATTTCAAAGAAAGTCAGGGGGGATTTGAGTCCGCTTTTGGTAATGTACTCAGTACCGGGCAATGGTTGAGTATTCCATTTATTATCGTAGGAGCGTATTTTATGCTTCGCAACACGGAGGAGATATCGACGGCCATCAATGTTAAGAAAGCTAAAAAGTCTGTTCCGGGGAAGTAAAGTCGGGAAGCTGATCAGCTTTTGCGTAAGGATAACTGGCAAAATGTGCTGCTGTGTACCAGGTTTCCAGACCAGACAGACACATATCTTCGCATTGATCAAGAGCAAGATTCCCGTCGGTTTGTATTATCTCTTCTGGGAAGAAAATGTGTGCCACTTTTCCAATGATGAGCCGAGTGTCATTGTGCCGGATGTACACTTCTTCAAGAAATTCCATGCCGATTTTTATTCTGCTTTCGGCAACAAAGGGTGCAAGAAACCCCTGCAGGTAGGTAGCTGTAAGCTGGCAGCGATCAAATTCCGAATCCGTACGGTCAAAACGGGCTGAAGTGAAATGTGCTTGATGAGCAAATGCCTTGTGCACGTGATTGATGGTGTAATAACCTGTCTCTTTGATGTTATAGTAGGTGTGGCTGTAGTCAGTTAATGGGCGCTGTACCATAGCCAACAAAGCCGGATTGGCGCCCAGGTGAACCACGGAGCTGAAAATAGCGAGGTTGGTATGACCATCTTCACTAATAGTCCCTATCAGATTGGCTGGTTTATAGCCACTCAGCGAATTAATCAGGTTGGCTCTGTAATGCCTTGGTAGCTGGTCAAGAGCTGCAATATCAATGTGTTTCATGCTTGTTGCATCACCGATAGTGGTTGAAAGCTGAATGATAACCAACAAACGGCCGCTTGGTTTAGTCATCACTATAATCCTTAAGCTGCGGGTTTTACTGTGTAGGCAGCCCCTAGTCTCTATCAGCCAGGGTGTAACGTGCGCCTACATAAAATTCCCGCCCGCGTGTTGGACCCCATACAGAGGAAGTATCAAAATAGGGACCAAAGGGATCTTGCCAGCTGATGATGGGTCGAAGCTGGCGAAAATCAAAGATATTTTCGCATCCTGCATACCATTCGAGGGTGTTAAATCGAAGTGTGAATTGCAGGTTGATAATTGTGAAGGCATCCGATTGGTTGGGCCGCTGGTAGGAAGTTGGGTTAAGGCTCGTATCGGGCAGTCGCTGTTTTCCATAGCGGTGAAAATTGGCATCAATCTGAAAGCGATTGGACACTGGATGGTAACTGATGCTGCTGATCAGCTTGTGTTTAGGATTGAATGGCAGTTCCTGTTTTATCTGCTCTTGTTCCCGGTATACGTCGAGATAATTATAGCCTGCTTTGAATTCCAGGCGCTGTAAGGCGCGGATGACAAAATCGGCCTGGAAGCCGTTACTAGCGCTCAGCCCGCGGAAATTTTGTACTATGGCCAGCCTTGGATCTGTATCGTAGTCGGGAAATATCTGGTTGGAGAAGTGGGTTCTGTAGAAGTCTATACTCAAATAGCCCGATACATTATCTGTGGTGTACTTGTGTGTCAGATTAAGTCCCATGTTAACTGCCTGTTCGGGGGCAAGGGGTTCTGTGAATAATAGATTTCTGGAACTGGCCAATAAGGCAATGTTTTCACTAAAAAAGTTGACAACACGCCAACCACTGCCGATGCTGGCGCGAACAGTCGTATTGGCAGAAAAATCGTATTTGATCAGACTTCTGGGAGTGATTCGCGTACCAAATTTCTGATGATTATCGACCCGAAGACCTGTAATCCAGGTGATGCGATTTTCGGCTAGGCGTAAGGTGTTTTCAATGAAAAAACCAGGGATGATATCTTTTCGTTGGTATTGACCTGCATAGGTCCGTTGCAGTGGGTCATTATCAAAACCAATGTCCTCACGAAGGTTTAAGTAACGAAAACTAATTCCTGTTTTCAGATCATGCTGGTCGTTGTACGTCCATTCGTGCTGAATATTAGCGTAAGCAGAGGTTTGCTGTGCCTTGTAGTTGACAAAGCCAAAGTAAGTGTCCTGTTGCTGCTGGAAGGCGGCGGCAAGCAAAACCAACTGGTGGTTTTTATTGAAGCGGTAGCCCGTTTTTGTCCACCATTCCGGCTGTTGGATTTGAACGGATTGTCCGTAAATCAGCCGGCTACCCAGATCATTATCGGGATGGTAGTTAAGTTGTCCGCCAATGCGATTTTCCCACAACCAGCGTACACCCAGCTGGCTGTGCCAGCCATCGGTCTGCTTGTTTCCGTATGACCACTGTTGTCCGACAAGGTAGCGCCTTAGAAGGGGTAAGTCCATGAAGCGGTCATCATCCCGGTCAACGCGACGGGCAGGTTGCACACTGTGAAGTGATGTTAGGGCAGTCCATGAACCCAGCCGGAAGCGGTGAAGTAAATTGAGGTGTTTTTCACCGAATGAATTTATATAGGCATTGATAAATAAAGGCTTAGCTCTTTCGGGAGCGAGTGTTTCAACATTTATTTGTCCGCTGATACTCTCGAATCCCTGAGCCACACTATTGGCGCCTTTGGCAATATGTATGTTTTCGACCCACGCTCCAGGGATGCTGCTGATGCCATAGGTATAACTTAGTCCCTGAATCATGGGTAGTCCATTGACCAGTAATTGGTTATATACACCGGACAATCCCAAAATTCGCAGTTCCTTGGCATTGGTGATAACATTGGTGGTCTGTGGGTTTACAGTCGTTTGGGTTTCAAAGCAGCCCGACAGGTCGCAACAAGCGGCCTTTTTTAGTTCTGTGGTAGAAATGCTCTCTGTTTTTATGGGATTAATTTGTGATATAGAAACGCCCTCTTTTCGCTGTCTGACCACAACTTCCTCTAGATTGGCCATAGCTTGAAGCTGGATGGTAATGGGAGCCTTGGCGTCAACAATTACTGTGTCTGACTCATATCCCACATAGGTGGCAATAACACGAAGACTGGTGGTGGGGTCAAAAGGTAGTACGAATTGTCCGTTGGCATCAGTGGATGTGCCTCGAAGCTGGTCGGGCAGGATGATATTCGCCCCTACGAGAGGGGTGCCTTCTGTATCCGTTACTCGTCCGCTGAGCAATTGTGCCACCAACCCAAGTGGGAGCATGAAAGAAAAGAGCAGAACAATTATTTTCATGATGCGGAGCATTTAATGACTACCATTCGGAGGTTCGGCTGTCGGAAGCATTAGGGGGTACTGTCGCTTCTAAACTGCCGTGTTTTTCCAGGTTCTGTTTAATTGGACTCGTAGCCACAGTGATCAGCAGCTAAGTGATGAATAGCTTCGGCAAAGGTAGTTGTAATCGGTCAAGAATGATAGTGTTACCATTATCTATTGGTTGCAAACTCTCTTGTGTTCAGAGCAAACTCAGTAGAAAAGCCAAGACTGTGGCAATCAGTCCTGAGATGAAAATTTTGTACGAAACAGACAGATACCGATATTTTTTATCGAGAACTTGTCCAAGCGAGTAGAGATCATGGGTCAGATTTTCATATAATAGACTGCTGTCTCGTAAATTTTTGGCTAAAAGGCGTGTAAAGGAGTCTTTTGAGAGTCGAACAAAACTGCCAAAAAAGGCAATATTGGGCTGTGTGGATTGCCGTCCGCTGCCAGTGCCAGTGACTCTTGGCCAGGCTGCCAATACAGCGCTCACAAGGGATGCAAGACCAGTAACCAGAAATATCACTACCGGCAACAAAATCACGGGGCGGGTCTCTGCCAGATTGCGATAAGAGGCAAAGCTGATAAGCACACTGATTAGGATGGCGTTGACGCTGATCATGATGTGTGCTTTGTTGTCAGCAATGGCACTAAGGTGTATGTGGTTGCGGAAAACTGTTCTAAAGAAGGTTTGAACAAGCCTGACGGGTGGATGTGGTTCCAGCCCTGCAAAGGAAGCAGACTCATGGCTGTGCTTTATTTCAGGCTGTTGAACCGATTTTTCGAAATTTTTTTGGCGAGTATGTTTCTCTAGCCGGGCGGCATATGAAGCTATGCGCTGCCCAAGCACAGGTTGGTAGAGCTGCCTCGCCGCCGGTGTTGCAAACCTAAAACGCAGTAATTGGTCCAGCGTTTGCCTTGAAGTGGTGATCGGATCAGATTGCTGGCCGGTAATTAGTGTATTCTGTAACTGCCGGAGCTCAGGTCCTTCTGTATCCAGCCAGGAAGCAATGGCAAATGCATCATCGATCAGGGCGATTGACAGTGGAGGAATAGCATCAACCGATTTGAATTCAGGAAACTCGCGCAGGGCTGGGATTTTCTGTATTTCGCGCAGGCAGGCAGCTAAGGGATGCCGCTCATTAATAATCAGACCCAACGGATACACTCTTGCCAGCATAATGGTAGCAGCCAGAGATGCACCCGCTAGTCCTGTAGCCATACCCAACTGCTCCGTTAGTTCAGCCAACCGCTCGGATAGTGCCTCTCGCATCCAAACCATACGGGCATCTTGCCGCTCCTGAAAGAAGAGGCTAACCCATTGGCGTACATCTTTTTCTTGCTGGTGAAAGGGTGAAGGATCCACAAAAAATACAAGTTTGTAAGATAAACAGCAGGTAGCCAGTTGCCGCAGGGAGGATGGCCCGCTACCCAATAGCGTAAATATAGAAAAAGTACGGAACATTTATGCATGCTGGCAGGGTTAATGGGAGCATTAGAGCAACTATTCCCAGAGGTGTCATTTTTTTGACTTCAATGCGCAATAACATGTGCCTGCAGCAGTTGAGGACAGGACAATTCAATTATCTTTGTTTGGTAGCTTATTGCAAAATTATATACTAACCTAACCATATAACATCATCTGGTTTGTAATCATCTTAATTTATGAGGAAATTATTTTTGAGAACTATTGTCGCTATGATTGGCTTGATAGTCATTCAGTCCTGCAGCCCGTTCGACGGTGTGGATGAACTAGCAGTAGATTCGGCGGAGGCGGCTTATGCCATACCACTGGTGAATACCAAGTTGTCCATAGAAGACTTGTTGGAGAAATTTGAGGACGAATCTACGCTGACCATTGATCCCGACGGGCTTATTCGCTTTCATTATAGCGGAGACGTACTCACAAAAACAGCCAGTCAGGTTTTTGCGGCCATCAATCAGACGCTCAATCAGACAGGCGCTATACCATTGGTGAGTCGTCGACAGGCGCTACCTTTTACAGCACCCGGGGGGCTAGAATTTGATCGTATGGATTTAAAAGCGGGCAATATGGTATACCTGTTGTCAAACAGGCACAATAAACCGGTTACCATGCGCATCACCATGCCTACTGTCATCAAGAATGGCCTCCCGCTCACCATTCAGCACACCTTAAATGCCTACAGCGGTACTGGGGATGCTCCTACCATTAGTAACCTTTTTATTCCTTTTAGCTTGGCTGGTTATACAGTCTTGCCGGAGAATGATTCAATCTATATAGAATATCTTGGTATTGATAGTAGCGGGGATACTATACCTCCCTCTAACCCAAGCCTCATAACCATTTCGAGCCTCGCATTTAGTTATACAGAAGGATATCTCGGACAGCAGCTGCACGAAGGCGGGAGAGATACGATACACATTGATTTTTTTAATAACTGGTTTAGGGGGGATGTATACTTTGAGGATCCCGTCATTACTTTTAATTTCGAAAATTCTTTCGGTATACCTACGCGTTCCATCATTAATGTATTTGATGTGTTTACAGTTCGCAACCAGGTACTTCCGTTGCAGAGTGCTTTTATTACCGAAGGTATTAATTTTCCTTATCCGACAATTGATGAGGTGGGGCAGGTAAAGTCGGCTCAGTTTGTATTCAATAAAAATAACTCCAATATCAGAGAAGTATTGGGTGCCGGGCCTTTAGCCATTGACTACGACGTCAATGCGATTACTAATCCGGAGCAGGAGACGGGCATAAGGGGGTTTGTTACCGACAGTAGCTTTTACCGTGTTCGAGTCGATGTGGATCTTCCGCTATACGGGTTAGCTACATACTTTTCCGTGAGAGATACCTATGACATTGATTTTTCCGGTTATCCGGCAGTCAATAGTGCCAGCTTCAAGTTGGTTGCAGACAATGGAATGCCACTGGCAATGGATATACAGGGATATTTTTTGGATGCTTCAGGTCAGGTGCTGGATTCATTGCTGATCAATGGATCTGATCGATTAGTAGATGCAGCACCGGTTAATATTCAAGGTTTGCCAACACAGCCGAAGCGTACAATCACTACCATCGATTTCCCTAAAGAAAGATTTGCGCGCATCCGGGATAGTAGGCGATTGTTGTTGCTGTCTTCTTTTAGTACGAGTACCAACGGGCAGCAATCGGTACAGATTAAGCGCAACCAAGAGACGAGGGTGCAAATAGGAGTTATTCTGGGCGTTGATCGCTAAATTAGGTAATGTCACTTGTATATCCCTGCTCCGTATAGTGGGTTGCTGCGGATGACAATAATAAAAACATATGTCAATCAAAACACAAGTCATATATATACTTTGGATACTATTGATGCCCCTGCCTGTGATATTTGCACAAGCTGACTTTGGGGCGCAGCTGCTTCGCGGTAGTATGCAAGCTTATTCAACCAACCCTGCCATGTTTCCTCAGGGCAGATTCCAGCTTTCATTGCCGGGTATATCCGGTGCAGTACGGGTGGATCACCTGACGTACAATGGTTTATTCAGAAAAGATTCCCAGGGGCAATCAGTACTTGATATCGATGCTGCCATAACAGGCCTGGAAGTTTCTAATGTAATAGGTATTCAGACAGATGTAGAGACACTGCAGGCTGCGGCAAGGCTGGGGAACTTGGTGTTGGGGGCAGGGCATCGCGTTGTCAATCATATTTATCTTGATTACCCCAAGACGCTACCGCAGCTGATTTGGCAGGGGAATGCACAATTTATAGGCCAAACGATTGATTTTGCTCCTGATTTGGATATCCTGTCTTATCATGAATTTTCGCTAAGTGCAGGTGTTGAGGCAGGTAATGGGTTGTCTATTGGCGGGAGAGTAAAACGGCTTATAGGTCTTGGCAGCATTGAAGCTAGCGGGGCTGCTCTCCGCCTCACAACGGATGAAGATGCTTATGCGCTGACAGTCGATGCGGATTACCGAATAAATTCTACCGGTAATTTTACGTTTAATGGTATTTTAGACGGGGTTGATGTCGATTTGTCAAATTTTGGAACAAACAGACTGCTAACAGAAAATACGGGCTGGGCATTTGATGTGGGAGCTTCACTAGTAAAGGAACGGTGGCAGTTACATGTAAGCGGCATAAACTTGGGGGGGGCTATTGGTTGGAAAGATAATCCTGTCAACTACAGTCTGGAGGGGATGTATGCCTATGATGGCTTAGACGTGGCACGAGCACTTTTGAACGATAGTGCTTCCTTTGTAGGTATTGCAGATTCCTTAGAGTCCCTGTACAAGCCGGCAAGAACACAACTAGCTTACGAAACACGTTTGCCCACGCGTTACTATCTGAGTGGCTTTTATAATATTGCGGACCGGTGGGACATAGGAGCTATATTGATAGGAGAGCAATACCGGAATCAGTTCTTTCCTTCGGCAGCAGTGACTGTCAACTACCAGCCTGGCAGGCTGGCTCGTTTTGGTGGTTTATTAGGTTGGCGTCACAACAGGCTGGATCAGTTGGGTATCAACACTACACTCTCGTTAGGGCCAGTCTGGCTGCTGCTGGCAACTGATAATATACTGACAGCTATAAGAATTAAGGATAGCGAGCGAGCCAATTTTCGCATTGGTCTTAACTGGGTTTTTGGCCGCAGGGAATAGCCAATCACTGAGGGGGGATTTTTTCGTAAAAAAAGCCTCAGGGACACAACCCTGAGGCTTTTTTTACGAAATACTATCCATTCATGCCCGCCAGAAACTCTCCGTTGCTGGTGGTGTGTTGCATTTGTTTCAGCAGAAACTCCATGGCCTCGTCAGGCTTCATGTCGTTGAGGTGATTGCGTAGCACGAACATGCGCTGAAGGGTCTCTCTGTCGAGGAGCAAATCATCGCGCCTGGTGCTGGAGCGAGTGAGATCCACTGCAGGGTAGAGTCGCTTGTTGGCAAGTGTACGGTCGAGCTGGAGTTCCATATTACCGGTCCCTTTGAACTCCTCAAAGATTACCTGATCCATTTTCGAACCCGTTTCGATGAGTGCTGTAGCAAGAATGGTAAGAGAACCACCTCCTTCGATATTGCGGGCAGCACCAAAAAACTTTTTAGGCTTCTGGAGAGCGTTGGCTTCGACACCTCCGGAGAGAACTTTACCGCTGGCCGGGGCTACAGTGTTGTAGGCGCGTGCCAGTCGAGTGATAGAATCAAGCATTATGCAAACGTCATGACCACTTTCAACCAAACGCTTAGCTTTTTCGAGTACGACACCGGCAACACGCACGTGATTCTCTGCAGGCTCATCAAAGGTTGAAGAAATGACCTCTGCTTTGACGCTTCGCTTCATATCCGTTACTTCTTCAGGGCGCTCGTCTACGAGCAGCACAATAAGATAACATTCCGGATGGTTACGGGCGATAGCGTTGGCAATATCTTTGAGGAGAACCGTTTTGCCTGATTTTGGCTGGGCGACGATAAGACCGCGCTGACCTTTTCCTATGGGTGTAAACAAATCAATGAGGCGGTTGCCAAAATCACGTCCTGTAGGAGAGGACGTGAGGCGGAATTTTTCGGTTGGAAAAAGAGGTGTGAGGTAGTCAAAAGGTACACGATCCCTTACATCTGCCGGATCAAGTCCATTAATTTTGGAAACCTTCAGCAGGGCAAAGTACTTTTCTCCTTCTTTTGGCGGCCGTATAGCACCTTTTACGGTATCTCCGGTACGCAAGCCAAAAAGTTTTATCTGTGAAGGAGAAACATAAATATCATCCGGGGATGTCAGGTAGTTGTAGTCGGCAGAGCGTAGGAAACCATAGCCGTCTGACATCATTTCCAGCACACCCTCCCCTTCGATAATTCCGTCAAGATCAATATTGAATTTTTCAACTTCAGGTTTTTTCTCTTGGGGCGGCGGTGTGGGCATTTCTTCAGGATGTCCGCCAGATTCATGAGGGGGGCGTTGTTGACGCATAGGCTGCCGATCGCGGCGATCGCGATCCATGCGGTCATTTCTGTCAGGCCGCCCGCCCATTCTGTCGCGATCCATGCGCTCTTGCCTGTCAGGCCGATCAATACGCTCCTGCCGGTCTCTGTCCATGCGTTCATTTCTGTTGAGGCGATCCCTGTCTGGCCGCTCCATACGCTCTGGTCGCTCGGGCATTTCAGGTCTGGGAGGTCGGGCCATGGGTTCAGGAGAAGCAGGACGCTTGTGTGGCTCTCTGAGCTCGGTAGGTTTGGATGAGGGCGATGGAGGCTGGGGTGCATCGGCAGGTTCATCAGCATCGGGTAAAATGGCTTTTCGGGCTCTTCTTGGCCGATCTTCCCCTTCTACGCCAGCATTGTCCGGTTGAGAAAAACCTTCATGACGACGCATTATTTTTTCGAGTCTAGGTGCTTCGGATTCAGCGGAGGAGTTGAAATTATCGGTAGAAGTGGGCGTTGCAGTAGCACCGTCAATGGCCTGCTGATCAAGTATTTTGAGCACCAGCTCCTGTTTGTTCATTCGTTTGAAACCAGCGATGCCGATTTGCTCGGCGAGTTCTCGGAGTTCTGGCACAAGCATTTCATTCAACTGAGAGATATCGTACATAAGCGTATGGAAAATAGTGTTACAAAAACTCGGTGCCGCTTTACGGCAGAGTGAGCGTTCAAGAGGATGGTATTAATTGTATTTAGAAGGAAAACGTTAACCACGCAATTATTGCAACCCGTACGGACATTTCCTCTAGTTTTTTGATAATCTGCATACAGCATATTCCTAGAATGCTTGGTGCAGGCCATGAGAAAATGTGTAAGGTGGGTGAACCGTGGAAGTAAGCAGGTAACTGTGTAGCTTGTCGTTTATTTGGTTTACATGATTTTGAAGTTATAATAACCTTGATTGGAGCACGGACTGTTGCAAAATGCTATCAACAGCTTGGGGTTTAAAAACAGATTAACAGGGCAGAGGGTGCAACTGCTAACAAAAATACACCCAAGCGCAGATTGTTGTTCAGTTATAGCTGGCTTTGGACGTTTTCGCGAGCATAATTTTGAAAAAAATGCATAAAACATAGCCGAAAAGTGACAACACCCTTTGGTGCTTGGCCCTAGCACAATAAGTTGCATGTGAAGGACAACAAAGCACAGTCGATTGCAATGGTCGGCAGAGTAATAAACGACGCAGTGAATAGGAATGCACTTTGCAGCATCAGGTCTCAGCTTACCAAAATACTAGGTCTGTGCCGGATGAATTCAGTTTTTGAAATCAAAAAACCAATACACTGAATATCAAACAGGAAAAAGACCAATCACAGAGCCCCTGAACCTGACGTAACCATAACTCTTTTCTTATTGACGGCAGGCCCTATACGCGAGAATGGGTCTGGGACGGACAGAGAAGAATAAGCGAGGTGAAAAAACAGCGTCAGACGGAAGGGAGCATACCGCGATTGTGCTGTCTGTGACTTTCGGTAGTGCAAAAATACGTATTTTGTAATTAACAAGTATATATCTTTGCAAAAATTACTTTGCGATCGGTTTGTTATCTGACAGTTTTGGCAAAATGCTGCTACCCGGGCAAGCCCGGAGACGTTTAGTCGGATTTGTTTTTGTGTGTCTAAGGATAAGGTGTAGAAAGGGATTGCAAAGGCTTTTTTATTTTTAAAATATGTTAATCAGTTTGTTATGTTGGAGATAAATTTGCTCCGGGAACAAAAAGACCGGGTGCTGCAGGGGCTTAGACGCAAAAATGCAGACGCTACCATGCTCGCAATGGTTGATGAGATCCTCGCACATGATGATTTACGGAAGGCAACACAGACGGAGTTGGACGGAGTTTTGGCAGATCGCAACCGACTGTCGAGAGATATTGGTGAGTTGATGAAGCAACAAAAGAGGGCGGAAGCAGAGGAAATGCGCCAACAGGTAGCAGACCTGAAAGACAAGGCTGTCATTTTAGAAGAGCGTATGGAGACGGCAAAAGCTTCCATCGAGGATTTATTACTCCGCCTCCCCAACCTGCCACATTCGTCGGTACCTGCAGGTACTGGGGCAGATGACAATGAAGTCTACAGGCCATGGCCACACGCACTTCCGGAGATGAGCGAAGGTGCACTGCCACATTGGGAGCTCGCACAAAAATATAGGTTGTTTGATCTGGAACTAGGCGTAAAGCTCACGGGTGCTGGCTGGCCGGTCTATCGGGGAAAGGGTGCACGCCTGCAACGGGCGCTAATAGCATTTTTTCTGGATGAAGCTACGGGCGCCGGCTATGAAGAAATTTTACCTCCATTGCTGGTAAATGCAGAGTCGGCTCGCGCCACAGGGCAGTTGCCGGATAAGGACGGGCAGATGTACCATGCAACCGTCGATGATTTGTATCTAATTCCGACGGCAGAGGTGCCCGTAACAAATGTGTACAGGGATGTAATCCTTGAGGAAGGAGATTTTCCAATAAAAATGACGGGTTACACCCCTTGTTTCAGAAGGGAGGCAGGTTCTTATGGGGCACACGTGCGTGGGCTCAATCGCGTTCATCAATTTGATAAAGTTGAGATAGTGCGTATAGAGCACCCCGATCGTTCGTACGATGCACTCACCGAAATGTTGATGCACGTAGAAGGCTTATTGCACAAGCTTGATTTACCTTTCCGCATACTGCGCCTTTGCGGAGGAGATATGAGTTTTACCTCGGCATTAACTTACGACTTTGAGGTCTATTCTGCTGCCCAAAAGCGTTGGCTGGAGGTAAGTTCTGTGTCAAATTTTGAGACCTTTCAGGCTAACAGGTTAAAACTTCGCTACCGGGATAAAGATAGCAAGGGTACACGTCTTGCACACACGCTCAATGGCAGTGCTTTGGCATTGGCAAGAATTGTCGCCGCACTGTTGGAAAACAACCAAACATCTGATGGGATTGTTATTCCTGAGGTGTTAAGGCCGTATACGGGATTTGCAATCATTGATTAAAACAATATCAATATGGGTGCTTACATGGGCTATATAGTTATCACAGTAGTGTTCTCTGTGATTGGCATGCTCCTGAGCCAACGACTTAGATCGAAATTTGCTCACTACAGTCAGGAGCCTCTGCGCAATGGTGCCTCCGGCAAGGAAGTGGCCGAGGCTATGCTTAGTCATTTTAACATTAGAGACGTACAGATTGTAGTAGGGGAGGGAGTCCTCACAGACCACTACAACCCGCTAACAAAGACGGTCAGTCTCAGCCCTGATGTATATCATGGGCGCAATATCGCAGCCGCTGCAGTAGCAGCGCATGAGTGCGGCCATGCTGTGCAGCATGCACAAGCCTACGCGTGGTTACGGATGCGATCGGCCATGGTGCCTGTGGTGCAGATAGCTTCCCAGGCTCAACAGTTTTTACTGCTCTTTGCGTTGGGAGCCTTTGGCGTGCAGGGAGGTACAACCTTGCTGTTAATTACTATAGCCGTTTTTGGTATTACGACACTTTTCAGCTTCGTAACCCTTCCGGTAGAGTTTGACGCAAGCCGAAGAGCACTTGCGTGGTTGGATAGTAGCCACTATGCTAAAGGTCGGGAATATGACGGCGCTAAAGACGCTTTGCATTGGGCGGCTATGACCTATGTTTCTGCAGCCTTATCGGCGCTGGCAATCTTGCTTTTCTTCGTGCTGCGTTATTTGGGAATGTCCAATGACGACTAGAACAAGATTGTATCCGGATTAGTATAGGCAACAAAAACAGCTGTCACGCTAGTTGACAGCTGTTTTGTATTATAAATAAAATCGGCGTATTTTTGCAGCGCCGTTCCAAAATGCTTGTTGTAACAATCGCGAATAACTAACGAAGAATAACAACTATGTTACCGGAAGAAGTAGAAGGAATTGTCTCCAAAGCTGCCAGTCAAATGGAGCATGCAATCGAGCACCTGACATATGAACTGACCAAAGTACGCACTGGTAAGGCTTCCCCAGCCATGCTGGATGGGCTCATGGTTTCCTATTATGGCTCGCCGACACCTCTGCAACAAGTGGCAAATGTGGCTACTTCGGATGCGCGCACATTGACAATAAAGCCTTGGGAAAAAACAATGCTGGGACCTATCGAGAAGGCCATCTTTGAGGCTAATCTTGGAATCACGCCAATGAACGATGGTGAAATGGTCCGCTTGTCTATTCCAATGCTTACAGAGGAACGGAGACGGGATCTTGTAAAAAGGGCCATGGCACTGGGTGAGGATGCCAAAGTGAGTGTGCGTAACGCTCGCCGGGATGGAATGGAACAGCTTAAAAAAGCTGTAAAAAACGGGCTGGCCGAGGATATAGGTAAGAAAAAGGAAGAGGAAATTCAGCAACTAACCAATAAGTTTACAATTCGGATAGATGGGCTAATTGACCTCAAGGAAAAAGACATCATGACGGTTTAATGGTGAAACTGTCTTCTGCCCTGTCCTTGATTGCAACCAAATAGCAGCAATATCTGGGTATAATCAGAAAATATTAATTATTAAGACTTGCAAATGTAAGCTGCCGTATTTACCTTTGCACAACTTTTGAAAAACGTATGCCTTCTTGGTAGTAGGCATTAAAGTATAGTTATCATGAAAAGAACTTTTCAACCATCAAAAAGAAAGCGTGCTAATAAGCATGGCTTCCGCTCTCGCATGAGCACTAAAAATGGCCGTAAGGTTTTGGCTCGCCGCCGTGCCAGAGGTCGCTATAAGTTGACGGTTAGTGACGAAAAGCACGTTAAGTAACTTATTGTTCGTAGGTTATTTACGAAGTAATAAAAAGTCGGTCTGGTTACTATGTTAACCGGCCGACTAATTTTGTTTGTACTATATTGATGATTTTGGTGAGTGAAAAGAACCAATTTTTATTTGTGTTGTGATCTGACTGCTGATTCAGGTGTTAAGGACACAAAAAAAAAGAGACGAAGCAGCTGCTTGTCTCTTTTCGTATTAATAACCCCAAAAAACCAAATGACATTCTATATAAACTCCAAGTACTAAGTTCTATTCGAGAAGTACTTGATTGGATACAAAGAAATGGACTTGTTGTTAAAATGCCAAATGTAATTTTGGTTTTTTGCAAAAATTAGCCTTTTTTCTTTTGACGGGATTTGCTTCTTGGGAGCTGGCAAAGGGGAATAGCTAAAATATCAATGAACTTTTGGGCTCCGGTTGTCTTATATCGGGGTGTAGTTTGCCTGCTGGCTAGTGCGTGTACTGCATGTTTTTGTCCAGAGAGTGCAAATTAACAAGAATGGCAAACTAGTAAGATCGGGTCAACTTCATTACATTTGTAGTTATGAAAAACATCAGAAATTTCTGCGTCATCGCACATATTGATCATGGCAAGAGCACTTTGTCTGATCGCCTGCTACAAGTCACCCGTACGGTATCTGATAGGGATCTCAGGGAACAGACACTAGACGATATGGATCTCGAACGGGAAAGAGGTATTACGATAAAGAGCCATGCAATTCAGCTCAACTATAAGCATACCGACGGACAGGAGTATATTCTTAATTTGATTGATACACCGGGTCACGTCGATTTTTCCTATGAAGTATCACGATCCATTGCTGCCTGCGAAGGGGCACTCCTGCTGGTTGATGCAAGTCAGGGGATACAGGCACAGACAATAAGTAATTTGTACCTTGCTATTGAGCACGATCTCACCATCATTCCTATTCTCAATAAAGTGGATATGGAAAGTGCCATGGTGGAGGAAGTATCTGAACAGGTAATTGATCTTATTGGCTGTGACGTAGATGATATTGTACTTGCCAGTGGTAAAACAGGCTTAGGGGTTGATAAAATTTTGGATGCCATCGTATCCAGAATACCTGCCCCAAAGGGCAATCCGGAGGCTCCACTGCAGGCACTTATTTTTGACTCCATCTTCAATTCATTCAGAGGAGCAATTGCTAATATCCGGATAATCAATGGTGTACTCAAAAAGGGCGACAAGGTTCGATTTATGAATACCGGTGGTGAGTATACAGCCGATGAAATAGGGGTACTTAAGCTGGATTATCAAGCCAAGCCTGAGTTGGCAACAGGCAATGTAGGTTACATAGTGACGGGTATAAAACAGTCGAAAGAGATCAAGGTAGGTGATACCATCACACTGGCCAATAGGCCCAGTGCGGAGCCTATCAAAGGTTTCGAAGATGTCAAGCCTATGGTGTTTGCCGGAATCTTTCCTATAGATAATGATGACTTTGAGGATTTACGGGATAGCTTAGAAAAACTGCAGCTTAATGATGCTAGTCTTGTATTTGAACCAGAGTCCTCCGTAGCTTTAGGTTTTGGATTCCGATGTGGTTTTCTTGGAATGCTGCATCTCGATATCGTGCAGGAAAGATTGTCGCGTGAATTTAACCAGGATGTAATTACAACGGTTCCTAACGTAAGTTACTATTGTTATACTACGAGAGAAGGTAAGGCAGTCGTACGAAACCCGGCAGATTTACCGGATCCAACCAATATTGATTACGTAGAGGAACCTTATATAAAAGCCCAGATTATTACCCAACCGCAGTATATTGGTGCTATCATGGAGCTGTGTAACGAAAAGCGGGGTATTCTCAAGAATCAATCTTACCTCACAACAGACCGGGTGGAGTTGTTTTTTGAATTACCGCTGGCAGAAATCGTATTTGATTTTTATGACAGATTAAAATCAATATCGAGAGGGTACGCATCCTTTGATTATCAACCGCTTGATTACAGAGAAACAGACCTGGTGAGACTTGATATTAAACTAAATAGTGAAAATGTCGATGCTCTTTCAGCATTAGTACACAGAACGAAAGCTGAAGCGCTGGGGAGGCAAATATGCAGAAAATTAAAGGAACTACTGCCTAGACAGCAATTTCAAATAGCTATACAGGCCGCTGTTGGGGCTAAGATTATTGCACGCGAAACTATTTCTGCACTTAGAAAAGATGTCACAGCCAAATGTTATGGTGGTGATATTTCACGAAAGCGGAAACTACTCGAGAAGCAAAAAGAAGGTAAGAAAAAGATGCGCCAGTTCGGTAAAGTAGAAGTGCCACAGAAGGCATTTATTCAGGTTTTAAAGCTTGATTAAGCTGATAGCACCCAGCATAATTGTAAATGGCCGCCGGCAGTGAATGCCGACGGCCATTTGCATTTCATGCCTCTCAGTTGCTAAAATTGGCAGTTTCTTGCAAAAAAACCGTAAGTGCTCAATAGATATGCAAGAAGCTAAGATTGCGATGCAGTTAGCATAGAACTAACGAGTTCTGCCGCTCCGTGCTGCTACCAGATGTGACGCCATAATTAAGCCTGCTCCACAAAGAAATGCTCCGGAAATTACGTAGATAATTAGCATGACCTCCCCCTGTTTAAAATTAAGAAACTGTTTCGAAGTAAATGTTCATGGAGGTAGACGCTAAATTACTAAATAGAAACTAACAGACAAACATTATTTTGTAAAAATTGTGGGTGTCGTAAAAATTTATGAAAATGCAACTACTGTGATGATGTTTAATGGGGATGAATTTCTCCTGTATATGCTACCCGCTGGTCGTTGGGGAAGCGACTGCCCCCCAAGGGCTCAATGGTAAGCATGATTTTTTGAACCTTAGGAAGATAACTTATAGGTATGAGTTTGAGCTTACTAGATTCTAAAAGATTAGCAGACACGTATCGGTCTTTGATATAGTACCATAGTTGATATTGATGATTCGACGGCGGTGCCTGCAGGGCAGCAGTGTTGAGGATGGCTTTGTGGGCTGTTGGATTCCAATAAGCTACTACAGCGTGTTGAGAATTGGTAGTGAGATGGTTGGTAAGTTCAATCTGTCTGGTATCCAGATGTGAGAGAATGCTAAACAAATGTGCATCGTAATCCTGGTGAAGGAAATGCTGCTCGAGTAGACTCATCTCGGCTCTCTGGCTTTCAAGGGAGTGGCGCAAAATTTTATTTTCCTGCCATAGAACAAAAGAAAAAGTACCCAGGACAAGCGTGGTGATTACAAACAAGACGGGGGCATGCCAGTCTGCAAGCCCAGATCGAAGTCTGCTCGTCGAAGGAGTACTTTGAATGATCCGACGCTTATTGGGAGAAGGGGGTATGGACTGGGAAGCAGCATAGCGCATCAGCGCTTCTTCCATGGCGTTGACTTCTTCCTTGAGTTCAGGGAATGCTTCCAGATACGCTTCTACTTCCTTACTTTCTTCAAGTGTAGTAAGACCCAGAACGTATTGTTCCAGCAGTCCGGATGAAATGAATTTATGCTTATCCATCAATTGGGAAATCAAAGTTGTGCTTCGCTAAGTACGGAACGCAAAAGGAACAGCTTTGTTCATGAATCAATTTGTAAATGCGTTCATTTCCTTAGAAATCAATGGATAGTATGTATGCAAAAAAGCAGTGAACTTTGCTGAAAAAATACAGCAAATTGATACTTCAAGTAAGCAACAATAGAGGGTGGGAGAGTACAGTGGAAAAGTACGGAATATTCTTAAATGAACGAAGTGGCTATGCCGCTTCTTCGGCAGGTTTACCCTGCTGTTGAGAGAGGGTACCGGATGTGGAATCAGACGAAGTGTGTTTTCTATTAAAAAGACGAATGTCCTTTTGGATAGTATTCCAATTCATGTACAACGCCCCAGTGGCAAGAATACACAGCAAAATGATGTCTTCATTCGATATCATAAAATCAAAATTTTACAGCAAGGAGGCTGTATGAAAAAATAGACACTTAGCCGAATCCGCAAATGCTGCGAATGACTGAAAGAATGCAGAGGTAATCTCTGAATCAAAATTGGATGAAGTTGCCTTTTTGTGTGAAGACCAGTACGTAATGCGTGTAAACCAACGAGATGCAGATTTTGATTGTACAAAATGCACAGAATCTAGCTCACACCACACCCAGTACAGGCCGTGCTGTATCAAATAAGGTGAGTAAATGGACAAAACTGGGTGAGAAAAAGCTATTGAAGAGCAGGGAAGGCAGACTTAAAATCTGCTGATTTACATATTAATGACAAATGTAACAGATTTCATAGTAAAATGCAATAATGTATCGAAAAAATGAGTAAATAATTATAGATTTCAGAAAGCACTTCGTGCCTGTGCGAATTGTTGGCAGTACATTAAAAAGTTGCGAATGATGAGTTGTGTTTGTCTGGAAGCTTCAAACATGGCCATATGAGCAACTTTATCTAGTAGATAGATGCTTGAAATTTGAGGTAGTAGAATCTGCGCAAGGCTTTCTTGGGACGGAATCGTGATGTCTTCTTTCCCAATGATGAATAATACGGGTACTTTACTTTTTTGAAGAACCTTAGTCCGATCGGGGCGCGAAATCATTGCATTTAGTGCGTCTACAAGGCCGCGGGCTTTGATTCCAGATGCCCTGTGTATAAGGGTGTCCAATGTAAAAGGATTACTACTGGAAAATCTTGAAGTAAAAAGCTTCGGAATGAGCTGTTTGATATAGAGCAAATGGCCGTGCTTTTCTATAAAATCGATTTGTTTTTGTCGATCCAATTTTTTTTCAGTTGTATCCTGAAAGGGATGAGAGTGAACTAAACCTAATCCACGAACTATCTCCGGATATTTTTCAGCAATTGCCAGTGCAATGTAACCGCCCATGGAATGTCCTAGCAAGTAGCAATTGGATAGCTTTAGATGTTGAATGACAGAGTAGACTGTAGCAGCGTAGTCTTCTATGTTTGCATGTATTTGGCGGAGTAAATCAGAATTTCCAAATCCGGGTAAATCGATAGAGAGTGTCTTGAAATTATATCGGTGTAATTCTTCTTCAACATCTATCCAAATCCTTCTGTCTTCACAAAACCCATGAAGAAGAACTACTGTTTCACCTTTGCCGGTAAATTGATAAGCGATTTTTTGTTCGTTAAGTGTGATGAAAGACATTATTATTGACTTTGCACAAATGTAGGCATGCTTTAGTGAATTGCCAAATTCCATTATCTTTGAGCAGCAACTCTTCTTTCCTTTCCAACGGAAGTACTATGCCATGGCAGACTTAGGATCTTTTCAGCAGAATTTTGTAAAAATCACTAGCCTGGAACGGGAGCTTCATTTGAGGCAGTTGCAAATAATCAGGCTATTGAATATAACCCAGGCGATAAACAATAATGTCACTGCAAAGGACTTATTTAGAATGTACCATGACTTTTTGGCGTGGGAGCTGGAGGTAAAAAAATTTGCACTCTTTATTCCAGAGGAGCAAACTGGTGAGTGGTTGTGCGCAACACATGAAGGAGTGGATGAATCAGTTGTTATGTTAGCTCCATTAAATGAATTAACACAATTTACCCAACTCGTCAACCTGGACCATCAGGAACAACATTTTCTCCGGGAGTTTGATCTGGTCATACCTGTTTTACACAAAGAACTGCCTATTGCCTATGTGTTTATCGGTGGTTTTGCGGAGCATGTAGATGTTTACGGTAAGGTGCAGTTTATTACAACGATAACCAATATAATTGCGGTTGCTATAGAGAATAAAAGATTATTTAAGCGACAACTGGAACAGGAGCGACTTAGAAGAGATATGGAGCTGGCTGTTGAAATGCAGCGACTTTTGATACCTCAACGATTACCTCATAAGTCTTGCTACGAACTAGCGAGTATATACAAACCACAATTTGGGGTAGGGGGGGATTATTTTGATTACATCGAATTTCCGGATGGTAAGCTTGTTTTCTGTATAGGGGATATTTCGGGCAAAGGTATTTCTGCCGCCTTGTTGATGGCTAATTTTCAGGCTAATTTCCATACGCTAATCAATAAGCGAACGGATTTAGACGAGTTTATAGCGGATCTTAATCAAACAGTCAATAGAACTACCCGAGGGGAAAGATTTTTGACATTTTTTATCGCTGAATACGATATGGTGTCTCACAAACTAAGATACGTTAACGCGGGGCACAATCCACCTGTACTTTTTAGTCAGAACGGAATGGAATTACTGCGAGAGGGTTGTACTTTATTGGGATCGTTTCAACAATTGCCAGCAATTGCGATTGGAGAAGTTGAATTGTGTGCTGAAGCTTTTGTTCTTGCATATACAGACGGATTAACAGATTTGCAAAACGTAGACGGAGACTACTTTGATGAATTACTGTTACATGATTTTGTAGCCCAACATCATCAATGTTCACCTGCAGAATTTAATAGAAGACTCGCGGAGAGGCTTGAAATATTTAAAGGAGAGGCAGGTTACCCGGATGATTTTACAGTACTAACTGCCCGGTTTATTCCAGATTCTACTCCTTGTAAATAAAAAAAGCCATCCCCTTTGGGATGGCTCAAAACTCGCGTATGTAATGAAACCGTGTGGGAAAAAACTAATGCTTACTTAATAATTATTGGCTGAGTGCGAGTTGTTATTGAATTAGATATATGAAGTATGTACTGACCGGCAGGAAGGCTGCTGGCATCGATTATTGTTGACCGCTGGCCTGAACCAACGCGTTGGCGTAGGACAGGTCTGCCTAACAGATTCAACACAACGATATCAGTTGTGGAAGGCAGATCGGTATTGAAGACAATATTGATGTAGTCAGAAGCTGGGTTAGGGAAAACAGCAACCGTAAATTCGTTTTGTTGGATTTCGGAGTTGCTTACAACAACTACCGACTTACAATCAGATGTTACACTACAGCCATTGAGTGACACAATTACTGCGTAGGAACCTGTACTAGTAGGTGTAAATGACAAGAGGTTAGCTCCGGGAATAGGCTGGAGTGTAGAGCAATCAATCCATTGATAGCTAGCTCCTGCAATTAGTGGCGTGATTAAGTTGCCTTCAAATTCAATGATTGATGCTTCCAGATCAACTACTCGTAGATTCAAGATAACCAATGAATCACAACCATATTGGTTTTGCAA
The DNA here is from genome assembly GCA_964645715.1 of uncultured Saprospiraceae bacterium. Taxonomy (GTDB): domain Bacteria; phylum Bacteroidota; class Bacteroidia; order Chitinophagales; family Saprospiraceae; genus JAUMBM01. Next base: position 179,814 of record CAZYAO010000001.1, read on the forward strand.
GGAATCTGTGTAGGTACCAGACTGAGTTAGTTCGAACCCGCCGAAAAGGAAAAGCTCACCAGCACAAATGCTTGCTTCAAGTTGTGTTGGCGCACTATTTGGAAGGATTGTTAAACTCAACTCAATAACAGAGTCACAGCCATTGGAAGAGGCATTCTCCAATACAAAAGTATAGTTTCCGCTCTCCGTTAGTGGTTCATTGAGATAGGTGTATGGAGATTCGCAAGTTTCGACCGTGATTGGGTTGCGGGCTGCGGGTAGGACAGATAGATTTATAGTCACAATTGAGTCACAACCTTCCTGGCTAACAAACGTGAAGGGGTACAAACCAGCAGTTGTCAGTTGTTGTCCGCCGAAGTTAAAAAAGTCACCTTCGCAAATCGTTACTCCAATAGCAGTACTCAAAGGTGGGGTTACACTTAGTACAAGCGTAGCTGTAGTATCGCAGCCATCCACTGCGGGTATGGTCAGTTGATATGTGCCACTTGCTGTAAATGAAGAACCCAAGAACGTGTAACTATCTCCAGAACATATTTGTGCAGTAAATTGTACTTCAGGGGCAGGAATTACGGTTAACTGGAGGAATACGATTGAGTCGCACCCACCAATGACTGACTGTAAGGTGTCGCTATAAAGCCCTGTTTCATTTAGTTCGATTCCTTGAAAACTATACGTTTCGTTGGAACAGATGGAGGCTTGTAAAGTAGTCTCTAAAGGGGAAGTAAAGGCTATATCAAGCAGTGTGAGTGAATCACAACCATTACTTCCGATGGAAAGCTTCGTATAGACGCCTGTTTCTGTAATCTCGTCACCATCAAAAAAGTAGGAAGTGCCCGGGCATTGTCTAATCGTAATTAACTCAAGACCTAAGGGAAGCCATTCTATAGTCAGGTAAACAACGGAATCACAGCCTACCGTAGATGTAAATAAGTATTCATAAGTTCCTTCGTCCGTGAGGATATCTCCATTGTACTCAAAAGTACTACCCTCGCAAATTTGGCTAACTAGATAAGTTGTATCAAGTGTGGAAATTTGCAGGCTTAACTGCATGGTTGAGTCACAACCATTTTGACCGATATAAGTGAAAGAATAAGTTCCGGCTTCATTAAATTCTTGACCTTCAAAAGTAAAAGTGGATCCTGGACATATAGTTGCCTCCTGAACAATTAAAGGGCTGCTTAGAGCAGTAAGCTCAAGAACTACTAATGAATCACAACCATTTGCTGCCGGCAAAAGAGCGGTATACACACCCGTTGTTGTCAATAGTTCACCATTGAAGGGTAAGCCGATATTTTCGCAAACGGTTTCATTGAGTAATGTCAATGAGTGATAAAGTACTTCAAGTGACAATTCTACGGTTGAATCACAGCCCAACGAAGATGTCATTGTTAGGCTGTAAACGCCAGCGTCAAAATATTCAACTCCTCCAAGTTCATAACTTTCGCCCTCGCAAATGGTGGCATTAACGGATAAGTTATAGGTTGGAAGGACGCTGAGTTCAAGGATTACTGTAGAGTCACTTCCGTCTTGGGCGGTGTAAGTAGCCGAATAAGTGCCCGCAGTTACCAGCGTCTGGCCATCAAATTCATATGTTTCTCCTTCACAGATGCTTTGAACCAATACTGTATCAGATATAATAGAATTAGTAGCGGCATGCCAAATAGGACTGGCAGATAAGCTGATAACTCCAGCAAGGAAGAAGGCAGGAAAAAAGGAAAAGAGTTTTAACACTAGTTTCGAACGAGAGTCAACTACTAGCATACGCGAAGCAGAGTTTTTAATCAGCATGAATTTAGTTTTTGGTAATATGATAAGACAAACAATGTGTGACAACTAAAGAACAAGGTTTGGGTAAATTCACAAACACCACAAATTTCGATGAACCTTGTAATACAATAATTAAAAACAAATTAAAAAGGCATTAAATAATATTTTTTAAAAACATTAAGTTTTTTTTAGAAAAAATAAAAACAAATAATTATATTTGTGTAGCTAACCCATAATGTAAGTTGAGAAGTATGAAAAATAGCTACAATAACAAGTTAAGTAGTTTGGACTACTCAGTAGTGTTGATAATCTATGCATTCATCAGAAGATATTGGATGCAGATGATGGTTGCCGGATTGTTATATTGGATGTACAACGAAAACATTATGCAAATTGGGATCAGTCATGAAACAGATGAGGTGATTAGTGCTGTTGAAGTTGATGTTGAAAGTTTTGCAGACCAGTCATTGGTTGAGCTTGGCAGCTTTGATGTAGAAGAGGTTCCACAGGCCAAACCAGAGAATGTCTCACATTTGAATGGGGGTAGAAGAGAAAGGATGAAAAGCGTGAGAGAACCGGCATCCCCCGCTGCGAAAACTGCAAGAAACCGAGTTGTCGTGTTTAGTGGGTCTGTTCGGGAACGTCAATTGGCGTATATACGCACTTATTCTTCACTCGCAGTAGACCAAATGCGTAAGCATGGAATTCCTGCTAGTATTACGCTGGCTCAGGGACTACTGGAAAGTAATATTGGTAGTAGTAGGCTGGCGAAGGAAAACAACAATCATTTCGGTATTAAGTGTTTTTCCACCTCTTGCACAAAAGGCCACTGCAGCAATTTTTCAGATGATTCACACAAAGATTTTTTCAGAAAATTTTCAAGTGTAGCGGAGAGTTTTCATGCACACAGTGCATTGCTAAAAAAACCCAGATACAGGTCATTATATAAGCTACGCAAAGATGATTACGAGGGCTGGGCCAGAGGATTACGCAGAGCTGGTTATGCAACCGACAGAAGTTATGATGCTAAATTAATCCATCTCATTGAGAATCTCAAGTTGTACGAGTATGATTCTTGAGGGTTGACTGGTTGGGTGAAATGGAGATTGTATTGTACGTCCACACAGCAAAGTACACTCAAGTGGGTTTTATTCAGGTGCTAGCAGGTACGATACGTAAAAAAGCACTACTTTTGTTATTACCAGAAGGGTGGTTGAGCGCTTTCATCTGTATGAACGGTCAAGAGCACTATCAATCTTAGCTACCCAAACAGGTAATTATTAATATTCTTACATAAATTTCCCTTAGCCATGCCAGATTTGTTTTCTATCAACCGCAATGCATTGGTAATTAGACCAAAAGCATCGCTGATCGAGTGGGTGAATTCTGTTTATCCTGAAGATCAGATTGAACTGGAGATGGAGATTTCAAATGATTCACTTGAAATTTTTCTGATACCGGACTTCGAGTCTACACAAGAGGCTCAGGCTTGGTTAGAAGCAAATTACCATGACATCTTTGTCTACGTAATGGAGAATTGGTGCGAAGACGAATCTCTTTGGCCAACGCCACTAACCTGGACATTATTTGAGGGGATGCTAGAGTATACATTTCATAAAGAAGTGGTCGACTCGGTTGCAGAGGAAGATGACGATGAAGAAAGTGATTTTTTTGAGGATGACGATTTTTATGATGATTTTGAAGAAGAAGAGGAGGATGATAAAGAGAAGAAATAGGTAATCTCTGTTAATCCAAATACTTTCAACTTCAAGACACTGACAAAACAAAGGGCTCCATCAATTACTTGAGGAGCCCTTCGTTATATTATTTCGGATTTAGCCTGTTAGCTATCCTTGTTTTCATCATCATTCTCAGCAAGCTGTTCCTTAAGTTGGCTGAAGACACCCAAGTCACCAAGCGTATCTCGCTCTAAAGTGGACTGTTGCTTCTTCACAGCTTGTGTCGTACGCTTTCTTTCCTCAGTACGTTCCTTCTTTACTTGCTCATCCGCTTCACGGCGAATATCTTCAAGGTAACGAAGATGACTTACTAAGATACGCTTATCGTCCCGATTGAACTCGATGACTTTGACCGTAATTGACTCATCAACATTTGCATACGTATTGTCTTCCTTGCGGATATGCTTGAGTGGTGCGTAGGCCTCTAGACCATAAGGTAGCTGAACGATAGCGCCTCTGTCATCTTTGCGGAGGATGGTAGCCTCATGGTAAGAGCCTACAGGGAATACCGTTTCGAAAGTATCCCATGGATTTTCTTCAAGCTGCTTATGACCCAAAGAAAGTTTGCGGCTATCCTTATCAATCTCAAGTATAATTATATCGATGCTGGCACCCACTTTGGTAAATTCAGATGGGTGACCGTAACGCTTAATCCAAGAAAGATCACTGATGTGAACCATGCCACCTATACCCTCTTCCAGTTCGACAAACACGCCATAAGGGGTCAAATTTTTGACTACACCTGTGTGTCTGCTGCCAACAGGATACTTAGCCTCTATATTTTCCCAGGGGTCCTGAGATAGCTGCTTGATAGACAGAGACATTTTGCGATCTTCGCGATCGATTGTCACCACGCGAGCCTCATATTCCTGTCCAAGTTTAAAGTATTCCCTTGCATTGATTGGTTGGTTACTCCAGCTAACCTCAGATACGTGAATCAATCCTTCAACGCCAGGTTGAATCTCAAGGAATGCACCGTAGTCCTCTATGTTTACAATCTTACCCTTAACGGTTGATCCTTCCTTAATAGTCGCATTGAGTACCTCCCATGGGTGTGGTTGAAGCTGCTTGAGACCCAGTGAAATTCTCTTCTTGTTCTCATCAAAATCAAGTACAACGACATTGATTTTCATGTTGAGGTGCAGTACTTCTGAAGGATGGCTGATGCGTCCCCAGCTGATGTCAGTTATGTAGAGCAGGCCGTCAACACCACCCAGATCGAGGAATGCACCGAAATCAGTGATATTTTTAACAAGACCTTCCAGTACCTGACCACGCTCCAAGCTAGCTATGATTGCTTCACGCTGCTCAGCCAAGTCACTTTCGATGAGTGCTTTGTGTGAAACAACAGCATTTTTGATTGTCTCATTAATTTTGACAACCTTGAATTCCATTGTTTTACCTACGTAGGCATCATAATCAATGATTGGCTTGATATCGATTTGCGAACCTGGCAAAAATGTTTCGAGTCCACTGCAGTCAACGATGAGACCACCCTTCGTTTTACTAATCACCGTACCGGTAATCACCGTACCATTTTCGTAACTATCGCGGATACGATCCCATGCTCGGAGCAGTTTTGCTTTGCGGCGTGAAAGTACAAGTTGACCACGTGCATCTTCCTGTTGCTCAACGTATACCTCGATAATATCTCCAACCTTCAGGTTGGGCATATCCCTAAATTCTGAAAGTGGGATAAGACCATCTGATTTGGAGTTCAAATCCAGAACTACATCGCCGCCAGTAACTGCAGTTACTCTGCCTCCTACGATCTCAAACTCTTCAATGGCACGCATTGAATTGTCGTAAGCGTCGAGATACCCCTTAACTTCCTCTGCAGTATAAGCAGCCATACTGCGTTTGCCAATGTTCCAATTGAAGTCGCTGTGGCCATCACCGGTTACAGGCGAGGAATCGCCGGGAAGAATGTCAATATCTTCTTCCTCTTCCTCTTCTTCTTCGGCGGGTGCTGCTTCTTCAATCAGCTCCGACTTCTTGATGACAACTGCCTTTGGAGCCTCTTCTTCAGTTTCTTGAATTTCAGTGGCTTCTGAAGCAGTTGCTTCAGTGATTTCTTCCGGATTCACCGGAGAATCGTTCAGTTCTTCGTTTTCTAACATGATGCTGAATTTGACATTGAAAGAATGTCTCTGGTTAAACAATTATTAATTGCGGCGCAAAGATAATGTTTTTCAAGTATTAATGAAAATATTTCTTAGTATGTACAACTATTCTGATCAAGCGCTAGTAATAATATTATTCAAAAAAGGAAGCTGTATTGAATCACCGGGTTCTTCGCACTCATGTACGAGATGGATTGCCTTTAATATCATTCAGAATGGACCGTAGCGGATTTTTACGCTAAACAGCACAGCAATGCATGCTATCAGAAAAATGTAGAAGAACACGGGGCTAATGTATCGTAACCATCGGTCGAAAGGTAATCTGCACATACCCAGCATAGCAATTAGCCCGCCAAGCGCTGGGTTAATCAGGTTGGTGATACCATCCCCCATTTGAAAGATGAGTACAACGGTTTGTCTTGTCAGACCAATTACTTCTCCCACAGGGACTAGTATGGGAAGGGTGGCCAATGCTTGTCCGCTACCTGACGGAATTAAGAAATTCATGGCGGATTGTCCAAATAGCATTGCAATAGCAGATCCATACAATGATAAGCCACTTAGTTGAGAAGCAAATATATGCGCAATTGTATCATTTATCTGACCCTGCTCTAACACAACCTTGATGGAAGTTGCAAAGCCAACCATAAAAGCCCCTGGTGCAACCTTCCCGACAGAACTTAGCACTACCTCTCCAAATTCTGTTGCTGTAAGTTTATTTGTGAGTCCAATCAGCACTGCCATCATGCAAAAAAAAGCTGAGATCTCGTTAAGATACCAGTGATATTGAAAAACAGCAAACAGCATGTATGCCATACCAACGATGAAAATGCTGAAAGCAATACCATCCTTTCTGCCAAGTGTATAATCTGTTAAAGGTTTTGATAATGTAAATCCTTTTATGTCAACATCCTGCACCAAACTGGCGGATGGATTGGAGAGAATTTTTTTAAAATATCGCACATTATACCAAGCAAGTATGGATAAACCAGTAAAGCACAAGACTGTTCTGAGCCCGGCCCCAGAGAATAATGGAAGCTCAGCAATTTTATGGCCAGTACCAATTGTGTAAGCATTGACAGGTGACAGTGCAAAGCCAACAGTTACACCGCCAACCGCAATACCCGCTGCCAGCATCAAATCCCCTCCTATTGCGATGCTTAGTACGGCTGCTATGGGAATAAGGGCAATATTATTTTCATATCCAACGAATACACCCAGGCATCCAAAAATGTAAGTCATAAGTATGACAAGTACTACTCGTTTACTTCCCCCCAGTCGCTTGACAGCCGCACCAACCGCATTTTCCACTGCACCGGATTTTTCCAAAAAGCCAAACATTATACCACTGGCCAACACAATAAATATGATATCACTAGCAGTCTTAAAACCGACAGGAAGTGCCATAAACATTGCAAGTACGCCTACAGGTTTGGCACTAAGCTGTTGATAAGAACCAGGGACTACTTTTTCACGTCCATCAATCATTTCCCTGCTAAATTCTCCAGCCGGGATGAAATGCGTCATTACGGCAGCCAACAGCAGCATTCCGAACAGAATAACTACTGGATGTGGAATGTATTGGTACCACTTTCCTTTTCTATCCCAATTGAACGAATTCATTTACTTTGGTTTAGGCACCTGGTGCCAGTATGTCTAATATTGCCAGTGTCATCGCATTAACTCCTGTAGTAAGTGTAGTTGTAGGATGGGGTAGAAATTTTGGCGAATGTAACGGCTCAAGATAGCAGCTAGGCTTGCCATTTGCATCAAATTTTTCAGGATCTACCGATCCCAGCCAAAGAAATGCTATGGGTATTCGGCCTTCATTGTCAAAATACGCAAAATCTTCGCCAAATGTATAGGGCGGCTCTTCAATTACAGCGTCTTCACCCAGATAGCGCTTAAAAATTGTCTCCAATCTATTGCAGAGTTCCGTATCATTAATTACCGGTTTGGTATAGCGAGGATAAGGCAGGATAACAGGGTACAAGGATTCGTCTAATCCCGAAGCAATTGCCTCTCCCTTACAAATTCTCGCCACAGCTTCCATTATTTGTACAAAAATGGCCTCAGAGAAGCATCTTATGGTAAGTTTTAGATATACCTCTGAAGGGATTACGGAACCTTTTTGAGTATTGGTTACTATAGAGCCTATTGTTACAACAGCAGGTTCAATTGGATTCACCTCTCTGCTTACAATGGTTTGAAGTCTAAGAATAATGGCTGCTGCGAGAACTACGGGATCTTTGGTTGTGGATGGATAGCCTCCGTGTCCGCCCAGTCCTTTAATTACGATTTCAGGATGTGCTGTAAGCGCCATAGCCGGACCGGGTCTGATTCCTATTTTCCCTCCGGGAAGCGTTGGGCTGCAGTGCCAGGCAAGCGCCATGTCGGGCATAGGAATTTTTGAAAAAAGACCAGCTTCAATCATTTTTCTTGCGCCATCGGCCCCTTCTTCTCCCAATTGACTTACCAACACCACCGTTCCCTTCCAAAATGATTTATGTGCAATAAGTTGTTTGGCTAAACCAACAGAAATTACTGGCACCATAGAGTGACCACACAAGTGGCCTACACCAATAATTCTACTTCTGTAGGGCACATCATTTTCTTCCTGAATTGGCAAGGCATCATGGTCATTTCTGAAGAGGATTACGGGACCTTCACCATTCCGGATGATTCCGACCACACCGGTTTCAGCCATGAAAAACACTTCGTCACAGCCGGCTTTTGTGTACTCTTCTGCTTGGCGCCGAGCGGTATTAAATTCTTTCAGGGATAATTCGGGATTTGCATGGTAATGAAAGTGAAGCGTCAGTAATTCTTCTAATTGCAGCCGAGTGAACGCTTCAACCTTTGTCTGTATTTGTATACTTGACTGTCTCATCATGGTAGCTAATTCGTAGGTATTAATATCAATTGCGAGGGCAATTTACAAATTTGCTATTTATACGCCAATGTAATGCCCATAAGATACAGTAAACCAAAGTTGATATCTAGATTTTGCCAGCCAGGGCTTCCAGGCAAGACTCCCATTTTTCGAATGAAAACTGGCCGCTAACTGCCTCCAATTTTCGTTTAATGTTATCAGTACATAGATTCCCAAGACTTCCCTCATGGTTGTGGTGAAGTACTTTTGATGGTTCGAAAGTTCCTTCGGAGACTTGGGCTGCAATGAGTCGATAAGCGTCACGGAATGGAATTCCCTTAATTACGGCTTCATTAACAGCCTCCACGGTATACAGTAAATCGTATTTTTTATCCTGAAGCAAATCAGTGCCGACCTTCAACTGTGGGAGCGCATACAACAAGATTGACTGACACTCTCTTAGATGATCAAGAGCAGGAAAGATGATTTCTTTGAGTAGTTGGAAATCCCTGTGATAACCTGAGGGAAGGTTTGCCAGTATAGATCCAATTTGTGCAGGTAAACTTTGCAGCTGATTACATCTGGCACGTATAAGTTCAAATACGTCAGGATTTTTCTTGTGAGGCATAATGCTGGAGCCGGTAGTAAAGGCATCTGGGAGGCGGATGAATCCAAAGTTTTGACTATTGTACAGGCATAGATCCATTGCCATTTTACCCATCGTCTGGGCTAAAGAGGCTATGCCGAATGCCATAAACATTTCCGATTTTCCCCGACCCATTTGAGCATGGACAACATTGTATGCAATATCTTCAAACCCTAGAAGTTCGGTCGTTCTCTGCCTGTTTATCGGGAAGGAGGATCCATAACCTGCAGCGGAACCCAGAGGGTTTTGATTAATGCTTTGATAAATGCCGGTCCAAAGCCGTAGGTCATCGATGAGGGTTTCCGCATAAGCTCCGAACCACAAGCCAAAGCTGGATACCATTGCTACTTGTAGATGAGTGTAACCAGGGAGTAAATCATCCTTGTGTTTTTCTGAAAGTAGCAGCAGTTGATTAATAACCTCTTGTGTAGTTCTGACTATGTGAGCAGTTTCTTCTCTGAAGAACAGACGAAGGTCTACAAGTACCTGATCATTTCTGGAACGCGCAGCATGAATTTTTTTGCCAGTTTCTCCTAATTTACGAGTTAGCAGTAGCTCAACCTGAGAATGTATGTCTTCGACCCCTTCTTCAATGACAAATTTGCCTGCTTCAACTTCTACTATGAGTTCTTGCAGAACGTTGCGGAGTTGTATAAATTCTCCTTCTTTAATCAACCCGATCTCAACCAGCATCTGTCCATGTGCGATTGATCCTAACATATCAAAGCGCGCCAGACGCAGATCCATTTCCCGGTCGCGGCCAATGGTAAATACCTCTATGCGTTCATCCAAAGACTGATTTTTTTGCCAAAGTTTCATACCGCAATTACTTAATAAGCTGTGTTGATACCCGATAATCCCGAAGACCTTACAACGCTCTAGAGCCTGTACAGCCAGCGAAGCGAAATATTTCGTCCAATATAGGATACTGCATTGGGATCAGCCTGTAGGTCAGTGAGGTATTTTGACCATTGTATATTCAGACCCATTTGCTTCTTAAGATCAAATGTACACCCAAACACCATCGAAAAGACATCAGGACTAAAATTTTGCAAGTCTGTAATATCATCTCCGATGATATCTGATGCAGTAAAATTTATCAAGCGATGGTAAATAATGCCAGCCCCAGCCTGAAGTTTCCAGTCTCGAAAATGAATCATTAATGGCAATTCAACGAAATTGAGCCGTAGTTTATCAAGCGTAGCAGAAGGATCGTCGTTGAATACTCTGCGTGCACCTTGCTGGCTGTAAAGCATCTCCAAACCCAGCCGCCAGCGCTCTGCCATGGAAAAATCTACTTTCGCTCCAACGTTTAAGCCTGGTTGGTGAAAACCGCTTAGTTTGTCTCCATCTATCTGTGATAAATTGAGACCTACAATTGCAGTGGCTTGGAAAGTTCGGTCACTCGGTGTTTGAGCTTCCAGAAGACTGACAACCAGTAGTGTGCAAACAAGCAATGCTATTCGAATCATTTATTTTCTTAATGAGTGAAGAAGTTGGAAACGTTTGCAAAGATACAAGCCTGTACTATCAAGATTGCCAAAATAAATTTATTATTGGGGCATAATTACTACTTATGTTTAAATACAACAAATACACGCTAAAAAAGCTGGAAGCTATATTGGAGGAACTTTTGTATTCTGTCAGATATGAGAAGGGTAACTTTCAGGCAGGCTACTGTATTGTCGACAGCAAAAAAATTGTGATCGTGAATAAATTTTTTGAGACAGAAGGTCGCATTAACTGTCTGCTCGAAATTTTGCAATCAGTAGATGTAGATATTGCGATGCTGTCTGATGCAAGCAGTAAATTTTACAAGCAGATTAACAAGCTGCATGCTGCTGAAGAAGAATCGTCTACTGACAATATCATTGTTGAGGAGTCTTTACCAGAGAGTGATGCTGGGGCATTAAGAGGTGATGTTTAGTGTGTTTTGTTGGCTTAGTTTCGAAAATGTAGTGATTAAGTTAATGTATGTGTGCATGCCATCAATTAGTTCTTGTCGGGTGATGAACTCGTCTGCGGTATGTGACCGTGCGCTGTCACCGGGACCAATTTTGATGGTTGGACAATGGAGTAGTGCCTGATCGCTTAGCGTTGAAGACCCAAACAGAGGTATTGAAAGATCTTTTGCCGCTTGTACCAGTGGATGGTGGATTGGTATACTGCTGGAGGTTAGTCTAAGAGATCTTGCTTTCAAATGCGAATGGCATATAGATTGGAGTTCTTCCAGAATCTCTTCCAGAGAATAACATTCATTGACGCGAACGTCCGCCACGAAGGTACAGCGATCTGGTACTACATTGTGCTGATGTCCGGACTGAATTTGGGTGACACTAATTTTTACAGGACCAAGTAATTCCGACACTTTGGCAAACTTATGGTTTCGTAGTCGTACAATATCTTCAATTGCTATGTATAATGCGTTGATTCCTTCCTGTCTGGCGGCATGTCCAGCAGATCCAATGGCTTCCCCGTCAATCACTACTAGTCCTCGTTCTGCTATTGCAGCCTGCATGCAGGTGGGTTCACCCACGATTCCACAATCAATCCTGCCTAATTGCGGTAAAATCGAAGCGATTCCTCCCGTACCACTTACCTCCTCTTCTGCAGTAAGCGCTAACATGATGTTACATTGTAGTGTCTGATCTTTTTCAAGCATTAAAAAAGCCGTCAGTAGCGAAATCAGAGCCCCTCCGGCATCGTTACTGCCCAGTCCGTACAGCCTGTCATTTTCCCAAAGAGCCCCGAAGGGATCTTTTGTCCAGCCTGCTACAGGTTTTACCGTATCATGATGCGAATTCAGGAGTAATACTGGCTGGCGATCATTCCAGTGGCTACTTGTTACCCAGACGTTATTGCCTGTTCTTCGTGGGTGCAAGTCCTGGGACAACAGGAATCTTTCCAGAAGATCGGCTGTGATTTGTTCTTCTCTGGAGAAAGAAGGAGTTTTGATGAGGGTCTCTAACAGTTCTATTGTTTGTGAGCTGAGGGAATCAAAATTTAGTATATCGTTCATAAGTGCCTGCGAGTTTGATATGGACTCTGGAAATGAAAAATGTACTGTTCAATAAGCATCTCAGGTATACATAATAATATGGTCAAAGCTGTCATAAAATCACGTTATTTGCAAGATAATTATTTTTTGCTATGACTAGTGTTGCTGTTTTTTGCGGATCCTCAAAAGGTAAAGATGCCAGCTACGAAGAGCAGGCCAGACTATTGGGTATTGCACTGGCCAGACGAGGACATACGATTGTCTACGGTGGGGGTCATGTGGGTCTGATGGGGGTTGTTGCCGATGCTGCCTTATCGCAGGGAGGTAATGTTGTTGGTGTGATAACAGAACATTTACTCGCCCGTGAGGTATGCCACACGGGTCTTTCAGCGCTTCACGTGGTACCAACTATGCATGAACGTAAAGTGCTCATGGCACAGCTGTCTGATGCAGTGATTGCTGCGCCGGGAGGTTTCGGTACGTTGGATGAGTTGTACGAGATGTTAACCTTGGCGCAGCTAGGGCACGATCGTCGACCTATCGGGTTGCTAAATACACTAGGGTATTTTGACTATATGTTGCGTCATTTAGATCATATGGTTGTGGAGGGTTTTTTGCGAAAAGAAAATCGGTTGTCTTTGATTGCTGAGGAAAGCATTGAAGACTTACTGGCGGCCATGAGTACGTATGATTCCAGTCCGGATATTCCCAAGTGGCTGTAGTACGTCATTTATGTGTAACGAATGGTTTACTAGCAAATCAACCTGAATAGGCAGGATACTTTACTTTTATCTATTGTTTAATCCAAGTGCTGGCGGCCTTCAGCTTTCCTGCATGGCTTATAATTTGCAAAAAATAACTGCCAGCGGGGAGTTGTTGTACATTTATTTGCTTATCGAATGGCTGGTGAATGACCATCTGTCCCAGTGTATTGTACACACAAATCATATCGTAGACCGAACCGTTGGGATAATCAATATTGAGCTGTTCTCTTGCTGGCTGCGGATAAAGGCCCAGAGTGGTGACTACCGTGTGATTCACAACATTGGTTACAGGCATTAATATTGAGGAAAGTCTGGTCCATAAGGCACGATCAAAAATTACCGGGACAGGGCTCATATCATCACCAGCCGGTAAACCCAGCCTGACAACAACTAACCGCTTGCTGGGTACAACATATAACTTTTGGTCATTGGCACCCAGACCTGCAATCATATCAGCTGGAGCATCAGCGACAAGTGAGCCAGGCAGGCTCAGTTGCAAACCAGGCAGCATAAAACTGGGCTGTCCGTTGAGCCACCACAGGTACCCATAGGATGGGTTGATGGATTGTGAAGGACTTGTCATTGCCGCAAAATAATCCTGATCATACATCAGGCTGTCCCCATTCCAGACACCTTTATTTAATATCAAAGATCCAAAACGAGCCATAGATCGAGGCCTGCTGAAAAAGACATTGTTGTAACCCAATCGCAGAAATAACCCGGTTATTCCTGTTCTGTTGCGGACGCGGTTGTTGAAGTAAGCATTCAAAGTTTGGCCCGTAGCTGATTCAAGGACTTCATCCAGAAGTGTATAGGGGGCATTGTGGTAAGCCCACCTACTTCCCGCAGGCGCTAAATAAATGAGACATTCGGGATCTGTACAGTAGGGATCGCCGACAGCATCGTTGAATCCTGCTGTCATGGTAAGCTGATGACGAACCGTAATGGCTGCCTCCTGTTCGGAAGTTGCCGATGTCCATCCATTTCCCAGGTAGGCAGATGTAGG
>CAZYAO010000002.1:0-148126 GCA_964645715.1 uncultured Saprospiraceae bacterium
TGTACCCCTGCAGCCGGGAGATTTTTGAGAAGACGTACGACTGGTTGGAGGAGGAATGAGAGGAGCGTGGCGCTTCAGTCATCAATCTCCAGTTCGTTGCGCATGATTTTGGCTTGCAGACTTTCAAAAAACACGTCTTCTTCGTGCTGTTGTAGTTCTTCCGGGGTTATTTTGTCGCCAGTGTTTGGGGGGTAGTGGCTCTCGTCATAGGTATAGATGGTCCAGCTGTTCCAGTGATACTCGAGCGCAGTGAGACTTTCGACCCAATCGCCGGAGTTCATGTAGATAACTTTGTGCTGATCGACTTGCTGGGCACGCATCTGGGGCTGGTGGATATGACCGCAGATGACATAATCATAGGCCTGTTCGGCTGCCAGTTCAATGGCAGTGGTTTCAAAATCACTGATAAATTTGACGGCCTCTTTAACGGAGGATTTTATTTTTTTGGCAAAAGACATACGCGGCTTGCCCATCAGGTCGCGTATTTTGTTGATAAACCGGTTGAGCAGTATGAGGTAATCATAGCCTTTACCACCCAGCTTGGCCACCCAGGCTGAGTAGCGAATGGAAGCGTCAAATACATCCCCGTGGAATATCCAGTATCGCTTTCCCTTGAGCTGCAATACCAGTTTGTCGCGCAGAAAGAGATTGCCAGAGGAGAAATCGGAATAGCTTCTGAGGGCATCATCGTGGTTGCCAGTGATGTAATAGACCTTGACACCCTTGGCAGCCATTTTGAGTACCTGCTGCAGCACCATCATGTGCTCCCGGGGAAAGTAGCTCTTGCGGAACTGCCACATGTCGATGAAATCGCCATTGAGGATGAGGACTTCAGGTCTGACAGACCTCAAGTACTGGAGCAGCTCCCGGGCATGGCAACCGTAGGTGCCGAGGTGGACATCGGAGATGATGACCATGTCAAGTTCTCGCTTTGTCATGAGCTTATGTCGTATGCGGATGGGCGGCCTGCGCGGGTTTTTTTCCCACAAAAAGCATATACTGCCATGTGCCCAGGTAGGCGGAGCGAACGGCCGTGTAATGAGGTATAAAACGCGTATGCAATATCGGCAGCAGGTGTGCATCCATGCGTACATGATGACCTTGCATGTGCTTTTTGAAGACCGGCAGCTTGCTATCGTGAAAATCGACTACAGCGATGATGCCACCCGGGCGCAAGTCTTGCCAGGCCTGCCCGATGAGTTCTTCCCACTGGGGGTTGATCATGGTGAGGGCATAGGAAAAGAGGACAAAATCCAGCTTGCCCGTCCAATCGTAGGTGCCACTACCGTAGGCTTGTTTGCGGACTTGCACCTGCGGGAAAGAGCGCGTTTGCCGTGCGGCAATGCGGAGCATATCGTCAGAAACATCGAGGCCCGTGAGTTGAGCCTTGGGGAAACAGTAGGAAAGGTAGCGCAGGTTGTAGCCTGTACCACAGCCGACCTCCAGCCCGGTGAAAGGCTGTTGCAGGTCAAAAGGCAGCTTATGGATGAGCGACTCCCGGCCAAACAGGAATGCCCAGCGACTGAGATTGTAGATGCGCGACTGAAAGCGGTAGTAGGTTTGCATGCGCGATACCTGCTCCTGATAACTGGCTTGCTGTAGCATAACTGACGGATTGATAATAACTTACTGTACGATACCCAAATAAGTACTGAGGTAGGTACCTACGCGATCCTGCTGGTGGACGGCATCCCATTCGTCCTTTTCAAAGCGAACAGCCGCGGTGACGAAGTCGGGAAAAAAGTCAACCTGCTCTGCCGCTGAGCGAAGCAGGATTCGGGTTCCCGGCCTGCTATTGGTCAGTATGAGACGCCATTCTTCTTCCAGTGCGGGGAGGTCGTTGTCTGCAAGCCAGTCTTGGTGGTCGAGTAGTATAAAGTGGGAGTAGCTGCCAGGATTTTCCTGCAGAAAGGTACTTATGGTGGTTGTGTGCGTACTGATATTGGCGCTGCGGCTTCGGAGTGTATTAAAGTGTTGTGGCAGCAGGTAGTTGGGCGCACAGTCGGGGGTATAGCCTCCGTTAAAATAGAGCTGGTAAAAGTAATTATCGCGGATGGGGAGGCGGGTAAAAACGTTGCGCAGGCAGTGGCGGGCAAATCCTGCCACCCCGTCGCGGTAGTTATTTTTAAACAACAACTGCTGGCTTCTCGGGACACCCAACAGGCAGAGTGTCAAGTGCTGCCGAAGGGCCCAGCTGACGAGCTGACTCAGCAATTTTTCTTCTACGGCATAGTATAGTTCGCGTTGTTGTTGCAGGTCTGCTGCATGGAAAAGCTGTTCGACCTTGCTGTACAGCCGGGGACGGGTGCGCAAATACTGCGTGAGCAGCCATGCAAAAAGGCCGGAGGTGCCGTAGTAGTAAAAAGAGCGGCGCAGGCCGTCGGGGCGAAAAAAATGAAGGTGCTCATCCCAATACTGTTGGGCATAATCGGGCAGCTTTGCACGTATCGATTGCTGATACAACTGGTCGATCTGTGCATAGGAACCCACACCAAATACCTGCCACAGCTGCTCGTAGTCACCGTTTTCAAACAGAGCAAGCTTGAGTGCGAGCAGAGCATTCTGCCGCGGATTCATGTCCACACAGTGGATGTGCTGCGGTTGGTCAAGCAGGTAATCGAGGGCGTTGCAACCAGCGCTGGTGATCATCACAACCCGGCTATCGGTGTCAAACTGCAGGAGCTGGCGATCACAGCGGGGGTCTTCCCAGCAGGTATTATATATCAACTGACGCTGATGAACGCGGCTGAATACCCAGTCGCTCAGGTGGTGAACGTATTGCACGGCAGTGTGTATTTTGTTTTGACTAGTGAAGACAAAGTTGTTACTGCCATCTAAACTGCAGATTAAAGGAATGTGATTTATAAGTTATTTATCATCAGTTATTTGGTGTAAAAATTTCTTGTTTAGTGGTTGTAGCGTTAAGTTTTTGTAAAAAGGCAGTTCTTTATTTATTTTTATCGTAATATTGCAATAAAGTAAATTTGCTTTTTGCTAATGCTTTTCAAAAAGCTGAATCAATACGAAAGACTATGTTGGATAGTATCAAGCACAATATTGACAACTGGGGGAAGTATATGCCTGATGCAGATCGCCTGCGCATGCTGGAGGCCATCCGCGTGTATGTACAGACAAAGCTGGACAAGGGAGAGGAGGTTCGGCTTCATTTCATTTGTACGCACAACTCCCGGCGAAGCCAATTGGCGCAAGTATGGGGGCAAGTAGCGGCCTCCTATTATGGCGTGCCGGTTACTTGTTACAGCGGAGGTGTGGAGGTCACTTCCTGCAATGAACGTACAATAGCATCGCTGCGGCGCTCGGGCTTTTTGATTAGGCATACGGGCGATGTAAACCCTGTTTATTATATACAGTACAGCGAGGACGCACCCCCGATTGCCTGTTTTTCCAAAAAATACAACGACTCTTCCAACCCTGCGGAAGGTTTTGCCGCTATAATGACCTGTGACCATGCTGATGAGCACTGCCCCTACATACCGGGTGCTGACGCGAGGTTTCCGCTGAGGTATGAAGATCCCAAAGCATACGATGACCAGGCGGAGGAGGCAGTCCGCTACGATCTGTGTTCGCAACAGATTGGCGGTGAATTGTTCTATTTGTTTTCGCAACTACAAGTTAAAAGATCATGAGAAAGCTAAATTTCCTGGATCGCTATCTGACGGTCTGGATCTTTGTAGCCATGCTGGTGGGGGTTGGTATAGGCTATTTTTTTCCGTCTGTAGCTGCATGGATCGAGTCATTGCGCAGCGGCACAACGAATATACCGATTGCTATTGGGTTGATTGTAATGATGTATCCGCCGCTGGCGAAGGTCAACTACGCCCTTTTACCAAAAGTATTCAGGGACGTAAAGATGCTCGGGCTTTCATTGGTACTCAACTGGATTGTGGGGCCACTGCTCATGTTTTCACTGGCCTTGCTTTTTTTGCAGGATTATCCTGAATACTTGGTCGGACTCATTTTGATAGGGCTGGCGCGTTGCATAGCCATGGTGCTGGTCTGGAATGATCTGGCGGAAGGAAGCAGCGAATATGCTGCCGGGCTGGTAGCACTCAACAGTATTTTTCAGGTATTTGCCTACAGCTTTTATGCCTGGCTTTTCATCACCAAGTTGCCACCGCTGTTTGGTTTTCCGGGGGCCATTGTGGAGATCAGCATCATGACCATTGCCAGTAGTGTGGCTATTTACTTGGGATTACCTTTTTTGCTGGGTTACCTATCGAGAACAATTCTGACAGCGCTCGAGGGGGAAAAATGGTATCAGGAAGCTTTTATTGCCCGTATATCACCCCTGACACTGGTAGCTTTATTGTTTACAATAGTGGTTATGTTTTCCCTCAAAGGCGAAGCAATTGTGCGGATTCCACTGGATGTGGTGCGCATTGCCGTGCCGTTATTGCTGTATTTTGTGGGTATGTTTTTCATCGGTTTTTTTGTGAGCCGGGCGCTGGGAGCACCCTACGACAAGAACGTATCTATTGCATTTACCGCCGCCGGGAATAATTTTGAACTGGCCATAGCCGTAGCCATAGCTGTTTTTGGGCTCAATAGCGGTCAGGCATTCGCAGGGGTAATCGGTCCGCTGGTGGAAGTACCTGCTCTGTTGTTGTTGGTGAAAGTATCTTTTGCCGCTCGTGACAGGTTCTATGGGAAGAGGGTGTAGACCTTGCATTTTCCAGGCAGCTAGCATTGCAGGAGTAGGTTGGCCTTTGCACCGGCGGGGACCAGCTTGAAAATTCGCTGAAAATGTAACTACATGACATCAAGCGGTAACCTTCCCCTAACAATTTCTTCAACATAATTTAATGTGCGTAAGGCAGTGTAGGGAAATACAAGCTGTAGCTTCGTGCAGTCAAAGTGTGTGGTACAATCTTTGGTCTTCAAGGCTTTGCTTTTGCTGCCTTACACGATAAAATCAGGGTATGTTAGCCCTTCCTTTTAAAATCCTGCCAGCTTTTTACCTGCCGATACCAATTGTTGTTTTCTGTATTTTCCTTTTTTCTGGTTTATGAAACTGCCGCTCCGACAGCTCGGGGCGGTTTTTTTGTGAAAGAGAGCAAAGAGGCGCCTTTTTTTGCATGCTTTGTTGTAGCTGCGGGAAGAAAAAGAAAAAAAATAGATGTATCTACAATTAATTTGTAAGTTTACACAACTTTGGTAAAACACGAAGAGTTATTGTTAAAAAAACAAGCAGATGGCTTTGCGCTGAATAAACCACAGCCATAGCCAAAATAATCACACGTACCTGACTTTGCACAAGTTGGGGGTAGCCAACAGAGCGATGAACCGGAGAAAATTTGTAAAAACCGCAGCAGTTGCTGGCATCACAGGAAGTATGGCAAGTTTAGCAGCTTTACACAAGCTCACAGAACCACTGGAGCATACGGCGCGGATGCCGGTACTCTTTCTTGGGCACGGCAGTCCCATGAATGCTATTGAAGAGAATGAATTCGTGCAAGGATTTCGGGCGCGTTCGGCCGAAATCCGGAAACCGAGTGCTATTCTTTGTATATCAGCTCACTGGGAGACAAGGGGTACTTATGTGACTGCCATGGAAAAGCCGCGTACTATCCATGATTTTGGCGGTTTTCCGCCGGAATTATTTGCAGTACAATACCCTGCACCGGGTAGTCCGGCACTGGCCAAAGAGACCCAGCAGTTGGTGCAGCTGGCACAGATAGGACTTGACCATCAATGGGGGCTCGACCATGGTGCCTGGTCGGTAATCAAGCATCTTTATCCGCAAGCGGATGTACCCGTGATACAACTGAGTCTGGACTACACCAAGCCTCCGCAATACCATTATGATCTTGCTAAGCAGCTGGCGCAGCTGCGCGATAAGGGGGTGCTGATTGTAGGCAGCGGCAATATGGTGCACAATCTGGGACTGGTAGCCTGGAATCGCCTCAATGATATCGGTTATGCTTATGACTGGGCACTGGAGGCGGGCAGCAAAATGAGGGCTTACATAGAGGACGGCAACCATCAGGCATTAATCAACTATAGTGCCCAAGGCGATGCTTTCCGGCTGGCTATTCCTTCACCAGAGCACTACCTGCCACTGCTGTACAGCCTTGCACTCAAGGGCGACCGGGACGAAGTGAGCCTTTTCAACGACAAAGCGCTGGCGGGTTCGCTCACCATGACTTCTGTACAGATTGGCTAGAGTATACAGGCTGTAAAAAAGGCAGCCAAATCATTGTGCTACAGTGTCTTCAGGATGCGCTTTGGTGGTGCCGGCCGCCAAAACGTATCCTGAGATAATCTCATTTTTGTTCCGACTGGCATATTTGGCTGTTTTTCTGTATTTTTGGTGACAATAAGTAGTGAAGAGGAATCGCTTTATTGTCTAATCATCTAAAAAACATCTCACTATGTGGCAGGGAACAAAGCTTTTCAGCTGGATATCGTTGCTATTTGTTATAGTCTACTCGTCAGGAGTTTACGGGCAGGCAGAGGTTGCGCTGCCGCGCATGAGTCCCTCTGCACGCGTTACCTTTTCCATTGGTTTTACGGAGATCGATATTAGTTACTCCAGCCCCGCGGTCAGGAACAGGGCGGTGTGGGGCAATATAGTACCTTACAACCAGCTATGGCGTGCGGGGGCCAACGAGGCCACGGTTATTACCTTTAGCGAGGACGTCAAAATAAATGACCAGCTGCTGGCTGCTGGGAGTTACTCCTTCTTTGTCATTCCTCATCGCGATGGTTTCTGGACAGCCATCTTCAACAGTGATGTAGATCAGTGGGGTGTCAGGCGGTACGATGAATCCAAAGATGTGCTGCGGGTAAAAGCGCCGGTGGATACCCTCTGCGATCGCGAAGAGCGCCTGCACTACTACATTTCTGACAATTCGCTGGATGAGGGAAGCTTGTGCCTTCGCTGGGAGCACAGGCAGATGTGTCTGAATGTCAGTACTTTTCTGGAGGAGCGGCTGCGGGAAAAAATTTCGGAAGCCAACAGCGAGCTGCCGCCTGCAAGTACCTGGATGACCTTTGCGGAGGTGGCAGAATTCCTCTCTTCATCGCCCCGGTATCTGGACTGGGCGTTGTCTTTTGCGCTGGAGTCAACGGCGCGCTATGACGCCTGCCGCAATTGGTGGATCAGGGCACAGATAGAGGCCCGCAAGGGGGATTATCCTACTGCGATTAAGAGTGCTACCCGATCGCTTGATTCGGGTAAATCAACTGCTGATGATGCTTTTTACAACAACCAGCAGCAGATTATCCGGGAACAGATTAGCGAGTGGTCGCGACATACGAAAAGTTAAGACAGACTGAGCGTATTTTCCTACGTGTAAAAATGCTTAGTCACGGCCAGTGTAGGCGTAGTGACCAGACTGCTTGCCTTTGCAGAAAACATAAAACAGGTTACAGATATGGCGGAAAGAATGTACGATGTAGTTGTGTGGGGCGCATCAGGCTTCACCGGGCGGTTGGTAGCTGCCTATTTGTACCAGCAGTATGGCACGGATAAGACCCTTCGCTGGGCGGCAGCAGGCCGCAGCCGCGAAAAACTGGCAGCAGTGCTGCAACAGCTGGGATGTCCGGAGGTGCCTGTGCTGATAGCCGACAGCAACAACCTTGCTTCCCTGACAGCGCTTAGCGGGAGTACTCGAGTTGTATGTACAACGGTAGGGCCTTACGGCCGGTACGGAGATTTACTGGTGGAGGCCTGTGTCAGCACGGCTACACACTACTGCGATCTGTCGGGGGAGGTAAGCTGGATGCGGCGCATGATCGACCGCCACCACCAGGCTGCACAGGCGGCGGGGGTAAAGATTGTCCACAGCTGCGGCTTCGACTCGGTACCTTCTGACATGGGCGTGTTTTTTCTGCAGCAGCAGGCGCTCGCCCGCTGGGGCGGGTATGCGGTGAAAATCAGCGGACGTGTGAAGGCTGCTAAAGGAGGGTTTAGTGGGGGGACGTACGCCAGCATGAAGGAGCAGATGCTAGAAGCTGCTGCCGATAAAGATATGCGCAGGCTGATGGGCAATCCTTACGCCCTAAATCCTGATCCGGCTTACAAAGGGGATGACCGTAAAGATTTGCGGGAGGTAGTTTTTGATAAACAGGCAAAAGCGTGGATAGGGCCTTTTGTTATGGCAGGTATCAATACCCGCATAGTAAGGCGGAGTCATGCATTGGCTGGGTTTCCTTATGGACCTCATTTTTGTTATGATGAGGCTGTGATTACAGGCAAAGGCTGGAAGGGCCGGCTGTCTGGCAACCTGATGTTGCTTGGACTGGGGCTGGTAGCGAGCGCCCGACCCGGATCGATAGCCGGACGGCTGCTCGACCGGTTTATGCCAAAACCAGGAGAAGGTCCCAGCCCGAAGCAGCAAGAGGAAGGTTACTTCTACCTCGTTTTTTATGGAAAATCAGCGGATGGCCGCTGGCTGCGCGTGGATGTCAAGGGGAAGAGAGATCCCGGATATGGGGCCACTTCGCGTATGCTGGCTGAGGCAGCCGTGAGCCTGGCAAAAGATGAAAATCTGCCGCAGGTAGCGGGTGTTTTGACGCCCTCCATAGCACTGGGGGAGTCGCTTATTGAGCGGCTTGAGCGCCATGCAGATATCCGGTTTTCTGTGCGGGACTAGTACAGAAGTGGCCCGGGTACAGAGAGTTGCCAATTTGTTTATACCTATCTAATCTGTCATGTTTGAACATCCTGTCTTCGACATCGCCATTGGTCTCGTACTAATCTATGCACTGCTCAGCATTGTCGTTTCCATTCTCATGGAGATGTGGAATCAGTATCGGCAGTCGCGCGGAAAGCTGTTGGTGGTTGCCATCAAGCAGCTGCTGAGAGATCCTCTCAACAAGCACTACGGAGAATTGCTACTGGAGCATTTTTTGATTAAAAATCTTTGTAATCCGGATGACCGGCGGCCGCCACAGTACATTTCTGCCAATCTTTTTGCCGAGGCACTGATCGATATCATTGCCCAGCAGGCTCGGCATACGTTTGTGACGCTCGAACTACCCAAGGTTGGAGAGCGCAATGCTTCGCTCTGTATTAAAGCGGATACTTCCGATGAGCTGGTTCGCGAGCGTGACCCGGCGGGCAACGAACGGGAGGCATCTGTACAGGAGGTAATTCACCGTTTCAGGCTCGGGCTGGAGTCTATGGAACCCAGTCCGCTGCGGGATGCGTTATTTTCCATGTACGATAAGTCTGGTCAGGACTATGATAAACTCAAGACCCGGCTGGAGGCTTGGTATGATGATTATATGGAGCGCGTGACTGGCTGGTACAAGCGTCGGCAGGGCAAAAATGCGCTCATCTTTGGGTTTTTGGTTGCCATCGGGCTGAATGTCGACAGCCTGCACCTGCTCCATTCGCTGAGCATGGATGAGGGGCTTCGTCGGGAGCTGAACGATATGGCGGTCAGGGTAGCTGATGATTATGAGGCACTGGCCGACTCGTCAAGGAAGGACGCACGGGCGCTGGAGCTGTTGGTGCGCGATTACAGTCCCGACAGTCTGCGGGAGACCGATGAACGATTGATTCGCAGCCGTATACAACTGCAGGACTCACTGGCCAACAGTTATCTGCTGCGGGCTGATAGTGTACTGGGGATTTTGTCGGACCTGACCGTCCCCATTGGATGGTCGGCGCAATCGGCACCCCTGAGCTGGCGGCGGGCGGAGGCGAGTCTGTCGGCAGCTACGGAGTCCCGGCAGCCTGCTGGCATATTGGCGTATAATCAGCAGCGCAACAGTCAGTGGAGTATTTGGTATTTTGTAGGAATTATCATTACGGGCTTCGCGCTCAGCACGGGGGCGCCGTTTTGGTTTGATGTGTTGTTGAAGTTGGTCAATATCCGTCGTGCCGGCGGCAAGCCTTTGGTACGCCAGTAAAGGTTGCGCAAAACAGCGTACTAAGCGGCTAATTCGCCACAAACACCACCTTCACATACAGTATTTACCCCATGGAAAAACCTTTCACCAACGTGCACATGCACGTTTTCAATACAGACTGCGCCCCGGAGCGCTTTTTTCGCGTTCTGTCCTCGTCTTTTATCAACCCCGTGGCGGGCTACGTCAAGGGGCTTATAGAATCGAGAGCGGGGCGATCTGCCGTGAGGGCACTGCACCAGCTGGCAGCCAGCCGCGATGAGCAGCGGCGCATGGCGAGGTTGTTATCATTTGTACAGATTGGCAGTAAGAACTCACAGTTGGAAATATTTCAGCTTGCGCTGGAGGCTACCAACCAATTTGATTCCTCGGCAAGGCTGGTGGGGCTGACCATGAATATGGACTATATGGATTCGCACCAACATCTGCGAAAATCCTTTGAAACGCAGTTGGAGGAGGTGCGCAACATCAAGCGCTACTATCCTGACCGCTTTTTTCCTTTCCTGGGGGTGGATCCCCGTCATCGATCGGGAAGGGAGTTGCGAGACTGGGTCAAGCGCAATTTTGAGGCAGCTTTCAATCATCACGGCCAGACCTATGCCTATTTTTACGGCATCAAACTCTACCCCGCGCAGGGCTTTTTCCCTTTTGACCCAAGGCTCGAAGAGATGCTGGCTTTTGCCGAAGAACACGACATTCCCATCATGACGCATTGTACCCGCGGCGGATCCATCTATGTAGGTAACAACATTCAGTCGCTCATACCCCGGCAGCCACTGCTTATAAGCCGTACGGGCAATCAGGCCGCAGAGGCGGCCCGCGAGCGTATCTATCAGCGCATAGCGCGTTACTATGAAGCCGGGCATGTGAAGAACAATCGCTACGGACTCAACGGAGCAGCCTGCGATCTTTTTAGTCATCCCGACAATTACACTCCACTGTTGGAAGCCTTTCCCCACCTGAAGATTTGCCTTGCCCACATGGGAGGTACGACAGAGTTTGTCGATGCTGAAAAGGATGAACTGAAAACAAAAGCGGAGAAATCATTAATCTCGAAGGAAGGGCAGGCACTTCGAAAGCTGGAGGGGGGAGAGTTGTGGGTAGATATCATTGCCCGCATGATGCGGCAGTACCCACAGTTGTATACAGATGTTTCGTACTCTGTCAGTGGCTTTGATAAAGAGGCGATTGTGAAAAAACTTACAGCTTTTATGGGAGACCCTGCTGATGAAGATGCGCTGGGGCGGCGGGTACTTTTTGGTACTGATTTTTTCATGACTGAGCAGGAGAAACAGGAGGTCGATCTGTATCGGCTCATGCTGTCCAACGGAGCTCTTAGCCCTTGGCTGAGGTATATGACGCGGGAGAACCCCGCCAACTATCTGAGTAACATCCATTGATGCCGTATGCGCACAAAAATCTGCAATGCAGGGCTTATTATCACATCACTACTGGGCTATCTTTCGTGGGGCGGTGGCAACAGCACTTTTCTGTGGGAAGCGGAGTGGACTGTGATTACCAAGCTGCTGACGGATCCTGTATCAGCGCTGCATCCCCTGACGCTCCTGCCGATGATTGGTCAGCTACTGCTGGTGGTCACACTTTTTCAGGCTGAGCCTGGCCGGCTGCTGACGTATGCAGGCATAGCGTGTCTGGGATTACTGCTGGGGCTCATGTTGTTGGTGGGGCTGTTGGGAGATATACGGGTAGCTCTTTCTACCCTGCCCTTTTGGGTATTGGCAGTTGGGTCGGTCTGGTATCTCAGGAAAGCAGAGAACCGAATCGGCCAAAAAGAAACAGGTTAACATCAAGGAGGGAATGCAGCGATAAGGAGTGGCTATTATCTGTTAAGGAAGACAAAAGGTATGCGTTAATATCCACACATATCTGAAGGATGCCTATTTTTGCTTTGTCCGGTATATATTGACCAGGACAGAACTGTAAAACTGCAAAAATGAGAATTATCATTTTGGCTTTGGCAGCAGCAGCAATGTTCAGCTGCGGGAAGAAGGAGGTCGGTTCAACATCTTTTGCCAACGAGACCGACTACATTTGCGGTATGGCGGTGCGACCGACATTTACAGATACTTGCACGCATGCGGGCAAGACGTACGCTTTTTGCTCCGCGGGCTGTAAGGAGGAATTTTTAAAAAATCCCGACAAATATCTGGCAGGCCAATAGGCCGCCAGCCAGGCTGTAAGGGCGCCCGCAGCCTGCGGGCTACGCCTTTGCAGCACGCTTTGGTGCATGGTGCTGATGCTGGGTAGCAGGCAATAGCGAACAGTACTGGGACAAGTGCGGGCATCAGCTCTGTCGGAAGAATAACCGCAGGAGTTTGTATTTAGCATGTGCGGGATCTGTGACTGCCGGCATAGTATCCAGCTTGTTGTAAAGTTGGTTGAGGTGTTCTATGCCGTAAGGGATGGTGTCCGTTTTGCTGACAAATACAAAGGAGGAAAGATTGGCGATGCCGCCTTCATTCTGAGCATTGCGATAGTTGGAAATACCCATACAGATGCCATAGACAGGATAATTGTTTTTGAGTTTTTCGACCAGATCGGCACTGTAGGTGGTAATGTAGACCTTGCCATAGCTTTGGAGGTCATCGGGATTTTTGGGGAATAGTTCTATCTGGAAAAAATTGTTGCGCTTGAAAGCAACGCCTGTATGGGTGAGGGTATCGGGTCGGGGCGGGCTACCGGACTTTCTTGTATTGCGATAGATACCGCGTGCCTCGACAAACAGCTGATCGGTCCTGTCGGTTTCATAGAAGGTCAGGTAGGTATGTGGCCATACGGTGAGGCTGTCTTTCATGCGAAAGAGGATGTTGATCTCTCCCAGACGCTCGCCTTTGGTGGGCGTGGGCTCACCGGCAGGCAAGGCTGGTCTGGCAAGCAGGAAGGCCAGCAGGCCCAGCAGGGCCGCTGTTAAGGTTAGCAGGAGGCGGTGCTGGCGGCGAAGCTGCGCCGTGAGCTGCGCGTTTTGCAGTTCGCTGCTGCTGAGCTGCTGTTGCACATCAGTGAGCTTTGATGCCATGTCAGCCATTTTTTGTTCCCTGCCACTATTGATTGTGAGTCGCTGCGCCAGCGCATAATCGGGTATTATGGAATGGATTGCCTGCAGGGCCGTAGCCTCATCGAAGGCATCGAGTCCCAGCACCGCTTTGCCGTCAGGCGGCTGCAGCGCCATTGCGTAGCAGAGAATCGCCGAGAAATTGTCCTGATTGAGGCTGTCAGTCTGGTCGCTGAAAAAGCTGCTCAGTACACGAGCTTTGGCCTGGCGGCTGTCATCCCGTTGTGCCTGGGGAAAAACCTGCGCGGCCAGCTGCAGGTACTTGGGGTTTTTGTCGGCAAAAGTGTAGCGGTTCTCAGCCACATGAAAAGGCAGATGTGGGCGGCTGTCGCTGGTGATGGTTCCAAAACAGCGAGCCTCCAGCAGATCTTTGAGTATCTGTCGGGTACGTCTGTCAACGATGATGTTGGGCATGGTTGTATATGTCGGTTGAAATAGCTGCTATGTAGTGCTACTTTACGGGTTTTTGGTTGACTGGGGGATGATATTTGGCGGAGACTTACTGCACAAAAGTAAGCATATTCTCTCATGCTGAACCAGTTCAATCTCTGCATTATTGATACGGGCCTCACCAACAGGGCGATGTTGGCCGCGATTATCGATCTTCGCCGCCTGGCTTGGGACGCATCGGATCTGGCAGCTTACTGCAACTCCGGAGCGGTGCTCACCGATGGGCTCGAATACGATTCTGTCCATTTTATGGTATGGCACGGCTCCAGATTGGTGAGTGTTGCCCGGCTCAGCCTGCTAAACCCTACCATGCTACTGGAAAATTCTATACGTCGCCTGCTGGACATGAGTGATAGTCCCGCATTGCTGAGCCGACTGGCCACCCGGCCTGAATACAGGAATCTGGGCCTTGCCGGTTTTCTCACCGAGCAACGGCTGACCTATCTCACAAAACAGGGAATCGACGGCGACGTGTTTACGTATATGCGGGCCTCTGCGGCAACGCACTACACAAATGCCTTTGGATTTGAACTACGGGAGCAAAGCGATGTACCTTACCCCAATTCCTGCCTGATGCGGCGGCGGGTGGGGCCGGTTACAGATGCTCATTCACCTTTATGAAATGCTCTTTGGCGGGTGGGGCCGCCAAAGAGCATTTCGCGCTGCCAATCAGCCTGCAACCTTTCCCAAAATATGGCGTCCTTGTGCTAAACAAATTGAAATATCTGCCGAAAAGAGGATCTTATCAGGTAGGTACAACTTTTAAATAAGCAAGCATGAGGAACGCTAAGTATTTGTTGGCGACGGTTTTGTCTGTCGCGCTGCTGTTGCCGCTGAGTGCACAGCGATGGGGTATGGGCAAGGGGATCAGCGGGGAAGGACCGTTGGTTCGAAAATCGCTTGATCTGCCGGCTGTAAGTGGTGTTGAGCTGGCCGTCTCGGGAAATGTGTATGTGCGGCAGGGTAGCAGCCAGTCGGTAGAGGTGGAGGCGCAGGCCAACATCCTTGAGCTACTCAGCAAGGACGTGAGTAATGGCAACTGGAAAATCCGTTTCACGGAAAGTGTGCGGGATTATGGCCGGCTGAATGTCTACATTACAGTAGTGGATGTCAAAATGTTGGCAGTGAGTGGTTCTGGTAACCTGCGCACTGATACGCCCATCCGAGCGGAGGAGCCTGTAAAGCTTGTAATCAGCGGTTCGGGGGACATACAGGCGACGCTGGAGGCCGGGTCGGCCATGGCGGTGATTAGTGGTTCCGGCGGCATCGTTCTGAAAGGTAAGGCGCAAAATCTTGAAGGAGTAATCAGCGGCTCCGGCCATATCATGGCATACGACCTGGCTGCTACAGAGGCGCGGATGACAATCAGCGGATCGGGAAATTGTGAAGTCAATGTTGCCGAATTCCTGCAGGTAACTTCAGCTGGTTCCGGCAGCGTCTATTATACCGGTAGTCCGCGAATTGCCTCCCGGATCAGTGGTTCGGGCGATGTGGTGGCAAAAGACTAGGTCTGGTTGCTGGTATTGATCGGGAAGGAACAGTCAACCGGGCATACGCCATTGGATGATAAACGCCGAAATGAGCGTGAGCAAGCCAATGAGTGAAACAGCGGAAGCCAATCCGAACAAATCTGCGGTTATTCCTGATAGCAGGGCGCCGAACACATACCCCAAGTCCCGCCACAGCCTGAAAGTACCTATGCTTTCTGCCCGCTGTGGCGGGCTGGTCGCCTGTGCAATAACCGATAAAAAGGTTGGGTACACCAAAGCTGTGCCGATGCCCAGCAGGGCAGACAGGCTGACCAGCGCCACAAAGTGGCTGCTGACAGCTATGCACAGGATGGCAGCTCCTTGCAGGAGCATACCCCCAAACAGCATTTTTTTGTGGCTGTAGTGATCCGACATTTTGCCGGTAAACAACTGTCCAATACCCCAGATGGCCGGATAAATGGCGGTGATGATACCTGTATCTGTCTGGTTGTAGCCTAGCCTTATGAGAAACATCGGGAGTAGCCCCCAGATCATACCGTCGTTGAGGTTGTTGACAAAACCAGCTTGGGTAACGGCACTCAGGGTTTTGTTGAAAAAACTCGTCTCCTGAAAAATGTTTCTAAGGGAGGGGCTGAGATTGGTAGTGCTTTCTTGTTGTGCGTGGGTGCGCGTATCTTTTACCCAAATGATAGAAAGCAACAGGCCGGCCACGGAGATGGCGATACCCAGGTAGAAAGGATAGGGCGTAACGCCATAGTGGATCAAAATCCATTGCTCAGAGGCTTTAAGTATTTGATAAATGTCCGCATTTTTTCTACCTTTTGCCACCTTTGGTGGCAAAATAAAATACAAGAGGTGCTTTTTGTTTTTTAAAAAACAAAAAGCACCTCTTATTCAGGGCGTGCTTTGGCGGTGTCAACCGCCAAAGCACGCTTCATTTTTTACTTAAACCCAAAAAGCACGGGCAGCAAAAATATGATGATGGCGGTCCATAGACCATAGACAGGCATGTAAACAGCCATGCTGCGTTCAACCTTTTCGATCTCCTCCCGACCCCTTAGTACGTTGCCAAGTTGGTAGGCCACCAATAGGAGGTTGATGAGGATGAGCAGATTGCCGCCCATGACAGCTACTCGGTTGGGCGTGAGTCCGTATTCGAACAATCGGAAAGCGATGGCAGAGAGGGCGATACCATTGTCAATGATGGCCAGTACTGACAGGCCAAAGAGGAACAGCAGGTTGACCCGCTGCCCTGTTTGCCGGGTAGCTTCACCCAATGAAAACAGGATGAGCGCCATCACTGCGATTAGCAGGATGTTGAAGAGCAGCAAAAATTCGCGGTCGTTGTAGGGGTCTTTCCCGCTGTAGATGACAGCAATCAGGAAAATGAGTAGTGTGAGAAAAACCAGGGGGGTGAAAATTCTTGCAATAACCGGTGAAATCTTGCTAACGAGTTGGGGGTTGTTTTGCACGAGAAAAGTACCTACGATGGGGACGGCGGGCAGCCCCCAGACAGCGACGTACTTGAAGTAAAATTCTTCGATATCGATGTCAATCAGCTGGAATAAGCCAAGGGTAACGCCGGTGAAGAGCGCTCCTGAGAGGGCAATGACGGCTGAGATGACGACCAGATCTCCGTTGAAGCGCAGGAAGTCTATTCTTTTGGTACTGCTGTTGTACTGATTGCCAAGGTAGGCGTAGCCCAGGATGACCCACAAAAAGAGGGGCAGGTGGATACATGCCAGGATGATTGTGTCGCTGTAGTCGTCGTTGGGCAGCAGGTTGATATAGACTGCGGAGACGGCCGTAGCCATGAGGGGGACGAGCCACTGGCGCAGGTTTAGTTGCTGCCGCCAGCTAAAGTAGGCAGTTAGCAAGGGCAAAACAATGAGGGATATGTTGCGGGGGAAGAAAAAATCTTCGTCGATGCCGGTGAAATCAGGGATTTTGGCAATGAAACCGGCGATGAGTATGGCAATGACAATAAAGGTGCGCTCGCGGTTGCTGCCCCACGAAATCTCGTCCTGCCGGAAGTTGAGGCGCTCGTACCAAGTCTGTGCGACGGCGTGCTGTCGTATGTCGGGGTATGCGGCCTTAAATGCCCGCTGAAAAAGAGACTTATTCTGCCGATACAGCTGCTCGAGCTGTCCGGGATTATCCAGATTGTCGAGAATGGCTGCCCGAAGCAGCTCCACAGTATCGGACGGGTTTACTGATTGCATTGACATAGATTTATCGAATGATAGATTGTGATACGTTTAGACAGATTTGCTGATGAGCTTTTCGAGGGCGTCAAGGTGCTCGCTAAAAGCTTTTTTGCCTGCTGGGGTGGCAGAATAGGACGTATTGGGCTTTTTGCCAATAAACTGCTTAGTAACCTGAATGTAGTCAAGCTTTTCAAGGGCGGTAATATGACTGGCGATATTTCCATCGGTAAGCTGCAGCTGTTCTTTGATGGAAGCAAAGTCGACAGTTTCATTGACCATGAGAATTGACATAATCCCCAGGCGCACCCGACTCTCAAAAGCCTTGTTTAAACCTTGAAGGAGATTGTTCACTGCTCGTATTTGAAGTAGATGGTCAGTCCATAAATGATATGCAGAACACCAAAGCCAACTCCCCAGAACAGCAGGCCGTAGTCTGACCACCAGGCGGCCAATAGTCCTGTGAGTACTATCAGCAATCCGAGGTAGCGCACGTCATCAATGGTGTATTTGCTGGCATTGACGAGTGCCAGTCCATAAAACAGCAAAGTAGCGGGTGCCAGCAGGCCAAAATGTCCGTGGTGAAGTAATGTGAGGCAATAGATGCCCCCTGCTACCAATGGTGTAAACAGATTAGCCGCCAGCCGCTTTGCTGTCATATCCCAGACGGGTTGTTGCTGTTTTCGCGCTTTCCTCACAGCCATAGTGATGCCAACTGTCAGGGATACCAGCAGTACAATAGTTGCATCTGCCAAGAAAAAGCGCACAAAAGCTGGATCGAGACGACCGTCGGCCATGACGGCCAGCTGCTGATAACCAGCAGCAGTCAGCGACAGTTCCATAAAGACGTAAGCGGCGGCTACGCCAGCTAAGGCGATAATGCCTACTGCCACGCCCGCCAGTCCGCTCAAAGCCTGAAATCGCGAGGAGCGCTCCATCAGCGTTCTGATTTCTCGAAGGGTATCTAAATGATCCGGTTGTTTACTCATTAATATTAGTTTAAAAAGAACTTTGAAATACAAAGTTACTGCTTTTACGAATACCCTGCAAGTGTTTACGATTATTTTGTCTGCGCAGCGTGAGGATGCAGGAAAAGTTGTAGAAAAAAAATTGGCTTTGATGTGTAACAAATTATGTTGTTCCAGAAGCCAGCGGAATATTTTGGAGAGACTATAAAACAAAAAAGGAGCCAAGTAAAACTTGACTCCTTTGGCGGACCGGACGGGGCTCGAACCCGCGACCTCCGGCGTGACAGGCCGGCATTCTAACCAACTGAACTACCGATCCAATTGCCGCGAACGCTTAGTGTTTCTTAGCGAGTGCAAATATATAGCGGGTTTGAATTCTGTGCAAGAGCTTTTGAAAAAAAATGTAAAAAAAGTGTGCTGATATGCGCTACTGCCGCCAATGTATTAACTTTGCTCTCCCTCTTCGGTTGGTTGCCGAAGCGTAAAACATTGATGGCTATGGTATTTCTGGAATTCGAAAAGCCACTGGAAAAGCTCTATGAGCAGCTGGAAAAAATCAAGCAGGTGGGAGAAGAAGGAGACGTAGATGTCTCAGAGATGATCAGAGAGCTGGATCAGAAAATAAAGAATACCCGCAAAGATATTTATACCAACCTGACGGGCTGGCAGAAAGTGCAGCTTTCGCGCCATCCGGAGCGTCCTTACACGCTCTACTACATCAGTCAGATGTGCAAGAAGTTTGTAGAGTTGCATGGTGACCGTTCATTTAAGGATGACAAAGCCATCGTCGGCGGGCTTGCCAACATTGACGGGCAAAGCGTGGTTATCATAGGCCATCAGAAGGGAATCAACACCAAGATGCGGCAGTATCGCAATTTTGGTATGGCCAATCCGGAGGGTTACCGCAAGGCGCTGCGCCTGATGAAAATGGCTGAGCGCTTCAATTTTCCTGTTGTCACGCTTATCGATACGCCGGGTGCGTACCCGGGACTGGAGGCTGAGGAGCGCGGACAGGCAGAGGCTATCGCCCGCAACCTGTTTGAGATGGCGCAGTTGCGCGTGCCCATCGTATGTGTCGTAATTGGCGAGGGAGCCTCCGGAGGTGCAATTGGTATTGGTTTGGGTGACCGCGTGTATATGATGGAAAATACTTGGTACTCGGTCATTTCTCCCGAATCCTGCTCATCGATTTTGTGGCACAGCTGGGATTATAAGGAGCAGGCGGCAGAGGCGCTAAAACTGACAGCTGACCACATGCATGAGTTTGGACTCATCGACGGAATCATCAAGGAGCCACTCGGGGGTGCCCATGCAGCACCTGAAGAGGCTGCTAAGTTGCTCAAGAAGCAAATCAAGAAGGCATTGTCTGAAATTCAGGACTTGTCTCCCGAGGAGCGTATCGAGCAAAGAATCAACAAATATGCGAACATGGGTGTCGTTACTTCGGTAGCCGACTCATCTGACAAGTAAGACGGCGAAAGCCGGCCAAGGGTATGCAACTACTGGAATACATTCGGCAGAGCGGTTACAGGCGCGCATTGCGTAAGCGCCAGGCGGCTGTGAGCCGGCAATCTGCGACGACTGAGTTACGCTTTACGACTGCCGGAACAGTGGGATTGTTTTTTCATCTGCCCGATGAAAAAACAGCGCTGGATTTTGCCGAGCGCCTGAGCCGCGACGGCAAAAAAGTGACACTACTTGCCTGGCAGCCCGATGAAAAGGCGTCTACGGCGGATCATCCCTTCCCTGTCTTCGGACCTAAGGAGGTTGACTGGTATATGCGTCCCAAAAGCGGAGATGTGCTGCAATTTATGGATCAGCCCTTTGATTTGTTGTTTTTTCTCAACACGCAGTCCGATCGCTTGTCTGATTTCATCGCCGTAGGTAGCAGCGCTTCCTGTAAGTTGGGGCCATTGTCGGAGCACCCGGCAGCCTACGATCTGATGATAGATGTTGCTCCCGGTACTGAGCTGCGCATTTTCATCCAACAGATCATGGCAATACTGGAAAAAACCAATGTCCAATACCACCAACTCAGTTGATTTCAGTGGCGCCGGTGTGGCGCTGGTAACGCCTTTTTCGCAAGGCAGGGTCGATTTTCATGCGCTGGAATCACTCATTGAGCATGTAATTAAAGGCGGGATTGACTATCTGGTCTGCCTCGGCACTACCGGTGAGGCGAGTTCACTGAGCGCTGTGGAGTGCCGGCAGGTGCTTCGCTTTACTGTTGGTGCTGCCGCCGGGCGCGTACCTGTAGTGGCAGGCTTTTTTGGTGGCAACAATACTGCACAGCTGGTAGAAATGGTAGGCAGTTATGACTTTGATGGTGTAGCCGCCATCATGTCCAGCAGTCCTGCGTACAATCGACCGACGCAGGAAGGTCTGTTTCTGCACTATATGGCCCTCCAGGCCGCTTCTCCCCTGCCGGTGATCATCTATAATGTTCCAAGCCGCACAGCCTCTAATGTGGAGGCCGACACAGTGCTCCGGCTGGCAGGTGCCAGCGATAAGTTTGTAGCTGTCAAAGAAGCAAGCGGTAACCTGTCGCAGGTTATGCGGCTGCTAAAATATCGCCCTGAGCACCTTCGGGTGCTGTCAGGCGATGATCTGCTAACGCTGCCTATCATGGCCTGCGGGGGCGACGGAGCCATTAGTGTTATTGCCAATGCACTGCCAGCCGCTTTCGCAGGTATGGTGCATGCCGTTCGACAAGGCAATCTGCCTTTGGCGCAGGAACTCAATGCCAGTATGCTGGATGTACACCCATGGCTCTACACAGAGGGCAATCCGGCAGGAGTCAAAGGTGCACTTTCTCTGCTGGGCTTGTGTAGCAGTGAGCTGCGCCTGCCGCTGACACCGCTAACGGAAAAATCACTGGCAGGTCTGCAACAGGCAATGCAGGCTTGGCTGTAATCATTTGGTTTCAAAAAAGCGCAGGGTGATAAAAATCAGGCGTACAATTGGCTGCCTTCCTTAACCAATTGGCATCTCAAAACGTTAAATGAAGGATTTTTCATCTAATTTGAGGCCAAATGAAACACATTTCAATGTCTGTCTGGGATCAGGCATTTACTTACACAACGTACCGCGAGTTATTGGATAGCCTGTTGGCTGAGGGAAAAACTACAGGAGATAACCACGCTGCTGATATGCTGGAGTATGCACGCATGAATATAGTGCGTATGAGCCGGCTCGATAAAACTGTCAAGATGACAGATGACGTACGGTATTCATTGGAGACCTATCCCAGGCCGTTGCGCTGGCTGACCATCACCGAGGGTTGGTGTGGGGACGCTGCCCAGATCATACCGGTAATTGATCAACTCGCTGCAGTTGCTCCGGCGATTGAGCATCGGCTGATTTTGCGCGATGAGCATCCTGAGGTAATGGAAGACTTTCTCACCAATGGCAGCAGGGCTATCCCTGTAACAATTGTCATGGATGCATCAACCAACGAGGTACTTGCACATTGGGGACCTCGACCTGAAGGGGCGCAGGCAATCATGAACGAGGCCAAGCCTCGTATGCTGGCAGCGAAGACGCAGGAAGAACGCGACCACATTTTTCATGAAGCTAAGGTGGACTTACAAAAATGGTATGCTGCCGATAAGGGGCGCAGCATACAACAAAGTATGATGGCTATTTTGGAGCAGCTACAGGTCGCAGCGCAGGTGTAGCCGAGAGGGCGTACCTAGGGGGTAGCCTTACGGTCCATGATAGAAAAAGTAAAAGCGTATTCGTTTTTTTCATTGGCGGGGAAGGAGCTGGACTCAAGGATAGTCCACTCTTCGGGCGTGATAGCCGGGAAAAATATACTGGCATCGTCGGGAGTACAGTCGACCGCAGTAAGGTAAATTCGATCCCAATAAGACATACTTTGCCGGTAGATTTCTCCTCCGCCAATGATAAAGGCCTCAGTCTCGCGTGCTTCCCAAGCAATTTCGAGAGCCTGCTCCAGGGAATGTGCTGTAAGCACTCCGTTGGCCGCGAAAAATACATCCCGAGTCACAACAATGTTTACCCGGTTGGGTAGCGGGCGGCCAATGCTGTCGTATGTTTTGCGGCCCATAATGATATGATGGCCCGTAGTGATTTTTTTAAAAAGCTTGAGATCATCGGACAGTCGCCATGGAATGTCATAACCATCGCCAATGACGCCATTGCGCGCAACAGCCACGATGGCCGATACCCGCATCAAATGATTTTCGTCCTGTGCCTGTGTATCGGCGGCAAGGGGCACATGCATGTAGATCAAATTACGGTGAAACAAAAGTGATTTAGGGCTTTTGACGCAGCAGATCCGCTGCCAGCATACGCTCTTCCAGCCATACCCTTTCGGGCAAAATGCTTCCGCGAATGTATTTTTCTATCATAAGGCTGGCAATGGGAGCAGCATAGGTACCCCCCCAGCCACCATTTTCGATGTATACGGCAATGGCGATTTTGGGATTTTCACGCGGGGCAAAAGCAAAAAATATCGAGTGGTCCTTGGCGTTCCGCTGGTTGTTTTCGGCAGTTCCTGTCTTTCCACAAATAGGAATATCCCAAATAAAAGCGGAGCGGGCGGTACCGGCTGTGACTACTTTTTCCATGCCATTGATGACTGGGATGAAATGGCGGGTATCGACTCCGGTTTCGCGGCGTTCCAGCGACAAGGGACTATTGATAAACTTGCCCGATTGGTCACGCATGCGGCGTACCAGGTGTGGAGTTATGAAGTAGCCTTTGTTGCCAATGATAGCAGCCAGGTTAGCCATTTGTACGTTGGTCATAAGTAATTCGCCCTGACCAATGCCAAGGGAGCGTATCCAGACAGATTTCCAGCCAATTTCATTGCGAAACTTGCGATCGTAATAGTCAACAGAGGGGAAATGGCCGGATTTTTCGGAAGGGATATCGATTCCCAGCGGAGCACCAAGGCCGAAGCGCTCAAGGTAGGCGTTAAAGGTATTGAGTCCCTTACGAGGTGTTCGTTCGTCGTATTGGTCTACAAGCTCTCGAAAGGTTGTTACAAAGTAAGCATTGCAGGAAAATTGTATAGCTGTCTCCACGTTGCTGCAATAGGGATGTGCATGGCAGCCGGTGAGGCGTTGTCCTCCCAGGTAGTAGGCACCGCCGCAGGAGATACCGCGATTGGGGCGTAACGTACCTTCTTGCATACCGATGAGCGCCACCAAGGGTTTGAACAGAGAGCCTGGTGGGTATTGAGCAATCACAGATCGATTGAGCAGGGGCAGTAAGGAGTCGGTTGCCAGTGCCGCGAAGGCCTTGCCGCGTTGCTGTCCTACTACCAGCTGTCGGGGATCATAGCCTGGTGTTGATACCATCGCCAAAATTTCGCCCGTGGCCGGTTCAATAGCAACGATACTGCCCGCTTTGTTGGCCATCAATTTTTCGCCGTAGGCTTGCAGGTCAATATCAATGGTCGTATACAAATCGTAGCCTGAGGTCGGGTCGAGATCCCGGTCACCATCTTCAAGGCTGCCGATGTTTCGCCCCAGATTGTCTTTAAGTATGTAACGAACGCCTTTTTCTCCCCGGAGAAAATATTCATAGGATTTTTCCAGCCCCGCTGCTCCGATATAATCGCCAGGCTCATAGATATCGGTAGAATCATCGATGATGCGGTTATTTACCTCTCCGATATAACCCAGCATGTGGGGGGCATGTGCATAGCGGTAGCTGCGGGCGCTGCGCAGCTGAAGCGCGAAACCAGGAAATTGAAAAAGATGCTCCTGGAAGGCCGCCAGTTGGGCAGGGGTAATCTTGCTCAGGAAAACATAGGGTATAGATTTGGAGTAACGGCCGCTGCTCCAGTCCCGTTCGATATTTTTTTGAAAATAGTCAACAGAAATACCCAGCAACCGACAGAAACGCAGGGTGTCAAACTGGGCGCTATTTTTTTCAAACTGACGGTAGGTGACGGTGAGGTCGTAGAGAGGCGTGTTGACAACCAGCAGTCGGTTTTTGCGGTCAAAAAAAAGGCCACGGGCGGGGTATTCAGTGATCCTGCTCATGCCCGCCGTTTTGGCTCGTTGTTGCAGGGAGTCGTCAAATACTTGCAGGCGCAATAACCAACCGATGAGTAGCAGTGCGATCAGCACAAAGCTCAGGCGGATAGTGAAACTGCGATTTTGGTATATATCGGCTACCGGCATTTGATCTGAGAGGATTTGGCCTGTAAAGGACTCAAGATTTGGGATTGAAAGGATACACCAGCATGAGCAGGAAAAGCATAGATCCCAGCCAGCTGACAACTGTTTTGGCAATTATCTGCACAATATATACAAAAGTAAAGGCTTCAATGGCAAAATAGACAAATAAATGGAGCGTCATGAATACCGCGCTGTATTGGAGAAACCAGGCATCTCCTAAGTACGCTTTAGTAGGGCTCTGGGTATAATTGTACCCTTCGCGAGGCTGAACGATGCGCAACACCAGTGGCCGGAGCCAGGCGCTAAAGGCTGCAGCAGCGGCATTGATACCGAGGGTTTCGTAGAAAATATCGATGGACAGCCCGAGCAAAAAGGAGAGTAGAATGACAAGGCTGGGAGCTGTGCGTAGCGGAAGCAGCAATATAAAGAGCGGATACAACTGTATATGCAGGTAGTTGACGCCTCCCAGCTGCCAGTCAATGAAGCGAAGAATGAAGACCTGGGCGGCTGCAAGTAGCAGAAAGCGAAGAATATTATTGACAATTGTTCTGTTCATCGTCTTGGCAGCTTAGTCGGTTGACTGTTGTAGTCGATCGAGGTCTTCTTTTTTCAGATCCCGCACTACGTATACATGTCTTACGGAATACAGATTCTGGAAGAGGCGAACCCGCAGGTCATAATTATTGTCACCCGGCCGTATACTGATATTGTCGACCGTGCCGATAGGGATACCGGAAGGGAATACATTGGAAAAGCCCGTAGTCTCTACCGTGTCGCCAAGTTCGACAGCGGCAAATTCGGGAATGGCCGTGAGTTGCATGTAACGACTGTCGGTACCCTTCCAGACGAGTGATCCGAACGGATCTTTATTGCGCAGACCAGCGCTGAGTAAAAAATCCTGATGCCAGACGGACATGATCCGCGCGTGCTGCGCTGTGACATCAATGACTACGCCGATGACTCCCCGGTCAGTGACTACACCTTGGTTTTTTTCTACACCGTGGATATACCCCCGGTCAATGACAAAGGTATTGCGCAGACCCTGTGGAGATTTGTTGATAATATTAGCTGAAAGGAAGACAAAACGCTGTCGGCGCAGACTATCCTGGCGGTTTTCGATTGCCAAACTGTCGGCATAACCAGCCAAAGGCAGCTGCCCCATCAGGCGCGCATTTTCCTGCTCCAGCCTGCTAACCTGCTCTTTTAGTCGCAGGTAACTGATGGTGGCATCGTAGCGTTTGTTGACCCTGTTGGCGTAAAGAGACCAAGTCTCCAGCGCAATAGCCTGTTGCGGGCTGTTGAAGTTGATGATGAGATAGAAGGCTACACCTTCAAGCAGCATAAGCACAATGAAAGAACCCCCTCTCGACAGCAACCATTGCAGCAGGCCATCCATAGTTCAGTTGGTGCGTTTCCGACGACAAGCATTTAGACGCTGCGGCGGTCAATGAGAATGGAAGCATATCGATCGGTATCACTCAGCGCTTTGCTAGTACCCCGTACGACTGCCCGCAGCGGATCATCAGCTATGTGCACATTGAGTTTGGTACGCTGAGAGATACGCTTGTCGAGTCCGCGCAGCAGCGCACCACCCCCTGTGAGGTACAGGCCCGTACGGTATATATCGCTGGCCAGTTCAGGGGGAGTTGCCTCAAGTGCGCGCAGAACCGCCTCTTCGATAGAGGTAATTGATTCATCGAGTGAGTGCGCAATCTCCTGATAGGAAACCTTAATCTGGCGAGGGATACCCGTCATCAGGTCACGGCCGTGTACGGCATAATCCTCGGGTGGATTGTCAAGTTCGTGCAAGGCAGATCCAACATGAATCTTGATTTGCTCTGCTGTACGCTCGCCAATCAGTATGTTGTGCTGACGTTTCATGTAAGCCGTTATATCGGCGGTCAGCTCGTCACCCGCAATGCGGATAGACTGATCAGTGACAATGCCCGACAAGGCGATAACGGCAATCTCTGTGGTGCCACCGCCGATATCGATAATCATGTTGCCGATAGGTTCCTCCACATCCAGGCCGATGCCCAGGGCAGCTGCCATAGGCTCATATATCAGATAGGTCTCCTTAGAATCCACGTGATCAGCAGAGTCAAAGACAGCCCGTTTTTCTACTTCTGTAATGCCTGAAGGAATACAAATGACCATCTTCATGTGATTGAAAAAGCGCCGGCGATGACCGATCATCTTAATCATTCCCTCGATCATATTCTCTGCTGCCTGAAAATCGGCTATCACACCATCCTTGAGCGGACGTATGGTCTTGATGTCTTCGTGGGTTTTCTCATGCATCTGCATGGCCTTTCGACCCACCGCAATGGTCTCGCCCGAACGGCGGTTGACCGCTACGATAGATGGCTCGTCAACGACAACTTCTCCATTTTGGATGATGAGTGTATTGGCGGTGCCCAAGTCGATTGCCAGTTCCTGCTTAAATAAGTTGAAGAATTTCATTCAGTATTTCCCGTCGTTTAGGAAAGGTTTGATGATTGTAGTGTCATACAGACGAGAGCCATACCGGACTCAGGGGGGCGTTACACCCAGGGCCGGCAGAGGCCATAGCCTGCATTTTGTGCAAATACGCTGCAAAGTACGGTTTTTTTTGGGTAAAAATAAAGTGGCTTTCAATTAATTCTTTTGTTAAATGCAGCCACCAAGCTATATGGCCCGGGTTTTGTTAATCGATTGAAGCTGCGGAAAATACTGTTATCCGCTGTGCCGGGTTTCTTTATCCTCTTTAAGGAGGTCGAATGTTTTTTAAGACAGGGGCATAAAAAAACATAAAAAGTATTGCGCAATCCAAAACCCTGCTTTATATT
Source organism: uncultured Saprospiraceae bacterium (assembly GCA_964645715.1). Taxonomy (GTDB): domain Bacteria; phylum Bacteroidota; class Bacteroidia; order Chitinophagales; family Saprospiraceae; genus JAUMBM01. Next base: position 27,048 of record CAZYAO010000002.1, read on the forward strand.
TGCACTCGCTAAGCAACAAAGGCAAAAAGTTGTCGGTTGTTAGTAAAAAGGGTGATTAGCTCAGTCGGTTCAGAGCACCTGCCTTACAAGCAGGGGGTCGTAGGTTCGAATCCTACATTACCCACCAGAAAAGCCGGAAAGTCGTTGACTCTCCGGCTTTTTTTATTTTATCAATGGTTGATTTTTCTTTTCCCGATGGCAGGCTGACGGGAGGGTATTTTACCGCCTTGGCGGCACAATAAGGCACCCTTCAAAAAAGCCCGCTCTGGACTTTTTTTCAAAAAAATCCAGAGCGGGCTTTCAGGGCGAAGGCACGCTTGGGCGGCATCAGTCGCCCAAGCGTGCGGAACACTTTTTTATCAAAAACTATACTCTACGCCTGCACTAATGAACCTCGGCAAGCTCACCCGTATACCTTGCGGGCGTCTGGTTACGATAAAGCGTTCGTTGGTGATGTTTTTGACAGAAAGCTGAACACGGAAATTCTTCCCGCTTGGCTGGTATTGCAAGCTGCCGTCGAGCGTAAACCAAGGATCAAGCCAGCCTGTCTGGCCATTGGCCGCTGGCACCAGGGTGTTGGCTTCATCAGTAAATTGCCCGCCGTTGTAGTTGGCGGTAAATCGGGCCTGCAAGCCCCAGGCAGTCGTGTAGCCTATGGCAGCCGTTCCGCTCCACTCAGGCGCATAGGGCGTACGGAAGTTGCGGATATTGACGATTTCTCCATCGACCTCCACAAATCGGTCGCTGTTGTAGAAAGCATCAACATAGGTTAGGCGCAGCATCAGTTCCAGCTGTTGGCCATTGGTCGAGAACAGCGGCGCGGCATCCCAGTTGATGCCCCCCTCAAATCCGCGGTGCATAGATCTGCCGCCATTGACGAGACCGCTGCCACTGCCTCCGGAAGACTCGGATATAGGTATGATCTGGTTGGAAAAATCCATTTGAAAGGCGGTCAGCTCCATGGAAAAATGGTTGCTGAATTGAGAGCGGACACCCAGTTCGCTGTTCCAGCTGAGTTCGGGATCGAGGTTGTACACCTCACCGCTGTTAGCGATGGCATCTTTTACCCGGGGTGGAGAGAAGCCTCTGTGGATGCCGGCAAAGAGCGTCCAGTTATCATTGATATTGTAGTTGGCACCCACTCCTGGTATAATGACCGATATGGTTGCATTGGATACGATAGAGGTGTCTTTTTGAGCCTGTCGCAGGATGTCGCGTTCATAGGCGTACGTCTCTGAGCGAAGTCCACCGCTGATGTACAGTTTGTCACTCACATCAAAACGCTGTTGTACATAGGCACTGAAGGCATGTCCTGTGCGTATTTCGTCGTCTACCAAAGCACCGGAGCGTGCAGCGGGGGTGCTACCGTTGACTCTTTGTTCAAAAGCCCTTTCGTAGAGATAGCGAACACCCATATCTAATTTGTTGGGTTTGCCAAAGAGCACGAAATTGGCGGACAGGCGTGGCTCGATGCCTGCGACCTCGAATCGTCTGTTGCGGTGACCATTGCCTCTACGCATATATATGGCTCCGCCGGGCACCGTCGGATCGCCCCAGACAACACCTGTCTGGTTGCTGGCGTTGGGATTGCTGCTAAAGTCCTGCCGCATCCAATTGCGGCTGGTCGTATAGCCAAAAGCAGTAGTTTTGAGCTGAATGAGCGGTCGGAAGCGATATTCGTGGTGAATGCTAGCCGACACGCGGCGTATGTGGAGGTGATCGTCGGGGGCAAGCCTCGCAAAATCCTGTCCTCCGGCATCATACATAGGCTGCGTAAGGCCTATATAGGTAGCGTTGGACAATTCATTATAGAAACCCATCTTAACCCCTAGGGAGGAGCGTTCGCTCAGTTCAAAGCGCATTTTACCGGTAAGGTCATCGAGTCGAAACGAGGTAGGTCCCATGTTGTCGGCCTGCTTGCGCAGGTAATCAATTCTGAAGCCCGTTTTGTTGACTGTATTGCCTAGGCTGAGCAGACTACTGAAGTAGCCGTTTTGGCCAGCGGTAAGACGTATGCGGCGGAGGAGTTTTTCGGGTGGATCTGCCGTTATGTAATTGACAACCCCCCCGATGGTTTGTGGGCCGAATAGCAGTTGGCCGCTGCCTTTAAGCACTTCTATACTTTCCATACGGTCAATAACGGGCGTATAGTACATCTGAGGCTCCCCAAATGGATTGAGTGCCACTGGTACCCCGTCTTCCAGTATAAGTACGCGACTGCTTCTGTCCGGATCAAGCCCTCGAATACCCAGATTGAGCCTGAGTCCGGCACCTTCTTCCTCCACAACGTTGACCCCCGGGACAGTTCGCAGTACTTCGTTGCCACTGATGGGTTGGAGGGACTGCAATTGTTTTGGATTGATGTAGGTGGCAGAGCCGGGGATATTTCCCAGCAGCCGGGGCTTTTCACCCAAAATTCGAATGGTAGGAATATCGTACGTTAGTTCGATTGTATCTTCACTAAATTGGTCTGCACTGACCAATGGTTGCGCTGCCACGACGGACTGAGTGGAAACTACGGCGAGCAGCAGAAAGAAGAGGTTTGCTCTCATTGTCTTGTGTTGATTCATACCCGGTACGCTTCTTCAGGGCGAAGAAGCAGTTGGTTTTGTTTATTTAGATTAAATCCAAATTGACAAAACAAAGGTAATAGCTGCTGTCAGCACGGCCAAATCTGTGGCTGGGTATAAATGTGGTAAGCCGGAGGCAAGAAAATACCTAACATTGGGTATTTTGTACCCAAAAAAAATTTAGTGACGTGTATAAGCTGTGTATACCGATTTGCTGTACGGATAGTGGGGTGCGTGGGTGATAGGCATTATGGATTGGTATACAACTGAATACAGAAGCTGATGGCAAAAACGATGATAGCAATGATGACACCAACCATAAAAACGTTGTAGCACATGCGCAGCAATTGAAACTTGCGGCCCAGAGAACGTCCCAGGAAATAAAGATCCCGTTTGATAGCACTTTCGAGATTGGCATCTTGTTGGAGGACCTGGTCCATGCCCGACTCAAATTCCTGCAGGCTCATGGCAAAAAAATTGCCAAAGAAGAACAGATTGGCACGGCCGGCCGCTATGTCTTCTTGTTTGGTATAGCCTTGCATGCGCATAGGCCGGGTAGCCAGCGTGGCAAAAATCATCGAACTCAGCGATGCGAGCAGTATGATGATCAGTGCGGGCAACATGTAGTTGTGTTGCAGTGTCTGGCTGAAACCCAGAGGCATTGCAATGGTAATGATAAGCGCATTGACACTGAGCATCATATTCGCCTTATTGTCAGCCAGATTGCTGAGATCTATATGATTCCGGAGAGCCGTTTTGAACATCATCTGAGCACTGCGGCTATTGACGATACCGCCTGAAGTGCCATCGGTAGCTCTTTTTTCCTTCTCCTCTTCTGTTTTTGACAAGTCTTTGAGAAGTCTTTGGTTTTGGCGGCGAGCATCATCATAGCGCTCGCGTGCGGCATAGGTAAGGTATTGGTGATTTTTGAGAAACTGGTGATTAAGCTTGTACCACTGCGCCTGCGTGTAGGCCTCGTTGCGGAAAACGAGCCACTCATGGCGGAGCGTTTCAATAAAATCAGCGTAATCATTGCGTCCCAGATGGCTGAGATCAGCATCTTTGACGATTTCGTGGAGCCTGTGCGAAGGAGGCGTTCCGAGTGCGGTAGCCTGTATACACTGTACGACGGGCTGAATTCGGCCGGCAGGATAGCCATTGGCCGAGAGGAAAGTCTCGGCTATTTTACAACTCTCCGCTTCGTGGTTATCGTAACAGTTGATGAAACCGGTATCGTGAAAAAGCGCGGCCAATGCCAGTGTTTCCATATCATCCTCGCTGATACCCAATATTTTGCCAAGTACCAGGCACTCATCACGCATAGACAACGTGTGTTCGAGGTTGTGGTAGCGGTGGTCGGGCGTAAGTTGTTCGCGCAACAGACGAGAGACGTAAGTTTCGCTCAGCGTGATGATGGTATTGGTCATGGCCTGTATTTTCGTCGGCTTGTGGTTTGGTTGTATAAAAAGCAGCTTTACAGCCTGCGGATAAGCAACTGCTGTACAGCCCACAAATATAACGGATAGTTACATATTTGTATCAAAGGCGCTGCTGTTGTGCGTACCAGCGGGCATAATCTTTGGCCAGATAAGTGAGTATGATGTCGGCACCGGCACGGCGGATGCTGATAAGTGTCTCGGGCATTGCCCGCTGATAATCGAGCCAGCCATGTTGGCAGGCAGCGAGCAGCATGGCACATTCGCCACTTACGTGATAGGCAGCGACGGGCACATCAGAAATCTCTTTGATACTGCGGATGATATCGAGGTAATGCAGTGCGGGTTTTACCATGAGCATGTCTGCGCCTTCTGCGAGATCGAGGGAGGCTTCACGGATGGCTTCGGTGCGGTTGGCCGGATCCATCTGATAGGTTTTTTTGTCGGCAGGGATGTCATCGCTCTCGCGCGGAGCGCTATCGAGGGCTGCGCGGAAAGGGCCGTAAAAAGCGCTGGCATATTTGGCTGTATAGCTGAGGATACCAGTATCCGTATAGCCCGCGGCGTCCAGGTCTTCCCGCAGGGAGCCCACGCGGCCGTCCATCATGTCGCTGGGACCGATCATATCAAAACCAGCTTCGGCCTGTGCCACGGCCATGCGACCGAGGATGGGGAGCGTTTCATCGTTGAGGATGCGGCCGCGCTCAACCAGTCCGTCGTGGCCATCAATGTTGTAGGGATCCATAGCTACGTCGCTGATAAGCCAGCACTCGGGAAACCGCTGTTTGATGGTACGGGCTGCTCGGAGGTAAAAATTGGCCGGATCGTAGCTGTAGGTAGCTGTCTTGTCCTTCCACTGATCCGGCACTGCGGGAAAGAGAATGAAGCTGTTGATGCCCAGTTGCATACTTTCATCAATCTCCCGGAGGAGTGCATCCAGTCCCAGCCGTGCATGCCCGGGCAGTGAAGCGATTTCCTGTCGGTTATTGCCAGGCTCGGCAGAGAGGAAGAGCGGCAGTACCAGGTGAGCTGGGCTCAGGTGGGTTTCCTGCACCATGGCTCGCACGGCAGAGCTTCGGCGATTGCGGCGTGGACGAGATAGCATAGGTTCTTTTTTGCCGCAAATATACATGAAAATACGGTCAACTGTAGGAGAGGAAACGCATTGTGGCGGCTAGCGCCACAATGCGTTTTTTTACTAACCCAGTGCCTGATCCAGATCTGCGATGATATCATCAGGATGTTCGATACCTATAGAAAGGCGTACAAGGCTTGGGTTAATACCCAGCCGCGCCTTATCGGCAGGATCCATGCCGGCATGGGTCATAGTGGCGGGGTGTTGTGCGAGAGATTCCGTACTGCCCAGACTCACGGCCAGTTTGACTAGTTTGAGTCGGTTGAGGAATGCAAAAGCTGCTGCTTCTCCTCCGGGGATCTCCAGCGAAAGCATGGCACCCGGACCTGTGCATTGCCGTTGATAGATTTCGTATGCGCGGCCATCGGAGGGTGCCAGCAGTCCCAGGTAATGTACATGCTGCACGCCCTGGCGCGAAGCCAGCCAGGCGGCCACTATGCCCGCATTAGTGGCCTGTTTTTCCATTCGGAGTGCCATGGTTTCGAGGCTGCGAAGCAGCAGCCAGCCTGTCCAGGCATCCGCCAGATTGCCCAGGAAGGTACGCAGTTCCCGAATGGGTTTCATCAGTTCTTCGCTGCCCAGGCAGGCACCGGCGATGAGATCGCTGTGCCCCCCGATGTATTTAGTGGCCGAGTAGAGCACCAGGTCGGCACCGTGCGAAAGTGGGTGCTGCCAGATCGGGCCCATGTAGGTATTGTCAACCATGACCAGTACCTGTCGGGAAGCCAATGAAAAACGATCGGCCAATTGTCGGCAGACAGCCAGATCGAAGAGATCGTTGGTGGGGTTGGCCGGCGTTTCTACATAGATGATGGCCAGGCGGTCTGCCTTGCCCGAGGCATGTAGCCGAGCTGCTATGTCTTCGGCAGTTTCCTCGGGTCTGAAGCCCATGATGTCAACGCCAAAGCGAGAAAGCACATGCGACAGATAATGAATGGTACCACCATATAAAGGTTCTGAGTGCAAAATGAGATCCCCGGGCTTTACATAAGCCGTAAGTGCCGTTGTGATGGCCGCCATACCGCTGTTGAAAACAGTGCAGGCCTCTGACCGGTCCCACAGGCAGAGGCGGTTTTCCAGAATCTCCAGATCGGGATGATTGAGGCGACTGTAGATAAGGCCGGGTTTTTCGCCAGCTGCCGGCGGGCGCAGGCCATAGGCCAGCTCAAAATACGCTTTACCCTCTTCGGCAGTACGAAAGACGAACGTTGAGGTCTGAAAAATGGGACACTTGATAGCACCTTCCGACCAGTCGGGTCGGTAACCGTACGACATCATCAGACTGGCAGGGTGCATGTTGTGTTCTTGCATGGTTATATATTTGGTAGGTCATGAAAATATAGAATACATTTCAAAAATAGGAATTTGGTGGATTGTTCTGTATACAGGGCGTTTGTTTAGAAAAAAAACACTATATTGTAATTATTTTAGAAAAATGACCTAAAATGGCCGAGTGTCGGCTCGTTTTTTAGAAAAGAATTCTCCATGCGGGCATTAGATGAGACAGACCTTCAGTTGCTGGACTTATTACAGCAGGACGCCAAACTGACGCACAAGGAGCTGGCCGACCGGCTTTTTTTGAGCACGACGCCTGTTTTTGAGCGCATCAAGCGACTTGAACGGGAGGGTACGATACGAGGTTATGTGGCATTGGTGGAGCGCACCCGGCTGGGCCTGGGGCTTATGGCCTTTTGTGATGTATCACTGGAGGCGCATCAGCAGTCATATCTGTTGCATTTTGAGGAAGGGGTGCGCGCCCTGCCGGAAGTGATTGCCTGTTATCACATAGCTGGGCAGTTTGATTATCTCTTGCAAGTGGTAGTGCCTGATATGAGTGCATACCAGCGATTTATAACCCAGAAGCTGGCAGCGCTGGCGCACATTGGAAGGGTGCAGAGTTCATTTGTGATGACAGAGATCAAGCAGGAGCACCGTCTGCCGCTGTTGTAGCAGCGTGCAAAGGATACAGGCGTCAGATGCGCCGAGCACCGATCTGTTTTATGACCATTCTTTTTCAGTACGGAAGACGGTTCCTTTGAAGAGTGCGACGAGCTGTCCGTCAGCATCGGTGACTTCAACCCTGTAGATGGCGATTCGGCCGCCGAGATGTTCTTCGGTAGCTGTGGCGGTGATGAGGTCGCCTGTGCGTAGGGGGCGGGTGTGGGAGATAGATGTTTCGACGGATACAGCCTGTCGCCCGCGGCTATTGGAAGCAAACGCGAGGGCGCTGTCGGCAAGGGCATAAGTGATGCCTCCGTGTGCAATACCAAAGCCATTGAGCATTTCGGGGCGTATGCTCATACGCAGTACGCAGCGCCCCAGACCATCCTCGAGTCGCTCAATGCCAAGCCACTGACTAAAGGCGTCTGCGGCCATCATCTGATCGGTAATCTGTATTGGTGTCATAGTGTAAAAAAATGCAGCAGGTGAAAAGGTTGCCAGTCGGCTGGTGCCGGTGCGGGCCTGTAAAAATAGTATTTTACGGCCAGCCTATGTTGTCGTGCGCTATTTTTGGGTGGCAACTGCCACCCAAAAATAGCTGTCGGCGCTGGTAATTTGCCGCTGCAACGGCAAATTACCGCTACAAGGTTTTTCTTTTTTTCCATACAACAGACAACGGCAGCAAGGCTGCCACACCCAGCAGCGCGATGTACAGGATGTGCAAGGGTTCCGTGAGCCAAAACCAGCGCATGGAGCTGGGTTGTTGCAGGCTGCGGGTTGCTGTTTGTAGGTAAAAAAAGTCGCTTATATATTTAATGGTCAATGCAGTGATACCAGCTGGTGGTGCCAGCAGGAGTGCCAAGATGACTGACCACGAAAGCAGAAATACAAAACCTTGGAAAGCGACAAGTTTGGGATCCTTGTAAGCACCGGTTTTCGACGCCCAGCGCAGGCGCTGCTGCCACAGGCCGCGCCAGCTTTGCTGGGCAGCGGTGGTGGCTATGGCGGCTGCATCGGCAATAAAGCCGATGCGGGCTTGGCTGTCGCACAGCGCTTTTTGCAAAAGCAGCACATCATCGCCGGAGGCGATGTGGTCGATGCCGGCATAGCCGCCAATGCGCTCGAAAAACGTGCGGGAAAAGGCCATGTTGGCACCATTGGCCAGAAGCGGGTGGCCGGCACTGCAGGCGCCGCCAGTGAGTAGCATGGTGCCGGCCACGTCCAGCGCCTGAAAGCTTGTGAGCAGGCTTCCTGCATCGCGCATGCGAACGGGGGCGCTTATAAAGGTGTAGCCCTGCTGCCAGGCGGCAGCTATGGCCGCCAGCCAGCCAGGCGGCAGCTCACAGTCGGCATCGGTGGTGACAATCAGTTCAGCTGCTGATTGCGATATGCCCCAGCGGAGGGCTTCTTTTTTATAGGAAGCTACCTGGCGCCCTTGCAGGTGGCTGGCCAGCGACAACAGGCGCAGCCGGGGGTCGTGCATAAATTGTGTTACAACTTCAGCAGTCGCATCTTCGGAATGGTCATCGATGATCCAGAAAACTACCTTGTCGTCAGGGTACTGCTGTCGGAGCAGCGAGCGGATGCAGGCGGGCAGCAATTGTTCTTCATTGCGGGCAGCAATGAGCACGTCTATGTGGGGCAGCGGCAGGCTGGCAGCCGGCGCCAGCGGCAGCCGGCGCCAGTAGTACACGATGGTGGCCAGCAAAGCTGCGTAGGCCATAGCACCCAGAACAGGCAGGTATGCTGCGGGCGGGAGCGAAAACACTAGCGGTCAAAAAGCTGATCGTAGCGGTTGTCTTCCTGTCGGGGCTGCTTGTCTGCCTGCAATTTTTCGGGGGCATCCAGCGGGCGCGTCTCTAGTTCTTCGTAGTCAACCTGCTCGGAGTCAGGTGAATATCCTGCTGGTCGATAAGCGCTGTCGGAAGTCCTGTGTGCCATTTTTTTGAAGAGTAAGGCTTTGAAGAAAAGCCAGGCGATGACAATGGGGAAAGCGAGCAGGGTGAGTGCCAGTCGAAATAACCCACTGGGCCAGTGACGACGGAATGATCCGACCAAGCCGGAGAAGTAGTCTGTTACTACGCGGTAGTTGATAATGAGGGTGGCTATAAACAGGACGGGGGCAGCGTACAGCAATAATTTGAGAGCCAGCCCAACAGCCATGAAAAGCAGGTAGAGGATGCCTGCGGTGATGAGCAGGGCAACAATCATGCCGAGGGGGTTGCCGGAGCTTCGATAAGAATACACTCTGTGCGAGTTCATGTGAAAAATGTTAATGAAAGCGGCCTTATCGTTGCCGATAAAGGAAAAAATATATACAATGCAACCGATTAGGCTGTCAAACAGTTCTATGAAAGCAACATTGGTTCGACTAATGTATACAAATATGGGATAATTGTCGTTTTTTTACGATTGAAATATCGTGGCTGCAATCATTATTTTCACTTTTACTTAGCAAATATGTTCAAGATAAGCCTTAGGCGAGTGGGCGTCGCGGCCTTTATGGCAGCTGCCTGGCTGACCAACGCACAACAGACCGTGACCGTGGGGGTGCAGATGCAACATTGTGCAACACCTCCCAAGCTGTATACCTTCGATGGCCTGCAGTTTAAAGAGGTACAACAGGCAGCAGGGGAAGCTGCCAAGTACCGTTTTGATTTTAAGGGGAGAGAGCATCGCTTTTACTATGTAGGAACAGATGAGAATACCCATACACCTATGATTCTGGGTGCTGAGGATAATATACAGCTCGTAGGGGATTGCAACAATGGTCGGGCAATTGCCGTGAGTGGTTCACAGATGAATGAGCAGTATAATTCGCTGAAGGCAGAGTTTGGGCGTCTCAATGGCATGGCCCAGCAGGCTTCTATGGCTTACCGGGCAGCGATGAGCAACCCTGCGGCTATGCCGCAGGCGGTGCAGTCGCTGGGCAATGTAGATGTGCTACGCCAGCAGCTGCTAGATTCACTGCAGCGCACCAATCCCTTTTTGGCACGGGTGGCAGCACTGAATACCTATCTGAGCTTCCCCAACCACGGACAAGGTCGTTATCCGGGTGAGCTCGAATATTTTGCGGCGGAATTCTTTCGCTTTGTCAATTGGCAGGATGATGGCTACAATCACCTGCCCTGGGTGTTTGAGTCGTTTAAATCTTATACGGCTACATTGTCTGATGTGCCTAACCTGCCGGAACAGTTACTGACCAAATTTTTGGAAAAATCATTGGAGACGATACCTATGGGCAGTGGTGCGCGCCGGATGGCACTGGCAGGTATGATGACTACGCTGGAGTCCAAAAACAGTCCATCTTTTGTGCCGGTTGCTGAGCGTTTCATCAAAGAGTATGGTGCCAACTATCCGGATGCTGCCAATGCCTTGCGCAACGATATTCAGCGCATTGGCGGAATGCGCGAGGGCGCACTGGCACCCGATTTTGCACAAAAAACACCAGAAGGAACGGATCTCAAGTTATCGGATCTGCGGGGGAAGGTGGTGCTCATCGATTTTTGGGCCAGCTGGTGTGGTCCCTGTCGTCGTGAAAATCCGTACGTAGTACAGCTATATAATCAATACAAAGATAAGGGCTTCGAAATCCTGGGCGTGAGCCTCGACCGCAACAGGGAGAGCTGGTTGCAGGCTATCAAGGATGATAATCTAACATGGAAGCACGTCAGCGACTTGCAGTTCTGGCAGAATGCTGCTGCAAAATTGTATGGGGTTAGTTCCATTCCGCATACGGTGCTAATTGACCGGGAGGGAAAAATCATTGCCCGCGGATTGCGAAGCGCAGAATTGTCGCAGCTGCTTCCGCAGGTATTGGACTAGTAGCAGGGTTTGTATAAAAAAAGCCTTTGGGGCGGCAGGTACTGCCCCAAAGGCTTTTTTAGTTGAGACTACCTTGCAGCGGTGGTCGGTAGAGTGCTATGATATGTGTTACTTCCTGGTCATCGGCCAGTTCGGGCATCCAGTCAAATAACAGGGGATGGACAGCATAGTCCTTGGCTAGGGCTAGCTCGAGGGTTTGTATTCCCGTTTTTCGTTTGTTGGTTTCGAAAAAACAGCAGGCTTGTGCGTAGAGCAGCTCGGTATCGTCGAGTAGGTTGTCAATCGTTTGAGTCAGGATGGTCAGTGCATCTTCGGCTCGATCAGTTGAGAAATAAAACCACGCCAGCTGCAGCCAGTGCAGGGGAGCCAGCGGGTCGAGTTCCAGTATGCGCAAGTAGTATGTTTCAGCTTCTTCATACAGCCCCATGTAGAAGGTGAGGTCTGCCAGTGTATTGACGAAAGACAGCTCATAGGGGTCAAGCGCTACGGCTTTTTGGTAATAGACGCGCGCTTTCGGCCAGTCGAGCTTGGCGGCATAGCATTCGCCGAGATGAAAATTGGCATCGGCATCGTCCGGACTAATGGCCAAAGCAGCATAATAGTAGCTGCGGGCAAGATCGAGCTTATTTAGCGATTGATGACAAAGCCCTATGGAAGTGAGTACGGAGGCATTATCGGGATCCAGTTTCAAGGCAGCCTCATAGCTTTCGCAGGCTGTTTCAAACTGCTCCTGGTCTGCACACAAGTCGGCATAATCGAGATAAGCGTTGAGTTCATCTGGTTTGATCAGGAAGGTATACTCATACGCTTCGAGCGCCTCTTCCCATTGGCCCAGCGTTTCGTACGAGTGTCCCAGTTGGTGCCAGGCGTGGTGCGAGTAGGGATTTTCGTCTATGATAAATTTGAGGAGACCAATGCTTTCGGCATGCTTTCCACTTAGTTCGACGGCCAGCATGATGCGCTCCAGCGCATCGGTATTATGGGGATTTTGCTCCAGCGATTGTTTGAGCGTTTCAAACATTTTGTCATAGTCCTGCTGATATTCGTGGATAAGCGACTCTACGAGATAGATCTCGCTTAGCTCCTGCGGGTCAGCACTCGACCAGAAAGGAATGAGTGCCTTCAGCGCCTCTTCATAGCGGTCGGCTGCTGCCAGACTTTCGGCACGCAGGAGCACAACAGTGATATCGGCGGGCGAGACCAGCTCGGCCTGATCGAGGATGTCGAGTGCTTCGGTATATTGACCGAGATGGAGGAGAGACTGCGCCTTGCGGAGGTAGAATTCTATGTTGAAGCGATGCTGTTCAATGGCATACGAGGCTACAGCAGAGATGCGGTTGTAAAGCCCCAGCTCATCATAATAATCCAGCAAACGGGAGAAAGTTTCTTCGGACAACAAGGGTGCATCGCCCTCCTCAAGCGCCTGTTCGTAGGTATCCACAAAAGCTTCGAAGGAACGGTAACCACCCCATTCGTTGTAATCGTCCATAATCGTCCGGGCTAATTCCAGAACAATATACGCACAAACATCCGGAGAGAGAGAAAATGGGGTGTTTTTTTATGGAAGGAGTAAAGGAGAAGTGTTTTTGGGCGGCAGATGCCGCCCAAAAACACTTGGCAGCTTACAGCAGCGGAGCGATAACAAGCGCTACAACCGACATAAGCTTGAGCAGGATATTGAGCGAAGGACCGGACGTATCTTTGAATGGATCGCCAACGGTATCACCTACAACAGCTGCCTTGTGAGGATCTGATCCTTTGTAGTATGTTTTGCCTTGGATCTCAACACCTTCTTCGAACATTTTCTTGGCATTGTCCCATGCACCACCTGCGTTAGACTGGAAGATAGCCATGAGTACGCCGCTGACGGTCACACCTGCCAGCAGGCCACCGAGCATTTCGGCACCGCCTAGCATACCTATAACGACTGGAGAAGCTACCGCCAGCAGACCCGGGAGAACCATTTCACGGATAGACGCCTTGGTGGAAATTTCCACACAACGGCTGTATTCAGCCTTGCCGTCAGCTTTGTGGAAGGTGTCGCGGTCGGCCTGACTCCAGTCTACCATCTCCTTATCTTCATTCTTGCGCATAACATCCAGCGCTGCCTTGAGCTCGGGAATGTCCTTAAACTGGCGGCGTACCTCCTGTATCATGTCCATAGCAGCCCGACCAACAGCGCCCATAGAGAGTGCACTGAAAAGGAAAGGAAGCATGGCGCCTATCAGCAGACCTGCCATTACCGTGGGCTTGGAGATATCAATAGCACTGATTTGCGCTGTTGACATGAAGGCTGCAAAAAGAGCAAGTGCTGTAAGGGCAGCCGATCCGATTGCAAAGCCCTTACCGATGGCCGCTGTGGTGTTTCCTACTGCATCCAGTTTGTCGGTACGCTTGCGCACTTCCTTGGGCAAATCACTCATTTCGGCAATACCGCCGGCGTTATCGGAGATAGGTCCATAAGCATCAACGGCCAGCTGGATACCGCAGTTGGATAGCATACCAACCGCTGCAATGGCGATGCCATACAGACCAGCTGTTTCATAAGCACCGATAATCGCCATGGATAGTACAAGCACCGGGAGTGCAGTTGATTTCATGCCTACGCCAAGTCCCGCAATGATATTGGTTGCTGAACCGGTAATTGACTGGTCAACGATGCTTTTTACAGGCTTAGTGCCTGTTCCTGTGTAGAACTCAGTGATGTAGCCAATTGCCAGACCTGACAGCAGACCAATGATGACAGCATAAAATACACCCGTATTGGTGTAGTCAGTTCCATTATGAGACCAGGTTGCGGGAAGCATCCACTGAACAATCAGGTAAGTGGCCGCCAGCATAAGCAAACTGGAGAACAATTCCCCTCTGTTGAGTGCTTTTTGCGGATCACCACCTTCTGCCACGCGAACGAAGAATGTCCCGATGATGGAGGTAACGATACCGACGCCCGACAGGAACATGGGCAGCAACACAGCGTTGAGGCCACCAAAGTCATTGGTGTTTTCAAAGCCTGTCACTCCAATAAAGACGGCGCCCAATACCATAGTACCAACGATAGAACCAACGTAGGACTCGAAAAGGTCTGCACCCATACCAGCCACGTCACCTACGTTGTCACCTACATTATCGGCAATGGTTGCCGGGTTGAGCGGATGGTCTTCGGGAATACCAGCCTCCACTTTACCCACCAAGTCAGCGCCAACATCGGCCGCCTTAGTATAAATACCCCCGCCGACGCGGGCAAACAGCGCAATGGAAGAAGCACCGAAGGAAAAGCCCGTGATGACTGTGATTACTTTGTTGATGTCCCAGGCCATGCTGGAGTACACAACAAACAGTGATCCCAGACCCAGCAAGCCGAGACCGACAACGCCCAGCCCCATAACAGAACCACCGGCAAAGGCAATTTCCAATGCCTTACCCAGACTGGTACGAGCCGCATTGGTCGTACGCACATTTGCTTTGGTGGCAATCTGCATGCCGAAGAAGCCCGCAAGTGCAGAGCATACAGCTCCTACAACGAAAGAGATAGCAATCATCCAGGAAGATGTCTCCGCATTGGCAGTAACGGCCAGCAGTGCGGCAACAGCCACAACAAAAATGGAGAGTACGCGGTATTCGGCTTTTAGAAATGCCATTGCACCTTCGGCAATGCTTTTAGCAATACCTGCCATGCGCTCATTGCCAACTTCCTGCTTGCTCACCCAGGCTGAGCGCCAGAACATATACAGCAACGCCAGCGCTCCAAAAACTGGAATAGAGTACGTAATTGTTTGACCCATGATTAATTAGTTTGCATTTTGGCTTCAGCTTCGGTACAAAGAAGCAATCTGCCGCTTTACGAATAATATTGATAATCTTTAGCTCTTCCCAAAGGCAGCGGCGACAAGGTCGTACACATGCCTACAGGCAGAAGTTGTCGTCATTTTTTTCAAATGCGTCAAAGTTAAGTCAATTTACTTGATACGCCAACAACCTTTGTTTTTTGATTCTGTCAAAGATATCGGGTTTTGTTTGGAGCTTGTCGGGAGAAGGTTTATCAAATATGCTTTGTCGGGCTATTCTCCGAACCAGCGGGTTTTATCGGCCACGGGTTTTCTTTCGCCTGCGGCGGCTGGTAAGTCATACCGGCCTATATAAAAAAATCCAAGACACCGTTGGCCAGGCTCCAGTGCCAGTAGTGCCGCTGCGTCCTCTGCAGCCGGCGGGGTACTCCAGTAGCTGCCCAGCCCGTGTGCGGTACAGCTCAGCCACATGTTTTGTACGGCGCAGGCAACGGCTGCTATTTCTTCCCACTCAGGCACTCTTTCTTCGGGATCGCGCTGCATACAAATGGCGATGATGGTATCGGAGCGCAGGGGATTGACCTGCATTTTTTTGTAGCGGACTTCGGAAAAATCCGCTGCCGGCGTGTGGGACTTGTACCATTCGGCCAGAAAATCGGCCAGTGCAGTGCGAGCCGACCCGCGAAATACCCGGAAGCGCCAGGGCTCTGTGCGCCGGTGCGTGGGTGCCCAATTGGCGTTCTCGAGTATCTCTTCAATAATATGTCTTTCAACAGGCTCATCCGTGTAGACGGGCGGAAAAACAGATCGCCGCTGCCGTATGAGCGCCGACACAGATGCAGGAAGAGGTAGTTTTTCAGACATGGTTTTATTTTTTGGTTTGTAAAGGTAGTGTATTTGTCAGGGATTGCACTGTGCCGATTCGATGATGGATAAGTTGATGCGGGAAAAGAAATCATCTTACCTTTGGCGCCGTGAGTACTCGATTTATTGACACAACAATCAGGAAATGCAATCGATAAGACTGGCAGCTATGTACAGGCAGCAGGCTTCGGTGTTCGGGCAGCAGGCACTCGCCGCCCGCAGCCGCTACGATCGGCTGAGCTGGCTTCGGTTATTGGTGTTCTTACTGGGCGTGGCTGTTTTTTTGTTGCTGTCGGGCTATAAGGGATGGGTAGCTGCGGGCTTTGCAGTCAGTTTTTTATATGGATTCTATCGCTTTGTAAGCTGGCACCAACGCTTGCTGCTGCAGGCGACGCGCCTGCAGGCGCTCGAAAAAGTGAATTTGCAGGAAGCGCTCACAGTAGAAGGGGATTGGACTTCCTATGCGGATGGTGCCGGCTTTGGAGATTCCCGTCATCCTTACGCTGCTGACCTGGATATCTTTGGGCCCTACTCGCTTTTTCAATACCTCAACAGGACGGTCACCAAGGGGGGTAGCAGTATGTTGGCCGACTGGCTTGCCAGGCCAGCTGATGCGCACGAGATAGCAGTGAGACAGGCTGCCGCTGCGGAGCTGGCGGCAGCGCTGGCGTGGCGGCAGCAGCTGCAGGCATCAGGAGAGGGACTGCAGGAGGCGCCCGGGCGGGCAAAAATGCTGGAAGAATGGCTGGCTGCACCGGCGGTGGCAGCAGGAGATGCCCGGCTGGGAGTGGTTCGCTGGCTGGCGCCTCTGTGGTTTGTCGGGCTTATGGTAGCCTGGGCGTTATGGATCAGCTGGCCAGTCGTAGTTCTGTTACTGGCACCTGTCGGTTGGCTTTTGTGGAGGAAGCGAGAAGCTATTGACCGCTTGCAACAACAGACGGAGAAGGTGGCAGGCGTATTGGCTTGTTATGCGGAGATAATCCGGTTGTTGGAGGATAGTACGTTCGAACATCCCCGCCTGCAATACTTGCGGCGCACATTGGTTGGAGAAGACGGACAGCTTGCTTCTGCAGCCCTGCGGCAACTGGCCTATTACCTGGGGCAGCTGGACGTGCGGAATAATATCTTTGCTGTCGTGCTACAACTGTCAGTCGTGTGGGATCTGCAATGGGTATGGCAGATTGACCGCTGGAAGATGCGCTATGGTACTCGCCTGCAGCGCTGGTTTGAGTCTATGGCTCAGTTTGAAGCCCTGGCCAGTCTGGCCAACCTGCGCTATAATCAGCCCGACTGGGTGTATCCGCAGCTGGAGGAGGGGACTCTGCTGGCGGCTGAGGCGCTGGGGCATCCCCTGCTGCACGAGCGAAAGCGTGTTGTCAATGACGTCCTGATTGACCAGTCTGTGAAAATGCATTTGGTCACGGGGTCCAATATGGCGGGTAAGAGTACATGGCTGAGATCGCTCGGAATCAACATAGTCCTTGGACTGGCAGGAGCGGCCGTTTGTGCTCGCCGGATGCAGCTTTCGCCCTGGCAGGTGTTTACGAGCATGCGCACGCAGGATGATCTGCACGAAAGCACGTCTGGGTTTTTTGCGGAGCTAAGGCGCCTTCATCAGCTTATGCTGACGCTTGAGGCTTCGGAGGCGCCCGGAGGGCGTCCGGTTTTTTATATACTGGACGAAATTCTAAAGGGTACTAACTCGCGCGACCGCCATGCGGGTGCGCGGGCACTTATTGGACAGCTCATACGCAAAAACGGGGCAGGTTTGGTGGCCACACATGATCTTGAGCTGACAGATATGGAGCACGAAGCGGGTGGCCTTATCGAGAATTGGGCGATGGAGGTGGCTATTGAAGGTGATGAACTTCGGTTCGACTACCGCATCCGCCGGGGGGTGAGTCAGAGTTTCAGCGCTAGTTTGCTGATGAAAAAAATGGGTCTGCTCGGCGCTTAGGCCTTGCTGGCGTTGCGTTTTTTTAGTTGCCCGCCTGCTGCAGCTATGCTCGCTGCCTTTCGGGTGGCTCGGGCTTTAGGGGCTGCTGGCTCGCGCCAGCCTCACCCGCCACTGGCTAGGCGGCTTTCGCTTTGATGCCTTGCAGGTCGGGCGATTCAGCAGGGGCGTAACAAAAGTAAGCGGTGACTGCCGGGCTGATGAGCAGCCAAAGGCCGACAAAGAGGCTGAGCCCCGGAATGAAATTATCCAGCTGAAACCAATTGCCCTGCTGTTGGTACAATAGCCCTAGTCCCAACAAGCTTTTTACCCCCTCCCACCTCCAGGCCGAGGGTCGGTGGTCCATGTTTTCTGCAAATGCATAGATGGACAGAAACAAGAAGCCTCCGTAAATGAAGATGTCCGGGCTGCCAATATCGGCTATATGGGCAAATAACCATGACATTAGTAAGAAGGTGAAGGTAAACTGCGCAGCCGTCCATGCAGTGCGTGCAGGAGAGCTGCCTGTATCGTATTTTTCAAAACGGTATATATCCTCGATGTAACTTACAGGAAAGCGGGCGGCAGCATCGGCGGGCCGCCAGCCGGTGGGCATCCACCAGATTCGTAGCTTGTCGCGCCAGCTGCGTGTATACCAGGCATCGCGCATGAGCAGCAGGAGGTGTTGGAAATTTATCCTGATGGGATTCCAGGTGCGTACGGGCTTGGTGATGCCGTAAACGGGGGGGTGCTCCGGCAATTCCTCCTGAAAGGTACCAAACCATTTATCCCAAAAGATGAATATGTTGCCGTAATTTTTGTCGATGTACAGCGGGTTGATGGCATGGTGTACCCGATGGTGGGAGGGGGTCACAATGATGTGCTCCAGCCAGCCCATTTTGCTAATATAAATGGTGTGGTACCAAAATTGGGCGAAGAGGTGGAGAGGGGCGATGACGGCAATAACTGTCACGGGTACACCCAGCAGTGCCGCGGGCAGGAGCAGGAAGGTAAACAGGTGGACGAAAACGGAAATGGACTGCCGCAGGGCACAGGCAAGGTCAAATTCTTCACTGCTGTGGTGCACCAGGTGGCGGTTCCAGAAAAAATTGACACTGTGGGAGATACGGTGTACCCAATAGCCCGAAAAATCAAGCGTCAGGAAGGCAATGATGTACATCCAAAGACTGGCGCTCACGCTCGTTATTGCCAGATGTTCAACCATCCATTCATACGAAATGACGGAAACACTCAGTCCCAGTACATCCTTGAGTACATTGGTGAGCCCGGAGCTGAGGCTGGCAATGGTATCCATAATGTGAAACGGATGCCGCTCCTGCCACCAGCCGTAGGCTTTTTCAACCAACACAAACACTAAAAATATCGGCATGGCAATGTTGAGGATTTGACCGTAGGTTTCCATGACGAGGACTGTTTTACAAGTATGGCTGTTTCGCGATTTCGTCCCGAAAGATAAAATGTTTTAGGTGTATTTGCATCTTTCGCCGGCTTATACAATACGGGGTGGTATCAGCTTGTATACGACGGGTGTTACGACGCGTGATAACAAGGTGGAACTAATGATTCCGCCGATAAGCACCAGTGCCAGCGGTGAATACAGGGGGTTGCCTTCCCAGGCTATGGGTAACAGGCCACCGACGGCTGTCGCTGCAGTGAGCAGGATGGGAACAAAGCGTATTTCACCTGCTTCGCGTATGGCATCGTCCAGGGCGTAGCCCTCCGCGCGCAACTGGTTGGTAAAATCTACCAGCAGGATGGAATTTTTGACCTCAATGCCTACGAGTGCAATGAGCCCTACAACTGCCACAAAGGAAAAAGTGTTGCCGGTGAGCAACAGGGCGAGGATGGCGCCGATGATGCCCAGTGGGATTACAGACAATACAATAAGTGTGCTTTTGAAGGTACGAAACTCCAGGACTAATACGGCAATGAGCAGAAAGGTTGTAATAATGATGATGGTGCCCATGCCACCAAATGACTCTGACTGCGCTTCCAGTTCGCCTGCGGCGATAAAACGGTAGCCTGGGGGGAAGGGGAACTGGCTTAGCTGATCGACCAGCGACAGGTTGATGTCCTGTGCCAGGTAGCCAGTCTGTACGGCTGCTGTTATGGTTACGTAGCGTTCTTGGTTGAAATGCCGGATGACTGGTGGCGCTGTTTCCAGCTCCAGGCTTGCCAGCTGTCGCAGGGGGACAGGCTTGCCGGCAATATTGCTGACCGTGAGACCATCAAAAACCTTCATCACGGCCTGTTCGTCCCGGTCGATGCGTAGGACAATTGGAAATTTATCGCCGTCGGGATCATTGTACTGACTTATTTCGAGACCTGCTACGGCCAGTCGGATGCTGCGGTCGATCTCGGCAGTAGGCACGCCCAGCATAGCAGCTTTGTCTTTGTTGATATTTACCCGCAGGTTGGTCTTGAGGCTCTGCAGGGGGTTGTTGACGTACAGCGTGCCGGGTGTCTTACGTACAATTTCTTCCACCGCAAATGACAATCGCCGAAGGCTGTCGAGTTGGTTTCCAAAAATGCGGATGGCAATGGGGGACTCTATAGGCGGGCCTTGTTCAAAATCACGTACTTCTATGCGTGCATTGGGGTAGCGCCCGAAGCGCTGCCGGAGGCTGTCTATGAGGTTGGTTTTTTCTTCGGGCGTGGTATTGGTTTTCAGCTGAACAAACAGCTGGGCAAATTCCGGGTCGTTGTCGGCAGGGATTACGTTGTAGTAGATGCGCGGATTGCCATGGCCGACGTTGGCCGCACACCATACAACCTGATCAAAGTCAGTCAGTTGATTTTCAACCCACTGGCTAATGCGATTGGTTTCCTGCAGGTTGCTGCCGGGAGCAGCCGTTATGTTGATTAAAAACTGCGGTTTCTCAGAACGGGGGAAAAGGCTGAATCCTACGGCAGGCACCAGACTTACCGCGCCGACAAAAAGTAGCGCGGCCACGGTCAGGGTAGTTTTGGGATTGTCCAGTCCCCATACCAGCAATCGGCTGTAGGTGAGGCTTATAAGTTTTTTTAGTAGCCGTAGGAAGAGATTCCCCTCGGCACTGTGTGGTTTACTCAGCAGGCGGCTCGACAGGAAGGGTATGATAGTGATAGACACGAGCAGTGATGCCAACACGGTGGTGATGACCGCCAGTGGGAGGCTTCGTATGAAATCGCCGGAGGCTTCCGGCAAAAAGATCAGCGGGAGAAAAGCGAGCACAAGCGTAGCTGTACAGCCCAATACGGCCAGTCCTATTTGTTTGGTTGCCTCAATGGCGGCCTCCTGCCGGGCGAGCCCCTCGCGCATCCAGCGTTCAATATTTTCGACGACGACAATGCTGTCGTCAACAAGTATACCCAGCGCTATAACAAGCCCTACAATACTGAGTTGGTTGATATTATAGCCCATGAGGTCCAGTAGGGTAAGTCCCATGGCCAATGAGAGGGGTATGGAGACCATCACGACCAGCGCGGCCCGAAAGCCAAGGGGCAATAAGGTGACGGATACCAGCAGAATGGCAATCATGAAATCGCGGCCCAGCCCCTTGAGTCGCCTGCCGACGCTTTCTGTCTGGTCGAAGTGCTTGACCAGCTGCATATCTGCGGGTAAACTGGCCGAAAATTCGTCGAGGACTGGCTGGAAAGAAGCCTGAATTTTGGAGATGTTCTCTCCTTCTTTCAGGGCAGCACTAATCCATATACCTCGTTGGCCGTTGAGGCGCACCAGGTGGGTCTCCTCGGCATAGCCCATGTCTACTTGTGCAATGTCTTTTAGGTATACGATCTTTTGCCCGGAAGAGGAGACAACTGTATTGCGGATTTCCTCCAATGCCTCATAGCTTCCACTCGTTTTGACGTTGAACTTTCGTTGGCCAACGGACAGGCTGCCACCCGGCAGGTTGATGTTTTCGAGCTGTATGGCCTGCAACACCCTGGCCAGCGGTATGCCCAGCCGGGTCATTTTGTCGAGCTGTAAGGATACTTCTACCTCCTGTGCGGGCATGCCCGCAATACGAACATTTTTGAGCGCCGGAATTTTTTCAAGCGCTCGCTCCAACTGCTGGGCTTGTTCTTCCATAGCCCGGTAGGAAGCCGTTTCTGACAGCAGTGCTGCCTGCAGGATATTAACATCTGAGGGTCGGAAGCGCCTTACTTCCAGCGAGTACAAATCGTCGGGCAGCTCATCGGCCAGCCGATTGATTTCGCGTACTACTTCTTGATACTTGTCCTGCACATCGGTGTCGTAGCGAAAATCAATGCGGGTAACAGAAACGCCGTCACCTATGTCCGAGATGATCTGTTTGACCTCCTCGAGCTCGCTGAGTGATTCTTCGACAGGATCGGCAACGAGTTTTTCCATGTCCTGCGGGCTGACACCAGGATAAATGGCAACGACAGCAAAGAAAGGGGATTCCAGATCGGGATCCTCACTGCGGGGCATGTTGAGCAAAGAGTTGGCGCCCAACAGCATAACCATCACAAAAAGGATGAGGGTGAAGGAGTGGTTTTTGACCGAAAAAGCAGCAATTTTCATTTGGATGGCATTGAAAAATGATGGGTGGTAGAGACTTACTGGCGCGTAGCGGGCATGATTTCGATGGGGCTACCATCACTGAGAAAAGCTGCTCCGGCGGTGATGACGGATTCGCCAGCGGTGAGCCCCGAGGCAACAGCGATGCAGTCGGCATGAATAAAGGCAAGCTGTATGGTGCGGCGGCGGGCAGTTTTACGGTCAGTCGTGACGAAAACACTGGCCTGCTTACCATTGCCTTCGTGCAGGGCAGCTGCCGGCAGACAGATAATCGGCTGCTGGCTACGGGGCATCAGTTGAACCCTTGCAAACATGCCGGTAGCCAGTAGCCGTACACTTGGTTGTAGCTGAATTTCTAGTTCAAAGGAACCTGTAGCAGGGTCGGCAGCGGCGGCTTTTTCCACAAGATGACCATAAAAAACCTCATTGGGCCAGGCATCGAGGGTCACTTGTGCGCTGTCGCCAACCGAGAGTCGTGCCCAGTCGCGATCGGCAACGCCGACGCGAACAACCCAGGGAGTTTTTCCCTGATTGTCTATGACGAGAACGGGCACACCAGGACCTGTAATCTCGCCCTCATTGCCCAGTTTGCCAATGATGCGGCCGGCATGGGGTGCGCGAATGGCTGCATGCTCGCGATTGAAGCGCGCAATGCGCAAATTTTCATTGGCAACAGCCAGCGCAGTTTCTGCATTTTGGAGTTGCTCGCGGGTGCCGGCCTGTTCTTTCTGTAAATTGCGTATTCGCTCCAGATCCCGACCTGCTTTATCAACTGACTGCTGCGCCATCGCAAGCTGGGCGTCAATTTCGGTAGGATTGAGCGTTGCCAGCAGCTGGCCTTGTCCGACAAATTGTCCCTCTTTGACAGCTATGCGGCTTATGATTCCGCCTATTTTGAAAGAAAGACGGGTCTCGGCACCGGAATAGATGAGGCCTGCAGTAGTTACGGGTTCATTGAATGGGCGGGCGCTGACAGTCTCGAGGCTCACAGGTACGCGCTTGTCTGCTTGTTCGGGTTGATCTTGTGCGGGGGACTGCCGGCAGGCGGCTGCTAGCAGGAGCAGTGCGGAGATGGACAAGGGGCGGAGAACAGAGATTGAAAACATGTGGCGGAGTTATTATTGTTGAAAAGCTTGTTCAAGTGCAGTGAGATTTTTCCAAAGTTCGAAATCGGCAATACTCAGGCGCAGTTGTGCCTGCGTGAGCTGCTTGCGCGCATCAAACCACTCGATATACGACCCGGCTCCTTCGCGATAGGCAGCATCAATGAGCGTCAGGTAGCGTTCGGCAGCGGTGACAGCCTCTTGAGCAGCCAACCTACCAGCCTGCGAAGCACGTGCATCTGCGAGAGCAGCAGCTTGTTGTAGTACAATAAGGCCATTGGTTTCTGCTAATTTTTCCTGCAGTTGTTCACCTTTGAGCCGGGCTATGTCCAGCTGCCGCTGGTTGCGGCCACCTGACCAAAGGGGCCATTCCAGTTGAATGCCGCCCAGGATGAGGAAGGCATCACTGCCAAAATTGTTGAGGAAAGCCTGAGGGCCCATATCCACAAATGCATTGAGGCGCGGCTTGTGGAGCTGGCTCGCCTGCTGCACGCTCAACTGGCTGAGGGCATAGGCTTGTCGGAGTACTTGCCCCTCTGTGCGCTGGCTCGCGTCTGGCTGTCGATGCATCCATTGCTGCCAGCTGCTTTCGGGCGATGGTATGGGGACTACAGGGATAAACGTATCCATTGGATTGTTGAGCAGCTGATTGAGTCGTGCGCGCGCCTGTGTGAGGAGCCGCTCGCTGCCAATGAGGTCTGCTTCGATGCCTGCGAGCTCGGTGCGTGCGCGTAGCAGCGGGGCTTCGTTGATGAGGTCATTGCGCAGCAACAGTTCACTGGTGCGGTACTGTTCCTGCACGCGTTCGCGTGCAGCCTTGTATATATTGACTGCTTCCGAGGCCTGTAGGTATGCAAAAAAAGCATCCTTGATCTGTGCCTGCAGGGCCCGTTCCAGCTGCCCTATTCGCAGTTCCTGCAGGGTCAGTTGTTGCCGTGCCGCCTCACGGCCCAGTTTGAGGTCCGGGTTGATGACAGGCATACTCGTACGAAGCTTGAGGTCAATAAAGTTATTAGGTGTAAATTGCTCTTCAACATTGTCTATGGATGGGAAAGAGGTGCTATTGGTCAGGTTGTTGAGGGTAGCATAGACAGGATTGAGGAGAGTTCCAATGGGCAGGTTGATTGACCGGCCTCCCCAGGCAAGCGTGTAGGTGCCCAAAATGCCAGCCGAAGGATAGTGCAGCCGATGGGCAATTTCCATCTCTTTTTGCCGTATCGCCAGTTCTGTCCGCTCCTGCTTGATACCGGGGTTGTTGGACAAGCCCAGTGCGATCAGGCTGTCAAGCAAAGGGTGCTGAGCCTGCATGTCAGTACATATCGTAAAGGAAAACAGCAAAACAGTAAAGCCTGCAGCAAAGGGCGAAAAAATCCTGCTATGGTTGATATTCATTGGAATATAATTGAGGTATTCGTTTACAAGCGTGAAAGTGTCTCGTTGAAGTAGACGCGACACATTTCAATGTAGTCTCCCTGCGGCAGCTGCATGCGGCTGCATACCCGCGTGCGGTGCCTGATCTCAAGGGATACCAGTCCGTGCACAAAAGACCAACACATGAGCGCAACCTGTAAGGGGTTTTTTTCTGCAAACCGCCCTTGCTGCTGGCAGGCAATAATGACATCTACAAGGAACCGGAAGGTTCCTTCGCCCTGTATCCAGGCCTGATCCTCCTCGAGGTAATTCATAGGTGCGTTGAGGATGAACATGAGGTCGTACATTCCCGGGTGATTCAGGCCAAAGTCGATGTATACTTTGGACAGCGCCATGAGTTTTTCCATAGGCTCACTTATGTGCGCAATGCCCTGCATCTGTGTCTGCAACATGAGGAAACCTTCCTCGTGAAGATGGTGCAGTAACTCGTTTTTGTCTTTGAAATACAAATAGATGGTTGCCGGACTATACTCGATTTCTTCAGCAATGTTTCGGATACTGACCGACTCAAAGCCACGTTCTACAAACAGCCGCATGGCTGTTTGCAGGATTAATCGTCGCATTTCTTCTTTTTCGCGCTGCTTACGCTCAGAGATGCCCATAACGATGGTTTTAATATTAACTATGCAAAGTTAATGAACGATGTTTATTTTTAAAATTTTTTCAGATATTTGAGTGAAAAAAGGGTAAAAATTGTTGGTAAGAGATTCAATTGGGTTTTGCGTTTTATCTTTGGGAATTCAGATACTAGATATTATGATAGTGATTCGATATATTTTGTGGCTTGGACTCGCGAGTCTGCTGCTCACTGCCTGCCAGGAAGAAAAAAAGCCTTTAGCATCGGCCGAAGTAATTAAGAAGGCGGTTAAAATACCCGCCTTTGTAGCAGATTCGGCCTATGCGTACATTGCCAAACAGGTGGCGTTTGGGCCAAGGGTGGTCAATACGCCGGGTCACAAAGCCTGTCGGGCGTGGCTGGTAAGCCAGCTTAGAGGATTTGGTGCGACGGTCACGGAGCAGCCATTTGATGCGAAGGCATACACCGGAGAGGTACTGAAGGGTGTCAACATAATCGCTCAGTTTAATCCTGATCATCCGCGGCGCGTTGTACTGGCAGCTCACTGGGACACGCGGCATGTGGCCGACAGCCCGATTAGCACGGAGCGTCGCAATGAGCCGATACTGGGTGCCGATGACGGTGGCAGTGGCGTAGGTGTCCTGCTTGAAATTGCACGGCAGCTGCAGGCCAATCCCTTGGATCTGGGTATTGATATTGTGCTGTTTGATGCCGAGGACTACGGAGACACAGAATCGGACAATCCCAACTCCTGGGGGTTGGGGTCTCAATATTGGTCGCGCAACGTGCATACGGCCAACAGGCCGCAGTATGGCATTCTGCTGGATATGGTAGGTGCACGGAACGCACGTTTTCCGGTAGAGGGATTTAGCTATCGCTATGCACCGGCCTTGGTTGAACGGGTGTGGAAACTTGCCAGCCAGATGGGCTATGGCAACTACTTCGTTCTGGAGGATGGTGGTCCTGTAACGGATGATCACTATTTCGTCAATACAATTGCACAAATACCGATGATCGATATTATCAATCTGCCGCCTACGTCCGGCAATGGTCGCTTTGGTGATCATTGGCATACGCACAATGACGACATGGATATTATTGATGTGCGCACGCTGCGGGCGGTAGGCCAAGTGGTACTGGCGGTAATTTATCGCGAATCGGGGGGGCAATTTTAATACTACGAAGCTGATATATGCTTAACTATATAGACGGCCGGTTTACAGCACCTGTTGAAGGGCAGTACATCGATAATTATCATCCGGCCTCTGGTCGGGTGTACGGACAGATTCCTGCATCTACTTTGCCGGACGCAGCGCAGGCCGTCGATGCTGCTGAACGTGCCTTTCCGTTTTGGTCAGGGTTGACTGCACAGGAGCGCAGCAGCTGGCTGTTGCGCGTTGCCGATGCGATAGAGGCAGATTTGGAGCTTTTTGCCCGCACAGAAAGCGACGATAACGGCAAAACCCTCCGGCTGGCGCGCACGGTAGATATTCCCAGGGCGGTCAGTAATTTTAGGTTTTTTGCGACAGCCATATTGCACGGCAATACAGAGGCGCATCCGATGGCAGGTGAGGCAATCAACTACACGCTCCGGCAGCCCTTGGGGGTTGTGGCCTGTATCTCTCCCTGGAATTTGCCGCTCTATTTGTTTACCTGGAAGATTGCACCTGCACTGGCTGCCGGCAATTGCGTAGTTGCCAAGCCCAGTGAGCTTACGCCGGCTACGGCTGACTTGCTGGCAAAAGTATGTGAACGCATTGGGTTTCCGGCGGGGGTACTCAATATTGTGCATGGCCTGGGGAGTCAGATAGGTCAGGCGATGGTAGAACACCCCCGAGTTAAGGCGATTTCATTTACCGGGGGGACTGCAACAGGGCGCCAGATTGCGGCTACTGCCGCACCTATGTTCAAAAAATTGTCCTTGGAGCTGGGGGGCAAAAATCCGGTACTCGTATTTGCAGACAGTAACTGGGAGGAGGCTGTTGCCACGACCGTACGTTCTTCTTTTTCCAATAACGGGCAGATATGCCTTTGTGGGTCGCGGGTGTTGGTGGAAAAAAGTATTTATACTCGTTTTAGGGATGAGCTGGTGGCCAGGGTGAGCAATCTGCGTGTAGGGGATCCGCTGGATCCCGCGGTTGATCAGGGGGCATTGGTATCAGCGGCTCATCGCGATAAGGTAGAGGCTTATCTGGCGCTGGCGCGCGAGGAGGGAGGTGTTGTCCTGTGTGGTGGCGAGCGCGTACAGCTCGAGGGTGAGCTGGCCGGAGGATATTACCTGCGACCGGCGGTGGTAGAGGGTTTGTCCAATAGCTGCCGGACCAATCAGGAAGAAATTTTCGGGCCAGTGGTTACACTGCAGCCGTTTAGCGATGATGATGAGGCACTTTCATTGGCCAATGACAGCCACTATGGGCTTGCGGCCACGCTGTGGACAAGTGATCTGGGAAGAGCTCATCGGCTGGCGGAGCGCCTCGAGGTAGGGATCGTGTGGATCAATTGCTGGATGTTGCGCGACTTGCGCACGCCCTTTGGCGGGGTAAAGCAATCAGGTGTTGGGCGCGAAGGCGGGTGGGAAGCTCTTCGTTTCTTCACCGAACCTAAAAATATATGTATCAAATATTGATCAACCTTAAACGCTTTTTTTACAACATCGCGATTGTGATGAGCCTGTTGGCAGATTGTGCGCTGGGTGCTCAGTCACCTGGCGAATGGCTCATAGATTCATTACCTGCAGGTGTGTGGCATTCGCCTGTGGTAAGTCCGGACGGCAGTCTGCTTTTCCTTATTAATCAGGGAAACCCCCGCAATATGGGGCCTGCCAACGCCAATGATATATGGATGCTGCAGCGTCAGCAGGATGGCAGCTGGAGCAGTGCACTGCATCTCGGACCTACCATAAATAGTCGCCTGACAGATGGTCTTGCTGCTGCAGGACCCGCTGGCAGCTGGCTGTTGCTTTTTAGCCCTGAAAAGGGCATCGCTCCTCGTATTGCTGAGCGCGCGGGACGTGCATGGCAGCTGGCTGACTCCATTCACATAGCCGAAGTCAAAGACTGGACGCAGGTGAGACACTGCTTTCTGGACGCTAACAGGGCGGTATTTTTGTTTAGTGCCGATTGGGAAGGAGGATTTGGAGGTCAGGATATATACCGATCCGTTCGTATGGCGGATGGAGGCTGGACAAAACCCGAAAATTTGGGGGCCGGTATCAACTCACCCCAGAATGAGGTGGCTCCCTTGCTGGCTGCTGACAACCAGACACTCTACTACGAATCCTATGAGGGGGGGCGTCGAATTTTGCGGGTAAGTCGCAAAAATATACGCTCCAACCAATGGGAAAGGGCATCTGAAGTGAGCTTTTTTTTACAACCAACCGCCCTGCAGGGGGCATGGATGGCCCTTTTCCCGGATGGGAAAAATTTTGTGACGATAGAAACAGACAGCTTGGGCAATACCAGACCCAAGTGGCAAGTGTTGCCTGACAATGCAGTTGCCAAGCCTATGCAGGTATTGAGTGGTAGCTGTAAGATACCCGGAGCGGGTAACAGGGCAGACATGGAAGTTTATGTGCGGGAGCTGGGGGCGGATCTTGCGAAGCCCTTGTATGTTGATCCGGCAGGCAATTTTTGCACGCTCCTGCCAACCGCAGCTGTGGTGAGTATTGAAGGACGAAAACCAGGCTATTTCAGTACGCCTGTATTGATTGGAGCAGAAAAAGAAGTGCTGGATCCGGTGGTGAATTGGCGGCAGCTTGGGTCGCTTTCATCTAATTACTACCAGGTTGAGGATACTATCAGATTTTGGCAAGAACGGCTTCTGGAGGTGGGTAGGCAAATAGTGGTGTTGCGGGAGCGCTATGAAATCAGGTTGCACCAATTGGCCGACAGGGTGCGGGCCATGTCGGGACACGAATGGGAAGATCGCGAAATAGGCTCCTACAAAGATGTTTTGGAAGCTATTGACGGGCGTCAAATGTCCTGGGACAGCTTCCCTGGATTTGTTCATCTGTTGAAAGAGGATAACCTAGTGACTGGTTTGATAGACAGTTTTTTGAATGATTTAAGGAGGGGTAGATTGCAGCAGTCGTACAGCAATATGGGGGATAGTGACTGGGACAAAATTGCGGGTATACTTTTCAGGGATCTGACGGGCAGGCATGAATCTGCGGCGGTGGAGCTGTCAAAATTGTCGGACGAAGAAAGGGCACTTGCCAATAAAATTATTGAATTGTTATCGGTTCCGTTGGATTTGCTTCCGGATCAGGGATATCAGAATTTCAAAGAGCTCACAGCAGATGCGGTCGAGCTTTACTGGCATGAAACGGAGCGTAATCAACTAGAAAAGCAAATACGCGACCGCGCACGAGATCAGGCAGATATTGATGAAAAACTTGGCGATCGGGTAGAGAGCAGGGAGGATGTTCGTTTTTTGGGCGGCGGGGAAGAAACACCCCAGCCTCCTGCGGCGGTACAGCAGGTGGTACTTACCTTCGAGCGGATGTATGAAGGAGCGCGTTTTGTCATTGACGACCTTCATTTTCATGAAGGTGGTTTTGATCTCACAGACAAAGGACTGATGATTGTAGCCTACCTGCAATGGGTACTACAGACTCATCCGGATATGCGTATACAGGTTAGTTGTCACACGCATGGAAGTATGCATCATTCGAAAGCTATAGACCAGACCATATTTCGGGCGCGCAGCATACAGAATGGCCTTGTAGGGATGGGTATTGATGACAGAAGGGTGATGTCGGTGGGATACGGAAAGTCACTGCCCATAGTAGCCGGTGACAGCCGGACTAGCTTGCTGACCAACCAGCGTGCAGAGATACTGATTACGACCATGAAGAGATAATCGCATTAATATTTGACAATAAATAAAGTAACCATATGGTTCAGGAAACTACCATAGACAGGGTTGTGGATATCTTCAACGAAGACGAAGCGGCACTTGATCAGGCGCTGGCAGCGCTTGAGACCCAACAATCACTGCTGTACGGCTACTTGTTGGAATCTGAGGAATTTGAAGCCTTCACCGACGCGGAACGCGAGTATCTGTTGTTTCTGGCGCTGGTAGTATGGAGATCTACAGAGGAACAGTACGGAAAATGCCCGGAGATAACGGAAGAGCAACTCAGTGCTGCCGAGGAAAAAAACTGGGAGCAGTTGGGGGAGTTGGGCGAAACGCGTTTCCGAGAGCGGGTAAGTATGTTTTTTACAGACTATAAAGAAGAAGATTTGTTGGCTTTCATTGAGGATGCGCTGCTGGAAGACGAGGATACACCTGTCACCAAAGAAGGTAGAGAGGCGCTTTTTATCAGCCTTAAATCAGTCATTGATGTATTGACCAGTAACCGACAGTAAGCATTATCATCTCAGTTTGTACGCTTATGGCTACGCATCGGTATTCATATCCTTCACGAATTTATCGCGATTTTTTCTCAATATCGCCCAGCGATTATCAGGGAATTATACGCTTTTTCGAAAGGAATGAAGAAGTCATTCACCAACTTGCGTGGGATGAGCATTTAGAACTATTGGGGGGGTATGCAGGCGCATTATTTGCTGTCGGGGAGTACCGCAAATATTTGCTGATAGCAGATGTCCTGATTGAGGCGGCATTGGATGGTGCTATACCTACCCCACCCCCTTTTGAGCAGCTGCTGTTCAGAAAAGCGGCTTCTTATTATCAAATTGCTGCCTATGAGGAGGCAGGTCATGTGCTGGAGGAACTCATTCGCATTCGTCCAGATCACGAAGACGCAA
This sequence comes from uncultured Saprospiraceae bacterium, assembly GCA_964645715.1. Lineage (GTDB taxonomy): Bacteria > Bacteroidota > Bacteroidia > Chitinophagales > Saprospiraceae > JAUMBM01. The sequence goes on from CAZYAO010000002.1 coordinate 57,965, forward strand.
GGTTGTTTTTACTAAAGGTGACAGGTAAAAAGCAGGAGTGGCTAAGGGCAAAGCACGTAGCCATTGCTATAATACTGGCAGCTTTGGGCAGCCTGCTCTACAGTGCTGAATTGTTGTTTGTAAGGCCGTTCTATGCGATGTACGCTTCCTGGGCAGAGCAGCTGCGGCTGCTGGTATTTGCAGGCAGTCTGATGAGTTGGTTGGGGGGAGGCGTGTATGTTTATCTGAAAAGTTATTTCAGGGTGAATTCATTCGTTTTGGCCCAAAAACGCAGGAAACGGGAGGCTGGTTCGGCGTATAATTGACGATTATGTGCCGAATATAATATGCAGGCAAAACCATATTGCGAGGGAGGAAGTACGGGCGCTTGTATCAAATAAACGTACAAGAGTAGTGAGGGGGTTTAATAGTTTTTGAATACCTTCGCAGAGTATACAGACGCTGCCCATTTACGTCAGACTAGATTACATTGTATGCAACCAACACTAGTTATTCTTGCTGCCGGTATGGGCAGCCGATACGGAGGCCTGAAGCAGGTCGACGGCGTAGGGCCGCATGACGAAGCCATCATAGAGTATTCTGTGTATGACGCCATCCGGGCAGGCTTTGGCAAAGTCGTATTTGTTATTCGCAAGGATATTGAAATCCCTTTCAGGGAAAAAATCGGAGATATCTTTGAGGGTAAAATAGCGCTTGAGTATGTCTTTCAGGAAAAAGACAGCTTTGTACCTGCGGGTATCGACGGGTTTAGTCGTGAAAAACCATGGGGCACGGCGCATGCTATGCTGGTGGCCAAGGAGGCTGTCAGGGAGCCCTTTGCTGTAATTAATGCCGATGATTATTACGGTGCGGAGGCATTTTACACCATGAACAAATTTTTGACTGAAGAATGTAGTCCTTCTCTCTTTTCCATGGTCGGGTATATCCTGCGAAATACCCTGTCTGATCATGGAGCGGTCAACAGAGGTGTTGCAGCGGTCGGTGAAGGGCAATTGCTCACACAAGTAGATGAGCGATTGAAGATAGAGCGACAGGAGGACGGTCAGCCAGCCTACTTGGGTGAGGACGGAAAGCGCTACCCCTTGTCGGAGGAGAGTTATGTATCCATGAATTTCTGGGGCTTTCATCCGTCTATATTTGAGGTAACGGAACGCATGTTCGTCGATTTTTGCCATGCTACTCAGGCATCGGGGAAGGCGGAGTTTTTGATTCCGTCTGTTGTGGATACCATGATTAAGGATAAAACAGCAAGCGTTAAAGTCCTGTCATGTGAAGATCGCTGGTATGGAGTGACTTACAGGGAAGATAAACCTGCTGTGGTGGCTGCTTTCGCAGAACTGGTGCACAGAGGCGTATATCCGGAGTATCTTTGGAAGTAGTTGCGACTGTCAGCAAGCACAAAATTGTCGGATATCCAACAAACAACCGTAACAAAATGATATTCATTTGTTTGGATGCAAAATAAGGCGGTTGGAAATACATGAAAAATCCAACATATCGATATTTGGCTATTGAAATGATTGGTACTTTGTTTCCGGCAACAAATTTTATTCTATTTTTGAACCAATTTGAGGCAGGGGTGTCGATCGGGTTTTTTTATTAGAAATTCTCGGTAAGCGGTGATGCCCCCGAAAAATTATTTTCATCAGCACTTATTTTTTTCAAATTCATCAGTATGCGAAAATTATTACTCCTTCTAGCGGCGTCTCTGCCCGTTTTGCTTTGGAGCCAGGCTCAGCGTATGGTATTGATCGAAGAATTTACCAATGCATCCTGCGGTCCCTGTGCTTCTCAGAACCCGGCCTTCAATGCTTTGTTGTCAGCCAACACAGACAAGGTAATTGCAATCAAATATCAGGCTGCATTCCCTGGTTTTGACCCTATGAACGTTGCTAACCCTCAGCAGGTTAGTACGCGTGGCAACTACTATGGGCTGAATGGTGTGCCGACAGCCTGGATTGACGGTATTTTACCTGACAACAGCTATGGTGGTGGTGTAGGTGCCTGGAATATTACGGCTACCAGTGGGTATGCTGGTGGCCCTTACGGTTACAACCAGGCAGCGATGGATTATGCTGCATCACAGCCAACGCCCATTAGCATCCGGCTCACGCACAGTCTGAGTGCGGATCTGAGTACGGTGACAATCAACGCAGTGGTGAAGAATGTCAGCAGCCAGAATTTTGCAGTCACGGGCGGACGTTTCCACGTGGTATTGATGGAGCGCAGCATTGAGTTCCCAATCGCTCCTGGCAGCAACGGTGAGACTGAGTTCTCTAACGTGATGCGCCGGATGTATCCGGATGCCAATGGTACACAGCTCAATACACTGGCAGCTGGCGACAGCCTTGTGTTCAACTTTACGGAGGCAATTCCTGACTATCTCTACGATCTGCGCGAAATCTCTGTTGCTGCTTTCCTGCAGGATAACACAGACAAGCGTGTTTATCAGGCAGCATACAGTGAGCCTCAGGAAATCGAGGGTTCGCTGGACGTTGCTTTTGGTGAAAATCTGACTACTCCGCCCACATCACTCTGTGGTGCAAGCATTACGCCTACGGTTGAGGTTTTCAATAATGGAGGTGATGCTATCACAAGCATGACGATTGGTGTTAATTTTAACGATGAGCTGGCCGCTACGGAAACATGGTCGGGACAGCTTGCTCCTGGAGCAACGGTCGAGATTGCTTTTGATGAGGTTAACCTGCCTGGTGGTTCCACCCGCGTTTCCTTTACGGTTGTAGACGTAAACAACGGCGCCACAGACCTGAATCGTCTCAATAACGAAACGCCTGTGGTTACGTACTCTTCTCTTGCAGAAGAGGTATATGGCACTAACATACAGGAGGATAATGAGGGCTACATTGCTACTTATCCAACGATTGCAGTGGTGGAAGAGCCGGTTCCCAATGGTTCATTTGGTGATGGTACTTTTCTGTCGCTGCAGCGTTCTGACCTGACGAGTGCCGCTGGCGACCAGGTGGGTGGCTACGGTCAGAGTGTACGCTCGCTGTTTGTCAACTTTTACCAGTGGAATCCGGCAGAGTCTAATGCACAGGAGGCTGGCACAATGACCTATCCTAAGCTTGACTTTTCTACGCAGACGAATGTTCACCTGAAGTTTGATCGTTCGCATGCTCGCTACCAGACATCTAATGACCGCCTGCAGGTGCTGGTTTCTACTGATTGCGGAGCTACGTGGACAATTGTATACAACAAGGCGGGCGCAGCTTTGGCGACACGCCCTGCACAAAATAACTTCTACGTTCCGCCTGCTAACGGCTGGGCAACAGATTCGATCAGCCTGGCTGCTTACCAAGGTCAGGGCGAGGTGAATATCCAGTTCAAAGTTCTTTCTGACTGGGGCAATAACCTGTACATTGACAACATCAACGTGCTGGGTACGCCCGTGGGTACCAACGATCTCGAAAACCTGCTGGCTGGTAAAGTAGCAGTATTCCCCAACCCTGTCAGCGCAGTTGCAAATATTGAATTTGAGCTGGTTGAGGCTACACCTGTTACCATCGAGATTCTGAACATCAACGGTCAGGTGGTAACTGTGCTGGATCAGCAGCGTGATTATGCAGCTGGTCAGTACATCCGGAACTGGAATCCGGAGAATGCTGGTGTGTACTTCGCACGTATCCGTACTAAACTCGGTGAAACCACCAAGCGCATTGTGGTGACGAAGTAATCGTCCTCATGAGATAATAACAGTATTAAAGCAAGGGGGGGAGTGGTGCAAAACCGCTCCCCCCTTGCTGTGTGAGGTATGTACGGCCGTGATGGATTTACATAGCTATCGGAGGTCGGCCAACCGACGCTCCAAGTCAATTGTTATACCAGTGAAAGAAAGTTTATTACTTTTACTGTTGAAAAATCAATTTCTTACCTCAAAGAATTAGGCATGAGAAAAAATATACTCCTCCTGACTTGTTTGTTGCTGACGCTGGGATTAGGTGCGCAGTCTTCTCCTATTGTTATCAACCCCAATCCGGTCGTTGTTACAGGTATCACAGCAGGTGCTTTTGAAGGTGTGGGGCACTCTTTTGCCATCAATAATACTAATGCGGCCTTTGTTGCCCGCTGGAAGCGCACGGTTATACAGATGACAGACGGATGGCAGAGTGCTATTTGTGATAAAAATGTGTGCTACTTTCCTTCTGTGAGTACCCAGACGTTCCAGTTTAACCCCGGAGAGGAAGCACGGGTTGACGTACACGTATACCCAGGCGGTGTGCAGGGTTCTGCGTTGATTGAAATTCAGGTGTTCAATACTACGGATACAACACAGTCTGCCGTCGGTGTATATTATTTCAATCAATCACCGACAGGTGTGACGGAGGTGCAGCAGGACTGGGTGAAGGTTTACCCTAACCCGACGGACGGCTTATTTACGATAGCTGGTGCTGAGGAGGTAGGCCGGGTTGACATTTTCAATCAGGCCGGACAGCTCGTGCGTCAATTTGTGTATGGTGAAAACCAGTGGTACTCACTTACGGGTCTCCCGCGGGGGTCTTACACCGTGAGGTTACTATCTACAAGCGGGCGGGCAGTTGTAACGCGTCTGATGAATAAGTATTGATATGAAACAATCCGGCAGTACGGCAAATACATGGAGTCTGCGATTGCGGGCAACATTTTTTTGGTCAGTGATTGCTGCCGCTTTTATAGGCCCCGGTACGGTGACCACAGCAGCGAGTGCAGGATCCAACTTTGGATTATCGCTGTTGTGGTCACTGCTTTTTTCGGTGTTCGCCACGATCGTTTTGCAGGAGACAGCTGCCCGAATCTCACAGGCATCGGGTATGGGGCTGGGGAGTCTCATTTCAAAGCGTCATGCGGGTAGCAGCCGTTGGTTATCGCGTATGCTATTCGTAGCTATTGCACTGGGTTGTGCTGCCTATCAGGCGGGCAACATGTTGGGGGCTATGGCCGGGCTAAAATTGCTATGGCCTGTTGAAAATTATTGGGCAGTGGTACTAGGGGGGCTGGTTGCTGGCCTGTTATGGTCTGGCAATTATGGAAAGATCACTTTTTGGCTGGGTATCGCAGTGGCACTGATGGGCATTGCCTTTATTGTTGCGGGCTTTAGTGTAAGCATTCATTGGGAAGATTTTATCGGCGGGCTAGTGCCCAGCGTGTCGGATGAAGTTATGCCTGTGGTTATGGCACTCATTGGTACGACCATTGTTCCTTACAATTTGTTTCTGGCATCGGGTCTCCGTCATCGGCAGCAGCTTGGTGATATGCGCTGGGGCATAGCGTCAAGCATAATTTTTGGCGGGATTATTACCTTCGCAATTTTGCTGGCGGGCAGGCAGGTATCGGGGGACTTCAGCTTTGATGCATTGGCTGCTGCCCTGTCCGGGCAGTTGGGTAACTGGGGTAGGATTGCCGTAGGATTCGGCCTGTTTGCTGCTGGCTTTACGTCTGCTGTAACAGCTCCGCTCGCAGCAGCTGTAACAGCACAGACGCTTTTCGGGGATGCAGAGACCGGGCGCTGGTCGGGGCAGTCACGGGCATTTCGGGTCGTCTGGATGGGTATATTGCTATTGGGCACTGTACTGGCATCTCTTCAGATTAAGCCCATACCCGCTATCATTGCTGCCCAGGCAATCAATGCAATTGTACTTCCTTTCGCTGCAGTCTTTATGTTACTGGCAGCCAATGATCGCAGGTTGCTGCCAACGGCAGCCAATGGCCACATCGCCAATGCTTTCTCCATCTTCATCATAGGACTTACCAGCTTTTTGGCACTGTACCAGCTACATCTGGCTCTTGCCGCTGTATGGCCGCAGCTAAAGCCTCGGCAGTATGAAGTGCATGCTGGCATCGCTTTAGGGGTTGTGGTTGTATTGTGGGTAAAAATATGGAAGGCTGGTAACGTGCGTGAAATCGCCTCATAAATACTTCACCGCCTTTTGCAGTGAGATCAAACACTGTATTCATAGCATTCTTTGGCGAATACAGCCGCCAAAGAATATCCTTTAAAATACCTGCTAGTTGCGCTGTACGGCATTTTTCCTTATATTGCACTTCGGTTGAGCTGGCCAGCCAAACTGGAGGCTTGTTTTTTACCGTTTTTATTGTAACCTAGACAGGCATGCACTCGTATGAGAAAAAAATGCCAGCCCGATTTAACTTTTCGACAACTAAAGCAGTTATTAACGGGTGAATTAAAGGGAGGTGATAATGCTTACAAGTCATAATAATTACCAGTTGCTCATCGAGAAACTGGATCAGTTTATACGCAAGTACTATGTCAATCAGATTATCCGCGGTAGTCTGTACAGTATCGGTTTGGTGCTGGGTCTTTTTCTGTTGGCTGCACTGATAGAGCATTTTTTTTACCTCTCTCCCCTTCCCCGACAGCTGATGGTATACTCCTTTTCGGGCGTCAGCCTGTTGGCCGTGTACAGCTGGCTGTTAAGGCCGACGGCCAGTTACTTTAGGTTGGGAGATGTCATCAGCCACGAGCAGGCAGCTACGATCATCGGGACGCACTTTACAGATGTACAGGATAAACTGCTGAATATTCTTCAACTCAATAATATGGCTGGTCAGGTTTCGGAAAAGGAACTGATCCTGGCCAGTATCGAGCAAAAATCTGAAGAGATAAAGCTGGTTCCCTTTCAGTCGGCTATAGATTTGTCTGTAAACAGGAAGTATGTCAAGTACGCACTGCCACCGCTGTTACTGCTCTTGGCTTTGTTGGTCGCTGCACCTAGTATCATACGGGATAGCACTAACCGATTGATTCATGTCAGGCAGGAGTTCCTGCGCCCGGCTCCGTTTCGTTTTGTCATAGAGGAAGAGCAACTAAAGGTCGTCCAGTTTGGTGATTACGTACTGGAAGTAAGAATAGAGGGCAACGAGCTGCCCAATGAGGTGTATATCGATGTCGATAATTATCAGTACCGACTTGTCAAAGAAGCAGCAGATAGGTTTACTTACCGCTTTAGCAATGTGCAGGAATCTGTTGATTTTCAGATTTTTTCGAGTGGTGTAGCTTCTGCTGCACTTGAGCTGGAGGTGCTGAAAAAACCCAATATCGCAAGCTTTGAAGTGAAAATAAACTATCCGGCTTATACTGGTCGGACGGATGAAACACTCAACAATATTGGAGATCTAACCTTGCCAGCCGGCACCGTTGTAGACTGGGTATTCAATGCGTTTTATACAGATCGCATAGAGTTACGGTTTGATGGAGATAATAAAACAGTGGATGCGCGTCGCTTTGCGGCGGAATTATTTGGATACCAGCGCAAGGTGATGCGGGATGAGTCATATCGACTGTTTGTTTCTAACGGCAGCCTTCCTCGGGCTGATTCAGTGGCCTATCGCTTGACGGTTATACCTGATTTGTATCCTGAAATCAGTGTCGAAAAAATTCAGGATAGTACGGATCGTCGCCTACTCTACTTTTTGGGTAATGCTTCTGATGATTACGGGCTTGTAAGCCTGTCCTTTAACTATCAGCTTACGCCAGCAAGTGGAAAGGCAGCTCCACTTGCCAAAGTCCCACTTGCCAAACCACAAGGTCGACAGTTGCGCTATAACCATACTTTTGATGTTGGGCAGCTTGACCTCAAGCCGGGGGATGAGCTTACATACTATTTTGAGGTGTACGACAACGACGCGGTCAATGGCAATAAGCCTTCCCGTACAGGTACCATGACCTTCCGGATGCCTACGGTGGAGGAATTTGAAGCAATGAATGAGAAAAATGAACAGCAAATCAAAAAAGAGCTGGAAAATGCACTCAATGAGGCGCGCAAGCTTCAAAATGATATGCAGGATCTTCGTGATGAGCTGATTCAGAAAAAAGAACTGGATTGGCAAACGCGTAAGGAGATGGAAAATCTTCTCCAGCGGCAGCAACAGGTGGAAGAGCGCTTGCAGCAGGCCAGAGAAAAATTCGAAGAAAATCTGCAGAATCAGTCCGAGTACCAGGAGATGGATTCTCAGATTCAGGAAAAACAGGAACAGCTCCAAAAATTATTTGAAGAGGCAGTCAGTGAGGAGATGAAAGAGCTTATGCGCCAGATTGAAGAGCTGATGCAGGAGCTGGAGAAGGATCAGGCACTGGAAATGATGGATCAGATGGAGCTCAATGATGAAGAGCTCGAGAGTGACCTTGACCGTCTGCTGGAGTTGTACAAGCAGCTCGAGTTGGAAAGTGAAATGACTCAGACCATCGATGAGTTGCAAAAACTAGCAGAGCAACAGGAGCAGCTTAGTGAACAGACGCAGCAGCAGATGAAGTCCCAGGAGCAACTGCAGCAGGAACAGGAGCGCATCAATGATGCTTTTGATCGTCTTCAGGAGAAGATGGATGAGATGATGCAGAAGAACGAGGAGCTGGAGAATCCTCTCCAGATGGATGAGCGTCAGGAGGAGCGACAAGAGATTGAGAAAAATCTAGAGCAAAGTCAGCAACAGCTTCAACAAAAACAAAATAATAACGCCAGCCGCTCACAGAAGAATGCTGCTCAGAAAATGAAGGATATGGCCAACTCCATGCAGAATCAGATGCAGTCGGGCGAAATGGAACAGATGGAGGAGGATATGGCGGCACTCCGGCAGTTGCTGGAAAATTTGGTGGGCTTGTCCTTCGAGCAGGAGGATCTGATGAAAAATATTCAGCGTACGCAAATCAATACACCAGCCTATACGGCATTGACGCAGCGGCAGTTTAAGCTCAATGATGATTTTGAGCTCATTGAGGATAGCTTGCAGGCGCTGGCCAAGCGTGTTATGCAGATAGAGTCTTTTGTGACCGAAAAGGTGACGGAGATTAAAGGAAATATGCGGGCATCCGTGGATGAGCTTGAGGAACGCAGAAAACCGCAGGCCGCAGATCGACAGCAGCGGACAATGAAAAATGTCAATGACCTCGCGCTTATGCTTAGTGAGGTGATGAACCAGATGCAGCAGCAGATGTCGGGTATGATGTCCGGTAATCAGATGTGTAATAAACCAGATGGTAAGGGACAGGGACGAAAACCTACTGATAAAATTAGCCAGGGACAGCAACAGCTCAATCAACAGCTGCAACAACTGCGCGATCGCATGCAACAAGGGAAAGGGGCGCCGGGCAGCCGTGAATTCGCAGAAATGGCTGCGCGACAGGCTGCACTCAGAAAGGCGCTCAGGGAAAAACAGCAGGAACTCCAGCGTCAGGGTAAGGGGGATCCAGGACTTCAGCAAATTGTTGAAGAGATGGATCGTGTAGAAGAAGAACTGGTCAATAAAAGACTTTCCAATGAGATGATGCGTCGCCAACAGGATATTCTGACTCGCCTGCTTGAACATGAAAAAGCTGAGCGTGAACGCGAGCTGGATGATCAGCGCAAGGCCGAAACGGCACAACAGCGGGAGCGTCCATTGCCTCCTGCCATCCAGGAGTACCTGAAACAGCGGGAAGCGGAAATTGATCTGTTTAAGGCTGTTAGCCCTTCTCTGAATCCTTATTATCGCTATTTGGTAGATGAGTATTTTCAGCACCTGAGAGGCAATTAGTGCCTGAGGGGTATTGTCTAATTAAAATTGCTACTATTGCATACTTCTACTATGATCAGAATGAACAGTCACTACGCAATGCTCCAATTACCCTCACAGCCGCAAAATGTAGCGCAGCTGGAAGTGTTGGTGAAAAACTTGGTTTGTAAGTATAAACTTAGTAACGAGGTTTCTGATAATATCTTGATTACACTCACAGAAGCAGTTAGCAACGCGATCATTCACGGAAACGGTTGCGATTGTTCTAAGATGGTGATAATCAAAATGAAGAAGCTCAAGGATAAACTGGCTATTCAGGTGTCTGATCAGGGATGTGGCTTTACGTATGACAAATTGCCAGATCCTACTTCTCCCGACAATATCCACAGACCAGGGGGGCGCGGTGTATTCATCATGCAGCGCCTGTGCGATCATCTGAGTTTTCAGGATGGTGGAAGTACTGTCGAATTGCAATTCAAGATTTAATCAAGACACACACAATTTTTGTGGACAATTTTCCCGATTTCCCTCAGCTCGGCGACGAGGAGGAAGATATCCCTGCGCTGCTTTTTGACTTCGAAGATGTAGCGGTGCCTTTGCCCGATGTACCTTCGCTCGAGGCGTGGATTCATACAGTTGCTGCATCGCATGGCTGTACTGTGCATCAGGTGCAATACGTTTTTTGCTCCGATGATTACTTGCACCAAATGAATATTGACTACCTGCAACATGACACGCTTACAGACATCATCACCTTTCCCTATGCCAGTCCTCCGGCCATTGAGGGGGAGATTTATGTGAGTGTTGATCGGGTCAAGGACAATGCCACGGATCTCAATCTTCCGTTTCAGCAAGAGTTGCTACGGGTAATCATTCACGGTATACTGCATCTCTGTGGTACCGGAGATAAGACTGAGAGTCAGGCTGCGGTCATGCGTGCACAGGAGGACGCAGCCCTGCAGCTTTGGGCCAATGAGTTTGAACAAGAATAACAATCCCCATGATTTTCCCACATCCGGTACCCGTTACCGAGCTAGCCGATAAACTACGGGCAACTATTATTGGCGATGCCAGTCTGCTCGCCACAGGTATTAATGAGTTGCACAACAGTGGTCCTGGTGATATCATCTATGTAGATGTTAGTAAGTATTTCCAGAAGGCGCTTAATTCTTCGGCCTCCGTAGTGCTTTTAAACGAGCCGACAGACTGTCCGCCGGGCAAATGTCTGCTGGTGGTACCAGACCCTTTTGCTGCCTATAACGCCATCGTTTGGGAATTCAGGCCCTTGCAACCCATCGTACAGTCAGTCAGTACAAGTGCCAGTATCGGTCAGGGGACGATCGTGGAGCCGGGGGCTGTTATTGGTCCCAACGTTGTTATTGGTCGGGATGCTTATATCCATGCCAACGCCTACATAGGAGAGGGTGTGCGGTTGGGCGACAGGGTAGTTGTTCAGCCATGTGCCGTCGTCGGCTCTGATGCTTTTTATTTCAAGAATACACCAGCAGGTTTTGTGAAATGGAGGTCCGGAGGTAGTGTCATCATTGAAGACGATGTGGAAATTGGGGCCAATTGTACGGTCAACAGGGGAGTTTCCAGCGATACGTTTATTGGTCAGGGGACGAAACTTGACTGTCAGGTGCAAATAGGTCATGATGTGAAAATAGGCCGGCATTGTTTGCTGGCAGCGCAGACGGGAGTGGCGGGCAATTCGGTACTCGAGGACGGGGTTATTCTTTATGGACAGGTAGGTATAGCCCAAAACCTGCGAATAGGAGCGGGGGCTATTGTATTGGCCAAATCGGGTGTCAGTAAAAGCCTCGAAGGGGGGAAGACGTATTTCGGCTATCCTGCACAGGAAGCTACAGGAGCCTACCGCGAACTGGCTGCCTTGCGGCACCTGCCAGAAATTTGGCGCCGTTTTTCACAATAACCTACCTGCCGCTTAGGGAAGAGGCGCTCTTCTGTCGGGACGACTTCAGCGGCTCTCAGCAATGGCACCCGGCGGTTGGCAACTCAGGCCGACCTGTGTGAATCGACTACATAGAGGGTCAGTCCCATTTGGCTTGAGCCAAATGCATGGGATGATGGGCCAGAAGCGGCTCAGTGGTTCGAAAAATTAGTCTGCGAGTGCCAGGCTGACTTTAGGATTCATGACGCTAAACCATAGGGGGGGTAGCAAAGACAACAAAATGGCCGCGGGATATCCCATGGGCAATTGCGGGCTTTCGTCAAAATGCCGAAGTACCTGATACTTTCGGGTAGATTTGTAGTGGTGATCGCTGTGGCGGGTGAGCTCATAGAGAAATATGCGTCCCAATTCATGGTCACTATTCCACGAATGTTTGGGCAGGACCGCCTCGTACTTGCCTGAGTCCAGTTGTTTTCGCAGCAGGCCGTAATGCTCGATATAGTTGACACTTTCCAGCAGAAGAAAACCTATAGCGGCAATGGCTACGGCAAAAGCGACCAATTTGATGCCTCCAACTGCGGCGATTGTCGCAAGGTATGCCAATTGAATCAGCTGAAATTGCAGCATTTGATTATCAAGCCGGATGGATAGCAACCAAGAGGAGCAGCCAAGTCGCTGCTGTTCCAGTTTCCAGGCATTTATCCAACCGCCGGTTACGGAGCGAAGCCAGAAAAAGTAAATAGGTTCATTGAGCCTGGAGGTTGCCGGATCCAGAGGGGTAGCTACATGCTTATGATGCCCCCTGTTGTGCTCGATGAAAAAATGCATATACAAGCCTGATAATAACAAAGCCTGAGCCATTTGTTGTTCAAAGTTCTTTGTCCGATGACCGAGTTCATGTGCTACATTGATGCCGATGGTACCCACAACCAGACCTACATTGAAGGTCATTCCGATGACTTCGGCCGTGCTAAGTTCCCGGCGTAGGATGCTATAAAAGAAATAACCGATGAGTCCCCAGAGCAGAGGAAGGTTACAATACAACAACCAGTCAAACAGTCGGCGGTTGCTCCTTTCATATTCCTGTGCTGCCGGATGATTACTAGTAGAAAAGGGCAGGAGCAACTCTAAGAGGGGTATAGCCACGAAACCTACATAGATGCTGCCCGGAGAAGCCCAGCCGCCCGTATAAATACCCCAATAGCCTGCCAGTGGAGCTAAGTAGGCAATCAGATATTTGGAGTCTCGCCACATATAGGTTTAATTTGATTGGTAATAAGCTTGTGTTTTGTTGTTTTGTACGCGATTATTGTGTTTAGCCAATGTAAATAGCCATTGCAAAGATAACGAATCGTTTAGTTCGTAAGTTCGATAAACTTTCCTTTTCCGGCTGCATTGTTGTAATTTTGCCAAAGAAGTCGTCTCATAGGGATTTGCCGTCTTTTGCGGCGAAATAGGGAATTGGATGAACGGTTTATTTTTCAAACTTTTTGCAAAAACCTAAAAAAATAAATATTAATCCAGCATACGCTTTGGTAGCGATAACCGCCAGAGCGTGTCCCGAGACAACCTCAGTCATTGCCAAACGCATCAGCGCGATATAGTATGCTGAAATACTTTCAACATGAGCAGTACACAATTTTATGAATTACGCATAAAGGCCGTCCGTAAAGAAACAACGGAGGCCGTCACGCTTGTATTTGATGTGCCGGAACACCTGAAGGAGACATTTGTCTATACGCAGGGTCAATACCTGACTTTACGCTTCCATATAAAGGGGCAGGAAGTAAGACGAGCATACTCTATGTGTTCTAGCCCGTTAGAACCTGATCCGGCAGTTACGGTCAAACGAGTCCGCGGTGGTTTGGTATCCAATTTTATCAACGATCATGTGGATGAAGGCTACATGGTAGAGGTAATGCCCCCTCAAGGGCGGTTTTTTACCCCGCTCAAACCCGAGCAACGAAAGGATTACTACTTGATTGGAGCAGGCTCGGGTATCACTCCGCTTATGAGTATCCTGAAAACGATACTTGAGGAGGAACCACAAAGTACGGTCAACCTGTTGTACGGCAACCGAAGTGAAGACAGTATTCTTTTCAAGGAGGAGCTGGATCGTCTGGCGGCGCGCTACGAAGATCAGTTTTTCCTTCAGCACATTCTAAGCCAGCCCAAACGCGAAAAACCATCGGGAATTGCGGGTTGGTTTGGTAAGGGTACGAGTAGCTGGACAGGCTGGGTAGGGCGTATAGATCGCACTGTGATGGCGCGATTTATGGCGGCACATCCTCAGCGTGCCAAGGAGGCAGTTTTTTTTATATGTGGGCCCGGCGAGATGATTGATGTTGTTGAACTGGCTTTGCAAGGGCATGGGGTTGATAAAAAAGCAGTGCATACGGAACGGTTTGTGACGGCAGCCCCTGCGACAGGGGAGGTACATACAGACGTAGCGAATGCCTCTGTTGTGGTACACCTTCATGCCGATGTTTACAAATTTGAGCTTGCGGTGGGTAAAACCATTTTGGACGGGTTGCTAGACAAAAAAATTGAAGTGCCCTACTCCTGTACTTCAGGTGCCTGTTCAACCTGTATGGCAAAGATCAATAAAGGGACAGCGCGTATGGACGCCTGTTACGGACTCGACGAAAGTGAGGTGGCGCAAGGGTACATACTGACCTGTCAGGCCCACCCTACTTCTCCGGAGCTTGAGATTACCTTCGACCTATAATTGCAATATTTGCTACTTTTGACCGGTTAAAAGAATAGTCATGTCGACAACCGCATTTGATACAGTCAAAGCGCTCATCGCCGAAATAGCTTCGGCTTCGCCGAAATCTGCAGAAGAGCTGGAACAGTTTCGCATTCGTTATCTGGGCTCCAAGAATATCATCAAACCATTGATGGGCGAGATCCGGACGGTACCCAACGAACTGAAGAAGGAGTATGGTCAGCTGCTAAACGAGGCCAAGGGTAAAGCGGAAGAGAAATTTGAATCCCTGAAAGACCAATTCGATCAGGGCAGTCAGCCGGCATCAGCCGGGCAGCAGGACCTTAGTGCACCCGGAGAGCCTGTAGCATTGGGTGCGCGCCACCCTATTGCCGCCACCATGAACAGGCTCATTCGAATCTTCGAGCGCATAGGCTTTGTGGTAGCGGAAGGACCAGAGATTGAGGATGACTGGCACAACTTCACCGCGCTTAACACGCCCGACGATCACCCGGCTCGGGATATGCAGGATACGTATTATTTGAAGAACAGTACGCACATGTTGTTGCGTACACACACCTCCTCGGTGCAGGCACGCGTGATGAAGTCGCAAAAGCCCCCCATCCGGATTATCGCTCCAGGCAGGGTATACCGCAATGAGACAATCTCCGCCCGCTCCCATGCACAGTTTCACCAAATTGAAGGATTGTACATCGACGAGGGTGTTTCTTTTGCAGACATGCAGCAGACCCTGTACTACTTTGCCCGTGAAATGTACGGACCGGATACGCGCATTCGCCTGCGGCCATCTTTTTTTCCGTTTACGGAACCCAGTGCCGAAATGGATGTGACTTGCTTCATCTGCAGTGGTAAGGGCTGTAATATTTGTAAACACACAGGCTGGGTAGAAATACTGGGCTGTGGCATGGTAGATCCGGAGGTGCTTAATCGCTGTGGTATTGACAGTGAAAAATACACAGGCTATGCCTTTGGTATGGGTATTGAGCGACAGGCCATGATGCGCTACAATATCACCGATATTCGTCTGATGTTTGAAAATGATATTCGGTTCCTGCGCCAATTTTCGTCTATTTCTTAATCCTTGCTTTTCATGCAAATAGGTATTCCGGAAGGGACGCGGGATTTCAGCCCCGCCCAGGTAGTCAGACGCAACTATATATTTGATACCATACGCAGCGTCTTTGTCAAGTATGGTTTCCAGCCGCTGGAGACACCAGCCATGGAGCGGCTGGATACGCTCACGGGCAAATATGGAGAAGAGGGCGATCGACTGCTGTTCAAAATCTTGAACAATGGCAATTATCTGGCCGATGTGCCGGCTGATATGCTGGAGAAACGGGATTCTTCCGGCCTTACTTCACACATCTCCCGGCGTGGGCTGCGGTATGACCTTACGGTTCCTTTTGCCCGCTATGTATCTATGCATTTCAATGAACTGGCTTTTCCTTTCAAGCGGTATCAGATTCAGCCGGTGTGGCGGGCTGACAGGCCTCAGCGAGGCCGATACAGGGAATTTTACCAGTGTGATGTAGATGTGGTGGGGGCCAATGCACTCATGCATGAGGCAGAGCTTGTACAGATTTATGATGAGGTATTTGCTGCACTGGGCCTTGGGGTTGTCATTCGTATCAACAACCGCAAAATTTTGGCTGGCATGGCAGAAGTTGCCGGTATTGCCGACCAATTGTCCATGATGACAGTAGCCATAGACAAGCTTGATAAGACAGGTATAGCGGGCGTGAAAGAAGAACTTGCGCGCCGTGCTATTCCTGCGGACGCCGTCACACGAATAGAGTCGCTGCTGGCGGTCAGTTCGCTGGATGAACTGAGGGGGGCTTTTGCCGATAGCACCTTGGGCTTGCAGGGAATTGAGGAAGTGGAAGAAGTAATGGACTATCTGGCGGATTACCCGGCCAGCAATGTGGTGAAATTTGATATTAGCCTGGCGCGAGGGCTTGACTATTATACAGGGTGTATTTTTGAAGTGGTGGTCGACGCACAGCGTCACCCGGATCTTAAAATGGGGAGTATCGGAGGGGGCGGTCGCTATGATAACCTCACAGGCATCTTTGGAAGGCCCGGTTTGTCGGGTGTTGGGGTGTCTTTTGGCGCAGAGCGCATCTACGATTTATTGGAAGAAAGCGGCCTTTTTCCTGCAGAAGATCCTGCCGCGCTTAAAATGTTATTACTGGCTTTTGACGAAACGTCACATCGCTTCGCTTTCCGTTGTTTGCGGGATATACGTAGGGCGGGCATCAATGCAGATCTGTATCCAACAGCTGAAAAGCCCAAAAAACTGATGAAGTATGCCAATGCGCGGCAGGTGCCATTCGTTGTGCTGATAGGAGAAGAGGAGTGCCAAAGCGGAATGCTCAGTGTAAAAAATATGCTGAGTGGCGAGCAGTCAAAAATGTCCCTGCAGGATGTAGTGGCTGCGTTCTCCTGAAATTACCGGACTTGTTCGGTACAGGGGTCGTTCACTGCAATGGAGGGGCTTTTCACATATAAAATGCTAAATAAACGTTAAAACAAAACGGCAAAGGCAACTAAGTTGCCCCCAATATCGTCTCTGAGATATAAGTGTTTTTTCATACGAGTCCGTTTTGTGAAAGTTGCCTTGTTTATCACAGGGCAACTTTTTTTATACCCACTTCTACAGGGTGGAGTAAGCTAGCTGTCTGGCTGAAATGATGGGTTGTCTGATATCATTTTCAACTTCAATGTACAAAATGTCAGTCATTTGGCAGTGGATGTGCCCGGATTAACTTACTTTTGCCGGGAGGCCTAAAGGCTTTGTTCCACAAAATTATGCGGCATTACTTCGTCTTTCAATTATTTTTTACTGCCTGTATCCTCCTTGTACAGTCTGCGCGTGCACAGACGATTGTGAGTACGCTGCCGCAGAACCAAAATGTCATCCTGGAAGAGTTTGGGGGAATCAACTGCGTTTACTGCCCCGAAGGTCATGCGATATCGGCTGCTGTGGCCGCTAATCATATCAACAGAGTTGTATTGCTCAATTACCACACGGGGCCTTATGCTCAACCAGGTTCGGGTGAACCTGATTTGCGCTCGCCTTTTGGAGCGGACATAAAGTTGCAGACAGGCCTGACAGGGTATCCCGCAGCCACTATCAATCGGCGCGTATTTCCAGGAATGGAACAAGGGAACCCAGGGACAACGGCTTTGGGCAGAGAGCACTGGGCTGAAGCCGCACAGGAAGTGCTTGAGCAACCGTCACCCGTAAACATTGCAGCCACAGCAACGCTCAATGTTGCCAGCAGAGAGTTGTCGCTATTTGTTGAGTATTATTACACAGGCAGTACCGCTGAAATATACAATTGGCTGCATGTAGCTGTACTGCAGAATCACATACTGGGGCCACAACTGGGCGGTAATCAGGGTGATTACTACCCACACCAGCAGGTAGTGCGCGATTATCTGACGGGTCAATGGGGGGAACTAATCTCAAACCCCGTCGCCGGGCAGCTGGGAAGTCGTTCTTTTACGGTTGTACTACCTGAATTTTACCAAAATGTGGCTGTTGACCCTGCCAATATAGAGCTGGCGATATTTATTTCTGAAACAAGGCAACAAGTTATCAACGGTATTAGGGTTAGACCGCTCCTGATGTCGCCCTACACCCTGGATGCACGGTTGTTGGCGGTCATTACAGAGCCTGTGATCTGCGGTGAGGGAGTTTCTGCCGTGGTCAAACTCAGAAACGATGGTCAGCAGCCGATAGACAATCTGTCGGTCACCTACGGGCTTGATGGAGGGGCGACGGATTCACTGAACTGGCAGGGTAATCTGCAGCCATTTGAGGTAGCCGAATTTGTGCTGCCTCCTCTGCCGATTGAAGCGGAAGGCAATCAGGGGCTTTATGTCATTCTTGAAAATCCTAATGGACAGGCAGATAACAACCCGGTAAACAACCAGCGGACGAGCACTTTCCGCACAGCGGGGATTTCTGTACAACAGGCAGTAAGACTGGATCTAAGGACAGACGACTATGGGTACGAAACGTACTGGGAAATTACAGACGAAGCGGGTACTGTGTGGGCGAGTGGGGGTAATCAGCTGGTGGGTCAAAACGGGGGTGGCCTCAGAATAGCAGCACCTTCTAATCCCGGTGCTTATGGCAATAATCAATTTGTCAGTGAGGTTATTTCGCTGCCTGCCGATGGCTGTTATATACTGCGCTTGCTAGATGATTTTGGCGATGGTATGTGCTGTGATTACGGCAATGGTTTTTTTCGACTGCGTCAGCAAGGAGGTGCTGTGCTAATTTACGGCAACGCATTTGGTTCTGAAGAGAGGCAGCCTTTCAGGGTGCGCACGCCTGTTGTGTCTGTGGGTGAGCCATTGGGTGCACTTGTGCAAGCGCTTACAGTATATCCCAATCCGCTACGGTCGGGTGATCGGCTGATGCTTGCTGATGTTCCGGAGGTACTTCTACCGGTTCATTGGGAATTGATCAGTGCTTCCGGCAGAAGAGTTGCTGAAGGGGATCTGTATAATGTGTCAGCATCGATACCGACAACATTACTTCCGCCTGGATATTACTACCTGAGGATTAGCGGGGAGCGGGGTAGTTTGGGGCACTACCCTGTACGGGTCTTGCCAAGCCGCTAGAGAAATCGTAAATGTTAAGATGATAAGGTTTTATAAGACAGGTTACAGAATGACTGTTTTTTTTGTTTGATTTGCAGTATTTATCCGATTTGTGGATTTCCTGCCTGTGCTCAGTCCTTTTCGAGGAGCCATAGAGGCATTATTTGCAAAATGTGAAAAGAGGAGGAGTATGAAGCCAGCTGTACGGTTTGCCATTGCCCTGTTGTTATTACTTCCATTGTATACCGCACTGGCACAGGTGCCTTTGGTTTTGGAGCCGGCGGTAGTCCGAAAGCAAATAACAGTTTCACCAGGTGGCACAGTATATGAAGAGATGGGAAAAGTGAGCGTGCGAAATACCACCAGTCGCCAGCTGCGTGTACGTTGGGATAAGGTCATTGTACGTCTTCCGATGGGCTGGGAAGTATATGTCTGTGACAATAACGCCAGCTATCCACCACATACGAATACCAATTATGATCCCTTAAGAGGTATCAACGCGCCCATGGTAATTGAGGCGGGAGGATCTGTTGATTTGTACGTTCATTTTCAATCTCCCGGTAAAGCAGGAGAAGCTACTGTTGAGCTGCCTTTGCGGCTGATTGGCGGTGCATCGGGAGAAATTGTACAACGGGCTGTTTTTCACATCAAAATAGAAGAACAACCGCAGCCGTCCGCACCTGCGCTACCTGCCATTCGTCCGGCTACACCTATCGGCGTCCGCATTTTTCCCAACCCTGTCGAAGACCGATTTTATATAAGTAATGCTCCCCCACTCGCCCGTGTAGATTTGCACAATGCCATTGGACGAAAAATTCGGTCATTTGACAGGCCCGATGTAAATTTGGGGCTGGATGTCAGTGATTTGCCGGAGGGTGTTTATCTCGTAAGTTTGATTGACGAAAGGGGGAAAACCTTGAGGACACTGCGCATGGTGAGGCGAGGATTCAGACCCTGACCGCTTCCTTAATGACAGGCAAACTATAAGCACACGGACAATTGACTGATGGTATAGCCAATCAATGCATGAAAACAAAGCATGAACGAGACAGAGGTAAGACGGGGGGACTTATCCGGGGTGCGTTGGTCAGCAGCCAATGGGTACTCATAGGTTTGCTCATCTTCGACTTGGGATTTAATCGCAGTGGAGAGGCGCGGGAACTCATGGGACTGGGCTATTTACTCTCGATGCCATTGCTGTTGTTGTTGACACTACTTCGCCTGAGGGTGCTGAGTAAGCAAGATAATAAGGCATTATTGCAGATTAGCGCTATTCTCCTGACCATCCTGCTACTGCTGAGCTTTGTAAGTGCTTTTTACTTTTCTGGTGGTTGGGATTTCATAGGGGTGCGGGCCCTGAGTATACCGGGGTTGCTGCTTTACTTTTTTCTGCAGCTTTTGCCTTCTGTGCGCAAATTATACCATGCTTTCTATAATCCTGCCCTGCTATTTATTGCAAGCTTTGCTATCATTACTATTTTCGGGGCGATTCTGCTTAAGCTGCCCAAGGCAACCACAACCTCCATTTCATGGGTAGATGCTTTTTTTACGGCCAGCAGCGCTGTGAGTGTGACGGGACTGGCGGTGGTGGATACAGGAACCGTATTTACGCGCTTTGGCCAGTGGGTAATCCTGATATTAATTCAGTTTGGAGGACTCGGAGTACTTACGTTTACCAGCTTTTTTTCCTTCTTTTTCAAAGGAGGGAGTTCTTACCGGGAAGGGCTGTACGTGAAGGATTTTTTGAGCTCAGACAACTTGTCAAACGTTTTAAAATTGGCCGTCAAAATTGTTGTTTTTACCTTGAGTATTGAACTGTTGGGGATGCTGGGTATTTGGTGGTTTACATCGGATGTACAAAAAGACACGGCATTGGGAGATCAGCTGTTTTTTTCTTTCTTTCACGCTGTTTCGGCCTTCTGCAATGCTGGTTTCTCCTCGCTTTCGGCAGGTCTCTACGATCCTGCCTACCGGTTTTTATACGGATTCCACTGGATTGTCGCCAGCCTGCTGATATTGGGCGGTCTGGGTTTCAACATCGTTTTCAATTTTGTAGAATATGTAAAAGTATTTTCGGGAAAAATCGGTCGGTGGGTACAGTCGGGTGGACATCTGGTCAAACCGGTACGTGTGATCACACTGAATGCTTACTTGGTATTAGTCACAACGGCCATCCTGCTCATAGGTGGCACCCTGCTGATGTACCTCTTTGAAAAAGACAACATATTGGCAGAGCACGGTAGCTGGTGGGGAAAATTTACAACAGCCTTTTTTTGTGCGGCTACGCCGAGGACAGCGGGCTTCAATTCATTTGATATGATGGCGCTTTCAACGCCAACTGTGTTGCTTATGTTGTTGTTGATGTGGATTGGGGCCTCACCCGCTTCAACGGGAGGTGGTATCAAGACAAGTACCTTTGCGATTTCTATGCTCAATATTCTGGCGGTTGCCCGGGGGCGTCATTTTTTGGAATTAAAGAACAGAGAAATTGCAGATGCTTCAGTAAAGAGGGCTTTTGCCATTATCAGTATCTCACTATTGGTCATCGGCTTGGCTGTTTTTCTCGTCTCTTGGTTTGAACCGGGCAAGGAACTAATGCCGATTGCCTTTGAGTGCTTTTCTGCTTACAGTACCGTGGGTCTGAGCCTTGGGCTCACTACCCAGCTGAGCGACGCGAGCAAAATCACCATTATGCTGGTCATGTTTGTCGGGCGTATTGGTACATTGAACTTACTGATTGGCCTCATGCGACAGCTCAATGGGCGTCATTATCAATATCCACAGGAGAATATTCTGATCAACTAGCAAAATTTATCGCCGTCATGAAGATACTGATTTTTGGTCTCGGCAACTTCGGCCACCCATTGGCGATCAACCTGACAGAAACAGGCAATGAGGTTATTGGGATTGATTTGAAAATGGACAAGGTTGAGCGGCTGCGCGATAAGATTGCGCATGTAGTGTGTATGGATTCTACCAACGAGCTGGCATTTCAGGCGCTGCCTATCAAGGAAACAGATCTGGCCATTGTGGCTATTGGTGAAAATGAGGGCGCCGCCATTATCACGACAGCCATCCTCAAGAAACTCAATGTTTCCAACATTATTAGCCGCTCGCTGTCGCCTATCCACGACACCGTATTACAGGCGATGGGCGTAGATCAGATCATTCACCCCGAGCAGGAAGCGGCCGACAGGCTCACACGTAAGATTAACTTCCGAAATGTCATTGATAATTTCAAAATCGACGACAGCTACTCTGTGTCAGAAGTTAAAGTCCTGCCTGCATTCGTGGATAAACAGCTTTCGGAGGTCCAGTTTCGATCTGTATATAACCTGAACATTGTCACCATCATTCGAAATACCGAGCGCACAGGATTGCTCGGGCGCAAAATTCATGTTCGCGAGTCACTGGGAGTACCCAAGCCGGAGACACGACTTCAGCCGGAGGATATACTCGTTGTCTTCGGTCAGGATAGGCACATCCGTCAATATTGTGAGCAAGAATAGATTGCATCAGCAGTGGTTATTGGATGCCGGCATACTTATGCCATCGGTAGTTCGGCAGCATCAAACAGTCATATAGTTATGTATAGTACAGAGGAGCGTAGGTCCAGCCGCACGGCTATCGTCATTGTTTCGCTGATTTTGTGGTCTGTGATCCTGCGATTTTTCTCCTTTTTTCCGGCCGTCATCAGTCACGATGAATCAACTTATCTGGTGATTGCTCAGGGGCTGCTTGCGGGAAAAACCTACTTTGTCGACCTGATCGACACCAAGCCCATCGGCATATTTGTGTTATACGGGGCTATGCTGTGGGTGGGAAAAACCATTTTCATGGTTCGGCTTTTCACAGCTGTATGGATCGGCCTTACGGCCGTTGGTATTTATTACCTTATGTGGCGGGTGGGAAAAAACGAGCGTGCTGCCTGGGCAGCAGCACTGATATATCCTCTCATCACATCCATATTCACCTTTTATGGTGTCGTACCCAACACGGAATTATATTTCGTGCTCTTCACCGTGTGGGCGCTTGTGCTTATTTGGGGTGAAAAAGCCAGCTGGCGGCACGCTTTAGCGGGCTTGCTACTGGGGCTGGGTTTTTTGTTAAAATACGTAGTATTCTTTGATGGCCTGGCCTTTGGCGCATTTATACTTTGGATTGCCTGGCGGGAAGGTCAGTGGCAGCGAGCAGCCCTGCGGCAGGTTTTACCGATGGTGGCCGGCGCGGCGCTGCCTTTCGCAGCGCTGGCGTACAGCTATGTGCAGGCTGGCTTGGGGGAGGTGTTTTATTATTACACTTTTACGGTAATGGGGAAGTATCCGGTTGACAAGGTCTGGTGGAAGTCTGGCCTGTATGTGCTGGATTTTTTTGGCCGCTTTTTTCCTATAACCCTCATGGCCTTTTGGGCTGTGCGCAAGCCACAGCCGGCAGCCAAACAGCGATTCCATACCTTTTTGTTGTGTTGGATGTTGTGCGGACTGGTGGCCGTACTTTATACAGGCAAACTGTTCGGGCACTATTTTATCCAGCTTATGCCGGCGCTCTCTATGCTGTCGGCAGGCTTTTTCTACCCAGAATGCCAGCGGCCGGTATGGGCAGAGCGGTTGCAAACCAAATTTTACCGCAGGCTGCTGGTGGCTATTATGGTGCTGATGACATTGCTGCAGTACGGGACGTATTACGCCAAAAAGGATGAGGTGAGGGAGGTGGCAGCATGGCTGGATGCACGGCTGGATGCAGGAGACCGCCTTTACACAGGAGACTATCATCAGATATTATACCTGTTGCTCAACCAGCAAAGCCCAACGCCTTATGTGCACCGATCCTTGGTGTGGGACGAGCACCATCGTTACGCGCTGGGTATTTCAATCGACGAAGAAACGACGCGCATCTTATCTGTCAAGCCTAAGTATGTCCTGCTGCAGCCACACGCACCTCTCAATGCACTCAAGGAACGCATCCTGCGAGAATATAAGCAGGTTCATTTTTTTCCTTTCGGGGTAGAAGTATATTTGCGCAAGCCTTCCGGCACGTAACACAGGCGTAGTAAGCTGCGAAAATATTTGCGCAGCATCAGGAGAAAACGTATATTTGCACCGCTTTGGGCCCATAGCTCAGTTGGTCAGAGCAGCGGACTCATAATCCGAAGGTCGTAGGTTCAAGCCCTACTGGGCCCACACGAAGCGCAGCTTGCTTTTACAGCGGGTTGCGCTTCTTTCGTTACGATAAATACCGCCCTACTATGGGCAATCGCCGCCCCATACCAAAAGCTTTATTGCTCACGCGCAGCACGGGTGCTGTCTGGTAGCGCTTAAATTCGTTGGTATTGACCAGCCGCAGGATACGGGCAACCAGACCTGCATCATGACCTTGTGCTACCAGCGCCGCGGGACCCTGACATTTTTCGATGTATTGAAAGAGAATCGGATCGAGCACATCGTACTCAGGCAGGCTGTCGCTATCCTTCTGATTGGGCCTGAGTTCAGCACTTGGTGGTTTTTCAAGCGTAGAAACAGGAATGATTTCCGCCTCCTGGTTGAGGTAGCGCGCCAGCGCATATACCTCCGTTTTGTACAAATCTCCAATGACGGAGAGTCCACCGCAAAGATCACCATAGAGGGTACCGTAGCCAACGGCCATTTCGCTCTTGTTGCTGGTGTTGAGCAGGATATTACCAAATTTATTGGAAAAGGCCATCAGGAGCATACCCCGTATACGCGCCTGTAGGTTTTCTTCTGCCAGCCCCTGGGGGAGGCTGTGAAAAGGAGCAGCCAGTGCCTGCTCATAGGCCTGATACAGGTTTTCGATGGGAATGATATCATATTGTACACCCAAGCGTTGTGCCAACAGCCGTGCATCGTTGACCGAATGGTCGCTGCTATGTTGTGACGGCATGAGCAGTACCCGTACATGCTGCGACCCCAGCGCCTGCGCTGCCAGGACGGCTACCACGGCAGAGTCAATACCTCCCGAGAGCCCCAGCACAGCCTTACTGAGCCCTAGTTTGCCAAAATAATCCCGCAGTCCCATGAGTAGCGCCTGATGAATCAGTGCTAACTTTTCTTTAGGCTGCTCCCCTGCTCGACCATGGCCGCCCACGACATCAGCCAGCTTGTAAGTACGTACCACCTCCTCGAAGTACGGCATTTCATCGTATACCTCACCATCAGGGCTCAGAACAACGGAGCCACCGTCGAAGATTATTTCGGTCTGGGCTCCCACCTGATTGGCATAAAACAGCGGTAGTCGATAGCGCAGCACATTGGCTTTGAGAACCCTGAGTCGGTCTTCAGCATGATCATAGGCAAAAGGAGAGGCCGATAGATTGAGAATCAGGTCGGGCTTCTGCTTGATGAGTTCATCCAGCGGAGAAATAGTATATAGCGGATTTTCATTGCCTACATTCCATAAATCTTCACATATTGTGATGGCCAGCCGCTTACCCTGATATTCGACTATCTGCCAACTGCTTGCCGGCTCAAAATACCTGTATTCGTCAAAAATATCATAGTTGGGCAGCAAGGTTTTGTGCTGTACGGCCTTCACCTCGCCATCGGCCATGAAAAAAGCAGCATTGTACAGATCTTTTCCCTGCGGCTGCGGGTTGCGGCAAGGAGAACCAGCTACGATGGCAATACCCTTGGCAGCAAGCGCCAGTTGCTCAATGGCAGCCTCTGCCCGGTCGATAAAATCAGCAAAATCCAGAAAATCGCGTGGCGGATACCCAACGGTAGTCAATTCAGGGAAGAGAACTAAATCTGCCCCTTGTGACTTGGCTTCCGCTACGGCCTTTAGCGCGCGCAAAATATTGCCGTCAAAATCACCTATGTGCGTGTTGAGCTGCGCAATTGCAATCTTCATGCCTAAATATTTACAGACAAAGATACGCTTTTCTACCGATCTCCTTCCAACGGGCTTACTGTGCATCTCGCTGGTTGATCCTTCATCGTTGTTGCTGCTAGCATTATCAAAATGGCAAGGTTTTGAAAATTAAATTTTTAATTGAGGCGTTTTGAAATATTTTGAACTGTTTTTTAGTGTAAAAATTAAATATTATTTTTATTTAGCTGAACAAAGTGCTATCTTGTTGGTGTTTATATTGCATGTTCTACGCGCTCAAAACCAACATACATGCTGATTAAAGCCTTTGCCAGTGCCGTTCAGGGCGTTGATGCACGCACCATTACCGTAGAAATCAATACTGGGGGAAATGTGGGGATCGACAAACCTATGTATTCATTGGTGGGGCTGCCCGACAATGCTGTCAGGGAGGGTATGCAGCGGATCGAGGCTGCTATCAACAACAGTGGCTTTCGGGTTATCCGCCTGAAGACGACCATCAATCTGGCTCCTGCCGATATCAGAAAGGAAGGTTCTGCTTATGATTTGCCCATAGCACTTGCGTATCTGTCCGGCACACGCCAGTTGGAGCCTCGTTATTTGGAAGAATCCCTCATCATCGGGGAGGTTTCACTTGATGGCAGTCTTCGGCCGATCAAAGGCGCGCTGCCCATTGCGATTCAGGCACGCAAGGAGCAGTTTAAGTATCTGGTGCTTCCTAAAGCCAACGCCCGGGAGGCAGCGATCGTAAATGATCTGCAGGTCATAGGGGTCAGTACCCTACAGGAGGCGGCTGATTGGTTGTGTGGCCGAGTGGAGATTAGTCCGATGGTTGTGGAGACCCGGGATGAGTTTTTCTCCAATCGCAGCAACTATGAGGTGGACTTCTCTGATGTCAAAGGACAGGAAAACATCAAACGTTCGCTGGAAATCGCTGCTGCTGGCGGTCACAATGCTATTTTGATAGGACCACCGGGAGCCGGAAAAACCATGCTTGCGCGCAGGCTTCCTACGATTTTACCACCGCTGAATCTGTCAGAGGCGCTCGAGACAACCAAGATACATTCTGTAGCCGGGGCGCTGCCAGTTGGTTCTTCCCTGCTGACCACTCGTCCCTTCCGGGCACCGCATCATACCATCAGCGATGTGGCGCTGGTGGGTGGGGGGAGCAACCCTAGTCCTGGAGAAATAAGTCTGGCACACAACGGGGTGCTGTTTCTGGATGAGTTGCCTGAATTCAAACGGACAGTATTGGAGGTTATGCGCCAGCCCATGGAGGAGCGAAGGGTGACCATTTCGCGGGCAAAAATCTCAATAGACTTTCCGGCCAGCTTCATGTTGATTGCCTCCATGAACCCATGTCCCTGTGGATTTTTCAACCATCCGGATAAGGAATGTGTATGTGCTCCGGGTGTGGTCAAGCGTTATCTGAGCAGAATCAGTGGTCCGCTGCTCGACAGGATAGATTTGCACGTTGAGGTTACGCCTGTGAGTTATGGTGAACTTACTAAGCAAATTCCTTCGCGTGAAACTAGCACGGATATTGCCCACAGGGTCATCAAAGCAAGGAAGATTCAGGCTGAAAGATTTCAAAATATAGCTAATGTGCACTGCAATGCACACATGCAGAGTCGATTGGTACGCGAGCTGTGTACGGTCAGCAAAGATGGTGTAGCGCTGATCAAGCGGGCTATGGAGCGCCTGCAGCTGTCTGCCCGGGCTTACGACCGAATTCTCAAAGTTGCGCGAACCGCTGCAGATCTGGCAGAAAGTCCTGCCATAGAACTGGAGCATTTGGCGGAAGCCATACATTTTCGCAATCTCGACAGAGAGGGATGGGCAGGGTAGGTCATCAAGCCCCAGGGCTGTTGCCAGCTATGCCGTATCGGCATAGCTGATGCCAAGCCAGACAGGCAGCGGGCCAGGTTGCCAAACCTAGGGCTGTTGTCTGTCAGGATTTTTGGGAACGGGGTCATAGCCGTGGCCGCCCCAGGGATGACAGCTGCCGATGCGTTTCATGCCCAGCCAAAGCCCTTTGAGTACGCCCCACTCCTGTATGGCGCCTACCATATAGTGCGAGCAGGTAGGCTGGTAGCGGCACTTGGGGCCGAGCATTGGGGAGATACCCCATTGGTAGATTCGAATCGGAAAGATGAATAGCCATTGAAAAAAACGCTGTATCATGGGCTCAGCTTAGTAGGTAACGGACTGTACGGGACTGCGTTTTTCAAAGAGCAGGGTGCTTTTTTTGCCGGCTGGTCCTATGACGGTAAGTATGTTTTTCTGGTCGTCAAAAAGATCGGTAAGCAGACTGTTCTGTATGCGTAAGTCTCGGGGGAGGGCTACTTGCTCCACCAATAAGTAGCACCAGACAGCAGTAAGATCATCCGTCGTCTCTTTACCAAGAAACTGAAAATTTAGTTTGTTGCCATTGAGTGTCAGGATAAAGTGCTGTCGGAGGTATGCTGCCAGCCGTTCATTGGTCTG
The DNA here is from genome assembly GCA_964645715.1 of uncultured Saprospiraceae bacterium. GTDB lineage: Bacteria > Bacteroidota > Bacteroidia > Chitinophagales > Saprospiraceae > JAUMBM01. The sequence continues at coordinate 86,053 of CAZYAO010000002.1, forward strand.
TGCTGCCTCTTCATCTGTACCCAGCTGCAGGCCTTTCACTCCCTGCAAGGCGAGTGCATCTTCAATATCATCAATAAACAGATGAAGCATAATTTGGAGAGCTTTTTCTGTCGCTACATACTCGATTTGGCCCTTACTCACGTGAAAATCATGCGTGGCCGGCGCAGTTGGAAATGAAACCAGTAATGCGGGTAACAAGCAGGCAACCTTGAAAAATGACGACAATCCCATAGCAGTACTCATTGCGATAACGCTTTGAAAAATAACGTTGCAGCAGCGGGGTTGGTTGCAAGCGGAATATTGTATACGTCGCACAAACGCATGAGCATACTGACATCTACTTCGTGCGGATGCTTGCCGAGAGGATCCCTGAAAAATATGACCATATCCACATTGCCTTCGGCAATACGAGAGGCTATTTGGGCGTCGCCGCCCATAGGTCCGCTTGTCATTCGGGTGACTTGCAGGCCGGCGCGCTCCAGATGAGAACCTGTTGTGCCGGTGGCAATGAGTTGTATTTGTTTTTGCTGGAGCAGCGCAATATGATCTTTGGCAAAAGCGACCATATCGGCTTTTTTACCATCATGTGCAATGATTGCAATTGTCATTTAAACTAAGCAGTTTATTGATGTGTTGATAATCCGGTATTTGTATGGCAACGGGCTGCTACCTGCTGCATGCAGCCGCCAATCTGCATAAGCATGCGGTAGAAAGGCAGCATCGTTCGCCTGTTGCCGTATCTTTGTGAGGTAAAATTGTTTAATTTTTATATTAAAACCAAAGTTTTCATGAAAAAGCTAGTGCTACTCAGTATGTTGATGGCGTTCGTCGCCATGTCGGCTAAGGCACAAATTCGCACGCCTGCTGCCAGCCCGGGCTGTGAGTTCAAGCAAACTGTCGGACTCACGGACGTAACCATCAATTATTCAAGACCCAGCGCAAAAGGCCGGGTAGTGTTTGGTGAGGGTGGTATTGTTCCTTACAATGAAATGTGGCGTGCCGGAGCTAATTCAGCTACCAAAGTTACGTTTGCAGATGCTGTTACGGTAGGCGACCAGAATCTCGCAGCAGGTTCATACGCCGTGCTGATTAAGCCAATGGCTGCCGAGTGGCAGGTCATGTTCTACAACTATGAAGGTGGCAGTTGGGGCAGTTATGTTGAAAAGACGGCAGCAGCCAAGGTGGTGGCTCCAGTTAAGCGTACGGCAATTGTTGAGTCATTTACCATTGCTGTCAACAATCTGCAGACCAATAGCGCGACTATCGACTTTTCGTGGGGCGAAGCTATGGTTAGCGTGCCCTTGAAGGTGGAAGTTGACAAGCGGGTCATGGCAGATATCGACCGGGTGATGAATGGTCCGTCGGCCAGCGATTACTATGCGGCTGCTTCCTATCTGCACGATAGCGGCCGTGATCTGGCACGTGCGTTGGAGTACTGTTCAAAAGCCAACAGCATGGGTGAGCCTCGTTATTGGATGCTTCGTCGGGAGGCGCTTATTTTGGGTGACTTGGGTCGTTACCCAGATGCCATTAAAGTAGCTACGCGTTCTATGGAAATGGCTGAGCAGGCTGGCGACATGAACTATGTGCGTATGAATAAAGCTTCCATCGCAGAATGGCAGTCTAAGCGCTAAGCGCTGCATTGGCTCGTGCTGGTTTTTTCCAAAAAAATATGAAAAAGACCACTTTGCAGTAATTTGCCGCCGCTGGCGGTGAATTAAATATGTATATCAAACGCGCTTTGGTGGCATAGGCCACCAAAGCGCGTTTTTTTTACAAAAACACAGTCCACTTTTATTGTCGATATTTAAACAAACTCACCGAGGCGGGTCTTTCTTCATCGCCCTCATTGCTGATATAAAGATCGCCACTGCTGTCAAACCAAAGCCCCTCGGGTTGCCAGTGTATTTCTTTGCTGAGTCTGTCCATATTCAGGATCTTTCCGTCGGCTTGCATAATGATGAGCAAATTGCCATTGGCTGCACAGATGTACCACAGCTTACTGATGGGATGAATGGCTATTTCGGATGGATTGAAAGGGAATGCTTCCAATGGATTGCTATAGCGCGCGCGGAGTTTTTCCAATCCGGTACAGTCTCCGCACTGTGAGAAGTAGTCGTTGAAGGCTTGTCGGCGGATGGTTGCCACCGCCTCAGGGAGTAAAAAATTATCTGACAAACTATAAGCAAAAATATCCCTTTCATCAGACCGCTCCGCGTGAGGCTGTGCCTTGGCAACCATGAGCAATCTGCGCTTTTCAGCATCATAAGCCAGTCCTTCTATGTCGTAGTCATGCTCCCAGGCGCGGCTGAGCCGTACAACAATATGTGCTGTGTCGCGCTGACCAGGGGGGATCATGTAGATTGAACCGTTGCTTTTAGCTACATACAGGGTATCGTGGACGCTGGTGATGGCTTCGAAGTCGCCTTTCCCGGCAAACAGGAGGCTGTCGGTAAGCTGGCCATTGGACTTATTAATATAGTAGAGTACTCCCCCTTCGTCCTGTACAGCTACTAGGTGCCGACTGTTTACCGGAGAAGTAATGCCTGATATTTCTACCAGCTCAGGAGCTAATCGCCAGGTAGCGGCAGGAGAAGACAGGTCGTAGGGAAAGGGGGGGTACGATGTGTAGGTGCGCTGGCAGCCTGCTTGCCCCCAGCCCAAAGCAGCAATCATGATGATTGTCAGAAGCCTGTTGTTCGACTTACAGCAAATGCAGTGGGAAAGCCAAGTTGACATAATGGTCTTGATTTATTGATAAAAATTATTTTAACAATTATTTCAGGCAATAATATTGCGTGTATCAAAAATATCTATAATTTAGCACTCGGTTTTGAAGAACAAACGAAGATGATTTTTGTCATTATATCGTATGACCTATGTAATAAAGTATTGTTTTTGTCTTACAAAAGCCAATACGCAGCGCATGTGTAGTGAGGTGACAACCTAAATAGTAAAAAAGGGTTTCCGATTTGCCCAAAGACCTCCTTTTGAATCCGTATCTGTCCGTGTGTAGAATAAACTAATGACGGCCTGAGTATATTGGGATACTCAGGAAACACGCTTGTATTTTATTGTATTTGATTCATAATAAATTCATTAGACGGATGAAAAAATTTACTCACTTCATGCAGTTGGCAAAGAGTGCGCTGAGCCTGTTGGCTTTCGTTGGCTTCGCCAACATCAGCATGGCACAAGCCCCGGCGAACGACCTTTGTGCCAACGCTATTCCGATTGCCTGTGGCCAGACGGTTACAGGTAGTACTGCTACATCGACGATTGATGTAGCACCTGCTTGCGGACTGAATTTTCCCCGCTTTGGTGTGTGGTACGTTTTTGCAGGTACTGGTCAGTCTGTGACCCTGAGCACTTGCAACGCTACTACCAACTATGACTCACAGATTGGCGTTTTTTCTGGCAGCTGTGGAGCACTTGTATGTGTAGGTGGCAATGACAATGCACCTTCCTGTTCTGCAGGTGGTCGTAAGTCAACGGTTACTTTTTCGACGGTGGCAGGTACCAACTACTTCATTTGGGTAACGGGGGCGGTCAGTGCGCGTGGTAACTTTGCTCTGACAGCAACTTGTGCGGGTAGTGTAGGCATCGACTGTACAACAGCACCGGTGATGACTTGCGGTACGGCTGCTACGGCCACCATGTCTGGTTCAGGTGCTGGCTGGAACGTGTCAGCCTGTGGCTTTTCCACGCCGGGTCAGGAAATGGTGTACCGTTTCACTGCACCAATTTCAGGTATTTATACGGTGCAAATCCTCTCAGGTACTGGTGGCTATGTCGACTATTTCTACAAGTCTGCCAGCGGCTCTTGCGACGCAACCGGCTGGATTTGCATTGATGATGTTTTTTCACCAGCCTCTTATCAAATCAACCTGACGGCAGGTAATTACTATTTCCTGCTGGATGCTGAAGGTACTGGTTCTCGTACGCACACTTGGCAGATTACCTGCCCAACGGCACCTCCCCCGCCTTCTGACAATGATTTGTGCTCTGCCAGTGTTCCGCTGCTCGCTTGCGGTGGCTCTGTATCTGGTACGACTTCAGGAGCTACACCAGATGCAGTGCCTACTTGCGTAACCACGCTCAACACGGCTCCTAGCCGCTGGTATCGCTTCATTGGTACAGGTCAGAATGTGACAATCACAACCTGCAATGCGGGTTCTAACTATGATACCAAACTGGGTATCTTTACGGGAAGCTGTGGTGCACTTACTTGTGTGACGGGCAATGATGATGCTACATGCTCATTCAGTGCTCTCCGTTCAACGGTTACATTTGCTTCTGTCAGCGGCACCACGTACTACGTATATGTAACTGGTTTCAGCTCATCAGCAGGCAATTTCCAGGTTACAGCAACCTGTAGCCTGAAAGAAGATGATACCAGCCTCAACGGACTTTCAGCGGGCAACGCGGTAGATCTTGGTAGCGACATGGTGGGTGAGTTTTTCCCCAATCCTGCACAAAGCGGCCAGTCTGTGCTGAGAGTTGTATCTACGCAGGACAGCGAGGCAACGATCACGCTGTTCGATGCTTTAGGTCGTGCGGTACTGAACCAGCGTACGGGTGTTGTAACGGGTAGTAACCAACTCGAGCTCAACGTAGCGGGTGTACCTAGCGGTACTTATTTCGCTGTTGTACGCATGAATGGCCAGCAGTACCACAAGAAACTGGTTATTGGCAGATAGTAGTTTGTTGGTTGTAGGAAAATTTGAAAATTTTCCTAGAAGACAGGACTTTTGCCCTATAATGGCCGGGAAGGAAAATTTTCCTTCCCGGCTATTTGTTTTTGCCGAATTTATTGTATCTTCGTAGAGTGTTTGGCGTATATTTGCGCATACTCACCACTATGTATGTGTTGTCACTTTGCACTGACTGCTTAATGGAGTGTAGCTGTGAAATAGTTTTGCCAAAAAACTATTTTCAGGTTTACGTTTCAGAAGAGGGGTAGAAACTTGAGGATTCGGGTGCATTTTTCTTGCTACTCTTCCTGCGGGATTGGTTTACTGGGCACTACTACACGATGATGTAGGTAGATGACTCCTCCTTGTGTACAGTTTAGAAAATACTTTATATTATTCTTCAATAAAAACAAAAACGGATGAAAAACTTTTTCAGACAGATGACGGCACTGGCAGTGCTCATGGCCATGTTTGCATGGACCAACACAGCCAATGCGCAGCTTATGGCCAATGATTTGTGTGCCAATGCTTTGCCTATCGCTTGTGGGCAGACGGTGACGGGTAACACTAACAATTCAACTATTGATGTGGCACCGGCCTGCGGACTCAATTTTCCTCGTTTTGGCGTATGGTATGTATTTGCAGGTACTGGTCAGTCGGTAACACTCTCAACTTGTAACGCAACGACCAATTATGACTCGCAGATTGGGGTCTACTCAGGATCTTGTGGTGCATTGGTGTGTGTAGCGGGCAATGATAACAGCCCTTGCTCTGCGGGTGGTCGTAAGTCAACGGTTACGTTTACCACAGCATCAGGCACAAATTACTACATTTGGGTAACGGGTGCGGTTAGTGCACGTGGTAACTTTGCTCTTACGGCAACTTGTGCGGGTAGCGTAGGTATCAACTGTGCAACAGCACCAGTGATGACTTGCGGTACGCCTGCTACAGCTACCATGTCTGGTTCAGGTGCTGGCTGGAACGTATCAGCCTGTGGCTGGTCTACGCCAGGACAAGAAATGGTATACCGCTTTACAGCACCAATGACAGGTGTTTACACGATTCAGGTTACTTCAGGCACAGGTGGCTATGTCGACTACTTCTACAAGTCAGCCAACGGCAGCTGTGATGCGACAGGTTGGACGTGTATTGATGATATTTTCTCTCCTACAACCCTCACTATTTCTTTGACAGCGGGAGACTACTACTTCCTGCTCGATGCAGAGGGTACCAGCAGTCGTACACACACTTGGCAAATTAGCTGCCCTACTGCTCCGCCGCCACCATCTGATAACGATGCATGTTCTGCAGCAACGCTTATGACTTGCGGACAGACAGTGACTGGTACTACGGCTACCGCTACGATTGACGGTCCTTCTACGGATTGCTTTGGTGGCAGTGTGGCAGCAGACCGCTGGTATCGCGTGGTCGGTACCGGACAGAGTATTACGGCTTCTCTTTGCGGAGGTACAACTTATGATTCCAAGCTTGGTATTTATACGGGTAGCTGTGGCTCATTGGTTTCTGTAGGTTGCAATGACGATTTTTGCGGGCTGCAGTCACAGGTTACTTGGGCATCGACTTCCGGCGTTACTTACTACATCCGCGTTCACGGATTTTTTGGCGCTACGGGGCCATTCTCGCTCAACGTTAGTTGCACGACACTTACAGGAGACACAGGATCAAACAGTCTGGCTGCAGCTAATAATACTGAACTGGGTGTGGATATGATTGGTGACTTTTTCCCCAATCCAACCAATAATCTTGCGTCGTTGAAAGTAATTTCTACACAGGACGGTGAGGGATTTGTGCGTCTGTTTGACGCTCTTGGCCGTGCAGTTGTTGAGCGTCGTGTAGGCTTGGTTGCCGGCAGCAATCTGGTTGAATTGAACGTAAGTGCATTGCCTGCAGGAACTTACCATGCATTGGTGAATTTCAACGGACAGCAGTTCCAGAAAAAACTGGTGGTTAGCAAATAACATCCGCACTTGTATGGCTGGTATGAATCTTTGTTGATCAAATAAATGATTTGTCCGGACACACAAGGCTGTTTTGTTAATTCGTCTAATGTTTTTATGTTCGCGGCGCCCCATGTGCGGGGCGCCGCTTGCATTTTAACCGTATTAGACATGAAAGGTCAGTTTGCTATTGGCACAAGTGACAGCATGCATTGGCGTACGCCTGTACGATACAAGCGACGGATTACCCCGCTGCAGGCACACCAGCTTCAAATTTTTGCACAAAGGAACTTATCGGCTTTCTTGTACGTGGCATCGTTTCCCTGGATTTGAAGGGTTCTTCCAATTGCTCAGGTTGGCCTGGGTATCCCAATGCGATGAATACGACGGGTTCGATATCGTCGGAGAGTTGAAACATTTCACGGGTTTTTTCATAGTCAAATCCTCCCATCTGATGTCCCGTAAGCCCATATTCTGTGGCTTGCAACATCAGATTCGTGTTGGCTGCGCCCGTATCGTAGAGTGCGTGTCTGTTGTTTGTTCCGTTGGCGGCAAATGTCTTTTTTGCCAGACTAAGCACGAGAACAGTAGCGTGCTGAGCCCATACAGCATTGCCGGGGAGTAGGCAGTCTACAAATTTTTGAAAATTATCGTCCTCCTTGTGCGCGTAGTAGTAGAGCCATGGCTGTTCATTCATGCTACTCGCAGCCCAGGAGGCTGCTTCAAACATGCTCATTAGTGTCTGCTCTGCAACGGCTTGGTTGGTGAAAGCCCGCGCACTCCAGCGCTCAGTAAACAACTTGTTGATGGAGTATACGGTTTGCGGTATCTTCGGATTCGTCATATTTCACAGTTTGTGATAATCGTTGTTCAATAAAATGCAATTCTGTAGGCAAACAGTGCAAGGGGGGCACGTGTTCAAAATGGCAGCGGATATTGAGCGTACTTTCAGCGGGTAATGAGGGACAAACAAAAAAACCCACCCCTACTGGGGCAGGTTTTTTGTGGCCTTGCCAAGATAAATCTGTAAAGACACAGCCTCATGACTTTTTAGGCATATCAAGTAAGAGGCATAACAACGAAAAGCTGTGCAATATTACTTGCCCTCCTCAATCCAGGGAGACTGGCTTTGTTGCTGTTGTTGTTGTTGAGTCTGCTGCAGCAACTGCTGTTGTTGTTCGAGCAATTTCTGCTGTTGAGCAATCTTTTGCTGTAACTGTTGGTGCTGCATTTCGAGCTGGCGCTGCTGCTCTGCATCTCGCATACCATCCTTTAACTCACTTTCCAAAGAATTGCGCGCTGCATTGAACTCGCGTATGCCACGACCGATACCCCGCATCAGTTCGGGAATTTTTTTACCACCAAACAAGAGTAGGATCGCGAAGAAAATTACAAGCATCTCCGGACCCAGAAAGTTGAAAAGGAGCAATGTATCCATTGTATTGCTTTCTAATTAATGAAGAGAAAATAGCCCGCGGTTCAAATGAACTTAGTTCTCAAGCATTACTGACCATAACATCTCGCAGTCTACTGTACAAAGATAAGGACATTTGGGATGTAATGTCAAAAATATTGAGCCGTGTAAAAAAGGCGAAATATTAAATACTGTAAAATGGGCTTACATTTTTTTGAGGCCAATTTCCCGCAGCCGTTCATCGAGATATTCGCCTGCCGTAATGGGTTCATACGCAAGGGGTCTGTCCGAGCTTACGCAAGAAGACAGTACGCTAAGATCCATATCAGGCTTGGGATGCAGGAAAAAGGGGATGCTCAACCTGGGTAAATGCCACAATTCTCTGGGAGGGTTGACTACACGGTGAGTGGTGGACTTGAGGTAATTGTTGGTAAGTCGCTGCAGCATGTCGCCCACATTAATGACGATTTCATCATCTTCCGGTACGATATCGAGCCATTCTTCATCCATATTTAACAGCTGAAGTCCACCGGCAGAGGCGCCTACAAGCAGTGTAATCAGGTTTATATCCTCGTGTCGTTCTGCCCTTATTGCAGAGGCCGGCTCATGTGTGATGGGTGGATAGTGGATAGCACGAAGGATGCTGCTGCCCTTGTCTATTTTATCCTGAAAATAGTCTTCGGGGAGATTGAGGTGCAGTGCGATGGCCTGCAGCAGGAGTCCGCCTGTTGATTCAAATGCACGATACAGCTCCCTGCCATATTTCAGAAAATCAGGTGTTTCCGCGACATCAGGATTATCAGGATAAAGTTGGCGTAGCGGATCGTCAGGGCCAACTTCCTGAGCTATTTGGAAAAATTCTTTCAAATCGGCGACTTGAGAGTCTTTGGCATGCTCACGGCCAAAGGAGGTATAGCCCCGTTGGCCGGCACTGCCTTCGATTTCGTATTTCTTTTTTACTTGCTCAGGGAGGGCAAAAAATGCCTTAGCCGCAGTATAGAAATTTTCAATCAGATTTTTGGAGATACCGTGGTTGGTAACACCCACGAAACCTATCTTATGGAAGGCATCTCCCAAAGATGCTACAAAAGCGGCGCGAGACTGTGCATCACCTTGCGCGAAGGTTGATAAGTCTACCAAAGGGATGGTTCGCATAGCTGTCATACGCTTATTTTTGAAAATTTGACCATTATTCTAGCCCGGATTAGCCGGAGGCAGATATTTTTCCGTGCTAACCCGACCAACCAGGTTTGTATTTGGAATCGTCAAGTAGTTTTTGTGAATCTCGCAGATTGATGAGTTCTGGCAAAGTTGTCTGCGGGAAGCGGCGCATATAGGCTTTAACAATTTGCCAGCCTACCCAGTTGGCAGAACGACCGGGAGCCTCAGGCGGCATTCCTGGCGAATTAGGGCTGGGTTCTACGAGCTTACGTATGTCGGGCCAGCTGCTGTTGTACAAAAGTTCTTCTTTGAGGAAATGAGCCCACATTTCTCGTTCATTATTTTCTAACCATTGCAGCTGCAGGGGCGTAACTTCCATGATAACTGTGTCGGAAGTATAAGGAAGAAGCTGCTCCATGATATACAATTTTTTACCATTGTGCAGCATGAAATCCAGAAGCCTGTCTCCGGGTGGATCTCCGGTAAGGTCACTTACCAAGGGAATGAGTGTTTTAGCGGTAAGATGATCCTGATTGTAAGTGCGTATGAGGTAGTCTGAAAAATTGGTGTTGCCCGGATTGAACTTAGCATAAGGATAATCAGCTCCCAAAAACAAATCTAGGCCCACGGCCAGTTCGTTTTGCCCGTACACGAAGGCCGCCAGCGAGTATTCCGCAATGAAAGTGGTTACAGAAGAAGGGGCTGGCTGCTCAGGAAAATGGTACTTAAAGTAACGCAGTGCATTGTCAAGCTCTTTTTTGTAATCATCGAGATTGGGATAAGTAACCTGCACGGTGTCGTATAGATTTCTGAGTGCCGGAAATTCGATGAATCCTTGCATGAAGGCAGCTTCCGCCTGTACATTTTTTGTGTTTTCTTCACCTGTTCGAATGTTCAAAACATAGCGAAAGAAGACATCTGTGAAATCGGGATTACGTTCTTCCAATGCTGCTAACTCAGTCAGCAAGGAAAGACTGTCAAGCCCAAAAAGATCCTGCTCAAATCGTTTGACAGCAATATCAGCGGTAATGGCGGAGACATCTGGCGGAGGAGGGCCATCATCTTTGGTTTTGCATCCCCCTGCAAGCATAATAGCAGTGGAGAGTCCAATGGCAATCATAATTCTACCGATAATATTCATACCTCTGTTGTATTTTACCCTCAATTAGGTCTCTCATCAACACTCTAATAACGCACTTGGGTGTACGAATAGTTGTATTCTATGGTGGGAATAAGCAGAATCGGTAGCGATATCTCCACGTAAGATAAGTCAGTACCCCAAAACAGTCAAAGAAGCTCAGGATGTATTCAGTGAATTAGGCTATATATGTACCAAATAAGCCTGATTCGGTTTACCTTTGCATCCGGGGCGCATGTGCTGCCGTTCCGAGCTGCCATTTTTTAACCCAACATTTTCAAAAATGAAAAGGATATTTCTGATTTCCATTATGTTACTCTTGGGTGTGTCGGCCTGGAGCCAACAGTCTCCGCGGTTTGGGTTTCAGCTGAGTCCGGTGGTGAGCAGGTTGACGACTGACAATAGTCGCATTGCCACCAACGGCACAAATGTAGGGCTAAAATTGGGAATGATTGGTGAATTCGGCTTTGGACCAGACAATAACTACAGTTTCACTACGGGTATTGGATTCCATTTTAATGCAGGGGGATCGTTGCTATATGACAAGTCTTCAATTGACTCCGTACAAATTTGGCAGGAAACGGATATTCCCGGTGTTTCTTCCTTTTTTAAGGGGGGAGCTAATTTTAAGTACAGCCTGCAGTATGTCGAAATTCCATTGGGACTTAAAATGCGTACCCGCGAAATTGGCCATATTCGTTACTATATTGAGCCGGGTCTTGCCTTGGCTATCCGCAGTCAGGCAAGGGGTAACATCACTAACATCAGTGGGATTGATCCTGCAGAGAAATTCAATATTAGCAGTGCTGTCAACTTGCTTAACCTGTCATGGGGTCTCGGCGCCGGCATCGAGTACGGTTTGTCTGAAAATACTGCCCTTGTCGGCGGCCTTGCTTTTCAGTCGGGTTTTCTGGACGTGAGTCGCAATAAGGGAACTACCTTGGTGCAGAGTGGCGAAAGCCGGGAGGAAGACTCGAAAGCTAAGTTGATGGTTTTGGCACTTCGCCTTGGAATAATGTTTTGATAAAGAAGACTATGCATACGGAGTATATTAACCCGTCGGATACTTTTCCGGAGGATTTCGAGAAAGAGCTGAACCATTTTGTGCGGCTTGCGCTTGCTGAGGATGTTGGCGATGGAGATCATACGTCCTTGGCCTGTATTCCGGCTGCTGCCAAATCAAGTGCTCGATTGCTGATAAAGGATGCCGGAGTGATTGCAGGTGTTGCCATCGCCCGAAAGATATTCACGCTGGTTGATCCTCATGTGGTTTTTGAAGAGCGTATTGCCGATGGCAATGATGTCTCTGTGGGTGATGTGGCATTTGTAGTGCATTGTAATACGCGTGCTCTACTTAAGGCCGAAAGAGTAACGCTCAATATCATGCAGCGTCTCAGTGGCATAGCAACCCTCAGCAGTCGCTTTGCTTTCGAAGTTGAAGATTTGCCAGTGAAGATTCTCGATACTCGTAAGACCACTCCCCTGATGCGTTTTTTGGAAAAATGGGCGGTGAAGCTGGGTGGTTGCGAAAATTATCGGTCCGGGCTCTATGACCGAATTATGATCAAAGATAACCATGCAGATGCTTGTGGCGGACATCGGCAGGCGATAGAAAGTGTGCATGCCTATTTGCGCGATCAACAGCTAGATTTACCTATTACGGTTGAGGTACGTAACCTCGTGGAACTACAGGAAGTATTGGATACCGGAGGGGTTCAGCGCATCATGTTCGATAATTTTGAATTGCCGTTGCTGGCAGAGGCTGTAGCGCACGTGGCCAACCGCTACGAAACCGAAGCCTCCGGAGGTGTTACGATTCATACAGTGAGGCGCATTGCCCAGACTGGTGTGGATTATGTATCTGTGGGAGCCCTCACGCACTCTGCAGCAAGCTTTGATCTGAGTCTGAAAATCATCAAAGAGTGACGGGATTTGCAATCTCAGAAGTTGGCTCATGCATATTTTGCCGCCTTTTTAGCGGAATAAAAAATCTGGGCAAAACACGCTTTAGCGGCACCAGCCGCTAAGGCGTGTTTTTGGTACAGACTTTTTTTATGGCCTGACATTCGTCTGAATGGCAGCTGTCGCGTTGGTTATGGCTGCCGTCCCTCCTTTGCGGAAGCCCTCCACGGCGCTGTGTACGTCCAGGTAGTGGTGATCAATACCAATTTTTTCCAGCAAATGGTTTTTCTGCAGAATATCTCTGACGGGGCCAATCGTACCTGCAAGGTAGAGCGCTATGTTCCTGTCTTGTAGAAAACTAATGGTTTCAGACAGTTCGTGTATGCCACTGGAATCAATATCATGGATACCTGAAGCATCTAATATGACCACGCGCAGTTGATCACTTTCCTGATTGACAAGATTTTCGAGTGTTTCCCTAAAGTATACTGCATTGCCAAAATAAAGCTGCGCATCAAAACGGATGATGAGGATTTCGTCGTATTGAATGGCTTCTTCAAAGCGGTCAATATTGCGATAGTGGGTTGAGTCTGGAAGTTGACCCAATACGGCAACATGGGGTTTGGCATTTCTGTAGATCATCAGTCCCAATGAAAGTACGACTCCGGATAGGACGCCGTTTTGTATGCCAAATAGGAGTGTTGCAGAAAAGGTAACCATCATTGCCAGCCAGTCACGTCTGTCAGTCTTCCACAATTGTACGGCTGTGGGGTAATCTACTAAGGCGAAGACTGCTGCCAGAATGACTGCTGCCAACACAGCCTGAGGCAGGTAGTGGAAAAGAGGAGTCAGTACAAGTAATACAATGCAGATAAACAGACCACTAATGATGGACGCAAGTCCCGATTGTGCTCCGGCGTCATCATTAACTGCCGAGCGTGTAAAGCTTCCTGTTGTGGGGAAAGCCTGAAAAAAAGCACCTGCAATTTTGGCGAGTCCAAGTGCAATGAGTTCCTGATTGGGGTTTATTCTGTAGTTTTTATGCCTTGATTCAAGGGTTTTGGCAATGGCCAGCGATTCAATAAAACTAATGATGCAGATGGTTACAGCCAGCGGGAGCAACTTGGCGATTGTAGCAGTAGAAACGTCCGGCAAATGGAAATCAGGAAGTCCGCTGGGTACATCCCCCAGAATCGCAACCCCTCTGCTGTCAAGCCCCGCTATCCACACCAGCAGGGTTGTGATAACAATGGCTATTAAGCCAGCCGGATACAATCTGTTGAGCTTGCGAAGATACAGGATGAGCGACGTGCTGCCTATTCCGATGAGCAATGTAGGCCAGTGTATTTGGTCTATGTTGACAGCAATGTCCCTGATCATGGTTACAAAGCTGCTGCCCCCCTTGATATCAAGGCCCAACAAATACTTGATTTGGCTGATGCCGATAATAAATGCGGCGGCGGAGGTGAAGCCTGCTATGACTGGGTGAGATAAAAAATTTACGAGAAAGCCTAATCTCGCGACCCCCAACAATAGCTGGATGATGCCAGCGACCAGTGCTGTCGAAATTGCCAGCAGGATGAATGTCTCCGAACCCACGGCAGCTCCTTGTTGGCTTATGCCAGCAATCACCAGTAGCGAAACAAGAGCGACGGGGCCTACGGACAGCTGACGGGAAGTTCCAAAAATCGCGTATATAAATAAGGGTACAATACTTGCGTACAGGCCATATACAGGCGGCAGACCCGCCAACAGGCCATAGGCCATTCCCTGCGGAATGAGCATTACACCAACCGTGATTCCTGCTAAAAGATCGCCTCGCAGCCAGCTACGCTGGTAGTTGGGCAGCCATTCAAGTATAGGTATATGTTGCTTGATCATACTTCATACTTGTCAGGATTTTAGGTTTTTATGAAAAAAGGTGCAGTATCCGCATGGAAAGAGGTGAGAATGATTGTATATAGAAACAATGCTCGTGTCCTTGGTTTTTTTTCAATAGGCACAAGCATTATTTCTATATTTTATTCTGCCGCAAAAGGCGGTAGAATACTTATGCGGAAACTTCCGGTACAACCACGTATACAGATTAGTTTTTCAATGTAGAAGGACACACATAATCTGTCGTGGGGATACTGCTGGAGGCAATGTCTTCAAAATTGGCAATCACGTTGACCAGCTTATCAAAGCCTCTCGCCTTCAAGATGGATGCTGCAATGGTACTACGGTATCCACTCCGGCAGTGCAGGAAATACGACTGGTCGCGGTTTACCTCGGCCATGTTTTCATTGATGAAATCCAGCGGGAAATTTTGTGCGTCAGCGACATGCTCGCTTCCATATTCTGATGGTTTGCGCACATCCAGTACTTTCATCCCTTTTTCATTGTGAGACAGACGGGCAGCAAAAGTGGCTGCATCGATGCTCTCAACCATGTCCACTTCCTTACCAGCTGCCTGCCAGGCTTCAAATCCACCTTTGAGGTAGCCTATTGCATTGTCATAGCCTACACGTGCTAAACGCTTGACAGTTTCTTCTTCGCGACCTGCAGGAGCAACCACCAAAATGGGTTGCTGGAGATCCGGGATTAACGCGCCTACCCACGGAGCAAATGTCCCATCCAGGCCAATGAAGACAGCGTTGGGGACGAAGCCCTTTACAAAGTCTTCCTTATTTCGTACATCCAGCACCAGTGCCCCTTCGGTATTGGCAACTAGTTCAAATGCATCTGGATCAAGCGATTGTGTGCCGCGCTCCATCACCGTGTCTATGCTCTCGTAGCCAGTTTTATTGATTTTTGCATTTTTGGCAAAATACTGTGGTGGAGGCATAAGGCCATCGGTCACTTCTTTGATAAATTCCTCCCTTGTCATGTCTGCCCGCAGGGCATAATTGAACTTCTTCTGATTACCCAAGGTATCAAAAGTTTCTTTGCTCATATTTTTACCGCAGGCTGAACCCGCTCCGTGCGCCGGATAGACGATTACATCGTCGGGCAGGGTCATAATCTTATTGCGCAGACTGTCATACAGCCAGCTGGCTAAATCCTCCTTAGTAACAGAACCTGTTTTTTGTGCCAAATCCGGACGACCTACGTCACCAATGAAGAGGGTGTCACCTGTAAACAGCGCATGCTCTTTGCCATTTTCATCCAACAGCAGGTAGGTCGTACTTTCAGGGGTGTGCCCCGGTGTATGCAGTACACGGATTTTTGCATCACCAATCGAAAATTCCTCTCCGTCCTTGGCCGTATGTTTTTCATAGGCAGTTTCAGCCATTGGGCCATAAATGATGCTCGCCCCAGTCTTCTTGGCTAAGTCCAAGTGACCGCTCACGAAATCAGCATGGAAATGGGTCTCGAAGATGTACTTAATCTTGCTTCCGTCAGTTTCCGCTTTCTTTATGTAGGGTTCTGTTTCCCGGAGGGGGTCGATGATGGCAACCTCTCCCTTGCTCTCGATGTAATAAGCCCCTTGTGCAAGGCAACCCGTGTATATTTGCTCAATTTTCATAGCTGATGCTGTGCTTTGGTTTTTAAAATATTTTGCAGTGAAAAAATTTGCGTTCTATTGAAAAGGCAATTGATTATTCCAAAATAAAATGTGCATACAAATGTATGAAAATATTTTCATGTAATTGACTGCTGTACACATTCTTTTTGAAATAACAGGCAACTCATTCCCTATGTTGCGTTCCTATAGCGCATTTGCAGATACAAGGCCTGCCGACAGACTATCCTGATTGGCTTGTCCTGCACTACAAAGATGAATGACAAAAAGCAGTCTGGTCAGTGATGAAAATCACATACAGTTGAATTGTAAAAAAACGATTGAAGACATAAGTTTGTATTTGGCCTTTTTCAAAACAACTAGCCTGCCTTTTCATTTTGTCTTAAAAGGCGGCAAAATGACACACTACATACGTCTATGTGGTTTTAATTTTAAAAAAATACACATGAATACAGAACACATTGGACGGCGTAGCCGCCCAATGTGTTCTTAGCAAACCTTACAGATTGCCAAAATTATGACTGTCAGGATACTGCTTTTAGCAGGGCATGCGAAGTCAGGCGGTCTTCGCATACAAAATTAAAACTTTATGAAATACCTGCGTGAACGCAGAGACGCTGAGTTGGTGAGTCTATATCTTGACGAAAAAGACGGTTGTCCGGCCGTGGACTATCATGGAAATTTGTGGTGGACAGATACACAGTTTGGTTAAAAATGGCATTCTGCAGTTGCTGCCGGAGGAGGTACAAATGGTGCATGGTCCGGGTTGTCCGATTTTTGTAACGCCGCTTCACCTGATAGACAAGGCCGTGTACACTCCCGTTTCCCTTGGGGGCTATTATAAGGTGCCTGCGCTGCATATTACTATTTTTCGAGTATACTAAGATCAGCAGATGTTGCCTGCTTTACAAGACTTAGCAGAAATAAAGAAAGATGATTAGAAATAATTTTCTAAATTGTGCCGACCATTTGCTTCGGAAAAATCATCAGGACAGGTCACTATCCGACATTCTTGTGACATAACAATCAACAAATAATAGTCGATGAATCGTTTTCTTACTTTTGTTCTGGTATGCGGAATGTTTACTTCTGTGTGGGGTCAAACAATTCTGTTGCAGGGGCGGGTTTTAGATGCATCAACCGGACAGCCGTTGTCAGGAGCAGCCGTATGGGTGGACGGTGGTATATCGACCATAACAGATGATAGCGGTGGGTTCATTTTCAGGCAACTTGTTGCGGAAGCGCGGGTGCTGACGGTCTCACATTTGGGATATGATAGTTATGAGCAACTGCTTGGTATTGAGGAAGGAGCGTCAACCTGGACGGTTATAGTAAGGATGGACAGGAGCAGTATTGCGTTGGAGGAAGTGACTGTCAAAGCCCATGGTGCCCGACCTTCTCGTTCGGTAAGTCAGCTGGATATCCACCTGCGTCCTATTCTCAATTCTCAGGAAATTCTGCGCACAGTGCCGGGTTTGTTTATTGGTCAGCATGCAGGGGGAGGTAAAGCAGAGCAAATTTTTCTGCGAGGTTTTGATATAGATCATGGTACGGATATACAGTTGACAGTAGATGGCCTGCCTGTCAACATGACCAGTCACGCGCATGGGCAGGGGTATGCAGATCTTCATTTTATCATTCCGGAGCTCGTTGAGAAGGTCAATTTTGAAAAGGGGCCGTATCAAGCTGACAAAGGTAATTTTGTGACTGCTGGCTGGGTGGATTTCAAAACCAAGGAGTTGTTGGAGCGTAGCTTTGCGAAAACCGAGTTGGGGCAGTATGGTACAGGTCGTATGGTTGCTGGCATCAAATTGCTGGACAATAAACCTTCAGATCAGCATGCGTACATAGCTGCAGAGTATAGCTACTCGGACAGCTACTTTGATGTGCCACAATATTTTAACCGCGCCAATGTACAGGCTCGGTTTTCGGATCAGTTAAGTCCGCAGACGAAACTGACGTTTACAGTATCCCACTTTTGGTCCCGATGGGATCATTCCGGCCAGATTCCCGTGAGGGCTGTCGAGTCCGGGCTTATCTCGTTTTTTGGTGCCATTGACCCGACGGAAGGCGGTGAAACTTCCCGGACGAATATAAATCTACAGTCTCAGACGGCAGTTAAAGGAGGTGGGCTTTTGAAAAATCAGCTCTATTTTTCAAATTATGATTTCAGACTCATTTCCAATTTTACATTCTTCCTGGAGGATGCTGTCAATGGGGATCAGATTCGCCAGGCGGAAGATCGTAAAATCATGGGTTATCAGGGGAGTTATACACAGCCCAATCAGTGGCTGGGCCTCAACGGACGCAGTACCGCCGGACTTCAGTATCGGTACGATCAGGTTAACGGAGTAGAGCTTTCCCGTACGCTGAACCGAATGACGACTCTTGAGCAGATTCAGTTCGGCAACGTCGATGAGATGAATGCGGGGCTGTTTGCTAGTCAGGAGTGGCAATTATCCCGCAAATGGACGACAGAACTTGGTGTCCGGTACGATCAGTTCTTTAGTACTTACAGGGACCTACTCGTACACGCTCAATCAGCAAGCGCGCGGGCAGGAATACTCTCCCCCAAGGTCAATGTATCATTTAATCCAAATGACAGGCATCAGTTATATCTCAATACAGGTCGGGGGTTTCACTCCAATGATACACGTGTTGTTGTGCCTCGGTTGGGGCGTGAGGTATTGCCAGCAGCCTACGGAGCTGATTTTGGGTGGATTTGGAAACCGGCAAACAGGTTTTTTGTCCAACCAGTTGTCTGGTATCTATGGCTCGACCAGGAATTTATCTATGTAGGCGATGCAGGAATTGTCGAAGCTGGCGGCCGTACGCGCCGCTATGGTGTGGATCTCAGTGCGCGTTATCAACTGACCAAACATCTGTTTGCAGATATAGATCTTAACTGGACGCGACCCCGTGCTGCTGACGAGTTGGCTGGCGAAAATTTCATACCATTGGCGCCCCTCTTTACAACTGTAGGAGGACTGAGCCTCACGCCTTACAAGGGTTTTAGCGGTTCGATTCGTTATCGTTATATGGCGGACAGACCAGCCAATGAGGATAATTCCATCGTGGCAGAGGGGTATATGGTTACTGATCTACAGCTCAATTATGCCCGTAAGCGATGGGAAATAGGACTCAACATTCAAAATCTGGGCAACACTCGCTGGAAGGAAACACAGTTTGCAACAGAAAGTCGCCTGCAAGATGAGGCTGTGCCTGTAGAGGAAATTCATTTTACACCAGGAACACCTCGTTTTGTGCGGTTGGCATTCACATTATTCTTTTAGTAACTTACAGCCGATCTTGGTACAAAAGAATTGCTAATATCTCAGTTGCGATGGATAAAATAAAAATGCAGTTGCAGTGCCCTATGCCCAAGCTTGATTTTGATGTCATCACTATGGGTCATGGAAGTGGCGGACTGCTTACCAACAGGCTGCTGGAGAGCGGCGTTTTTGACCTGCTCAAGAATGAGTTGCTTGACGAGCATCACGACGGGGCCATTCTGGCGAAGCCTGACTCCCGACTGGCTTTTTCTACAGACAGCTTCGTTATCTCTCCTATCTTTTTTCCGGGAGGAAATATAGGTGAACTGGCAGTCAACGGGACTGTCAACGATCTTGCGATGTGCGGAGCCATTCCTCGCTATCTTTCGCTGGCCTTCATCATAGAGGAAGGGCTGTCGGTAAAAGAATTTTGGGATGTGCTGCTGGGGATCAAGTTTGCTGCCGAACAGGCGGGAGTACAGATTGTAACGGGTGACACTAAGGTTGTAGAAAGGGGTAAAGGGGATAAGATCTTCATCAATACGAGCGGTGTTGGCTTCTTACACCCTCGTGCGGACATACGTCGTGCCCGCCTGCAAGCAGGGGATAAGATTATTGTAAGTGGCCCTATCGCAACGCATGGTATGGCTATCATGAGCGTTCGGGAAGGACTTACTTTTGAAACAAGCATCGTCAGTGATACCACTTGCCTAAACCACACGGTGAGCTGCTTGTTGGATCATTGCGGTGACGGAGTTCACCTTCTCCGTGATCCTACCCGGGGGGGGGTTGCTACCGTACTCAATGAACTAGCCAGAGATACCGGACTTGGTATAGATATATTCGAAAAAGATCTGCCTGTCATCGACGAGGTGGGCAGCGCTTGTGAATTGCTAGGCCTGGATCCTTTGTATGTCGCTAACGAAGGTATATTCCTCGCTTTTGTTGCCGAAGACCAGGCAGAGGCTGCCCTGGCGACCTTACAAGCTGATGGCAACGGACGCCAGGCTACCGTCATTGGAACCGTGACTACTGATCATGCCCGACAGGTACTATTGCACAGTCGTATAGGAGGAAGAAGAGTGGTGAATATGCCCATTGGAGAACAGCTGCCAAGAATTTGCTAAGCATGCTACTGTATTGTTGACTTTCTCAAAAAGTCAACAATACAGTAGCATGTCAGCATTTTATTTTGCTACTAAAGGAGGTGAAACGTGCAAGCAACAGGCTGTAAGCAGCAATCATGCAGCTGCAGAATCTAATGAAGCCAGTCTCTGCCAGCACAATAGCCTGGCTGTAAGTAGCTTCTATGCCGCGACAGAATCCCGGCCAGCAGCTTCTTTGACCCTGCGTATCAGCTCCGGTTCTTCGCTAGGTATCGGATTCAACAGCTCAGCACCCTTTCTGTCATCGAGCAATGTAAGCTGCATTTCCTGAGCCAGGGTAGCTGCTAGTTCACCCATTTGGTATGCAAAACGCTCTGGCTTACCGATGGCCATAAAGAGGTCAATTATTCCTGCACGGATTAGTTCAACTGCATTTGATTCCGAGGCTGGAAACAGAGAATCTGCGTATCCGTCTGCTGTAATTGCGGGCTTACGGCGTAGTCGTGTGCGAAGTTCTGCTGGTGCATACCCCAGCAATTTTGCGCGATACTCCCACCAATAAGCGGCAGTACCTCCGTTGAGCAACTTGTAGCGCCGCAAATGCTCTCGCTCACTAGCTTCCTGACAACTAATGCGGCGCATTGCTTTGGTCAGCTCAACTAAGTGGGTAAATTGACGGGCTGTAAACATTCCCTCTGGCATTTCTCCCCGGAGCTGTGCTTCAATCCAGCGTCCCGCCTTCATCTTGGTCTTGCTTACAGAATGCAATACAATTTGTTTTGCAAATGAGAGCGACAGGTAATAATCAGCCTGTGCATCCTTGCCTCGCGTACTACAGACTGCGTACTCCTGCATCCTTACAGGTCGTCTTATACCATCCGAAAACTGATAATAATCAAGCAACCAATGGCGTATAGTTTTGCCATACTGCTTTGCGGACAATTCCAAAAACTGGTAAAGCGCTGAAGCCAGAACAACTTTGGTGCCCTTCTTACTCACGTAAACGGTTGGTTCCATGTCATTAAGTTTAGTTAACAACACAAAAGTAATTATTTGTTTTAAATAAATCAATAAATAAACAAATTTTTTCAAAAAAAACGTGTAAAAAACAGCGCTGCCTGCATTCAGGCATATATTTTGACAGCAGTTCGGAGGATATACGCGTGTGTACACCTATTTTTATGGAAATAATTGTAGGGCTATGGCTTATAGACAAAGGGTACTTTCTACATTGTTCGGTATATTGTGGTTGATGCAGCTGGCTGCGCAGCCTTATGAACCCGGGCAGACATACTTTGGTACGCAGTCATTTACGGAGTATTTGGCAGGAAATCTTCCGATTATCATTGTAGCACCTCATGGGGGCTTACTGAGTCCTGCACAGGTTCCCGACCGCAATTGTAGTGGTTGTGTGTATGTTAATGACGCCAACACCCAGGACCTTGCCCGTCGTCTTGCAGAGGCTATTTTTGTACAGACAGGCTGTCGCCCGCACCTTATCATCAACCACCTGCATCGTCGAAAGATGGATGCCAACCGGGATCTTGCGGAAGCTGCCGACGGCAATGCGCTGGCAGGTCAGGCATGGGAAGATTTTCATCATTTCATCAGTGCGGCCAAGACCTCTGTGACGAGTGACTATGGAAAAGGGCTTTTGATTGACCTGCATGGGCACGCACACGCGATCCAGCGACTCGAGTGGGGGTATTTGTTGTACGAAGACGAGCTGGCTTTGCCCGATTCGGTGCTCAATTCGGAGGAATATCTTGGGTATAGTAGCATTCGGCAGCTGGCGCTGGCCAATCTCTCGGCCAGTCTGCATGCTGCCCTCCTGCGGGGGCCGCTGAGCCTGGGGCAGCTAGTCGTTGACCGGGGCTATCCGGGGGTACCCAGTGCTGTCCAGCCGGCTCCCGCAGCGGGAGATCCATATTTCAGTGGTGGCTACAACACCAACAGACATGGTTCTCGTTTTGGTGGTGTTATTGATGCCGTGCAATTGGAGTGCAATATGGAAGGTGTACGTGACAACCCGGGCAATCGACAAGCCTTTGCAGACGTGCTGGCCCATGCGCTCACAGAATTTTTTCAGCGGCACTATTTTTCATCCTTTGGAACCGGCTTCTGCCAATTGAGTGCCGCAGATACACCCGACGCTTTCCGGCACCATTTTACCATAGCACCCAATCCCTGCAGTGGACAGCTACAGCTCATCTATGAAGGGCAGGTTTCAGAGGAGGTCATTGTAACATTTTTTACAGTAGATGGTCATCGGCTGGCATCCTACCCGTTGCCAGAATCATTATCACCCATTACTGTACCTCAACAGGGGCCATTGTGGGTATGCGTGCAGCTGGGCAGTAAGCTGCTGCATAGGGAGCTAGTCTTTTGCCATTAGAAAAAAGCAGGGTGCCAGGGGTAAAAAAAATGGAGTCACAGCTGCAAATAATCAGTGCCGGGTATTTGTAAAATGTGTTAACTTGCCACCTGCCTGCTATTGATCATGTACAAGCATCAAACGCTATGAAAATAAAATTTTGCGGAGCAGCACGGGAAGTCACCGGAAGCGCTCATCTGATTACCTTGGAAGACGGTTTCACCATTCTGCTGGATTGCGGCCTTTATCAGGGTAGTGAAAAACACATGCGGGATTTTAACTGGAACTGGCAGTTTGAACCCTACAGCATAGACTGTGTGGTGCTGTCACATGCGCATATTGACCACAGTGGCCGTCTGCCCAAGCTAGTCAAGGACGGTTTTTCGGGACCCATCTATTCTACGCATGCTACCCGCAGTCTCTGCAGTATCATGCTACTCGATAGTGCGATGATTCAGGAACGGGACGTGGATTACGACAAGCGTCATGACGATGAAGTCGATAAGGAAAAGGAACCGCTCTACACAGCCAACGATGTTCACAAGGCAATGGAGCTTTTTGCCTCCTTCCCCTACAACAAATGGTTCTCTATCCATCCGGATGTTGAGGTACAGTTTAGGGATGCAGGACACATTCTGGGCAGTGCGAATGTGACGCTGCGCATTCGCGAAGAAGAACGAACCATCCACTTTGGGTTTACCGGAGATATTGGCAGACCCGACAGGCCTATTCTGCGCGATCCGCAATCCATGCCTGCAGTTGATTACCTCATTTGTGAATCGACCTATGGCGATCGCCTGCACGAAGATGGCCCTTCTGCCAAAGAGCATTTCCTGGAGATTGTGCGCGACGCCTGTGTAAAACGAAAAGGCAAGTTACTCATTCCCGCCTTCAGCGTTGGGCGTACACAGGAGATTGTGTACATCATGGACCAATTGGTGAATGAAGGACTTATGCCAGCCGTTCCTGTGTTTGTTGACAGCCCCTTGGCAATCAATGCTACTGCTGTATACGGATCGCACCCGGAATGTTACGATGAAGAACTGGAAACTTATCTGCTGACGGACGAAAATCCTTTCGGATTCAATGGGCTCAAGTATATCCGTAAAGTGGAGGAGTCCAAAAAACTCAACCACTATCATGATCCGTGTATCATCATCAGCGCTTCCGGGATGATGAATGCCGGCCGGGTAAAACACCATCTTTTCAACATGATCGATGACCCCCGGCATACCATTCTGTTGGTAGGTTATGCTTCTCCGGAAACACCCGGCGGCAAACTGCTTGCAGGCGCGGAAGGGCTCAAGTTGTTTGGACATTATAAGCCTGTACGCGCACGCATCGAGACCATAGATGCATTCAGTGCGCACGCAGACCAAAGGGAGATGATTGACTACCTGCGGCCATTGCGACAGCATGTCAAAAAACTTTTTCTTGTCCATGGTACAATCGACCGGCAGGAGGTTTTTCGCACGAAGCTACAGGAGCACCAGTTTGAGGAAATTATTATTCCCGAGCTGGGTGACGAGTTTGAATTAGCATAGTCAACAGCGACAGGAGTACCTGATCTTCAAGACCTGCTGAAAAGCAAAATTTCCAGCCTACTTTTGTGCCTTGGTTACTAACCAAAAAGCCAAGGCACCAAAGATTAGGTTGGGCAGCCAGATGCTGAGCAACACCGGCAGGGCCTGCCCTGCTGCAAAAACGATGGCAAAGCGTGAGAGTAATAGAAAGATAGCACCAATAAAGATGCCGGTGGCGAGGTGGATCCCCACGCCACCCCTTACTTTTCTGGAAGCTACTGCCAAGCCTATGATGGTCAGAATCAGTACTGTTACAGGCTCTGCACTCCGTCGGTGCAACTCAGCTTCGTACTTAACCGTGTTGCCTGCACCCCTTGCATACTGCTTTTGTAAAAAGCGATAGAGCTCAGCAGTCGTCATCATCGATTGCTGCTCCTTGAGGTCTGTAAAATCACCGGGCTGCAGGTTGATAAGGGTATCCATGGTCATGCCTGGTCCCAGCGTTATGTTTTCCTTCATACCATCGAAAGTGCGAATCTCATAATTGTTGAGTTCCCATGTACCGCTGTCCTGCTTCCAACGGGCTCTGCTGGCCTTTAGCATACTCACGAGCTCCTGGTTGCGGTACTGCTCAATTCGCAAGTCCCGTATGGTACTGTCCCGTTTTCGATAGCTGCCCACATATACTTTCTTGCCGGGTTCAAGGAACATGTGTACGTGCTGCGTCTTCCCTTGGTCAGCATCACTCACCTGCGTAATGTACTTGTACTCAATATCCAGCCGCATTTCGTTGCCTTTGGGTATAAAGTAGTGATTACCAGCAAGATGTAGGATGGCGATAAGCCCACCTCCTACCCAGTAGGGGCGCATCAGCCGCCGGAAACTCACGCCTGCATTGAATATGCTGATGATTTCGGCATTGTTGGCAAGGCGGGAGGTGAAAAAAATGACAGCGATGAGTGTGAATAGCGGGAAGAGGAGACCGTATATATTTACGATAAAACCGGGATAGTAAACCAGTAGAATCTCCGAGCGGGTAATGTCTTCCTCTACAAATTTTTCGACCTTTTCGCTGAAATCGATAATCACGGTTATTAGCGTGAAAATCAGCACAGTGAAAAAGAAGGTGCGCAAAAATTTGTCAACGATGTATCGGTCGATTTTTCCCAGCAGCATCCGGATACCTTTTATAGCCTGCGTTGTAATTTTTCAACCATCTGGTTCTTCCAGCTGCTGAAATCACCTTCGATGATGTGCCTGCGAGCCTCTTTTACTAACCACAAAAAGAATGATAAGTTGTGCAGCGAGGCAATCATCGCCCCCAGGTATTCCTGGCTGTGAATAAGGTGTCGTAGGTAAGCTTTGGAGTATTGCAGGCTGCTGTTGCAGATACCGCTGTCGTCGATGGGACTGAGGTCGGCTTTCCACTTGGCATTTTTGATATTAATGATGCCTTCGGCTGTGTACAACAACCCATGGCGGGCATTTCGAGTGGGGAGTACGCAGTCAAACATATCAACACCCAGTGCAATACACTCGAGAATGTTGACAGGTGTACCTACTCCCATGAGATAGCGGGGTTTGTCGGCGGGTAGAATTTCGCAGACCAAGGCCGTTGCCTCATACATCTCCGCCGTTGATTCTCCCACCGACAGACCACCGATGGCGTTGCCCGGCTGATCAGCCTCAGCAATAGCTTCTGCTGATACCCGGCGCAGGTCGGCAAAGGTGCTGCCTTGTACAATCGGAAACATAGTCTGCTGGTAGCCATAGAGGGCCTCGTGCGTCTTCAGATAATCTATGCAACGGTATAACCACCGATGGGTAAGTTCCATCGAATTGCGCGCATAGCGGTAGTCACAAGGATGTGGTGGGCACTCATCGAAGGCCATAATAATATCAGCACCGATACTTCGCTGAATGGCCATGGATTTTTCGGGGCTGAAGGTGTGGCGTGATCCGTCGATATGGGACTGGAACGTTACACCCTCTTCACTGATTTTTCGCCTGTGGCTTAGCGAGTACACCTGATAACCACCGCTGTCGGTGAGTATAGGTCTTTTCCAGTTGATAAAATGATGCAGCCCGCCTGCCTGTTCCAATACTTCCGTACCGGGACGCAGGTATAGGTGGTAGGTATTGCCCAGAATAATCTGGGCCTTCACCTCTTCAGCTAATTCGTGTTGGTGAACGGCCTTGACGGTACCGGCCGTACCTACTGGCATGAATATAGGCGTCTCAATGATGCCGTGTCCGGTATGAATGGTACCTGCTCTGGCCGATGAAGCCAGGTCGGTGTGTGTGCGTGTAAAAGTAAACATGACTGTTTAATCAAATTGTCAGAGGCTGCCCCAGTAGCGGTTTATCCCCTTTGGGGGGACAAAATACAAGACTGAATAAAATGCCCTTTTGGGGTTTTTTGAAAAAACCACTAAAGCGGCACTTAACCACAACGCTGGCAGGTGGGGTTAGCCGCCAAACAGCATTTGGAGACAGCATCAGTAAGTAAGACTGCAAAATTAAGGATTTTCGTCTTCTCAGACTCCTGTAGCCCTTAAAATGGAAGTTTAGGCGCTTTGATTCGACCCCGGTGCTTATCAAGCTTAAGCAAAACCGCAATTAGCAGTGTAAAACCCAGCAGCGAAGATCCCCCCTTGCTGACAAAGGGCAGCGGAATGCCGATGATAGGCAGCAAACCCATTGTCATGCTAATATTGACTGCAAAGTGCACGAAGATTATACCCGCAACGCCATACGCATAAGCTCTAGAAAAGGTCGTTGGCTGCCGCTCGGCAATAAAGGAAATACGCATCAGTAAGGCGAGGAACAGCAAAACAACAGCTGTGCTGCCAATAAAACCATGTTCTTCGCCAATGGTGCAAAAAATAAAATCTGTTGACTGCTCAGGGACGTGTTTGCCACGGGTGAGTACACCATTGAGCAATCCCTTCCCTTGTATCCCTCCTGCACTGATTGCCAGCTTGGACTGCATAACGTTGTACAGCGAACCGCGAGGGTCACATTTGTCAGGTTGCAGCCACACGTTGATGCGTTCCTGTTGGTGAGGCATGAGCAGATTGTTGAAGCCATAGTTGGCTCCATGGGACAATAAAGCTCCCCATACCAACAAACCACCAAGTAATACAGCCAGCTGTGCCTGTCTGCGCACGTACTGCCAATAACTGATACCTACAAAAATCAGTGCCATAACACCGCCCGCTGTGGCCGCGTATCCCGCAGGGATTACCCAAATGTACAAAACAGCGGCCAGACCAATTATTGCCGAGAGCACTGCCAAAGGTCTTGGAAAGGTCGTAGCGTGGATAACGCCGCCCAGCCACAGTAGCCATACCAGAATAACCGAAGGTGCAATAACAAGACCGGCCGTCAGCACGATGGCAGAAAAAATACCAATAACATAGAGCATGGACGGAAGCCCTTCCCTAAAAAAGACAACAAAGAAGCCCAGAAATACCAATGCTGAGCCGGCATCCGGCTGAAGCAGCAGCAGACCCATGGGCAGTAGTAACAATCCCAGCACAATCAACCGGCTGTTGAGTTGTCTGAGATCGGCACTCCAGTGATTGAGGTAGTTGGCAACGGCCAGCGCTGTACCAAATTTTGCCAGTTCGGCCGGCTGAAAAGATACCCCACCGAACGAAAACCAGGCGGTAGCACCTTTGATCGTTGAACCCATAAAAAGTACCAGCACCAGCAGAAAAATGCTTACACCATATACCAAATAAGCAAATGTGGGCCAGAATTTATCCCTGAAGCCCATGGTGATTACCCCCAGCAGAATAAAAGAGATGAATATCCAGACGGTCTGCTTACCTGCTGAAGTCTGAAAAAAATCGGCCATATTCCGAATCTCATCACCCTGCTGTATATCAACAGAATATATGGCTAACCAGCCTATACTCACCAAGGCGAGGTATAGACCCAGCGTGATAAAATCTATATTTACAAAATAAGTCTGTTGAGCCGGACGCATAGGTTATTGGGTAGGAAAAGCAAGAGCCACTGGGGCAGGAGTCAGAATGTCTGCAGCAAATCCCGACGATTGATGGCTTCATCCCGCACCAAGTATATGCCATCGAAATCAGCCTCCAATAGATGTTTCATCCGAAGTGCATCCAGCTTGCTGGTAAATGCACCAACCCGTAGTTGGTAGTAAGGCTTGTTGTGCACCCAATCAGCAGGATAATTGGGGTATAAGCTGATAAAGCGCATACGGATGCGCTCCAGCTCATTGCGGTCAGGGGTGGCAATCAGCTGGAGCCGCCAGCCGGGAACAGTCTGCTGAGCCCTGTTAACGGCTACAAAACGGTTCTCTAACTGTGCAATAGCGGGACTTGCTTTGACCTGAACGGACTGGGCAGACAACTGTCCCCGGGAAATCAGAAAAGAGGCAGCTACTAGCAGAAGGACTCGATAGGCCATAATCAATGGATAAATGAAGTCTACAACAACCGATTTTTGGCATCAACCCTTTGAGTGGTGATACCCACACAAGAATATTCAGCATAGCTGACTAACAACTCCGGCTGCCGCACGAACCCACAAAAATCAAGCTCCTTGGCTACCGCTGTTGAGCTGTTCAATAATTTGTACACTGGATGAACTGCCAAGCCTGACAGCGCCCGCCTCAATCAGGCGTCGGGCATCTTCCAGGCTTCTGATTCCACCAGAGGCTTTTATTTTAATACTTTTATTGAGGTGAGCCCGCAAAAAAGCAACCACCTCGGGCGTTGCGCCTCCTTGAGTACCCGTTGACGTCTTCACGTAGTCGACACCCACCTCATTACAAATATCACACAAGTGCTTAATTTCATCCTCCGTGAGCAGGCTGGTCTCCAGAATAACCTTGATTACCTTGCGCTTGCTGTGCACGGCCATAGTCATACTATCGATATCACTGCGAACGAAATTGAAATTTCCATTCTTGACAGCGCATATATTGATCACGGCATCAAGTTCATCCACGCCCTCGTCAATTGCCCGCTTGATTTCTTCCACCTTTGCCGGTGTAGCGGCGTAGCCCATGGGAAAACCGATGACGGTTGCCACTTTAATCGCAGGGTAGGCTTCAAGTGTCTGTACTGCTTCTGCCACGAAAAAAGGGGGCACACACACAGCTGCAAACTTGTAGTCGATAGCTTCAGCGCACAAGCGCCGAATATCTGCCGTAGCTGTATCTGGTTTAAGCAGAGTATGGTCAAAAAAACTGACTAATTCCATAAATTTTTTGTCGGGTTTGTGCCAACAATGTTTTGTTCCAACACAGTGTAGTGAGCGCCCACTGAATCAACCCACACAAACAAATGCCCAGAAAACACCTGCCTCAAAACAGCGCAACCCCGAAAATATCTTTAGGTTTTGCGTAAACATCAAGGTGCTCGTAGTTAACGCGAGTATACTCGGGAATCAAAGCAGCTGTCGGGCAGCAGCGCCAATCAACCGACGGAAGGTTTCTTTCCGGAAGTCTGTATGAGACCTGTTGACAGTACTTGAAGCCAAACAACCTATGCTCAGGGTGTTACCAATTGAAATCAGGACATAATGTTCATGGAGAATCACGACTCAGCTCCCTCAGTACGAAAGCGTCTGCAATATACGGCAAAAGCAACAAATACGCGGGAAAAAAACGAAGGAAGATATGCGTATTTTTTTCATCTCTTTACTGTGTCGTTGGCTGTCAGACGCTAGAAAATACAAACAGGCAGGACGGCTATCTTTTGGAGATTTTATTGAGGGTAATCTGCCGTTGCCGACTGCACCGAAATCGATCCACATCTTCTTCACGCAGCTGCAGATGTTTGGTCTTTCTGCCCTGTACCCTGCTTCGCCAGTTTCGCCAGCTCTGCGGTTTTAGCTCCCTTCGCATTAGTGCAATGGTTTCTGCTTCTGTCAGCCCAAACTGCTGCTCTATGGCCTCAAAAGGAGTTCTGTCTTCCCAGGCCATTTCAATGATGCGGTCAATATCCGCCTCTCCCAGCGTATTCTTTTTTTGCATTTTCATAACTTTGTGTTAACCATTAAGGCCTTATTTGGTTTATATAAAAAAGTTTTGGTGCTATGCTTACACAATCTATGATTGATGCGCTCAATCGACAAGTAGCTCTGGAAGGCTATGCCTCCTTTTTATATCTTTCTATGTCAGGCTGGTGCGAGAAAGAGGGCCTCGCAGGCTGTGCCGCCTTTATGCGCCGACAGGCAGATGAGGAGCGCGCCCATATGTTGCGGATTTTTGATTATTTGCACGAGATGGACTCTCATGCATTGACGCCCGGTATCAGCCAGCCGCCGCACGAATTCGGGAGTATCAGAAACCTCTTTGAAGAGGTATATGCGCACGAAAAAAAGGTAACTGCCGCCATCAACCAGCTGGTAGCGCTCAGTTATGAGGAAAAAGACCATACCACGCTGCAGTTTCTGCAGTGGTATGTAGCCGAGCAACGCGAGGAGGAAGCGTTGATGCGCAATCTGCTCGACAGAATTCGGCTGATAGGCGACGGACCGATGAGTCTGTACTATATAGATAAGGAAGTGGATGCTATCAATAAGGCCGAATTGTCTGCCGAAGGCGAGGCAGAAGAAGCTTAATATTGGGTAGCACCTGCAAATGTACTTTTAAGAGGAAGCCTACCAGGCGCAGCACCTGCAATTTGTCAGTCGACAAGCTGCAGGTGCTGCCTGTTAGTTACTCCAAGGGGCAACAGTCACCTCCAAATCCCAATTGGCGCGTAGCTGCTCAAGAGAAGTGATTCTGACTCGCTCTGGTTGCACTCCTGCGTCATAATCCCCTCCGTCCCAGCGGCCATTGCCGTTGCGGTCCTGTATGAGCTCCAGCTCATATACGCCCGGACTCAGGGATGGCAGGCTGCGGCGATAGCTTTTTTCCCCGCGCAAAACAAATCTTCCCGATTCTGCTCCTCCCTTCTTTTTGATGATGGCAATGAACTGCTGATCGGGCTCATAGTCGTTGAATTCCAGAAAAAGGTTGCCAAAATTCTTGCGGCTGTCAGTCGTAAAAGAGACGGTTAGCGTGTCTGTATTGCTCGTGCCAAAAGGACTGCTCACTGCGCCGGGGAGCAACTGCAGCTGGTAGGGGACATTGTCGCGCCAACTGGCGCGTATCTCCAGCGTGCGGACTTTGTCGGGTCCAACTGATAGCGAAAATGGGCTTTCTTCCAGCGTACTATCAGCCAGCAGCCGTACCTGGCTACTATCAAATCCGACAATGGGCAGGGTGTAGTTGAGCCTGAAAGGCAGACCTGGGTTGTGCCTGTAATTGGCAAGTACGGGTTCGGCCTCAGGCGCTGGGGCTACCCCTTTGGCCGGGGAAAAAATTTGTAGCGTATCCGTCCGTGCAGCAGTAAGCTGCACGCGCAGCTGCCAGCTGCTGTCGGCTTTTTTCCAAATAAAAAGACTGTCACCGACCCGGTCGGTGTACAGCGGGGTTGTCAATGAATCTGTCAACAACGACAGATTTTCCGGAGGGGGCTGATTGAAAACAAGTTTGCAGCGCCCATAGGCACTTGTGTCGGCACTCAGTATGCGAAGAGGGACAGGTTTTACAGACAATCGCATGATCAGACTATCGGTGGGTTCGGGTCCGATCGAAAGCAGACTATCAGAAAAAGCAAATGACTCTGTAGGCTGGTTGTACAGGTAGTTGGCGTCGGCATCCAGCAGCGCTGCTATTTTGAATTGCCCCGCTTTAATATTTGATATGCTAAACTGCCCCTGTTTGTTGGTGATACCGAAATAAAAGGGACGCTCTTTTCGGACAACCGAGTCAGCGGTGTTTTCGTACAATACAAAGAGAGCGTTCTCAACAGGCTCCGCTGTATAAGCGTCAACCACCCGCCCGGCAACAGACAGGGAATCAATCTGCTCACCTGTAGAGAATACAAAACGAAGGTCTTTGGCAGCATTGCCTTCGGTCAAATCCTTAATGGCTGTGCCGAAATTAATAACATAGGTAGCATTATCACGCAGCTGCTCCCTCTCGTCAAATGTAATGATAACCGTGCGCTTGCGTATACTTACCTCAAATCGGTGTTGTAAAGGGGGCGAAACCACAATCTGTTTGTAGGGGTCTTGTACTTTTACCCATTCGTCGAAGGTCAGGGCTATAGCATCAGGCCTGAACCGGACTTGCTCAGCGGGCGTCGACTCAGACTCCACCAGCGAAGGAGGAACTTCGTCCCGAGGCCCACCAGTAGGGGCAATCGGATTGGCACAGCCTGCCAGCAGCGCCAGCGCTGCAAAGCAGCCAATGAAGAAGAGCCTTTCGGCTATTCGTCTCATGTTCATATTCTCCACAGGTCTTCGCCTCACCGTACAAACCAATGGGACGTTTTTATCAATACTTGTGTACACGCTGGCCTGATTTGTATGTTGCCCATCGCGGGCGGGCGGCTTTGTGCTTCGGCAGCAGACGAAGTGGCCGGCTGCTTCATCAGCTGCCGACAGCCGTCGCCACAAAAATAAAGCTTTCCCTCTCTTTTTGTTATATTATCGTCATAGCTCCTTCTTTTGTTGCTGGCAAAGTCTATCTTTGCAACACCGACACCAAATACTTGCTTGCATTAAGAATATTAATCAAATAAAAAATTTGTTTATCATGGCTCTTCAGGAAAAATATCGCGCTGTGCTCCGTCTGGGCGAAGATCTCAATGTAACCGATGGCTTCGTTGAAGAAAAGGATGGAAAACTGCACATAGGAGGTACTACCCAGACGCAGTATGAAAAAAATCTGTTGTGGGATAAAATCAAAGAAATCGGCGGTGACAATCCCTCAGATATTGCAGCCGATATCAAAGTGGCGCATACCGACTACTACCACAAGCACACAGTGAAGTCAGGGGAGTCTCTGTCTAAGATTGCCAAGCACTACTATGATGACGCCAACGCGTATATGGTAATATTTAATGCCAACAAAGACATTCTCAAGAATCCGGATCTGATTCAGCCCGGACAGGTGCTCACTATTCCTAATAAGTAGTCTGGTAGCGCTGCTGATATTTTGGTGAAATCCTTGCTGGTCGGCTAAGCCGCCAGCAAGGAGTTCGCGTATATGCTTTTGCAAAGCAAAAAAGCGTAACTTCTCGTTTTTGTTTCGCTGCAACTGCAGCGAAACAAAAACGAGATTTCCTTACAGCGCCTGCACGTGTATACCCAGACTAACCTCGTCAGAAAGTTCCACCTGATTGTCAGGCAGCGAGTCCGCCCACGCAAGTTCATCCGCCAACACTTCTCCCCGAATATATTCCCCAAATTGCGTGACTGCCGCGATAACCGCCGGGTGTTCTTCAATCGCCACCCGAATCCGGTCGGTAATATTCAGGTCCAGCTCTTTACGCAAGTTTTGGATTCGATTGACCAAGTCCCGTGCTGTGCCTTCTGCCAGCAATTCCTCACTGAGAGCCAAGTCAAGCGCTACCGTCAGTTCTCCGTCAGAGGCAGTCTTCAGACCGGGCAGGTCTTCCGTACTGACCAGTATATCTTCCGGACCAATCTCGTATGTTTTACCAGCGACCTCTATGCCAAAACTCCCCTCTTGCTCAAGCAAATTGATGTCATCATTGCTGAGTTCTGCTACCCGGGCAGCAACCTCTTTCATATCTTTTCCAAGCCGTGATCCCAGCGTTTTGAAGTTGGCTTTGGCCGACTTTTTGAGTAAGCCCGAGGCATCGGTAAGATATTCTACCTGCTTGACATTGATTTCTGACTGAATAAGATCCTTCACCCCCGATACTTCAGCGATAAATGACGCGTCCAGCACCGGCAGCAGCAGGGTTCTCAGCGGCTGCCGAACCCTGATTTTTTCTTTTTTGCGGATACTGAAGGCCAGCGAGCAGATTCGCTGCGCATAGTCCATGCGCTTTTCAAGCGCCAGATCAATATGAGCAACTGTGGCCTTGGCCAGATCGGTAAGATGAACTGAATCCTTATACAGGAAGCCTTCCCTTTCTCCATGCTGTGCCCGTACAGGTTCTGTCAGGTTGCGATATAGCCAGTCGCCAAAGAAAGGAGCAAGGCTGGCAATGAGCTGGCTGGTGACAGTAAGACATTCGTACAGCGTCTGGTAAGCCGCAACTTTATCGGGGCTCAGTTCGCCGCGCCAAAAGCGGCGGCGCGACAGGCGCACATACCAGTTGCTAAGGTGTTCATCGACAAATGTTTCTATCAGGCGTGCAGCCTTGGTAGGCTCGTAATCGTCCATAGCTTCAGCATAGGCTGCCACCAGACTATTGAGCTTAGAGATAATCCATCGATCCAGCTCCGGCCTTTCTGCTACAGCTACCAACTGTTGCTCGTCCATCACCCAGTTGTCCAGGTTGGCGTACATAGCAAAGAAGTTGTAGGTATTGTAGAGCGTCCCAAAAAGTTTATTGCGGGTCTCCATGACACCATCCAAGTCAAACTTCAGGTTGTCCCAGGGCTGCGCATTGGATAGCATGTACCAGCGGGTGGCATCGGCACCGTAAGTGCTGAGGGTACTAAACGGATCGACAATATTGCCTTTCGACTTGGACATCTTGTTGCCCTGTTTATCCAGTACCAGACCATTGGAGACCACATTGCGGTAGGCGACTGAGTCAAAGCACATGACTGCTATGGCGTGCAGGGTATAGAACCACCCGCGTGTCTGGTCAACACCCTCTGCAATGAAATCTGCCGGATAGCTTTTGTCAAAAGGTGCTTTGAACGGTCTTTCATCCCCCCGGCGCAGCTTCTCCAGATCCAGCCCCCATTGGGCGTACGGCATGGAGCCTGAGTCAAACCATACATCGACCAGGTCCGTCTCCCGGTACATGGGCTGGCCATCCTCACTCAGGAGTATCAGCTGGTCAATGTAGGGGCGGTGCAGATCAAAATCAGGCTGCTCAACCAGCTGGCAGCCTTCGGCAATCGCTGCCCGTTGGGCTGCAGTCAGCCGGCTGCTGATGGCTTCGGTCTGCAGCAGTGCTGCAGTTGCTGCGGCAGCTTCGCGCAGTTCTACCATGCTGCCAATGCAGCGCTCGAGGCTGCCATCGGCGTTGCGCCAGATGGGCAGCGGTATGCCCCAGTAGCGCGAGCGGCTCAGGTTCCAGTCCTGCAGGTTCTCCAGCCATTTGCCAAAGCGACCTTCACCCGTAGCCGCCGGCTTCCAGCTGATAGTCTTATTGAGCTCGTACATACGCTCTTTGGCTCTGGAAGCAGCCACAAACCACGAATCCAGCGGATAGTACAGGATCGGCTTGTCGGTACGCCAGCAATGCGGGTAGGCGTGTACATACTTTTGTACATTGAAAGCCTTACCTTCCGTCTTCAGCTTGATGGCTATGTCGACATCTACCGACTGGTAATCTGCTTCGTTTTTGTAGTTCTTGACATAGCGACCCGCAAACTCTCCTACCTCGTCTGTGAATTTTCCCTGACGATCGACCAGGGTGAGCGCCCCTATACCATGCTGGCGAGCAACCTTCATATCGTCGGCACCAAAAGAAGGAGCGATGTGTACAATACCCGTACCATCTTCGGTGGTCACAAAATCGCCCGTGATTATGCGAAAAGCATCCCCTTCCGCCGGCTGTGCGTAAGGCAGCAGCTGCTCGTAGCGAAGCCCCGACAGGCGACTGCCGGCGAAAGGCGCCGACTGCGCCTCTGCGGCAGGCTGGTTTTTTCCCCCCAGCCACTTCCCCGCCAGCGCTTCTGCCAGCACGACGCTCACAGCCGCCTTGGTGTAAGGATTGTGGGTCTGGATTTTGACGTATTGTATATCAGGACCCACTGCCAGCGCAGTATTGGATGGCAGTGTCCAGGGAGTAGTCGTCCAGGCCAGTATCCGTACATCTTCGGTCTCATCGTCAAACAGCCAGGCGGATTCCTCACTGCGGATAAGCTTGAACATACCCACTGCGGTGGTGTCGGTAACATCCTGATACGTACCCGGTTGGTTGAGCTCGTGCGTACTCAGGCCTGTTCCTGCGGCAGGACTGTAAGGCTGTATGGTATAGCCTTTGTACAAGTAACCCTTATCATAGAGCCGTTTGAGCAAAAACCATACGGTTTCAATATATTCATTGTGAAAAGTCACATAAGGATGCTCGAGATCCACCCAATAACCCATCAGGTGGGTGAGGCGATCCCACACATCTTTGTAGCGCATGACTGTCGACCGGCAAGCCTGATTGTACTCATCGACAGTGATCTTGCGGCCAATATCCTCTTTGGTGATACCCAACTCTTTTTCCACCTGCAGCTCTATGGGTAGGCCGTGCGTATCCCACCCGCCCTTGCGCTCCACCCGCCGGCCTTTCAGTGTCTGGTAGCGGCAAAAAATATCCTTGACGGTGCGTGCCATCACGTGGTGAATGCCGGGCATCCCGTTGGCAGAAGGAGGTCCCTCATAAAAAACAAAGCTGTTGGCGGCATCGCGCTGCGCAATGCTGCGCTCAAAAACGGATGCAGATTCCCAAAACTGAAGAATTTCCCTGTCTATGCCGGGAAGATCGAGTTGTTTGTATTCCTTGTACATGCCTGTATAGCTGTTTTTCGCCTCTTGGCGGCACAAAGTTAATACAAATTGGCCTGCATACACAGGCTTTTGTGCTGCTTTGCGCAGCGGCAAGCCTTTTGCAGGGGTTGTGTAAAAAAAAATTCAGGCGGCAATAGCCGCCTAAAAAGGGCATAATGCAGCTTTGGCCAATGTTGCGGCACCTCCGCCATAAGAGCGCCTTATTGCAGTGTCTTCCGATAGTTCCACACCGCCCAGCTATTGAAAAAAATGCCAAACAGCCCCATCATCGCCAATTGCGGCCACATATCCGGCAACCGGCTTCCCTTGAGGGCAATCATGCGGATGGCTTCGACAAAATAGGTGGGTGGATTAAAGGCTGCCAGCCATTGTGCCCAGTCGGGCATCGACTCGACCGGCGTATACAGGCCGCTCATGAGAACAAATATCATGACCGCAAAAAAACTCATGAGGCTCGCCTGCTGCTGCGTGTCTGCATAGGTGGATATCAACATACCTATGCCCAACACGCCCGGCAGGTATACCGCCGAGACGACAAACAACGTCAGCAGGCTGCCCCGGGGCCACACACCAAAAAACAGGTAGCCCACTAGCAGCCCTATCCCCAATACCAACAGCCCCAGCACCCAAAAAGGAATGAGCTTGCCAAGTATAAAATCGCGCTTGGTGATGGGGGTCACGTTGAGCTGCTCAATAGTACCTACTTCTTTTTCCCGCACAATATTGAGTGCTGTCAGGAAAGAACCAACCATAGTAACCAATATAGCCAATATGCCCGGCACCATGAAGGCTTTGTAGTTGAAAAAAGGATTGAATAAAAATAGTGGTTCGGTGCTTATGACGGGCAGCGGCAACAGGCGGCTGTCACCCTCCAAAGACGCCCGTTGCGCCTGCACAAAGCTACGTAGAATGGCTGCCGCGTAGGCGCCGCCCAAGCTGCCGCGCACGCCGTTGGCGGCATTGGCACTGAGCGAAAATACGGGCTTCTCGCCGCGCAAGAGCTGGCGCTCAAAGTTGGCAGGAATCTCAAGGATGACATCCGCAGCGTCTTTTTCTACTACCGCCAGCGCTTCCGGGTAGGTACGGGCGTATTCGCTGATGCGAAAATAGGTGGAGGCAGCCAGCTGCCGTACCAGCCGCCCTGACAGCTCCGAGCGATCATTGTCTACAACGGCCAGATATATGTTTTTGACTTCATAGTCGGCAGCCAATGGCAACAGTAACAACTGTATCATCGGGACAACAAAAATGATGCGCAGGATGGCAGGGTCGCGGAATATCTGAATAAACTCTTTTCGCAAGACAACCAATAGTATTTTCATGTCGCAGCTTTCTGAAGTTGGAGAAAATCATCACCCCGTGAGCAGCCGGCACTCATTCCAGCCGAAGCTTAAACCGCCTGACGCTGATGGTCAAAAACAAAACAGCCATGCCTGCCAGTACCAGCAGGTCTCGCCACACAGCCGACCAGCCCAGTCCTTTGATCATAATGTCTCGCACCAGGTGAAAAAACCAACGGGCAGGTACTACGTTTGAAATGATTTGCATGGGCCGAGGCATGTTTTCAATCGGAAACATGAATCCACTGAATAGCAGCGTTGGCAGCATCAGCCCAATCAGGGAAATAAAAAGGGCAACCTGCTGGGAGTTGGTAATGGTAGAAATGAGCAGCCCCAGCGCCAGTGAACTGAGGAGGTAGATGCTGCACACGAGTAGCAGCAGCGCCAGTGAACCCCGTATGGGTACTTCCAGCAGGTAGTAGCTCAGCAGCAATATGTTGGTCAGGTTAAAAAAAGAAATCAGCAGGTAGGGCACCATCTTGGACAGGGCTATGGCCAGCGGCTCTGCCGGCGATACCAGCATGACTTCCATGGTGCCAAGCTCTTTTTCCCGCACAATAGCGACGGCCGTCATCATGGCGCTGATGAGCATCAGGATGAGCGTCATGACACCCGGCACAAAGGTATATGCACTCGTAAGAAGGGGGTTGTACAGCATGCGTGTCTCTATGCCTATGGGAAAAGGGAGGCTGGCCGGTGCCTGCAGTGGCTGCTGATAGTCGTCGATGATGGCCGTGGCATAGTTGGTGAGGCTGCTGCCGAGGTTGGGGTCGGAGGCGTCGGCCATCAGCTGTACCCGCGCAGTCTCGCCGCGCAGTAATGTCTGCTCAAAATCGGCTGGAAAAATGACTGCCAACTGGATTTCGTTGCGGCGAAAATGATGCCGGGCCGCTTCCGCATCCTGCAGGTGATGTACAAAAGACAGGTAGGGACTCGCATCGAGCTGGCGCACAATCGCCGCAGCATGGGTGCTTCCCGAATGATTCAGCACGGCAAAGGGGGCCTCCCGAATCTCATTGCTGAGCGCGAAGCCAAAAATGATCATCTGCACAATCGGCAGGCCTACCAAAAAGGAGAGCGAACGCCAGTCGCGGCCGATATGCTGAAATTCTTTGCGCGCAAAGGTGAAAATTTGTAGCATTCAGGAAAATTTAGGAGACAATAATTACAAAGTGCTGGTGCCGCGGGCGAGTACCTGAAATACACCGTCGAGGCTGGACTGGTGGTAGGCGGCCTTGATTTCGGCAGGCGTACCCATCGCCCTGATCTCTCCGTCAACCATGATTGACAACCGCTGGCAGTAGGATGCTTCATCCATATAGTGGGTGGTGACGAAGACAGTCGCTCCGCTGGCAGCAGCAGCATAGATCATCTCCCAGAATTGCCGGCGCGCAATAGGGTCGACGCCGCCAGTAGGTTCGTCGAGAAAAAGTATGGCGGGCTCATGCAGCAGGGCCAGCGAAAAAGACAATTTTTGGCGCCAGCCCAATGGCAAACCCCTCACAGGCTTACGCGCTTCGCTGCTGAGCTGCAGGCGGTCGAGCATCTCCTCGGCTTTGCGCGCTATGTCGGCCTGTGACAGACCATAAATACCACCAAAAAAGCGGATGTTTTCCAGCGGACTCAGATCTTCATACAGCGAAAACCGCTGACTCATATAGCCAATGTGGCGCTTGATGTCTTCTGTCTGGGTGTATACATCAAACCCGGCTACGCGCGCATAGCCGCTACTAGGAGCGAGTAGCCCCGTGAGCATCCGTATGGCGGTGGTTTTACCTGCACCATTGGCGCCCAGAAAGCCAAAAATTTCGCCAGGCGCCAGGCTGAAAGTGATGCTTTTGACGGCCGTAAAGTTGCCAAACTTACGGGTCAGCTCGCGTACTTCTATGACAGGGGTAGACATACTTTACTCGTTGTTATGGTTTTGCGGGCGCTGCCATGAGCGCCATAAATACGTCTTCAATATCCGGAGCTATGCGCTCATACCAGAAACCACCCAGACCCTCGGCTTCGAGATAGGTGGTGAGCGACGCCCAGAGGCTGTCATCGTCGTTTACCAGCCCCAGATGGTGCTCTTCCCCAAAGGGATATATGCTCTCTACGGCGGGGTGCCGCCGCAAGGCGAGGAGCAGGGGGTACATGCGGGCATGGGCGACGCGCCAGCGCTTGCGCGGAAATTGCTGTACGATGTGCGCCGGACTGTCAACCGCCAACAGTCGCCCTCCCTGCATCAGTGCTACCCGGTCACACAGGCTGGCCTCATTCATATAGGGCGTAGATACCACTACTGTTATCCCCTGTGAACGTATACGCTGCAACATTTCCCAGAATTCTTTGCGCGACACAGCATCAATGCCTGTCGTCGGCTCATCCAGCAGCAGCAGCTTCGGCCGGTGAATCAGGGCACAGCTGAGGGCCAGTTTCTGCTTCATACCACCCGAAAGAGCACCGGCGAGCCGGTCGGAGAATGGCTCCAGTTGTACAAATACGTCGCGGATCAGATCGTAGTTGGCTTGAATGGAGGTGTTGAAAAGCTTGGCAAAAAAGGACAGATTTTCGTGTACACTCAGATCCTGGTAGAG
The DNA here is from genome assembly GCA_964645715.1 of uncultured Saprospiraceae bacterium. Lineage (GTDB taxonomy): Bacteria > Bacteroidota > Bacteroidia > Chitinophagales > Saprospiraceae > JAUMBM01. Next base: position 126,554 of record CAZYAO010000002.1, read on the forward strand.
CGAAAAGCGCCCCGGCATGTAGCCGATGTTGTGGCGGATTGCCCGAAAGTCACGATCCACATCCCACGGGCCTATCTGGCAGCTGCCGCTATCTGGCAGCAGCAGCGTGGCCAGTATGCGCAGCAGGCTGGTCTTGCCGGCACCATCGGGGCCGATGATGCCAAAAAGTTCTCCCGGATGGATGCGCAGGCTGAGCTCGTCCAGCGCAAGGGTCTTGCCCTTATCGTAGGTTTTGCGAACCTGATTGATGGCTATGCCGACCATAGGGGCATGTGTGTGTGGTTAAAAAATCATGTCGCGGCAAGCGGGCGGCTATAGCCGCAGCTCGCCATACATGCCTATTTTTAAAAAACCGTCATTCGGGACGCGCACCTTGAGTGCGTAGACCTGGTTGGCGCGTTCATCTTTGGTGAGAATGGTGCGGGGTGTAAACTCCGCCTTGGCGGCAATCCAGTAAATTTTTCCTGTATAGGCCCGGCTACCCCCCTGGCCATCATCAACCGATATGGCAACTTCCTGCCCCAGCCGGATGGTAGCCAGCTGGCTGCCACTTACATAGGCGCGCAGACTGAGGTTACGCAAATCGGCAATCTTGTACAGCGCTTTGCCGGGTGCTGTCATCTCACCCGCATGTGCGTAAGTTGTGAGTACTGTGCCATCGATGGGGTTGATGATGCGGCTGCGGGCAATCTGTTCTTCCACCTGCCGCAGGCGCTGCGCATTGGGCCCTCGTTCGCTGAGAATGGCGCGGTTTTGCTGTCGTTCCTGCTCGCGCTGCGCAACGATCTGACTGCTGATGACAGTCAGCTGGGCCTCGGCCGCGGCCAGCTGTTCCTGCTGACTGCGGTACTGGCCGCTGATGTCGTCGAGCTGTTTGGTCGGCGCTGCTTCAGCCGCTACCAGCTTTTCAAATCGTTCTTTTTCACCCCTCAGCCACTCCAGCTGCGCTCGTTGCGCAGCAATGAGCCTGCGCTGTACCTGCAACTGCTGCGTGAGTACCTCAATCTGCGGGCGACTGTCTACACGCCGCTCATCCAGTGCAGCATCTGCAGCGCGGAGCTGGTCGCCTTGTAGTTGCAAAAGCCCGGCATCAATGCTGCCAACGGTATCGTTGTGCAACAATATGTCGCCTTCCTGCAGCTCAAATGTGAGAATGCGACCTGTAGCTTCGGCAGAGACAATGACCTCTTCCGCTTCAAAAGCACCAGCGGCGTCAGCAGGACTTTCTTGCTGCCCACAGCTGCTGAGCTGAAGCAGGAAGACAATGAAAAATAAGTGACGGATTTTCATAATTGGTACGAACATGTAAAGTAAAAAATGCGCCAGCCTTTTAATGCTGCATCCATGCCTGTGATTTTTTTTCCTAAAAAAATCACAGGCACTAATCACTTCTTGGTGGCGCCAGCCCTTAATACTGCATTCAAGCCTGTGGTTTTTTTTCCTAAAAAAAAATCACAGGCACTAATCACTTCTTGGTGGCGCCAGCCGCCAAGAAGTAAACGAGTATATTGCCAGTAGAAATTCAGTAATTACCCATTTGGATTAATTTTTTGGTTAACATTTGGGTAAAAAAAACTTCCCGCAAATCCCCGCCCAGCCACAGTGCACATCATCCTGGCGCCAGTGCCTGGCGTACAAATGTGCACACTTCCTGCTTGCGTTGCTCGATGAGTTGCGCAAACTGGTCCTCGTCCAGCCGCATAACGCGCATAGCCATGGGGCGGGCCATAAAAGGAAATATGCACATCGACAAGATGTTGAGCAGGATATGAAAGGGTTGCACAGGACGAATCTCGCTACTGCCGGTTGCCAGAGCAAGTTGCAGCATAAACTGCTGAATGTAGACAAAGTCGTCCTGCTTTTTCTGCAAAATCTCCAGCAGCCTGCTGTCGGAATGGTTGCGTAGTTCTGTAAGTATGAAAAGCGGCATATCCGGATTCTGCCGTACAAAATCGATATAGCTGTGAATAAACCGGTCAATTTTGTCCAGCATGGGTGCCTCACTGGTTACGATGGCTTTGATTTCCGGGATCAACTGCCTGCTTATCAAAGTGAATACCTCTTCGAAAAGGGTCTCTTTGTTTCGGAAGTAATAATGCAGCAGCGCTTTGTTGATGCCGGCACGCTGCGCAATAGACGCTGTGCGAGCACCCGCAAAGCCCTTTTCCAAAAACTCCTGCTGTGCAGCCTGCAAAATCCGGGCTTCTGTTGACAGTTTGTCTTTTTCTTGCATTTTTAACCAAATAGTTAATACAAAGGTAGAGCTTATTGCTCGTGGTGGGTGCTTTGGGAGTACATTTTTTTTATGTCCAATAAAAAAAATGTGCAATTGATGGCCGTGGGCATGCTTTGCGCATCGTCGAGCGTTATAATGACAGCTGTTGTTGGCATCAGCTGCGAAACGGATCCTGCAGTCATCAAAAAGATGCGTCATTGCAGTTGCGTATGTCGCTACCATCACTGACTTGCCGGGATCTTTGGGGTTACAGCCAAGGCGGGCCAGTCAGCAGCGGGGTATAATCTTGTTTACACAAAAAGCGTATCTCATGCGAGGAAATATACTTATAGTTTTGTTGCTGCTGCTATGGGGAGCGGCAGGGCGGGCACAGCAGTCGGCCGCACGCGAGTGGAACGAGCTGCTGCTTTTTGCCATAGAGAATGATTTTGCCAGGCCGACGGTGCATGCGCGCAATCTCTTCCATGTGTCTGCTGCTATGTATGACGCTTGGGCGGTATATGACAGCCTGGCTGATACTTACTTGCTGGGGAAGACAGTACACGATTTTCACTGTCGGCTCGAGCAGTTTCCTATGCCAGCCGATCGCCGCCGGGCGCAGGAAGAGGCCATCAGTTTTGCGGCTTACCGGCTCATCCAGCATCGCTTTCAGCGGGCACCGGGGCGGGAAGATATTTATACGCTCATCAACCGCCGCATGCGTGACAAGGGGTATGATCGCTTCAATACGTCAGCGGATTATCGCTGCGGGCCTGCCGAAATGGGCAATTACATAGCACAGTGCTACATTCGCTATGGATTGCAGGATGGAGCCAACGAGTCGGAGGGCTATGCGGATACGCACTATAAGCCTGTAAATCCGCCTTTGGAGGTGGCGGACAGCCTTTTTCCGGCCAATACAGATCTGAACCGTTGGCAGCCGCTGCAGTTGCGCGAAATCGTTGACCAGAGTGGCAATCCGCTGGCGGGCAATGTGCAATCTGCGCTTACACATGAATGGGGAAGGGTACTGCCGTTTTCCATGCAACCAACTGACAAGGTGGTGTATGAGCGCGACGGACACTCGTACATGGTGTATCACGATCCTGGTCAGCCCTTGTGGCTGAAGCCTGGTTCGCTTGATTCTGCTGCTGCTGCGCTTTGGCGCTGGAATCACCTGTTGGTGGCTGTGTGGTCTTCACATCTCGACCCGCGCGATGGAGTATTTTGGGATATTTCGCCGGCCTCTTTGGGTAATATAACTGTTTATCCGCAGGACTTTGCCAGTTTGCCGGCTTTTTATGACCTGTTGGAGGGGGGCGATACGGGTCAGGGACATCCGCTGAATCCTGCGACGGGGCGTCCCTACACGCCACAGATTGTACCTCGAGGGGACTATACAAGGGTACTGGCTGAGTTTTGGGCCGACGGCCCCAATTCGCTGACCCCGCCGGGTCACTGGTTTGAAATATGGAACTATGCGAATGATCATCCGGCTATGCAGCGGCGGTTCAGGGGGCAGGGATCAGTGCTTGACCGCCTTGAGTGGGATGTCAAATCCTATTTTGCCCTTGGGGGAGCCATGCATGATGTAGCGATTGCCGCCTGGGGGGTCAAGGGCTGGTATGATACTTCCCGTCCCATCACGGCCATCAGGGGGATGGCCTCGCTGGGTCAAAGCAGCGATCCGTCGCTGCCTGGCTATCATCCGTTGGGACTTCCCTTACTACCGGGCTACTGCGAACTTATTGGCCCTGGCGACCCGCTGGCGGGACCTGCAGGGGAGCATGTTGGTAAACTTAAGCTTAGGGCTTGGCTGGGCAACGTTCGCATCACCAATCCGCGCAACCAGACAGCGGGGGTGGGCTGGGTGCTGGCTACGGCTTGGGAGCCCTACCAGCGACCTTCGTTTGTAAGCCCGCCGTTTGCAGGCTACGTATCGGGGCATTCAACTTATAGCCGCGCTGCTGCGGAGGTACTCACGGCTTTTACCGGAAACCCCTACTTTCCGGGTGGGATGGGTGAGTTCAGCTGCCCGCGCAACGAATTTTTGGTATTTGAAGACGGCCCCAGTGTCGATTTGCGCCTACAGTGGGCTACCTACCGCGATGCAGCAGACCAGTGCAGTCTGTCCCGCATCTGGGGGAGCATACATCCGCCCATGGACGATATAGCAGGCAGGTGGATGGGTACTATTATTGGTCAGCAGGCGCTGGATTATGCCGAGCAGTACTTTGTAAAAGAGGTGCAGCCGCTGCCGGCCATCGCCGGCCTGCGGGCTTTTCCCAATCCCACACACTGCTGGGTAGAGATACAGTTCCCCTGGGAGGGCAGTCTGCAAGGGCAGGTGTATGGTCGCGACGGCCGATTGCTGCGGCAAACGGAGCTGATCTTCGCCGATGAGCGGTCGCTACTGTCGTTGCAGGGGTTGCCCGCAGGACTCTACTACCTCGTGGGCAGAGATGCAGAAGGGAAGGTGCATTTCTCCCATGAGATTGTGCGCACTGATTAGCGGCGAGCTGTGTGATGATTGTCACCGACAATTACCCGAAAGAGATGGATATTAGCCTGCTCTTTTTCCTGTTGTTGGACAGGCGATTGGCAGTGGCCGCCAGCAGTAGCGGCAGGTAATTGTATTAGGTGAGCAAAATAATAATTTAGTTATGAGGCAGTTATTGTGGATACTGGCATTGGTTTTGGTTGCCCGCAGTGCGCAGGCACAGACACCTTTTTCAATCGAAATGGAAGCGGAACCTTTCGCAGGATTTCCTGGCTTGCAGTCATTTGCCATAGGACAGTACGGCGGCAAGTGGATTCTACTTGCGGGCAGGAAAGACGGCCTGCACCGTAGGCAGCCGTTTGCAGCCTTCGCTCCTGCGGGTGCCAATGCGCAGCTTTTCATAGCAGATCCACAGCAAAAAACGGTACAGACGGTATCGCTGGCGTCCCTGCCTACACCCTTACAAGAACAACTAAGTGCCACCAACTTACAGTACGCTCAGCGGGGCGAATGGCTGTACTTGATCGGAGGCTATGGGTTTAGTACAACCCAGACGGAGTTTGTAACCTATCCCTACCTTACTGCGGTCAATATGCCTGATTTGTTGGCACTGGCTGCTGCCGGACAGCCGTTGCTACCTGCCTTTTTGACCCTGACCGATGAGCGCCTGCGCGTCACAGGGGGGTATTTGCACGAACTGGAGGGCAACTTTCTGCTGGTAGGGGGGCAAAATTTTCATGGCCGCTACAACCCTATGGGGCCTGATCACGGCCCGGGCTTTTTTCAGGCATATACCAACGCTATCAAGCGTTTTGATATCCAGCATGTCGATGGGGGGCTGGCACTTGGTAATTATCAGGAGGCGGTAGACACAGCACACCTGCACCGGCGCGATTTTAACCTGGCGCCGCAGCGTTTTCCCGATGGCAGCCATGGGCTCACGGCCTTTTCCGGGGTTTTTCGCTACGATGCTGATCTGCCCTGGCTGGATGTTGTCGACATCAGCGCCGAAGGTTATGAAGTGCGCACGGATTTTCAGCAGTACCTCAATCAGTACCACACGGCCCTGTCAACTTTATACAATGCCGATGAAGAGCGCATGTTTACCTTGTTTTTTGGGGGTATCAGCCAGTTTTTTCTCGATGCCGAGGACGTGCTGGTGCAGGACAACAATGTTCCCTTTGTGAAGACTATTAGTTTGGTAGAACGTACCGCCGATAACCAGCTGCGCGAGCACAAGGTAGGCGAAATGCCTGCACTTCTGGGGGCTGGTGCTGCTTTTGTGCCGGCCGAAGATCTCTCCGTAGACGACCATGGTATTATAATGGTGGACGAAAGTTTCGAGCAGCGCAGACTGCTGGGCCACGTGATCGGGGGTATCAGAAGTACGGCTTCCAATGTCTTTTTTACAGATAACACAGGTACTATGAGTAGTGCATCGCCACAGGTCTGGCGGGTGTGGTATAATCCCGAAACAACCTCAGCGGTGACGCAACCAGTGGCAGAGACTTACTTCAATGCCCGGGTCTTTCCCAATCCAAGCCGCGGCAAGTTCAGCCTACATTTTTCTCTGCCGGTAGCCGATGATGTGAAGGTCAGCCTGACAGATGCCTCCGGACAAGTGGTAGACAGCAGTGCCTGGACCCTTGCTGCTGGCAGTTACGAATGGTCTCCTGCCAAAAACAAGCCAAGAAGTCCAGGCATCTACTATCTGCGCCTGGGGGGAAGGCAATTTGCTATCACGCGGGAGGTTGTCATCCAACGCTGATAGCGGGGGTCTGTTGTCCTGCTCTCGGGCCGTCTGTTAGTGCAAGTGATTTGCCCAATGAGCGTGTCCAGATACATCGGTTTGGCATGGCCTTGTTGTATTTCTATACTTTCCAACAACCGTGCCAAATTTGACGTACAGGGATATAGTGTTTTTGATGCCTTTTAGCGAATTTTCGCTAAAAGGCATCAAAAACACTTGCCTCGCTCAGAATAAATCTGTATTTTTATAGCGAATTTTCGCTATACTATAAATCACGGACAGATATGGCTACAGCAGTTGCAGCGGTCTTGCGGGGTGGAGAGTTCATCATAAAGGAGACACCCGCCTCCTCGGTATTCATACCCGAAGAGTTCAATGAAGAGCAGCGGATGATACGGGAGATGGTGCGCGATTTTATGGAGCTCGAAATTTTTCCCAACCTTGAAAAGATAGAAAAGCAGGAGCCTGGTGTAACTGCCGGCCTGCTTGAGAAAATGGCGGAACAGGGGCTATTGAGTACCCACATGCCGGCCGCTTATGGGGGGATGGAGCTCGATGAAAACGTCAATACCCTGATTTGTGATGTGTTGGGGCCTTCGGCTTCTTTTACGGTTTCGTATGCCGCTCACACGGGTATTGGCATGCTGCCCATTCTTTATTTTGGTACGGATGTGCAGAAGGAGGCTTATTTGCCCCGGCTCATGCGGGGCGAGTGGAAAGCGTCCTACTGCCTGACGGAGCCAGGTAGTGGCTCCGATGCCCTGGCGGCCAAGACGCGGGCTGATTTGAGCGCTGATGGTCGTCACTACTTGCTCAATGGGCAGAAAATGTGGATTACCAATGCTGGTTTTGCTGATTTATTCATTGTTTTTGCGCAGGTTGACGGTGATAAGTTTACCGGCTTCATTGTTCCTAGAGAGTCGGCGGGCTTGACGCTGGGGGCAGAGGAGAATAAACTCGGTATCAAGGGTTCTTCAACTCGCCAGGTCTTTTTCGAAAATGTGCAGGTGCCGGTTGAGAATGTGTTGGGAGAGATAGGCAAAGGGCATCTCATTGCCTTTAATGTGCTCAACATCGGCCGCTTCAAGCTCTGCGCTTTATCGTTGGGCGGTGCCAAGCGCAGTGTCACTACAGCTGTTCGTTACGCCAACGAGCGGATACAATTTGACAGGTCTATATCCGGATTCGGCGCCATTCAGTACAAACTAGCACAACAGGCCATACTTCTTTTTGCTGGAGAGAGTGCCTTGTACCGCACTTCCAATCTGCTGCAGGAAAAAACCAAATCGTTGCTCGATCAGGGTGTCGACTATGGCCGTGCTAAGCTGGAGGCGGCTGAGGAGTATGCGATTGAGTGTGCTTTACTCAAAGTAATTGGTTCAGAGTATCTCGATTATGTGGTAGACGAGACGCTGCAGATCCACGGGGGTATGGGCTACTCTGAGGAGGGGACGGCCGCCCGTGCTTACCGCGACAGCCGGATCAATCGTATCTACGAGGGTACCAACGAGATCAATCGCCTGCTGGCAGTCGACATGCTGCTGCGTAGGGCCATGAAGGGGAGCATAGATATTGTAGGTCCTGCCTGGGCGGTCCAGAAGGAACTGGCATCCATGCCGTCCATGGGAGGTGCCGGCACCGAACCCTATGCTGCGGAGCATGCTGCTGTCGGAGATTTCAAAAAAATGCTCCTCATGGTAGCAGGAGCGGCAGCCAAGCAGCAGCTCGACGGTAACCTCAATATGAAGGAAGAGCAGGAGATCATCATGAATATTGCAGATATGATGATGGATACCTTCGTGGCAGAGAGCCTGCTGTTGCGCGTCGAAAAGCTTGCCTCCAGTGATCACTTATCAGAGAAAACGCAGTCACAGTCGGTCTATGACGCCATCCTGAAGGTGTTTGTCACCGATGCCAGTACGCGTATGTCCAAAGCCGCTGCCGACGCCATTGTTTCTTTTGCTGAGGGCGACCTGCAGCGCACCTTGCTGATGGGTGTCAAGCGCTTTGCTAAGTATCCGCCGGTCAATGTAAAAAATCTGCGCAGGGAGATTGCGGCAGCTCTCATCAGCGCCAATGAGTATTGCTTCTTTAAATAATGCTGACATATAGTATCGTTTCAACCAAGCCCGGGTTTCGGATCGCATCCGAAGCCCAGGCTTAGTTGAAATCTTAAATACCTTACTACCAAAGATAAACCCCAGAAGTAACCCGGCCTGTGCAGTCACCTTCTTCGCTGTTGCGGGGCGTGCTTTGAGAAGCCTACGGCTCATGTTCCCCCCTTAGAACCCGTAGCATCTTAAGCTCCCCAGCCACCTCCCCCTGGCGTTTCTATGACGATGCTGTCGCCCGGCTGCAGACTGGCTGCAGCGGTGCCCGGCAGCTCCTCGTTGGCTCCGTTGGTCCGAAGGATGTATTGCCGGCCGGGTCTTCCCGCCTCACCACCGGCCCAGCCATACGGGCCCTCACGTCTGCGTTGCGTGAGGAGTGTAACTTCCAACGGCAGTAGTGCTTCGACTTCCCTGATGAGTCCGTCTCCTCCGCGGTATTGTCCTTGTCCGCCCGAATCCTTGCGGAGAGAAAAGCGGCGCAGCCGCACGGGGTAGCGGCGCTCAAGTTCTTCGGGATCCGTGATACGCGTATTAGTCATGTGCTGGTGGACGCCCGAGCGTCCATGAAAACCGGGTCCTGCGCCACTGCCGCCACCCAGCGTCTCGTAGTACCCAAAGTGCGCATTGCCCAGCAGGAAGTTGTTCATAGTTCCCTGGCTGGCAGCAGCCAGCCCAAAAGCTTTTAGCAGGGTATCCGTAAGACGCTGGCTCACTTCGGTATTGCCACCAACCACTGCCGGACAGCGTTCCGCTGCCTCTTCAAAGCGTGGGTGAAGGAAAGAATCGGGTGGCAGTATGATCTCCACTTGCCTTAGCAGCCCTTCATTGAGCGGGCTGTCGCCACCGCACAAGAGTCGCAGTACATAGACGATGGCCGAATAGACAATGCTCACGTTGGCATTCAGATTGCCGGGATGCCGATCGGAGGAGCCGCGCAGGTCAATCGTCATCTGCTGGTCGCTGAGCTGTATCTGCAGCTTTATTTTGCGGTAATCATCCATGTATTCTTCTGCCTGCAGGCACTGGTGATACCACGGGCGCAGCGACTGCCAAAGCCGCTCGTTGGCTTTTGTCTGGAGCGCCTCCATGTAGTAGTGCAGGCAGTCGAGGCCGTGTTGTTGTGCCAGCTTGCGCAGGGCTTGTTCGCCTGTTTGCAGGGCAGATACGGCAGCATGCAGATCAGCCACATTGTCATCGGGCATGCGGCTCGGCCATGGGCCGGCCAGCAGCCGCTTCCGCAGTACCTCCCAGCGGGCTATGCCTTTTTCAAAAAGTAGCCAGGGCGCAAATACGACACCTTCCTCCGCCAGGCAACTGGCGTCAGGCGGCATAGATCCCGGGCGGCTGCCGCCGATCTCGGCATGGTGTGCCCGGTTGATGACATAGCCTATGAGCTGCCCCTCATCCGTGAAGACACCCTTGAGCAGGGTAACATCGGGCAGGTGTGAGCCACCAAACATGGGGTGGTTGACAATCAGGATATCGCCTGGTTGCAGGGGCTGCCGCTGTAGACTCAGGCGAGCACAGATGCCCAGACTTCCGAGATGTACAGGTATATGCGGGGCATTGACCAGCAGCCGTCCATGCTGATCCAGTAGTGCGCAGCTAAAATCAAGTCGTTCTTTGATGTTGACAGAAAAGGCCGTTCGCTGCAGCTGGGCGCCCATCGCGTCGGCAATAGCTTTAAAGCGTTGGGTGAAAAGGGTGAGGGCCGCAGCCTCCGCCTGCTGCTGTCTGGCCTCCGCCTCTGCCTGCTGCTTGCTGAGCAGGGCGTGGCCGCCCGCAAGCATATCGAGCTGCCAGCCTGCAGGTAGGTAGGCCGTACTGTGGTGACCTGCCAGCACGGCGGGGCCCGCGCAGCGGGCGCCGGGCGCCAGCTCAGGCCACAGGTAGAGGCTGGCTTTTTCAAAACCTGCAGTTGCTCCGGCGGCAGCGGCAGTAAAAGGTGTTGCCGGCGCTGCCGGCGGCCCTACGGGCGGGGGCGCCAGGCATACCCATACGCGCATGCTCTCCGCCTCCAGGGGGTGATCCTGCGGAAAATAGCCATACTGCTCCTGGTATTTTTCCTGGAAGTCATGGTGCAGGCTGTGGTAGTCTGTCGGCGAAAACGCCAGCTCCAGCGTGGTTTCCTGCCCTCGAAAACGCACAAAAATAAGTGCCCGGGCCGTGCGGAGGTTTTCGGGCGAAAAACCTTCAGCCTGCAGCAGATCACTGGCTTCCTGGCAGAGTTGTTGAAAGACGATGGGCAATTGCTCCTGACAGTCCGCCAGCAGCGACAGCAGCTGGCGCTCCGCCATGCGCTCAACAGCAGCATGCCCAATGCCGTAGGCACTCAGCAGGCCGGCATCGGCCGGTATCAGTACGCGCTCCATGCCCAGCATGGACGCGATGTCGCAGGCATGCAGGCCGCCGGCGCCGCCAAAGGCCAGCAGGGTATAATTGGCGGGCTGATAGCCCCGCGCAATGGAGATGCGGCGGATGGCTTCCGCCATTTTTTCATTGGCAATCTGTTCAAACCCCTTCAGCAGCGCCAGCTCAGCAGGCCACTGACCAGTCTCCTGCAGAAGCTGCTGCTGCAGTCGGTGCAGTGCCTGTGTAGCTGCTTCATAAGAAACGGGGATGCCCATGAGCCGGGGATCGAGCTTACCCAGCAGCAGGTTGACATCGGTGAGGGTGAGGGGGCCGCCTGCACCATAACAGGCGGGGCCCGGTTGTGCTCCTGCACTTTCGGGCCCTACGCTCAGCTGGCCGTTGTTGACAGCGCAGACAGAACCGCCACCGGCTGCTACGGTCTCTATATCGAGCGCCGGCGCCTGCAGCTGAATGCCGTCGATCTCAGTTTGGAATCGGTAGTCAAAGTCTTGGTCGAAGCGCGTCGTATCGGTACTGGTCCCGCCCATATCAAGGGTGATGACGGCCTGCAGGCCGCAGATGGCAGCCACCCGGGCGGCACCGGCGGAGCCGCCGGCCGGGCCGCTGAGGAGGCTGTCCCGGGGCTGAAAACTGCGGTACGGACTCAGCGATCCTCCACTGCTCATGACCAGAAAATCAGCTTCGGAGAAGGCGGAGAGATGCCGGGCAATGCGGTCGAGGTAGGGGTGTATGATGGGTGCCAGATAGGCATTGACAAGGGCCGTCTGCATGCGATTCAGCAGTTTGACGGTCGGCGTAAGGCTACTGCTGAGCGACAGATAGGGCTGACCCGCAGCGCGTAAGGCAGCGCCCAGCTGTTGCTCATGCACCGGATTCCGGTAGGCGTTGAGAAAGGCGATGGCTACAGCCGGCTGATCACAGGCGGCTACACAGCGGTCAATTTCTTCGCTGCTTAGCGGAAGCAGCGGCTGGCCATCAGATGCCATACGCTCACGCACACCCACAATCCGGGTAGGTACAAAGGCAGGCGGGGGTATGTCCAACTGGAAAATATCGGGCCGCTGTTGGTTGCCAATGTAAGGAAGGTCTTCAAAGCCTTCCGTAATGTACAGGAGCACAGGACTCCCCTTCCGCTCGAGCAGCGCATTGGTTCCTTTGGTGGAACCAAGCCGGAGTTGTATGTGGGGAAGGGGGGCCGACAGGGGTGTGCCCGTAGCCAGCCGGGCAGCCAGCACAGGTGCTTCTTCCCCGGCAGTGAGTTCAATAAAGGCGGGCAATGACAACGAAAGGGTCTGCCGGCTGTAAAGCAAGCCCGCAGCCAGGTCTATACTCGCTACTTCCCCCAGCAGCGCTGCCGATGAAAGCAGGCGTATGGCGTAGCCGCCAAATATGTCGTGCTCAACCGGCCAGCGAGCGGTGAGCCGATAACAACAGTCACCTTCTTCAGCTTCGAGCTGTGCTCGCAAGCAACCGGTACTCAGCACCTTGAGCCGCCGACTGTCTCCTTCAGGAGAAATAGCTATAGCATCCGTGAACGTGCCACCGGTATCTATCCAGAGTTGCCAACTGTCTTTCTTGCCTTTCATTGAACAAAATTACAGAAAAAACAGGCAGCGCAGATAGCAGTATCTCCTACATTCAACTGGTCTCCAATAATCGATATTCGTACATTATCTATATGTAAACGGCAAAAATTGTAGGATAAACGGCCGCCAGTGCCGCAAACCGTATTGTGTAAAAAATGTTAATGTTTTAATAAAGGTTTTCGACACTACTTGCACAGTACGCAGAATCCCCTTATTTTCGACAAAATTTGTTCTTAATAATCCCAAGCTATTGGCTTATGAAGCACCTCTTACTATTCATTCTTTGTTGTTTTTTATACACAGCAGGCCTGTACGCACAGGTCAGGCCAACGGTCAATCCCGTGGCCGACAGGGCTGAGGTCAGGGTTTTTCCCAATCCCGCCGACAGTTTCCTCGAGCTCAATGATAATGACCGCGTTCACGAAATCGCTGTATTTAACCTTGCCGGTCGACAAATCAGGAGTTTCTTTTATACCAAAGGTGAACGCTATTTCATAGGGGATCTGCCCCGTGGTATGTATCTGGTTCAACTGCTGGATCACCGCAAAAAGGTGATTACTACACAGCGAATCAACAAACTTTGATGTAAGCAACAGCGGGTTTGCTGGCTGCAACCTACCGCTGTTTCATGATATTTTTGGGGTTTCCCCACTCTCGGATGCGAAAAGTGCAGAGGTCGTTGTGCAAAAACAGCGGCCTCTTTTCTTTTTTACATGCAACGGTTTATCCGAAAGCACGTCTATGTCCTCAAAGCTCGTACGGATTGATCTATGGCGGACTCGATATCATCAGGGCGGGAGGCGCCTCCGCAGGAGGAGTTAGTTTTGCGCTGTCAGCGTGGGGACAGGCGTGCACAATCCATGTTATACCAGCAGTATGCACGGGTCATGTACAATCATTGTCTGCGCATGCTGGGAAAAGTTGAAGATGCCGAAGATGCTATGCAAATGGCTTTTGTGGATGTTTTCACGCACATAGATTCCTTTCGGTTCGAAGCAAGCGTGGGTACCTGGATTAAGCGGATTGTCACCAATAGCTGTATCAATCTGCTGCGGCAGCGCAAACTGAAGTGGGAGGAGCTGAGCGCACAGCATGATGTAGCTGCCGAGGAGGAGACAGCCGATGATCAGGCACTGCTGCTGAGCGTCGATACGGTTAGGAAGGCTGTTCAGCAGTTGCCGGACGGATACCGCGTTGTTCTAACGCTTTATCTGTTCGAGGGCTACGACCATCAGGAAATAGCTTCTATACTGGATATCAGCGAGGCTACTTCCAAATCGCAGTACAGCCGGGCCCGACGAAGACTGAGAGAGCTTTTACGCTAATTTATTCATGTTGTATACCCAATTAAGCAATGAATCGCGACCAACTTGAATCGTTCATTCAACAGCATCGTTCCGAGTTTGACGATGCCAGTCCTCCGCAGGACCTCTGGGAGAAGGTGGAGCGGCAGCTGCCGCACAGCCGGCCTCGCATTGCATGGCGAAAATCATGGCTAAATGTTGCGGCCGTAGGGCTGCTGATTGTGGTAGCCATCGGTCTGGGACACTACTGGGGCTCCCGGCAGTCATTCGTCGCTGATGAGGCATTACATGCCGAATTCAGTCAGGCAGAACAGTTTTACCGCAGTACAATCAATCAGCAGTATGCCCGGCTGAGCAGTCAGGGGATGAACCCCGCGCTGGATACTGACCTGGCCGAGATCGATCGGGCAATCAACGAGATCAGGGCAGAGATGCAGGGGCTTCCGCCCGGCACACAGCGGGAACTGACAGAGAAACTAATCAACAATTATCGAATTAAGCTGCAATTGCTGGAATACATCCTGCAAAAGCAAAACCAAGCTAATCCTTCAAAATTTCACGAACATGAATCGTCGCTATAACTTGCCCTGGCTGCTGCTAGTCCTGCTGCTCACCGCATGGGTTGGTCCGCACCAGGCAGCTGCCCGGGCGGTCGCAAAGCAGGAATTCAGCCGCAGTATCAACCGGGAGTTTTCTGTCAATGCGGATGCGTTTACGGAGTTACAGAACAAGTACGGCAATGTGACCGTCAAGGTGTGGCAGCAAAATAAGGTCAAAATTGATGTGACTATCAAGGTGAATGCCCGGGATCAGCGTGCGGCCCAGGAGGTGTTTGATCGCATCAATGTAATCTTTTCCAATACGGCCACGAGCGTTCGTGCAGTGACGGAGATTGAACCCAGCCGCTCCTGGTCTTGGTTTGGCAACAACCAAAATGAGTTCAGCATTCACTACGATGTTTATATACCCGAAAAGGGATCGCTGACCGTAGGCAACAAGTACGGAAACGTTACTACAGCTATGGTAGGCGGCCAGCTCAAGCTGGATGTCAAATACGGCAATATAAAGGCCGAGGGAGCCGAGGGAGCCGCAGTAGTGGCCTTGGCCTACGGCAACGGTACCATCAACCAACTGAACGACCTTGACCTCAACATATCCTATAGCAACCTTGTTGTTGAGCAGGTGCGCAATGCTACTGGCAGGACTCGCTACGGGAATCTCAAAATCCGAAAAGGTGTTGATATCCGGCTGGATTCCCGGTATCACAACGCCGAAATCGGGGAGGCCAGACTTTTTCAGACCAACTGCGGGTATGATAATTACAAACTTTCCAACATAGGAACGCTGATTGTCTCAGGTAATTATACCGATGTGGAAGTAGGACAGCTCTCGCAGCAACTGACCGTCAATCTGTCTTACGGCGATATTGAGATAGACTGTCTCGCTGCTGCGTTTGCATCGGCAAATATTACCGTCAATTATGTCGACATTGAGATAGGTGTGAATCCTTCTGCACTGTACAGCATCGACTTCAACGGCAACTACGCAGGCTTGGAGGTACCTGCCAACCTCACGCGAATGCTTGATGAGCATCGAAACAACTTACGCAGGCTGAAAGCACATACACAGCGGGGTAAAGGGACGGGGATTATCGACATAAATATGTCTTATGGTGATTGCAAAATTCAGTTTGCTGAGTAACGATCACACACGTATACTATTTTTGGCGGCCTGAGCCGCCGGAAAAAAATAGAAACGAGCCCGCTACCGCAGGCTCGTTTTTTTTACTCAGCCCACAAATAAATATAAAAGCACAGATATATGTTTTTGGCACGGTTTTTTGATACTCAATAGAAGAAAGCTGGGAGGAACTGGTATGTATGCATGCTGTGTCTTCCCGACAGGTCACCCGGGCAAAAGATAGCCGGCCCGAAAAGCTCCCCAGAAGAGAGCCCGGTGACTGCTGGATTCAATTTGGAATGCCAAAAACGAATGTATCATGCTTAGGATGAAGCACAACCAATCTCAACCAGGGAAGAGGCTGACCAGAGGCCCCGCTTTGCGGGCGCTTGGGCTGCTGTTGGGACTATGGTTCTTTTTGCCCTCCCTCTCAGCTCAGGGTCCTTGTACGCTGGGCTGCAACGGTACCCTCGACGGACCCTTGTACGTGGGTATCGATCAGAATTGCGAAATATGGCTGTTGGCCGAGCAGATCGTCGCGTCTATGACGGACTGCCCGGGACCCAAGCAGATGGTTGTGAGGGATTCTCTCAGCAACCTGATTGCTCAGGGGGTTGACCAGGTCGGTTTTGAGGCGTTGGCCTATGTGGGGCGCCGCTTCAGCGTCACGGTCACAGACCTCAACACTGGCTTGTTCTGCAATGGTTTTATACGCATTGAGGACGATATGCCACCGACATTTGTATCCTGCCCCGATCGGGTGGTCTTCTGTAGTGAAGATCTCCGTCCGGTTCGCTTTGGGTTTCCCCTGGTGGAGGACAATTGCCGGGATACGGTAGCCCTGAGCTGGCAGGATACTTTTATTGCTGCCGACTGTCTCACCGATACAGCGGGTGTGCTTGAGCGCCGTTGGACGGCCAATGATGGTTTTGGCCAGACAGCCAACTGTACGCAGCGTATTACTATGCTTCGCATGTCGCTGGACAGCGTTGTCTTCCCTCGTTCCGTCATACTGCCGTGCAATACCCGGCATCTGCATCCAGACAGTCTCGACTATACTTATGGCTGGCCGCTGCTAGACAGTATGCCGCTGCGCAATACGGGCGCTGATACGATTTGTTCGTTGGTGGTACAATACCAGGACGATACAACCATGGTTTGCTCCAATATCAACTGGGTGGTGCAGCGTACGTGGACGGTAACGAATAGTTGTACACAGTTTTCGAGAACGGCAACGCAGACGATTCAGGTGCTCGATACACAGGGGCCCACCATCGTTAGCTGCCCTTCACCGATAACTATATCTACCGATCCCGGCCGCTGCACGGGTTCAATCCTGCTCCCACTGCCAACAGTTACGGATAATTGTGCAGGTGAGATTGGCTTTGAAGTCAGTACTTCTTATGAAGCAGTGGGTCTTGAAAGACACACGAATATCCCCAGGGGGACTCACCAGATCGTGTATACAGCCATTGACGAGTGCGGTAATCGCACAAGCTGCCAGACAACCCTCACAGTAGTGGATAATGAACGGCCCAGTGCCGTGTGTGATGATGAAATCCTGGTTGCACTTCCCAACATGGGGCTTGCTGTCGCAAGTGCTGTTGACTTCAATGAAGGCAGCAATGACAACTGCATGCCTACGCTTAGTTACAAGGTCAGGCGCATGGCTGTGGGTAGCTGCAACAATGTCAATGGTGATGACGCTGCAGACGAACCGGGCATTCAGGAGTGGTTTGATGACCGGGTAGTTTTCTGCTGTAACGATATCAATAATGACAGCATCTTTGTGGTTCTGCGGGCATACGAAATCAATCCGGGTACCGGGCCGGTCAATCCTGTCAGAGAACAGATAGGTGGTGATTTGCAGGGTCGTTACAATGAATGTATGGTGCGGGTGCGCGTTCAGGATTCTCAGGCGCCGAGCTTCACCTCCTGTCCGGCCAACCGGACGGTTGCCTGCTCAGCGAATCTGACCAATCTGGCTACCTTTGGTAGTCCCACGGTGATCGACAATTGCAGTTTTGCACTCACAGAGAATGTCACAACAACACTGGATGAATGCAGACGCGGAACGATTGTGCGCACATGGACAGCATTGGATCCTCGCGGTAACAGTCGTACCTGTACGCAGACGATAACGGTGGTCAATACGAGCCCACTGTCTCCTGATAGTATTACCTGGCCACTCAATTTTACCACCAATGCCTGTGGAGCTTCTCTCGATCCCGACAACCTGCCGCAGGGACACCGCCGCCCTGTAATCAATGGACAGGGACAGGGCTGCGGTTCAATAGCAGTATCTTATCAGGATGAACTCTTTGACGACGCACGTCCCGCCTGCTACAAGATTATCCGTCGCTGGCGTATTATCGACTGGTGTCATTATGATGGTAGTTCTTCTCAGGGAGTGGGTATTTATACGTTCAACCAGATGATTAAGGTAATGGACAACCAGATGCCTGTCCTGACGGTACCGGCCAATGTAACGGTCAATATCGGCGCTGACTGCCAGCTGGCGCAGGTCAACCTCGCAGCGGCAACGGCACAGGACTGTCAGACGAATATGCTCATCACCAACAATTCACCCTACGCTACCAGCAATGGTGCCAATGCCAGCGGTCGCTATCCTCTGGGCGTCACTACGGTAACTTTCACAGCTTCGGATCGCTGCGGCAATGTGACGACTGCCACCATGACTGTGACTGTTGTGGATAGCCAGGGCCCCGGGATTATTTGTCAGGGAGGTGTATCGAGTACACTAATGAATATGAATGGTACGCCCGTGCTTATGCTGGACGTCGATGACTTTAGCTTTGCTGCTTACGACAACTGTACACCTTCGCCCAACCTCACATACAGCCTCCGCCGGCAGAATTCAGGCAGCCAACAGCGGGTTACCCAGCTGACATTCGGTTGTGCCGACAGAGGTTCTCAACTGGTAGAGGTGTGGGCTACCGATGCCGCCGGCAATACAGGCTTCTGTCTGACCTACGTAATCGTTACAGACAACGGCAATCTTTGTACAACTACCAGCAATGGCGGGGGTAATACCACTGGTGGCGGTGGCGGAACAGGAGGAACCGTGACCAGCGCGGTTATCGCAGGGGGTGTATTTACGGAGAACGGCAGCGAAGTTGAAAATGTCGAGGTGCAGGTAAGCGGGACAAATCCATTTGCCGATGTGACCGGACTGGATGGTATTTTTCGCCTCGAGGGGCTGTCGGTTGGGCAAGGATATACCCTCACACCCCGCCGCAATGACGATCTGCTCAATGGTGTATCTACCATCGACCTCATCCTGATTTCCAAACATGTACTGGGCTCTCAACTGCTCAATTCTCCTTACAAGATCATAGCAGCCGACGTTGACCGCTCAGGACATGTGTCAACCCTCGACATCATTCGCCTGCGAAAAGTGATCCTGGGGCTGGATATGCAGTTTCCCAATAACAACACCTCCTGGCGGTTCATTGAGGCGGGCTATGTGTTCCCCAATCCACAGAATCCTTTCCTCACCTACTTTCCGGAGCGGCTCATTATCGACGAGCTGACCAATAATCGTACAGATGCCGACTTCATCGCGGTGAAAGTGGGGGATGTCAATGGTTCTGCAAGGCCTACCAATCTGGGTAGTACCAGCGAGCGGCACAACGGATTAATCACCAATGGCCAGTTGGATATCGAGGTAGAAAGTAAGGCTTATGAAGCAGGGGAGTTGGTAGAAATACCCTTCTATGCTGAGTACATGAATGAAATCATGGGCTACCAGTTTACCCTCGAATATGATCCGAATGCACTCGACTGGCAGGAGGCAAAGCCAGGAGAGCTACCCAACCTTTTCCCCGAAAACTTTGCTGTCATCAATGCAGCGGCAGGCCTGGTGACAACGGTTTGGCACGAATACGGAGAGGTTGCTCCCGGGGGCAAGATAGAGGTGTTCAGGCTCGTGTTCAGGGCCAAACAAGCAGGCAATGTCAAGGACTGGATTTTCTTGGGATCGCGCCTGACGGTTGCAGAAGCATACAGCCAGGAGGGCGACCTGATGGGGGTTCAGCTGGTCGTCAAGGAAGACAATGAGGAAGAGGCCGGCCGGTTTGAACTCTACCAGAACAGGCCCAACCCATGGAAAAATGAAACAATCATTCCATTCTACCTCGATCCAGGCGGAAAGGCCCGCCTGAGCATCTACGATATGGCCGGCAAATTGGTGTACGAGACGGAGGGCACCTATGATATTGGTTACCACGAAATTGGTGTCAGCCGAGCCAACTTACCAGCTGCAGGCCTCTTCTACTACAGCCTGCAGGCCGGCGAACGCAGAGCTACCCGGAAAATGGTACTTACAGAATAAGAATACATTTGGTAATATAGGCAAAAATGCTGCCCTGCCGTTTTCGGTGGGGCAGTGTTTTTTGGTATATAGCGGTAGGATAACTGGAGGAATTACTATGGGGTTGATAATCAATCAACCAGATGGTGGCCAACGCTGCCTGCCGGGCTTTTAGGGGGTTAATGGCGGTGATTCTTGGAAATAATTGTACCTTTCTGCCGTTGTATCAATGATTGTTTTTGTAAATGTGTACCATGAAAAAACCAACCCTTGCAGGATTGTTATTGGCAATGACAATAATGCCTGCGCTCTTATCGGCCCAGTTGGTGGGTCGTATGGAGGACAACAGAGAACTGGAGCTGGCCGAGATGGTGTCCAAATCGACCACTTTCGCAAAAGGCTTCACAGGGTTTACACTCTATGATCCTGCAACGCAGGCGTATTTGTACAGCCAGCACGCGGATATGTTTTTTACACCTGCCTCCAATACGAAAATACTCACCTTGCTGGCCAGCGTCAAAGTATTGGGCAATGGGATGCCATTGGTATTCTATGTTTCGAGCCGTGATACACTTTGGTGTTGGGGTACAGGCTACCCGATGCTGCTGCACCCTGATTTTCAGGGCGTAGATGTACTGCTGGACTGGCTGAAAGGCAGACCGGAAGCGACCATAGTGCTGTCTGATGCCCATTTTATGACGCCGCGCTTTGGAGAGGGTTGGTCGTGGGATGATTATGTTGCTGGTTATCAGTATGACAGGGCTGATTTTCCTGTTTATGGCAATCGGGTCGTGTGGAAAAAAGGGGCATCCAACCTGCCCACGGCTATTCCTCGGTACTTTGATCAGACGCTGGTGTACCGGCAGGAGATTAGTGGTAATACGCCGGTCATTGACCGGGAAGAAACGGCCAACGTCTTTTACTTTGGTCAGGGGGCGGTCAACAAGGCTGCTTTGTGGGAAAAAGTCCCCTTCCATTATTCCGTGCAATTGGCAGCACAGCTGCTGTCCGATACCCTGCAGCGAAAAGTAATCAGCGGCCGACGGCCTTTGCCGCGAAGGGGTCAGTACGAAGTAGTGCGACAGCCTGTGCCGGATACGCTGTACCGCAAGATGATGCAGAGCAGTGATAATTTTTTGGCTGAGCAACTGTTGCTGATGGCTTCGGCGGAGCGCTACGGAATTATTTCCATCGACAGAATTCTCACCTATGCCACAGATACGCTGTTGCGAAACCTCCCCGCAGCGACTGCCTGGGTTGACGGTTCGGGTTTGTCCCGCTACAATCAATTGACGCCCCGGGGCCTGACCCAAGTGCTTGATCAGCTCAACCAGCAGTTGGATCCCGAGTTACTGCGCTCACTGTTCGCTATCGGCGGTCGGGCGGGGACGATTCGCAATGCTTACGCCGGTCCGGGGGGCAAACCTTTCGTCTTTGCGAAAACAGGCACGCTCCGCAATGTTCATTGCCTGAGCGGCTATGTACTTACGCAAACCAATCGACTCCTCATCTTCACTTTCATGCACAATAATTTTCCCCAGCCAATTGATGAGCTAAAGCTGGAAATGAATCGCATTTTGCGGTGGATTCATGACGCCTATTGATGGCCCCGCGCTAAGAAGTGTTTGTCTTTAATTTTTTACAAAAATTAAAGGCAAACATATACCAGGCACAGTCATTGGCGGCGTCAGCCGCCAATGACTGTGCCCCGCAGCTATCGC
>CAZYAO010000002.1:148226-161286 GCA_964645715.1 uncultured Saprospiraceae bacterium
CAGGCACAGTCATTGGCGGCGTCAGCCGCCAATGACTGTGCCCCGCAGCTATCGCCGTATATTGATAAAAAAGACGCCTGTGAGCATCAGCAGACCCGCAATGACCGAGCGACTACTAATCTCCTCCCCGTTGAAAGCCCAGCCGAGAAACATAGCGACGATGGGATTGACATACGTATTGGTGGCCACTTTCTCGGGAGACACTTTTGTAAGCAGGTAGTTGAAGCAGGAAAAAGCCAGCAGTGAACCCAGTACCACCAGGTAGATCCAAGCGTAGGCGACTTTGGGTGTGACTGCAGCAGCAGAAAAGGTGGAAGCTTCTCCGGTGAGCCAGCTAAACAGAAGCAGCGTAAGCCCTCCGCCCAGCATCTGCCAGGCAGAGCTGTGCAGGCGGGAAGACGGCATAGCTACCCTGCTCACATAAATACTTGCAATAGCCCAGGACAACAAACTCAGTGCGATGACAACCAAGCCTGTAACAGCATGTTGGCTACCCAGCAGCTGTGGTTGATCAATGAGTAAGCCCATACCTGCAATGCCAACGGCTGCACCGGCAATACTTATCCAGGCAGGCTTGCTGCCCAGCAGCAGCCACATGAGCAGCATGATGAGCAGGGGGTCAAAAGTAACCAGCAGGGCGGCCAGCCCGGTGTCGATGTACTGCTCTGCCCACACCACACCGCCAGTGCCAATGGACAGAAAGAGAATCCCCATGCCAGCGGCCTGCAGCGCTTCTCGCATCGTGGGGCCGCCAATACCTCTCAGCCTTGCATACAGGTAGAGCAGCAGCCCCGCCGTAAAAAAGCGGCTGCCCGACATCAGGAAGGGGGGGATCCCCTGAATAGCCAGATAATTGACCAGATAGGTGCTGCCCCATACGAAGTAGGTGACAAAAAAAGAGCCGATTATCAGCCAACGTTCCGAAAGTTGGGGTAGCATAGCATGGTTTTTTGGGAAATTCAGACCCATAAGCATTACTTTTTGGCGGCATTGGCCGCCAAAAAGTATTTTGAAACACACTCGGCCACAAAGGTACTAAATCACCCCCTACAAACTATCCGTTGCATGCGAACAGTGTATTTTCGCAGCATTGTACATCATAAAAAAGCATTTGACAAAATATTTCACTTACTTACTACCTTTATCGATACAACAGGCCTGACTACGTATGGATATTATTGTGCAAAAATCAAGGTGGAAGCTTTATCTGTTGGTGCTGGGCGTCGGCATCGTAGGTTTTTCAGTTGGCTATACCCAGTTTCTGGCTGATCGCTTGTCGGTGGTGGAGCAGAACAATGCCCGTTTCTGGGTGATGGCACAGCAGGATATCAATGACATCGACGATGAAACCTCGCTCTACTGCGATCTCACCCTTCAACAGGAAATTCTTACGTCCAATACAACTATCCCGGTGCTGATTGTCAATGAGCAGGGAGGTATCGATGATGCCATCAACTGGGGGGAAGGACTGGATACCAATTATACGTACCTGCGGGGACAGCTCGACCGGATGGTGAAAAACGAGGTTGAGCCGATACAGAGCTTCGGTGTTCAGTTGTATTTTGGTGAATCCCGTATATTGCAGCAATTGCGCTACTTTCCAATAATGCAAATATTGTTGATAGGCGCCTTTGTATCGTTGGGTTATGTTGGGTTCAATAGTGCCCGGCGCGCCGAACAAAACCGGGTGTGGGTTGGTATGGCCAAGGAAACTGCCCACCAGCTGGGCACACCGGTCTCCGCGATTGTCGGCTGGATAGAACACCTGCGCGCTGCGAAAGAAGGAGATGAGGAAGTGCGTGATATCCTGGATGAATTGCAAAATGATGTGGGTCGTCTCGAGTTGATTGCCGACCGCTTTTCGAAAATCGGCTCAATGCCCGAACTCAAATCGGTAAATATATATTCGGAGCTTCATACCTGCAGGGAGTATATGGAGAAGAGAGCGCCCCGCAAAGTGGTTTTTGATTTCCCTGCGCCGGATGCGGGCAGCCTTCAGGTGTTTATCAATGCGCCGCTGTTTGACTGGGTAATTGAAAATCTGCTGCGCAATGCGCTCGATGCTATGGAGGGCAGGGGTACCATCACTGCGACGGTATACGAACAGAATCGATATGTCTATGTAGATATTGCGGATACAGGCAAAGGTATCCCCTCAGGCAAGTACAAAACGGTGTTTCAACCTGGCTATACAACCAAAAAGAGGGGCTGGGGCTTGGGGCTGAGTCTGGCCAAGCGTATCATCGAGGAGTACCACAAAGGTAAAATATTTGTCAAATCGTCAGAGGAACAGCGGGGTACCATTTTCACGATAGCACTGCCCAAAGCACGATAAAGGGGAGTGTTTTTTACGCCCCGCCTTACCACAGGGCTGGGAGGACATGACCATCATGTGCAGATACCGAAGTGATTATCGCCAGCGTGCACACACAGTGATACTACTGAGTGCACGACAACATCTCTGTACCGGAACTAGTGGAAAGAATGAGCGTCATCATCACCGTATTTGTGCATGACATTACACCTATACCGAAGTCCCCGCACTTTCATGCGCAAGAACCGATTCCCGTGTACAGGTAGCTTTTTCCCGCAAAGGGAGCCATATTGTAGGGCAGGTAATTACTGTAGCGGTTGCACCTTATATACAAAGTAAGGCGTATCTCCCTGCCAAAAGAAAACTTTATACCGCTCCTTGTAGAGCAGCTTCACCTGCTTGCCTTCCAGGTTGGAGAGAGACTCATATACTTCCCGATTGCTCATTGAGAAATCCCACAGATTGCCCGACAGACCCCCCTGGGGTGTGGTCTGGATGCCGCCGAGATTGAGTTGCCCCTCATAGGTTTTGAAGACCACTCCCTTACGGGTGACCTTCACCAGATAGCCTGCGCGGCTACCATCGCTGTATGTCCAGCTGCATACCCAAAGATATATACCACCTCCGAGGATAGCTGCCAGTAGTACCAGCAGGCCAGCCCGCTTGGTTTTTTTCCATGCTTGTTGCGCGCCGCTGTTGATCATAGTCTGGAACTCGCTCATAACTCGCTTTTTTATAAGTAACGAATGAATTTGAAAAATCGTCTCAGGCATTTTTTTCCTGCACAAATGACCATGCCATTCCACTGATGCCCAGGCAGACGGCACAAATAATAAACAGTGCCGACTTGTCAGCGGCTGTCTGCAGATAGCGGCCTACACCAAAACTGGCAACCAGCTGGGGCAAAACCACTGACAGGTTGAACAGCCCCATGTATAGGCCCATGCGGGACTGATCAATCTGCTGAGACATGATAGCGAATGCCAGGCTGACCGTTGCCGCCCATCCGATACCGAGCAATGCCATACACAGGTAGATACTCATCGGGCTGCCGCCGAGCAGCCACAGTGCTGCATAACCAACAGCCATGCTCAGTATACTCAGTTGATGTACTCTCACACGGCCGTACTTGCGGGTCAGGGGTTCGAGGGCAAAGGCCGGGAGCACGGCTGCTACCGCATTGAGTATTAAAAAAGAGGTAGAGACGATGGCGCCCATCTGCTCGTCATTAGCCTCTGGTAGTCGGTATTGCACATACGAAAACATGTAGATAAACATCGATTGTATACCCACCCAGGTAAAAGAATGTGCTGCAAGTACTTTGCGGAAACCGATACGGCCTGCCTCAGCCGGAGACCTCCCCTTCTCAGAGGTCAGTAAGGTGGCAACGGTAAGAATGACTGTGGCAAGCAAGCAAATGATATCGATATAGAGGGCAACAGCAGACAAATCAAGCAGGCGCGACAGGATGCCAAAGACGGCATACATCAAAAAACCCCAAAGCGGCATAATATCGCGCATGATTTTTCCATAATCCAGCCTGGCAGTGCCGCCGGCCGCTGCCGTCGGCCGAAGGAGCCGGGGCTCCTCGATGAAAAAAGGCGGAATAACCGACAGCAAGAGTGCAATGACAGCACCCAGATAAATAAGCGTGATATTGCCCAACAGCACACTAATAAAGTAGGCCATCACCCCCATGGTACCCGAGACAGTCTGCATCCAGGTATACCCTTTGGTGCGGCTTTCCCCCTCGGGGGTCACGTCCGCAATGATTGAACGGGTGGGGTTGAAGCCGATGTTGATCGAAATATCGAGGCTTAGCGCCACAGCGATAGCAACCCCCAGGAGGCCGTCGACACCCAACGCGCTGCCTACAATATCGAGGCTGGGCAGCGCCAGCATGCTGAGCGAAGCGAGTACCCCCCCGATGAGGATGAAGGGTCGGCGTCGGCCTCCCCAGAACCACACATTATCGCTCACAATACCAAAGATTACCTGTCCCAAAATACCGGCGATAGGACCTGCGGCCCACACCAGGCCCACTTCCTCGATTTTCAATCCGTAGCGGGTGCTCAGTATCCAGCTCAGGGCGGCTATCTGCACAGAAAGGGCAAATCCCATAGCCGTGGAAGGCAGCCCCAGTAAGAGGTAAAAAGCGTTGGACAGTCGTTGTTGAATGGTCAGCATAGTGGTAGTCGTTGTGATGATGCGTTAGGGACTTAACCTTGCCGTGAAAACAAGTATGTGCAGAACTTTATTGAACCAATACCATGGCCGAACTGGCGGGGACGGTCAGTCTGCCACCCTTGTGTTGGCTGATGCCGTTTTCGTTGATTGTCTTGTCGTTGGCAACAATCCGCCAGGAGGCCGCGGGGATATCGATGGTCACTACATGCCGATTGCCATTGTAGACAACCAGTACTTGCTTCCAGCTGTCACCAACCGCAGCAGCATCAATGGTGTAAGCCAGTACCAGCGGATCGCTGTGATCGAGGAAGCGCAGGTGTTGCTGAATCTGCTTTGCTTCGGTCATGCGAAAAGCCGGATGATTTTTGCGGAGCGCAATCAGGCCGCGGAAATAGTCAAAGACGTCTTTGTACTTGGTCTTGCGGTTCCAGTCAAGCTGATTGATGGAATCGGGCTGGTTGAATGAATTTTCAACACCCTGCTTGGTGCGCAGCATGTCGACACCGGCATGCAAAAAACTCACCCCCTGGCTGGTGAGTACAATAGCACCGGCCAGTTTGTGCATCTTGATGCGTTCTGCCTCGGTAGCATCGGCCGTAGAGTTGAGGAGTCGATCCCAGAGGGTGTGGTTGTCGTGGCAGGATACATAGGTGATGGTCTGAGACGGCTGCGCTGCCCAGGCGCGGGCAGGATCGAGCCAGGCGACAGAATCATAGCGTACCTGCGGGTGCATGACGGAGGCGACCACACCAAATTTGAGGGTCTCCTTCATACCCGGTTTGCCGGTGGCAAAGCCTGTGTCGTCATGTGTAAAGACATGTCCTTTGATAGCATCGCGTATGTTGTCGCTGAACGCAGCGATGCGGTCGAGGCGGTAGGTGTTGGCCTTGAGTGCCCGCAGGCTGTCGGGCAGCGGGCTGCTGCCGGCAGTCCAGCCTTCTCCGTAGATAAAGATGCTGGGCTCTATGCGGTGCAGTTCTTTGCTGATGAGATTCATCGTCTCAATATCATGAATACCCATCAGATCGACCCGAAAACCGTCAATGTGATACTCTTCCACCCAGTAGCGCATGGATTCCAGCATGAATTTGCGCATCATCGGGCGTTCCGAGGCCGTTTCATTGCCGCAGGCAGCGGCATTTGACCAGCCCCCCTCAGCATTTTGCCGGTAGTAGTAACCCGGTACGAGCTGGTTAAACAGGGATTCTTCGGTAGCGCCTGTGTGGTTGTAGACGACATCCATGACTACGCGGATGCCATTGTCGTGCAGGGTTTTTACGAGTTGCTTGAACTCGCGTATGCGCACAGCGCCGTCATAAGGATCGCTGCTATAGCTGCCTTCTGGTACATTGTAATTTTGGGGATCATAGCCCCAGTTGAACTGTGGCTGGTGGAGCCTGCTTTCATCAATAGACATAAAATCGAATACAGGCAGCAGGTGCACATGCGTTATCCCCAGCTCTTTGAGGTGGTCAAGGCCTGTGGCCAGTCCCTGTGGGTTGCGGGTGCCGGTTTCGGCAAGACCGAGGTACTTACCTTTATTGCGGATACCAGAACTGCTGTGAATACTCATATCCCGAACGTGCAGTTCGTAGATGACAATGGCATTGGGGTCAGAAAGTGGCGGCCGGCGGTCGTTTTCCCAGCCAGGCGGGTTGGTCGTGCTCATATCAACGACTTGTGCCCGTTTGCCATTGACACCCGTCGCTTTGGCGTAAGGGTCGGGCACGGGTAGCATCCAGCGGCCACCGATGTAGGTCTGGAAGGCATAGTACAGCCCCTTGACATCTTCTCCAACGGTGGTAGCCCACACGCCGCCTTCTGCCCGGGTCATTGTAAGTGTGCGCAGCGGGTCGCCCCCCTCACCCTTCTCGTACAGCAGCACCCTGGCAGAATCCGCAACCGGTGACCACAGCATAAAGGAAGAAGCAGCGGGTGTGTAAGTAAGTCCCAGACCGCTACCTTGGTAGACGGGATAATCTTCAAATCGCATAGGACCCTCTTTTTGGGTGGGTGTATCGGTGCGACAGCTGTAGATAAGCGCGGCGGCCGTGAGTAAAATCGCAGCGCTGATGCACCGTGTGATCGTTTTGGAATTGCACTGGTAAACCATTGTACAACAGTTGTTTGATAGTGGTATCGACTCTTATTTTTTGCCTGCAGCAGTGACTGCAGGGAGAAAAAACAGCAGATGCGGGTAAAGAAGCTGGTTTGAAACAGGCCTCGGTGGCATCAAGCCACCAAAGCGATTTCGCAAGTCTTTGGTTTTGCCGCCAAAAGGCAGCAAAATATCGGCTGGCGAGGGATAAAGATAAGTTTTTTATCAACAACTGCATCAGTTGGAGGACAGGTGATAATCCATAAAATAAGTGAGGGGGAAAATACCTACTTTTGCAGCCAAGTTGAGAAAATCATGCAGACAGGCATACAGGATGAAAAGCGGGGTGGTTGGATGATCTGGGCTTCGCTCATTTTTTTGATGCTGGTATGGGGCAGTACCTTCATTTTGGTGAAGCGGGGACTGCAAACTTTCCTGCCTTCGCAGGTTGCTTCTCTTCGGATGACAGCAGCGATGCTTCCCTTCATCTACTGGGGCATACGGCATGCTTTTATGGTGCCGCGCGACCGCCTCAAGTACCTGTTTGCCTCGGCCATGCTGGGTGTTTTCGTTCCCTCTTTTTTATTTGCCAATGCGCAAATGTATATCAACAGCTCCATGGCCGGGGTGCTCAATGCACTCACGCCAGCCATGACCTTCATCATTGGGCTGCTCTTTTTTGGTCAGCCTTCCAGCTGGATGAAAATATTGGGTTTGCTGATTGGATTTATGGGTTCGGCTACGCTTATTATGATTAATGCGGAAGGTAAATTTGCCATTAACAACTATGCCTTCCTGATTGTGATTGCGACGATGGGCTATGGCGCCAATGTCAATGTAGTCAAACACTACCTTCGGGACATACATCCCATACACCTGACTACCATTACCTTGTCTATATGCGGACTATTGGGCTTCGGGTATTTGCTGACAACGGACTGGCCTGTCGAGGCATTTTCCAGTCCACAGGGCAGGCAATCACTACTGGCGCTGATTGTCCTGGGACTTTTGGGTACCGCCCTTGCGCAGATGGTCTTCAACAGGATGCTGGCGGTCACATCTGCCCTTTTTGCGAGCTCCATCACTTATTTTATACCTATAGTAGCAGTAATGTGGGGGGTATGGGATGGTGAGGTAATGTCGGTTTTTCATTACTTGGGTATGCTGCTGGTGATCATTGGGATTGTGATTCTGAGCCGTTTTGGGTAAAAAAAAGCTGGCCCACCCGAAGGGTGAGCCAGCTTTTTTTGTCCAAAGAGAAGACTCCTAGACAGCCCGGTTGGCGTCGAAAGCCTCCAGATAGTCAGCTACGCGGCGCAGGAAAGAGCCACCCAGAGAGCCATCTACGACGCGGTGGTCATACGACAGCGAAAGGAACATCATGTGGCGTACGGCTATAAGATCGCCGTAAGGAGTTTCCACGACTGCCGGCTTTTTGCGGATAGCCCCGGCGGCCATGATAGCCACCTGGGGCTGATTGATGATAGGCGTACCCATCACGTTGCCGAAAGTACCTACATTGGTCAGCGTGAAAGTACCCCCTTGAATTTCATCAGGCTTGAGCTGATTCTTACGTGCCCGGTTGGCCAGTTCGTTGACGGATTTGGTCAGTCCCAGCAGGTTGAGGCGGTCAGCATTCTTGATGACCGGCACAATGAGGTTGCCCGAGGGCAGTGCCGTTGCCATTCCTATGTTGATATCCAGTTTGCGTATGATGCGATTGCCATCAACGCTCACATTGATCAGCGGGAAGTCGATAATGGCTTTTGCGATGGCTTCGATGAAAATGGGGGTAAACGTAATTTTTTCGTTGAATTTCTTCTCAAATTCCCCTTTTACGCGATTGCGCCACTCGACGATAGGGGTAACATCCGCCTCTACATAAGAGGTCACGTGCGGTGCTGTCTGCTTAGACATGACCATGTGGTCGGCAATGAGCCGGCGCATACGGTCCATCTCAATGATTTCGACATTACCATCGATAGCGCCTCCTGCGTGGCCGACAGTTGCTGCCCGCTCGGCCACGGCCGGCTGCGGAGCTGGCTGCTGGTAAGCTGGCGGTGCTACGGGTGCTGCCTGTACAGGCTGTTGCGGAGCCGGTGCTGTCGGTTGCTGCCCGCGCTGTGCTACGAAAGCAAGAATATCTTTTTTCGTGACACGGCCATTCTGGCCGCTGCCCGTAAGCGTATCCAGTTCGCTGAGCCGTATACCCTCCTGTACCGCAATATTGCGCACGAGCGGGCTGTAGAAGCGGTCACTGTCCGAGTTGCTTATTTTTTCGGTTGCAACAGCTGTCGTGGCGGCCTCTACGAAAGGTACCTCTGCGATACTGGGGCTCGCGAGTGGCTCTGCGCCTGCTTCCGTATCGATAACAGCAATCACCTTGCCGATGGGAACGGTATCATTAACCTGGTACAGAATCTGTCGGAGAACACCAGCCACAGGAGAGGGCACCTCTGAGTCTACCTTGTCGGTAGCAATCTCCAGTACCGTATCATCGATGTCGATTTGATCGCCAACCTGCTTAACCCAGCGCAGGATGGTGGCCTCCATGATGCTTTCGCCCATTTTGGGCATGACAAGTTCTACCTGTGCCATAAATTAACTGTTTGATTTGGTTATTTGGTTGTTTTGGCGGTGCAAAGGTAGGGCTTATTCGTGCGCTGTGCAAAAGATATTGAAAGGACAGTGGTATGAGGGACGAAAAAACAAGCAGGTATTTGAAATATTTCTTGGTGGCGCCGGTCATAAAAGCGGGGAATCTCTTATGCAAGTACCGGCTGTTGGCGACGTACGTGGTTGATCGAATGACGAATAAATGCGGGCAGAATGGCATCGTGGGTGCGGGAGATTCTGCTGGGGTTGCGCAGATCTATGAGCATCTGGTGGTACTTGTCGGGGCCATGCTCTTCGAGTATAGCCATCCGGCGCTCGGGCTCAATAAAGTGAGCAATCATACCCCGAGGATCTGCTTCGGGATGAAACTGCACGCCTACGATTTCGGGGCTGAAACGAATACCCATAACGGCCCTTTCAAGCGGAATGTGGGGGCGGATTTTCTCCAGTGCGAGGACTTCTGCGCCCATTTCGTGCATAGCCTCCATATTGGGCTGTATGGCCTGATAATAGCGGAAATCTGCCGCCCATAGCGGGTTGTCGAGCCCTTGAAAGATACTGTCCTGCACCCCCGCATCGGTGAGATGAATGGGGAAAGTCCCGAAAGACATGCTTTTGCGCGGCGTGATGGTAGCGAGGTTGAAGTAGTGGGTAGCCATTTGGAAAGAATGGCATATCAGGAAGACATATTTTTTTGCGGCCTCATAGCGATTCCAGTCATAGACTTGCTGCAGCCACCGGTAATACCGCAGCTCCCAGTCTCCGTCGCCCTCCAGGGGATTGCCAGGTCCACCACTGGAGATAAAAATATCGTATTCCATTCCCGGCAGTTCCTTCAGGCTGCGCACATCGAAGACATCCCACTCCAATTGTATCCGAAAAGAATCAACGATTTCTTTGATACACCGCATACCCTGGTTGGGTGTTCCTTCGTACAAGTCTAGTATGGCCAGTTTGAGCTTGCTCATGAGGAGAGTCCCCGGGTTTAAATCATCGATTAAAAAGACAAGAAAACGAGTGTAGTTGGGTTTTGGTTCATTTTTGCTTATTTCGCGGCCTTTGCCGCAAAATAAGGGGGTAGTTTTTTTGGCGGCAGTGGCCGCCAAAAAAACCACTTTGGGTTATTTATTTCGCGGCCTTTGCCGCAAAATAAGGGGGTAGTTTTTTTGGCGGCAGTGGCCGCCAAAAAAACCACTTTGGGTTATTTATTTCGCGGCTTTCGCCGCAAAATAAGCGGGGTGGTTTTTTGGGCGGCGGTGGCCGCCAAAAAAAACCACTTTGGCTATTTGCTCCTTTCGCGGCGAAAGCCGCGAAAGGAGCAGGCTTACTTATTTACGAAGACTTTTTGCGTCGCCCTTTGGCAGGCGCAGCAGCAGGTGCAGCAGCAGGCGCACTTGCCGGCAGCCCCATTGTTGCCTGCCGCAAAAAGCTACCCCAGCTGAGATTATCCTGTCCGGGTTGTTGCATTTCGGCACGTTCGATAGCGTAATTGGCGGCCGTTTCGACCACCCACTCAAAATTATCAGGTCCTACGGAATTGATGTCTGCATCGGGTGCCGGATTGCAAAAATCGATGGCATAAGGAATACCATCCCTGACGGCAAATTCTACTGTATTGAAATCGTAGCCCAGTCCTTGGCAGAGCGTGAGCACGTGATTTTCGATCGTGTCGCGCAGTGTCTGCGGAATGGCATGCTTGGCTGCATACCGCAGGTGGTGTGGGTTACGCGGCTCATAGTCCATGACGCGCACATATTTGCCACCGATACAATAACAACGGAAATAAGCATCGAAAACAATCTCCTCCTGCAGCATCATGACCAGCTGTCCCGTCTCTGTCAGCTTCTGGAAAAGATCCTCCGCATCGCGAATCTTGTACACACTCTTCCAGCCACCGCCGGCATGCGGTTTCATATAAGCAGGGAAGCCCACGTAGTTGAAGATACCTTCCCAGTCGAGCGGAAAGTGCAGATTAGAAAAAGAGTCGGCGGTCGTATCCGTAGGATGCTCTCGCGAGGGCAGCAGGACTGTTTTCGGAACAGGAACCCCTAAGCGTACGGCCAGCGCATTGTTGAAGAACTTTTCATCAGCACTCCACCAGAACGGATTATTGATGACCGCAGTGCCGGCAATGGCAGCATTTTTCAGGTAGGCTCTGTAAAAAGGCACATCCTGAGAGATGCGGTCGATGATGACAGCGTAGCCAGTGCCCTCATCCTGCTTCACCTTATCGATTTTCACCGGCTCGGCAATGATGCCGGGAATATTTTTGCTGTTGACTCTTTCCACAAAAGCTGCCGGGAAGGAGCGTTCCTGGCC
Organism: uncultured Saprospiraceae bacterium; assembly: GCA_964645715.1. Taxonomy (GTDB): domain Bacteria; phylum Bacteroidota; class Bacteroidia; order Chitinophagales; family Saprospiraceae; genus JAUMBM01. The sequence continues at coordinate 159,761 of CAZYAO010000002.1, forward strand.
GTAAAGAATTCCGATTTTCTTCATAACGTCCGATGCTTTATGCGTTTAGCACGAAAGTAAAGAAAAGGAACGAATCTGCAATACATCTGCAGGAAATAGCAGAAAAAAGACCAGGATTATCGTCTTCAGGTATTGTTTTTGATGAGCAGCTGAAAGCCATTGCCGTGGATGTTGACGATTTCTATATTCTCATCTTTGCGCAGATACTTGCGCAACTTGGTGACAAACACGTCCATGCTGCGCGCAGTAAAGTAATTGTCCTCGCCCCATATTTTGTTGAGCGCCTCCGTACGCGTGAGCACATTGTTGGCATTTTCGGCAAACATACGCAGCAGCTGCGCCTCCTTGGGCGACAGCTTTTCCTTGTCAACTTCGCCACTATCCTGGCTGTAACTGAGGATACGCAGGGGGAAGTTGAAATGATAGCGCCCAATCTGAAACTCGCTTCGATCCTCCTTATCAGACCCACCCGACTGTGTGCGTTTGAGGATGGCGCGAATTCTCAGCAGCAACTCTTCAGAACTGAAGGGCTTGGTGATATAATCATCGGCACCCAGCTTAAGTCCCTGCACGACATCCTCTTTCATTGCCTTGGCAGTGAGAAAAACAATAGGAACGGAGGTATTGACTGCCCGTATTTCGCGGGCCAGGGTGAATCCGTCCTTTACGGGCATCATCACATCCAGAATACACATATCGAAAACATCCCGCTGAAAAGCATCAAACCCCTTTTGGCCGTCGGTTGCAAGGGTAACGTCGTAGTCGTGCATTTCCAGATAGGAGCAGAGTACATCGCCAAAATTTTGATCGTCTTCAACCAAAAGAATCTTAAAAGCCATACATCGCTTTTTTCAACCATTAAATGTTACATCATCTTCTACCTCCGCTGCATCAAAGGCATGATGACCTGCAGCAGCCCTGAAGGGGAAGAAGAGGGTGAAGCTACTTCCCTTGCCGAGTTCGCTTTTGACATCCACATGCCCCCTGTGCGCGAGCATCATGGCCTTCACATAGCTCAGGCCCAGGCCAAAACCTTTCACATCATGCCGATTGCCGGTATGCACGCGGTAGAATTTGTCAAAAATGAGCTTTCGGTCTTCCTTTGTCATTCCGATACCTTTGTCTGCGATGACGACCTCCACCCCACTGGCAGTGTTGTGGGTAGAAACCGTTATATCAGGGGCATCGGCAGAGTATTTGTTGGCGTTGTCAAGCAGGTTATTGATGATATTAGACACATGGGTTAGGTCGGCCTCAATGACCGGCTGGCTGGCTTGCAGCAGCATCTGCACTTTTCCCTGCCGCCGCTCGACCTGCAGGCCGATATTCTCCACGGCTCCACGGATCACATCGTGCAGGTCCACCTGGCCAAACTTCAGTTTGAAATCGCTGCGGTCGATCAGGGCCATCTGCAGCACCTTTTCCACCTGACTATTCATACGTTTATTTTCCTGTTTTATTATATGCGCAAAGCGGGCGACTTTTTCGGGATTGCCGGCTACTTTGGGACTCAGGATACTATCGGA
>CAZYAO010000003.1:0-81200 GCA_964645715.1 uncultured Saprospiraceae bacterium
GCAACGAAGAAGATGGTTGTAGTTGAGTAATCAACGAACAATAGTCTGAACAATGAGAAGGCTCCGGATATCCCGGGGCCTTCTCTGTTTTAAGCTGAACTCTTTTGGGAGAAAAACTGTTTGCATCGAGGGATGATTTATGGTACGACTTTAAGGTTAATAAGTTTATAAGACTTAGTTATCTTTGTACCCGTGGCAAGAATACTGGCAATCGACTATGGGAGAAAGCGAACGGGAATAGCCGTTACTGATCCGATGCAAATAATTGCAAACGGACTCACGACGGTTCCCACCATGGAAATATTCGACTTTATCGATCGCTACCTGAACGAGGAGGAGGTGGAGCGCTTTGTGGTAGGCGAACCGCTATACCCTGACGGCAATCCGGCTCAGCTTGCAGGAGAAGTAAAGCGTTTTGTTCAACAATTACAAAAGAGGTATGCTTCAATACCCGTGAGCATGCAGGATGAACGCTTCACTTCGGAGGAAGCAAAGGAGGCTATTTTGCACAGTGGCATCAGGCAAAAAAAGCGCAGAGATAAATCGCTGGTTGACAAAGTAGCCGCAACAATTATTCTGCAACAATATCTTGAAGAGCATAAGTATAACAAGCTATGAAACTACCCATATACGCTTATGGACAGCCAGTACTAAAGCAAAAGGCTGCCCCAATAACGGCTGATTATCCGGATCTCTCCACTTTAATAGCAAACATGTGGGAAACGATGTACGAAGCCCAGGGAGTTGGCTTGGCGGCGCCACAGATAGGGTTGCCAATTCGTCTTTTTGTAGTGGATACGACCCAGATGATGAAAAAGGGAGAGGAAGATGAGGGTATAAAGCAGGTTTTTATCAATGCTGAAATTATTGAAGAATCGGGAGAGCTCTGGTCATACGAAGAGGGTTGCCTAAGTATTCCTGATATCAGGGGAGAGGTTGAGAGAAAAGAGACTGTACATCTTCGCTGGCAGGATGAATCTTTCATGCAGCATGAGGCGGTATTTTCAGATATTCATGCACGGGTAATTCAGCATGAGTACGACCATATAGAGGGGAGACTGTTTATTGAATATCTGAAGCCTGTGAAAAAACGATTGATTCAGCGGAGACTGGAAAATATCCGTAAGGGGCATGTAGCTGCTGATTACAGGATGAAGTTTGCCGTGAGATAATTTCAGCTGTTTGGTCAGGAGGCGTAGGAGCGGATTAGCCAGACTTTCTGCCAAAGTCGGCGGGAATCTCGCCCCAGTATTCCGTTTCCCATTTGAGTATAGGGTTTTCATAAGAATTATTAGCAAGCCAGTCCTCTGCTCTGTCAATAAGTTCAAATAATTCTTCGGTTGTGGCATTGCGACTGAGGGTTGTTTTGGCTTTCTTTTGGCGAACCCACTTAATAGCGGTTGCGGAATCAGAGTAGACAGGATAATGCAGCAATCCCTGTTTGGCAAGTAAAGCAAGTCCGTGGACAATCGCGAGAAACTCCCCAATATTATTCGTACCCAGCGGAAATTGCTTGTGGAAGACGCGTTCTTTATCGCGTGTGCGTACGCCCTGGTACTCCATAGGGCCGGGGTTTCCACTACAGGCAGCATCAACAGATAAACTATCCGGATTAAAAGTTGAGCGTATGGAGGCGCTTTTACCCGCAGACACAGGTTGTTTGCCGGTTCGCATAAGGTGCTTGCCGGGCTCACTGTCGAATGCAGCCACAGCTTCCTGCTGAGTCGGGAATTTCTTGTATTGCGCATCAGGAAAACCGTGAACCTGCTTCAGTACTTCATTCCAACTGCTATAGATTCCGGGTTTTTTGCCCTTCCAGACTACATAATAACTGGCCATAGAATAAGACTTAAGATAGCTTTGGTTTGCCTGTTATGGTTAATGTGTGTTAGTCAAAGGATAATTACTGGTGACTGTTTGGTGTGGTAAGGACTGCCTGCCCGCCATGAGAACAGCAAGATTGCGTCTCCAGTCTCTGTGGGTAATTACTATATTTGTACCCACATTGATGAGGCAAAAATAATAATAAGCATGCATACGGAAGCGGTATTTATTGACACGCATACACATTTATATAGTCATGCATTTGACAGCGACAGGGAAGCGATGATCCGGAGAGCACTCGATAGTGGGGTGAAGTATATGTTACTCCCAAACGTTGATACAGCTTCCATAGCTTCCATGATACAACTTGAAGAGTCGTGGCCGGGCAATTGTTTTGCCATGATGGGGCTGCATCCCTGTTCTGTTGGAGAAAATAATGAGGAAGCGCTGAAGACAATAGAAGACTGGCTGCAGAAGCGCAAATTTGTGGCAGTTGGAGAAATTGGCATTGATCTGTATTGGGAAAAAAAGTGGTTATCTCAGCAGATAGAAGCATTCGAACTGCAGTGTCAATGGGCTACCGCATACGAACTTCCGGTAGTGATACACGCCAGAGAGTCAATAGATATATTAATTGAGTTGGTAGGTAAGCAGCCTGCCGGATCTCGGCGAGGTGTATTTCATTGTTTTACAGGTACGGAAAAACAGGCTGCAAAAATTGTAGAACTAGGCTATTTCCTGGGGATAGGAGGGGTGGTTACCTACAAATCAAGTGATCTTAGGGAAGTGCTCAAATCGGTACCCGTGGAACGCATTCTGCTGGAAACGGATTCGCCCTATTTGGCGCCTGTACCTTATCGGTCTAAGAGAAATGAAAGTGCTTATCTGATCAATATTGCCCGACAGCTTGCAGCGGTATACGGACTAGGTTTGGATGAATTAGCTGAGATAACCACCAGAAACGCCGTGAATTTATTCAGACTCCCTGTAGACTAAAGCCTTTTTTTTGTCTTAATTATTTGATTTTCAGTTTTTTTTTGACTAGTTGAGAACTAATAAAGCCTTGTGCCAAAAAAAATTTTGATTTATTATTTCTTTTTGCAAATTTTGTGGCGCTGCAGCAGAGCAGCGATGTGCAAAAACAGTGGATGTCGGTCGTAAAATCAATAAAAAAGATTTGTAGCCGGCATACAAAGGGAGAGGTGGCCGAGCGGTCGAAGGCGCACGCCTGGAAAGTGTGTATACTCCAAAAGGGTATCATGGGTTCGAATCCCATCCTCTCCGCCTGTACAAAAAGAATGTAACATTAACCATTTTGTAAACTTCGTTGGCTATGCGACAACTATTTGCATTCCTGCTGGTCATTGGGCTGGCGGTTTCTTCAACTCTCAGCCTTCAGGCTCAGGACCAGACGGCTCCCGCTACGGAAGCTCAGGAAGTAATGGATACCACTGCTCCCGCAGAGGAGCCAGAAGCTGCTCCGGCTCCAACAACGGAGATTGCTCCGGCACCAGCGGAAGAGGCTGTTTCCGGCTATCAGTTGCTAAAGAAATACTTTATCGATGGTGACTGGCGGTTCATGAGTCTTGTATTGGTTACGTTTATTTTGGGTCTCGCTTTTTGTATTGAGCGGATTATCACCCTAAATATTGCTACTACCAATACAGATAAGCTCCTTTCAAACATCAATGACCGGCTTGCCAACAAGGATATGGCAGGTGCCATGGAGGTGTGTAAGTCTACGCCTGGCCCTACGGCAAGTGTACTCTTCGAAGGTTTGAAGAGTGCCAATGGTGGTCCTGAGGCTGTTGAAAAATCAATCGTAGCTTACGGCAGCGTTCAAATGGGTCTGCTTGAGCGTGGCTTGGTTTGGATCGCTCTTTTCATCGCACTCGCACCAATGTTGGGTTTCTTGGGTACGGTAATTGGTATGGTTCAGGCCTTCGACCGCATTGAAGCAGTTGGTGACCTTTCTCCTTCGGTAGTTGCCGGTGGTATTAAGGTGGCTCTTCTTACGACGGTATTCGGTCTGGTAGTTGCCATTATTCTCCAGATTTTCTATAACTACATCGTAAGTAAGATTGACGGTATTGTCAACAAAATGGAAGATGCTTCTATCGCGTTGGTTGATATCATGGAGGACAACAAAGTATTTAATAAATAAGCTAAATCATTCTGACCATGTATCAATTTCTGACGAAAAACGGTCAGGTGCTGGCTTTTGGCATAGGCGTTGTGCTAATTGTCATCTTTCTGGCAATATCAGTGTCAGGGGCAGGAAACTATAATTTCGCAGATATGACGGATGCTGATATGCGTGATGTCACTATCTTCGATTTTGGTCTCTGGACTTCAATATGCCTTTCTATAGCTGCATCGCTGGGCCTTGTCTTGTTTGGCATATACCATGTGGTAACTGACATTAAGGGATCTGGTAAAGGCTTACTAGGTCTGCTAGGACTTGTGGCCATTTATGTTGCTGCCTACGCGCTTGCACCTGGAGAAGCAGGATCTGCTCCACTTCAGAATTCAATAGATAAATTTGCTGAATCAGGCAATGGTGTAATCACTGCCGGAAACCTGAAATTTATCGGAGGAAGTATCACAACTTCTCTTATTCTGGTAGGTGTTGCTGTTCTCGCTATGGTCTCCAGCGTTGTTAACATATTCAAATAATTACTCTTCCTATGGCTAGAAGTAAATCTTCCAGAGACATGGTGAGTACGGAAATCAATGCTGGCTCAATGGCTGACATTGCCTTCTTGTTGCTCATTTTCTTTCTGGTAACAACAACCATCGCAGAGGACAGGGGTATCTTAGTTAAGCTACCACCGTGGTCGGATGAGGCACCGGAGACGCAGAAACTGAAGTCCCGTAACGTGTATTCGGTTCTGGTCAATGCCCAAAATCAACTTCTCGTCAGGGGAACTCCTATGGAGATCGATCAGCTTCGCCAAAATACTAAGGATTTCATCGCCAATCCGACCGGAAGGCCAGATTATGCGGAAAGACCTTCGCGCGCCATTATTTCTCTCAAAAATGATAGGGGTACCAACTACAAAACGTACCTCGAAGTCTACAACGAGTTGAAAGCTGCTTATAGTGAACTTTGGAACGAGCTCTCTCTCCGGAAATTTGGTGTCCCATACAGCGAGGATATGCCTTTGGCTCAGCGCAAAGCAATCAAAGATGAGATTCCTTTTGTAATCTCAGAGGCTGAACCAACGAATTTTGGGGAAGAATAGTAACCGTATGTCCAGATTTGCTGGATTTTTTACCGGTCGGTAAGTTCATACATGTATACGAGCGAATCTATCGGTAGTCATCATTTCTAATTTGAAGTGTATGAGTAAGTTTAATAAAAAAAGAGGGAAGACAGCACCGGGGATTTCAACCGCGTCACTACCTGACATTGTATTTATGTTGCTGTTCTTCTTCATGGTTGTAACAGTCCTCAGAGATTCTGAGTTAAAAGTAAAGGTGGTTACGCCTTTCGCAACCGAACTTACCAAGTTGGAGGAAAAATCTTTGGTTAACTACGTATACGTGGGCCGGCCGGTCGAAAAGTTTCAGGCAACCTATGGTACTAAGCCAAGAATCCAGCTGGGAGACAGGTTCTCAGAAATACGGGATATTCCTCTGTTTCTCGAGCAGCACAAGGTCAAAGTTCCAGAGGCAAAAAGGTCTCGGATTACCACTTCCCTGCGTATTGATGGTTCAGTCACTATGGGGATTGTTCAGGATGTCAAGACTCAGCTGCGTAAATCCGGCCAATTAAAGCTGAACTATTCGGCTAAAAAGCGTCCGGACTAATCTTGGCTGTTACTTGGTGAAGGACAGTATCTGTCTCTCAAAAGAGAAAGAGGTTTGTATGCGCTCGCGTATACAGGCCTCTTTCTCTTTTAGGTATTGATTTATCGGAGGCGATCCATCGATTTTACAAGCTTCTCATCTTTACGGATGAAGTATATAGCCATATAACCCAATAGCAGGGCTACGATGGGTAGCAGGCGTGCAACAGGGCGCGAGGCTTCGGCAATATTCGCCATACCCGCTGTGCCTGAAATGAATTGTAGACCAAGTGCAAGCAGGGAGATAATAATGCCCAAGGTTGAGATCTTGATTTGCAGAGGTCTGTTTTTGAACAGGAAGATAGCTCCCCAATACGTGAGTCCTCCAATACCTGCAGAAAGAAGACCGGCTGCTTGTGAAGACACTACTCCACCTCCTTCCAGTGGCAGCAAAAGCAGGCCGAAGCAGCTCGCACCTGCAGCAAGCAAAAAAACAGATTGAATACGCTGTATCATAACATTCAAGTTTTGTCTGATGCAAAGATAGTGCAGCTTCGCAAGTTTAACTGTATCTTTGGAGATTGGAACCAGCAGCTTTTGTGCTGTAGCTAATCGGCAGTATAATCATGGCACTTCGCTACGAGCTCAGTCATTGGGAGGCTGAAAGTTTTTTTTCAAAGATCGATACGCTGATCGTCGGTGCGGGCATTGTTGGTCTGTCTGCCGCTTTGCACCTGCGAGCCAAATTTCCCAATCGAAGAATCGTTGTCGTCGACAGAGGACCTTTGCCCATAGGGGCGAGTACACGCAATGCAGGTTTTGCCTGTTTTGGAAGTATGACCGAACTGTTAGATGACCTGAGCAATCAGCCGGAGGAGTCGGTATGGGCACTGGTTGCCATGCGCTACCAAGGTCTCGAGAAGCTCAGGCGCATGTTCGGTGAAGATGCTATTGGCTACCGCAAAAGTGGTGGCTATGAGTGTTTTTCCCCAAAGGAAGAAGATGCCTACGATGAGTGTCTTGGTCATCGTCATGTGTTTAATGAACGTATGCGGGCAATCACAGGTCTGCCTGATACGTTTGTTATAGCAGACACACAAATAGCCAGTTTGGGGCTTGGAAATACTGCACACCTTTTGCTGAATGTTGCGGAAGGGGAGATTGATACAGGCAAGCTCATGCGCACATTGCTTGATCAGGCTCACAAGGCTTCAATCGATGTTTGGGGCGGACTTGAGATTAGTGCTTTTGAAGAAGAGGTAGCAGGGGTAGTTGTCCATACCAATCTCGGATGGAGCTTTTATGCCGGTAGTCTGCTGTTGGCAACCAACGCTTTTAGTCGACAACTGCAGCCCGACCTGCCGGTTGTCCCTGCACGTAATCAAGTGATGATTTCTACGCCTATTGATAACTTACGCCTCAAGGGATGTTTTCACTACCATAAAGGCTATGTTTATTTTCGACAACTGGGCAATCGGGTACTTTTGGGAGGGGCACGTCACCTGGATCTTACAGGGGAAACTACTGACAGCTTTGATCCACATCCCGGGATAAGGTCCTTTCTACGCCAATTTATGGCCGAAACGATTCTTCCATATGCGCAGGGATGGACCATCGAGCGGGAGTGGAGTGGAATCATCGGCAGGGGAGATGCTAAGGTGCCTATCGTCAAAACTATAGGCAATCGTTCTGTGGCAGCTGTCAGGCTGGGCGGAATGGGGGTAGCAATTGGCAGTGCAGTGGGGGCCCAGGCAGCAGACTTGTTGGCAGATTGTTGGTAGTGCATACTCATGGTTCAAATGCGTCAGCAGTATAAAGGAATAATACTTATGAATGTTTTATCGGGTAGTCTGCTGCAGAGAGCCAGCGCGATTGCTGACCTAAGGAGGGAAAAGCATTGTAAACGGCAGTATTCCAATCTTCACGTTTTTCTGTATTTGGTGGTCTGCCTGCTACCTACCGCTCTTTGGTCTCAGGGAAGACCCGCAGCAACCTTACCTGTGGCGACTGAGCAAGGCTTTCAGCAAGTGAAGGTTAATTTTGCCAACGTTCTGCAGTTTCAACAATTGGGGGACAGTAGTATTCAACGGCTAATCGGCAATGTCGAACTTAGCCAGGACAGTGTATTTATGTTTTGTGACAGCGCTACTATTGCCAATAGCACACGGGTTGAGGCATTCAGCAACATCATATTGCAGCAGGGAGACTCAATCAGCGGATTTGCTGATACACTTTTGTACGATGGAATTCTTAAAGAGGCCGATCTTTTCGGGAGGGTTGTGCTGGCCAATGGGCGGCAGAAACTATATACCGACAGGCTGCACTACGATCTGAAGATTAAACTGGCAACTTACACCACCGGTGCTACGCTGGTAAATGATTCTACCCGCCTGACAAGTATTAGCGGCTATTACTATGCAGACCAAGAGGTGGCCTATTTTAAAGATAGTGTATTGGTTATCGACCCCAAATTTGCCCTTAGGGCGGACTCACTCCGCTTTGATGCCAGAGAGAACAGGGTTATATTTATTGGCCCTACCCGCATGCGCGTTGATAGTAGTGAGATTTACTGCGAAGCAGGTTTTTATGATATAGATGAGGACAGGGGAGAATTTTCAGGCGGTGCACAATATCGCAAGGGAGAGCAAACAGCTTCTGCTGACCAAATAATATTCAATGGTCGACTGTCAACCTATATCCTACAGGGGAATGCCCGTGTGGAGGAAGGAGAGGGTAAATCAGCTGTTGCCGATACCATCATCTACAATCGCCAGGCAGATAAGACCAGGCTCATAGGCAATGCGGTAGCGGTGGATGGAAAGCGAGTCATACAGGGTCCCATCGTCGACTATGATGGTCGACAGGCAGCGTACCAGACGCTGGGAAGGTCGCTTATAAGCGAGCCACCCCAGCTGTTGGAAGCTGATTCCGTCAGGTTTGAGCAGACAACAGGCTTTGGGCTTGCTTCGGGTCGGGTAATTTGGCAAGATACTAGTCAGCAACTTAGTATTTTGTGTGAACAGGCATTGTATCGACAGGAAGATGCTTATCTGAAAGCCAGCGGTGGTGTGCGCGGTCGTCCGATGATGAAGATAGTTATTGAAAGCGATACGCTGTATATGACAGCCGATACCCTGCTTTCCACGAAAGCCGATACAACTGCTGCAGACTCTGCACGCTTGTTACAGGCGTATCGCGATGTACGGATTTTTAAAAGCAACCTTCAGGCACTGGCCGATTCTGTCGCTTTTTCCCAACAGGACGAACTATTCCGCTTCTTTCGAGAGCCTGTTATTTGGTCTGATACGTCTCAATTTACAGCAGACACGATTTTTCTCGCACTACGGGAGGAAGCGCTGCATCGCATCTACCTTTTCAATGATGCTTTTATCATCAACAGCCCTGACGAGCTCTTTTACAACCAGGTGAAGGGAAAAAAGATAGAGGTCGATTTTGTAGATAACAATCTGCACCAGATGTTTGTCAGCGGCAATGCTGAGTCTGTCTATTATGCATTAGATGAACAGCAGGCCTATGTAGGCGTAAATAAGACTGTCTGCAGCGAGATGAAACTACTGTTTGAGAACAACCAGGTGAATGAAATAATGTTTTATAATCAGCCTGCTGGCAGATTAGACCCTATGGGAGCTGTTGACCACGAAAAATTGAGGTTGGCAGGTTTCGTCTGGCAAAAAGATATTCGTCCAAAGGATATAGATGATCTTTTCGGACCACCCAAGAGGACGATAACTGCTCTGCCACAAACATCTCCTGCACAGGAGGAAAGTAATGCGCGGGACGATGAAGCTCCGCCTGCGACTCCTGCCAACAGGTCAGCGACACCCCGGCCGGCTGGCAGAGGAGGCGGTGTTTTGTGAGCCAGCTTTTTGGACTGTGCAGATGAACAAAAGCACATTGCCATATCTTTCATGTGAGAAAGATGTTGGTACGGGTTATACACGACATCGGTATTACTGAAATTTAACGCGAGCGTATGTTGCTGTCCGTAGGAACCAAAGTAAGATTGTTGCGCACAGGCGACGAAGGTTGGGTGGATGAACTGCTCGAGGAAGGTATGGTATCTGTATACCTGCCCGAGGAGGAGATGTCGATACCTGTATTCGTTGCAGATCTTGCCCGTTCGGAGACAGGCACCGCTTCCAAAGTACCTGCCAAGCTGGTGGCGGGTAAGCAGGACAAAAAGGTTGTCAAGCCTGATAGCCCTGATTTGTCTGGTCAGTATGCTATCCTGAATCCACAGGGAATTCAATTGGCTTTTGATCCTGTTTTGCGCAATGATGCGACACCAGAGAAGTACAATATATTTATTATCAACGACAGCAGGCGATCATACTTATACGTTTTTCAGTTTTTTACCAAAGGAGAGCTTCGGTGGGAAACTCGTGGCAGACTGCAGCCTGCCAATTATGTCGATACGGGCTTCCTCCAATTTGAAGAACTCAATGAGGCCCCTGAGATTGTCATGCAGTGTTGGGAAATTTTGCCCAAAGGCAGCGGACCGTTGCTGCTGCGTCGCATGAAGCTGAAACCAGCTATGCTTTTTAAGCGCTTACTGACGGCACCTTTACTCAACAGGTTGGTCCATCTGATAAAAGTGTACGATTCACTGGACCCTAAAGAAAAACCGAAAAATATCACCTCTCCCAGCAGCCTTGCCGACTATACCGAGAAACAACAAAAATCGAAGCCAGCGGGTCAGTGGACAAAGCTGGAAGATTTTTCTCATGAAGTATGGCAGTTGGCAACTTTTTCCAATGAACTCGATCTTCATATCGATAAACTGGCCTCAGATCCGAAAAAACTCTCCCCAGGAGATATTCTGGCGCTGCAGATGAGGCATTTCGAACAGTTTATCCACGAGGCGTACAGGCTGGGTGTTGAGCGCGTTTTCGTTATTCATGGCCTGGGTGAAGGCAAGCTCAGAGCAGCCATAGCGCGCAGACTTAAGGAAATGCACGAGGTAAGTGCATACAAAAATGAGTATCATCCTAAATACGGTTGGGGTGCAACGGAAGTTATATTCTCATAACCAATTGTTTAGGTGGCTGCCATGAAATTGTCACACATATACAAGTAAGAGAAATGATATGATACCGAACAACAACACAATATCGCATTTCTGTCTTTATCTTTGTATTCGCAAAGTTTGTCCGGGGGGATTTCCGTCGGATCAGCTGCGGAGTATTCCTAACCACTTAAGTCGATAACCATACATGACCAAAGAAGCTAATTTCGACCAGTTTGAGCGCCGGCACATAGGTGCGAATGCTAGCGCTGCAGCGGCCATGCTGCAAAAAATTGGAGTGCCTTCCGTAGACAAGCTAATCGACGAGACTATTCCCGAGTCCATCCGACTTGAGCGTTCGCTCAATTTGCCGGATGCGATGACGGAGTATGCCTATCTTCGGGAGCTTGCGCAGACAGCCCGGCTCAACAAGGTGTACCGCAGCTATATCGGCTTAGGCTATTATGGTACGGTGACCCCTTCCGTGATTTTGCGCAATATTTTCCAGAATCCGGGCTGGTATACCCAGTACACACCTTATCAGGCTGAAATTGCGCAGGGCCGTCTGGAGGCATTGTTGAATTTCCAGACGATGGTAAGTGATTTGACAGGCTTGCCTGTGGCCAACGCCTCCTTGCTCGATGAAGGTACGGCTGCCGCGGAGGCTATGGCTATGTTTTATGGCTTAAAAAATAAAAAAGCCAAAGCGGAAGCAGCCAACGTATTTTTGGTATCAGATAAGGTTTTCCCGCAGACGCTGGAGGTGCTGTACACACGTGCAACACCACTCGATATTGATATCAAAGTGGTTGACGAGCAGTCCATGAATTTTACGGATCGTACCTTCGGTGTACTGCTCCAGTACCCTGATAAGACGGGTACTGTGTCTGATTACCGGGCGCTTACCGAGCGGGCCAAGGCTTCCGGGGTGTATGTGACCGTAGCCAGTGATTTGCTGGCGCTGACCTTGCTGAGCCCTCCGGGTGAGTGGGGTGCCGACGCTGTCGTGGGCAACAGCCAGCGCCTAGGTGTGCCCATAGGGTACGGAGGGCCGCATGCGGCGTTTTTTGCTTGCCACGACGACTACAAGCGGCTGATACCAGGCCGTATCATTGGTGTTTCGGTCGACCGCAAGGGCAACCGGGCATTGCGTATGGCGCTGCAGACGCGCGAGCAGCATATTCGCCGCGAAAAAGCCACTTCCAATATCTGTACTGCTCAGGCGCTGTTGGCCATTATGGCAGGTATGTATGCCGCCTGGCATGGCGCAGACGGGCTCAAGAGCATTGCTGGCAAGATACACGATCAGGCCCGTAAGCTTGCTACCTACGCTCAGTCGCTGGGTTACGTACTCCACAGCCCTCATTTTTTTGACACCATCCGGCTCGAAGCAGATTCGCACACCATTGAGAACCTGCAGCGCGCTGCACTCGCACACGGCATCAATTTGTATTATGACAGACACGGAGTCCAGATAAGTCTGGATGAAACTGTACTGGAGGAGGACCTGCAGGATCTCGCCAGCGTGCTGGCGGCGGGCAAAAGCCATCATACGCACACCTATACAGCAGATACGGCAGCAATCTTTGCCCTCCCCAAGGCGCTGGAGCGCAGTGCTGATTTCCTCACGCATCCGGTATTTAGCAGTTACCACACGGAAAGTGAGATGATGCGCTACATCAAGCGGCTCGAGAATCGCGATTTATCGCTGATGCACTCCATGATTGCGCTTGGCTCCTGCACCATGAAACTCAACGCGGCTACCGAGCTCATACCCGTAAGCTGGCCTGAGTTCGCCAATCTGCATCCTTTTGCGCCCATTGATCAGACAGAGGGCTACCAGAAAATCTTTGCCGAACTATCGGCATGGCTTTCTGATGTGACAGGCTTTGCCGCCTGCTCTCTGCAGCCTAACTCAGGTGCACAGGGGGAGTATGCAGGACTGCTCACCATCCGGGCTTATCACCTCCACCACAATCAGGGGCATCGCAATGTTGCGCTTATTCCGGAAAGTGCCCACGGCACCAACCCTGCCAGTGCTGTCATGGCCGGTATGGAGGTGGTCGTTACCGGCTGCGACGAACACGGCAACATCAATGTCGATGAACTACGGGAAAAGGCGCTGCAGTACAGCGACCGACTCGCGGCGCTCATGGTCACGTATCCTTCAACACACGGGGTATTTGAGACCCGTATTCGCGAAATCTGTGATATCATACACACGCATGGCGGGCTTGTCTATATGGATGGCGCCAACATGAACGCGCAGGTAGGACTTACCAGCCCTGGCCTCATTGATGCCGATGTATGCCATCTCAATCTTCACAAGACGTTTGCCATCCCGCATGGCGGTGGCGGACCAGGCATGGGTCCCATCTGCGTAAACGAAAAACTGAAGCCTTTCCTGCCCAAGCACCCCTTGGTAGCAACCGGCGGGGAGCACGGCATCACGGCTGTTTCCTCTGCACCTTTTGGTAGCGCAAGCATTTTGCTCATCAGTTACGCCTACATCAAAATGTTGGGAAGAGAGGGGGTAAAAAAAGCTACCGCTTACGCCATTCTCAATGCCAACTACATAAAGGCAAGGTTGGAAGGTGCCTACAGCATCCTCTATAAAGGTGAAAATGGCCATTCTGCCCACGAACTCATTGTCGATTTGCGACCCTTCAAAGCTGTCATCAGTGCTGAAGATGTCGCTAAGCGCCTGATGGACTACGGCTTTCACGCGCCAACGCTCAGTTTCCCGGTGGCTGGTACCATCATGATCGAGCCTACGGAGAGCGAAAGCAAGGAAGAACTCGATCGTTTCTGTGACGCAATGCTTGAAATCCGCAAGGAAATTGACGAAATTGCTACAGGTACGTATCCGATTGATAACAACGTACTGCACAACGCTCCGCATACACTCGAGATGATCACCGCTGATGACTGGCAGTTGCCATACAGCCGCGCCAAAGCTGCCTGGCCGCTGCCCTACCTTCGGGACGGGCGCAAGTTTTGGGCCAGTGTTACGCGCATTGACAATGCTTATGGCGACCGCAATCTCGTGTGCACTTGTCCCCCGGTGGCCAGTTATGCTGAATAAAAAACCAGTGCAGCATGCTTGTCGCAGCTTAGTTTTTTCATAAAAAAAAGGGCCGACCCGCTTGCGCGCGTCGGCCCTTTGGCTAGCGGTTGGTGAGCCGCTGCTGCAGTTCTTCCAGTGAGACACCTTTGGTCTCAGGCATCAGCCACCACACGTATACCAGTTGTAGCACCATCATGATGCTGAAAAAAGCAAAAATCGGACCACCGCCGAAGGTAGTGGCAAAGTAGGGGAATAAGTTGGCAATCAAGGCTGCAAAAACCCAGTGGGTGAGCGACCCCCAAGCCATGCCGGAAGCACGTACCGAGTTGGGGAAAATTTCGGAGATGAATACCCAGATTACCGAACCCTGTCCGATAGCGTGGGATGCTATGAATGCAAAAACGTATAAAGGCACGGCTGCAAACGATTTGTTGAAAAAAGCCAGTGCAATCAGCCCCAGGGAGGTGATATATCCAATGGACCCAATGTACATAAGTACCCGTCGGCCGTAGCGGTCAATCAAAAACCAGCCCAAAACGGTAAAGGCTAAGTTTACGATCCCCACACCTGCCGTCGACAGCAGTGCACCCTCTTTGCCCAGCCCCGTCATTTCAAAGATCCGAGGAGCAAAATAAATGACGGCATTGATACCCGAGAGCTGATTGAAAAAGGCCAGTAAAAAAGCCAGCAGTATGGGGAACCGATATTTTTTGGAGAAAAATCTGTCCACAATACCCTTTTTTTCTACACCGGCCGACGCACGAATATCCGCTACTGCCGCATCCACATTCTTCTCGGTAATGGAGAGTACCTGTCGCGCAAGGGCTTCGTCACCTTTGTGCAGCAAGAGCCAACGGGGTGTCTCAGGGGTGAAAATCATCATGACTGAAAATACGAGGGAAGGGATGGCCACGATGCCCAGCATCCAGCGCCAGTCGTTGGAGCTGCCTTCCAGCAGATAGTTGGATACATAGGCAATGAGTATGCCCAACACTATGTTAAACTGAAAGGAAATGACCATGCGACCCCGAACTTCCGCTGGCGCAATTTCTGAAATGTAGACAGGTGCTACCACTGATGAGGCGCCAATGCTTATACCCCCCAATAGTCTGAATACCATGAATGTATTCACATCCTGCGCCACTGCCGTACCAATAGCAGAAAGAAAAAAGAAGATCCCTATCCACAGCAGGGTAGGTTTGCGACCGTAGCGATCGGCGGGAATTCCCCCGAAGGCGGCTCCAATCACGGTGCCGTAGAGCGCCATGGCTACGGCCAGTCCGTGCTGCCAGTTGTCGAGATTCCAAAGTTGCTGTATCGCCTGCTCAGCGCCCGAAATAACAGCGGTGTCCAGACCAAAAAGAAAGCCACCCAAACCCACGGTAATGGACCAGAAAATTAGCTTGTTGTTCATTAATGTATTCGTTTGTTTAACCAATAAGTAGTTGTATTGCCCTCATGCAGCTTACCTATGCAGCCAATAGGTGCAAATTATATGGCTGCTTGCTGCCCTGCAAAGTAGATAATATTTTGTTGGATTTGGGTTATCTGCAATAAATTATTTATCAGTAGGGTGGTCGGTACTAAGGTTACGTCTGTTGTGGCCGCAGGGTTTGTGCTGGCTGCCGGTTTCTGTTGGCGGCTTTCCGGCGCTTAGACCTGCTTGCTAGAGGCATCTCCTATCCGTAGGGGAATAAATAATCAGTTGATTGCTTGGCCGGCCGCGAAAATACATTTACCTTTGTCACCCGATTGAAAGCCCATAGTCTCCTAGAGAGAGTAAGTGGGAATGGTTTCATTGAATGAAGCAACACAACCATGGCTGTAAAAATTCGTCTGCAGCGCAAAGGTCGCAAACAGCGTCCGTTCTACCACATAGTGGTAGCCGATTCCCGTTCACCACGTGACGGTCGATTTATTGAAAAACTGGGTACATACAATCCCATGACAAGTCCTGCCACGATTGACATCGATCGCGAGAAGGCTTATGAGTGGATTGCCAATGGTGCCCAACCGACTGATACTGTCCGTGCAATCCTCCGATTCAAAGGTGTCCTCCTCAAGAAGCACCTGCAGCGTGGGGTCGCTAAGGGCGCTTTCAGCCAGGAAGAAGCGGATGCTCGCTGGCAGCAGTGGGTTGACGCTAAAGAATCAAAGATTGCTGCCCGGGTGGCCAAAACTACTGAGGCTAAAGCGGCTCGTCACGCGGCTATCTCCGGAACTCCTCCTCCACCAAAGCCGGTTGCAGTAGCAGCTGAGCCAGAGGCTCCTGCAGCTGAAGCTCCCGAAGCTACTGAGGGAAGTGCAGAGGAAGCGGCAGAGGCTTAGCAGAAATTGTAAGAATATAAGAGAAGGCCTTACTGATTTTTTAATCAGTAAGGCCTTCTCTTTTGTTTATGCTACAGACTGGCAGCATAGCCATCAATCTGTACCGAAAGGCTTGGTAGCTTACCAACTGACTTCGAATACCACGGTTTTTACACTCTCTACGACCCTTCCTGCTTCATCCTTTTGCTGCAGCAATAACCTGTGAGTTTTTTTGTCCTCGAATACTTCCGGGATGGTTCGAAGGGCACCTGCAGGCACCTGATGAACAGACAATGCCTGCAGCAGCTCCTCCCGGTCATGGTTGCCAATGGCTGTCGCCAGTATACGATTCAATGTATCCCGGTGGAGGACTCGCTGCTGATTGCTCGCAAATCGATCGTCGGTTACTAATTGGGGTAAGGAAAGTACCTGGCACAAAGCAGCAAACTGCCCCTCAGATCCTACCGCCAGCACGAGGGACTTACCATCGGCAGCGGTAAATAAATCACCATAAGGCGCAATATTGGGATGCTGTGTACCCATACGCTGGGGTTCGTAGCCTGCAATTAACCAGTTGGTTGCCTGATTGGCCAGCGAGCTGACGGCAGCGTCGTACAAGCTCACTCGCAGGTAGGCGCCATGTTGAGTTTGCTGACGGCGGAGTAGCGCCAGCAGGCAGGCTTGTTTGAGCTGGTGGGCAGCTAGTAAATCGATTAAGGCTACGGGCATTTTCACAGGCGGTCGGCCGGGTTCACCAGTCATCAGCAAAAATCCACTTTCAGCCTGCAATACTACATCAAAAGCGGGGCGAGGATCATCGCTTCCGTAGCCCGTAATTTCTGCGTAGATAAGGGTCGGGTTGCGCTGCCGCAGCTGCGCATAGTCCATACCCAGCCGGTTGGCTGAAGCTGGTCTGTAGTTGCTGATGACAATGTCTGCCTGTTCTATCCAATGAAGGACTTGTTCCTTGTCCACCGAATCGTGCAGGTCGAGCAAGTGGCTTTCCTTGCCCCAATTTACGCTGTGATAATAGGCAGAATCAGCCGTCGTCGGTTCTTCAGTGGGCGCTTTCCATCGGCGAGTAACATCGCCGCCTGTCGATTTATTTTCGATTTTGATAACCCGCGC
Source organism: uncultured Saprospiraceae bacterium (assembly GCA_964645715.1). Taxonomy (GTDB): domain Bacteria; phylum Bacteroidota; class Bacteroidia; order Chitinophagales; family Saprospiraceae; genus JAUMBM01. The sequence goes on from CAZYAO010000003.1 coordinate 17,144, forward strand.
TCCCAGTTCGGCAAAAAATTGTCCGACGGCAGGTCCGGCCAGCACGCTGGCCAACTCAACGACAGTCAAGCCGTTGAATAAATGGTAAAGCTCAGTTTTCTCTTCTGTCTGCATCTTCGTCTTCAGAAAAATAATGACAATCACCTGCATAAACTGACAATGATAAGCCCTTGAGCCGCCGCCAGAGATTGTCGGATGATTGGTGGAAAAAAATATGCTGTATTGTTGAAAAAAAATCGCTGTTATTGTGAACTTGGAATTCACTATAAAATTATATATTTTCGCGTTAACTAATCAGGTATAATCGCCCATACCGTATGCTAAATACTGCTCGCAGACATTCCGAATCCTTAGATTACCAACTCTCGTGCATTGAGCGCGACGGGAACGACGATCTTTTGCTGATCAGGGAGTACGGCGCTGCAGAATATTCTACCCAGGAGCTGATGGTTCTGCTGCGCAACATCAAGTGGCAGCTCAATAAGGCTTCACAGCTGCAACGTCGGCTGTTGTTGCTGATCGCCAGCATTTCTTTGTGGATCGGAGCAGGTTTTCTGTCAATGGTTACGGGCTTTACTACGCTGGGCTACGTCTTCTTCGGGCTCGTGCCGCTGGCAATTACCGCCAGTCTGCTGGGGCAGCTCTATGTGCGCCGCAAGTACAATGTGACGACACATGCGCAGGAGCTGACGCGCATTATCCAGCAGGAGCTGGATCGCCGCCGCAAGGATGCATCCATTTTCTGATGGCCTGTTTTTGCGATATTGCTGCTGCGGTGCGCTCCGGGCATCGCAGGCTGCCTCCGCTGAGGCAGCAGCAGGCCCGCTTGCGGCCTGCATTTCTTTTACACCCACGCAACCATGTTCCTTAGCCAAACTACCAACAACCAGCGTCCGGCTCTCGGGCGCTACGCGCTCCCGCTGGCACTTTCAGCGCTCATCCTCCTGCTGGCAGCAGGGGCGTGGGGGTATTGGAAAAAAAGCTCCGCCTTGCCGGGCAACCGGATCGTCTGTGATGCGGAGAAAGTGCGGAGCGGCATGTTTGTGTACGGAAAATATCGCTTTGAAGGGGGTGAGTATCGCACAGATGAACGCGCGCGATCGGGTCGCTTCGCCGTCTGCCTGCCCAAAACGGGGCAGACGGTCTATGCGCTGACGTACACACTTACAGGACACCTGCCGGGAGAGGCTTGGCGAGTCAGTATCTGGCGGTTTAAAGAAGCTATACGAGCTGGCAAACTGGTTGTTCAGGGGAGTTCGCCGGAGGGTCTTTACCTGGAGGCGGGTACTGCCGCTTTTCAGTCTGCAGGCGCCTGGGAAAAGTTGGAAATCTTTTTCATCGTCCCCTTCCACAAGCCTGCGAAGGAGATTAAGATTTATGTATACAGCGATGGCGCTACGCCGGTCTGTTTTGACGACTTGCTCATCGAGCGTGTAGGCCGGCACGGGGCAGACGTACTTGTACCGGAAAAACTTGCGCTGAACATTGGAGAGCAGGCGATGTCGACGCTTTCCTCCGTACGCGACGAGGCGCTGTCACAGGGGATTTTGTTGGCAAAAGATGACTCGTGGGTGAATGCGCGTCTGGGCTACGACAGTGTGGAGACATCGGTCAAGATACGTCTCAAAGGCGACTGGCTGGATCATCTGCACGGTGATAAGTGGTCTTTTCGGGTGAAAATGCGGCCGCCAGCGGCCTGGAAGCAGCTGCAGCTGTTTAGTCTGCATACGCCTGCTGCCCGCCACTACCTGCATGAGTGGCTGCTCCATCGGCTGTGGGAGCGGGAAGATGTGCTCACGACGCGCTATGATTTTGTGGAGCTGGTGCAAAACGGACAGTCAAAGGGAATCTATGCCTGGGAGGAGCATTTTGAGAAGCAGCTGGTCGAAAGCAGGCAGCGACGGGAAGGGCCCCTGCTCAAATTGGCAGAGGATGGCTTCTGGCATGCTATGGGCAGGCAGTTTTCACACCATGGCTACGTCCGCCACGGCGCCACACATGCACCTTTGGATGGTGAAGCGGCTTTTGCGGCAGCTTTTTCTGAAGAAGACTGGCTGGCGAATCCGGCTATGACACCGCTGTACGAACTGGCGGTCAAGTCGCTGGAGCAATGGCGGCGGGGGATGCAGCCCGCCAGCGAAGTATTTGACATCAAGCGTATGGCGCGTTACTATGCCATCTGCGATGTCATGGGCGCTTACCACGGTATCGTTTGGCACAACCAGCGGTTTTATTTCAATCCCGTCACGACCCGTCTGGAGCCGGTTGGTTTTGACGGTTTTGGCGGAGGCGATGTAAAACCGTTTAGTTTTCTGGGCGAGGGGGCACTGCAGCCATCACACCTGCCCAATGAGTCTATGGCAGGGGCACTGTTTCAGGATACGGCCTTTGTGAGGGCTTATCTGGCAGAATTGCACCGACTGTCTTCCCCGGCTTACTGGCAGACTTTCGTAGAGGAGGTGCAGGCCGACTGGAGTATCCGTATGCAATGGATGCAACTTGAATTTCCGGACTACCAGGCATCTCTGCCTGATTTTGCCCGCCATGCGGCTTATATACACAGCCTGCTGCTGCCTTTTTCCCAAAACGGCCTGCGCGCCTACCGGCTGGCCGACGGGCGGGTGCAGGTGCAAAATATGCATACCCTACCCGTGGAAGTGGTGGGCTATGGCGGCAGCGGGCAACAGCCATCGTTCAAATTACAGCAGCCGCGCTGGCTGGTGGCAAGGAGCCCTCGTCGCCTGCTGGATCGCCTCCGGCGGGATAGTCTGGTGCGGCAGTATGCCGATATTCGCTACCTGCACGAAGAGGCTCAGCTGCTGCAGCAGGCTACGCCTTTTTTCGACACTTTATCCATGCCGGCTTCGGCGAAATACGTTTTTTACAGGCTGCCGGGGGTAGACAGTCTTTTGGCAGCAACGCCGCTGCAACCACTCAGACAGGATGTGGCTGTGCCGGGTATACGGCAGCAGCTGCAGCGGCAGGCGCTGCCCGCGGCCGACCTGCCATGGTTGACGGAAAGGGATGGCTATTGGTACATCCGGCGGGGCCGGCATGTGCTCAACAGGAAGCTGCTCATACCGCCAGGTAAGGGCTTACTCATAGAAGCAGGTGCCGAGCTGGATCTGCGCCAGCAGGCCTGCATCATTAGCTATGCACCTGTACAGGCTTTTGGAAATGAAGAGCGCCCTATACGGTTATTTTCTTCGGATGGCAGCGGGCAGGGACTACACCTGATTGAGGCCGGCGGACTGTCGGTCTTCAGCTACGTGCTTTTCAGCGGGCTGAGCAATTTGCAGACAGCCGGCTGGACACTGACGGGTGCAGTGACCTGCTATGAATCGGATGTACGTATTGCCAATTGTGTGTTCAGAGAGAACAGGAGTGAGGACGGGCTGAATATCATCCGGAGCAATTTTTACGTGGAAAACAGCCTCTTTGCGCTGACTTCTTCGGATGCTTTCGATGCGGATTTTTGCAAAGGGGAGGTAGTCAGTTGCACTTTCCGCCAAACGGTCAATGACGGGCTGGATGTGTCGGGCAGTGTAGTGAATGTGCGCAACTGCAGGTTTGAAAATTGTGGTGACAAGGGAATGAGTGTTGGGGAGGACAGCGATGCTACCATGCAGCAGGCTACTTTTTCGGCTTGCAACATAGCGGTAGCCGCCAAGGATTTGTCCACCTTCACGGGGCGCAATCTCCGGTTGCACGATTGTCGGCAAGGGTTTGTGGCTTACCAGAAAAAACCTGAATTTGGTCCTGCCAGGCTGGTCATTGAATCATTTGAGGCCAGTGGTGTGAAAAAATTGCACGCCATAGGGCCAGGCAGCAGCCTGCAGCTCGTTGATCGGCTTATTGACGGCGATATGTTGCGTTAGCCTGTAGCAGCAGTAGCTCAACTGGCATATAAATTGACCTGTTCTAAATTTGTACAGAGCAGACAATAAGCAGAAAGAAATCACTAAATTTGCGGCGCTTTTTTGCTGACAAAAAATCGATTATGGGACGCGCATTCGAATATCGCAAAGAGCGCAAGTTTAAGCGCTGGGCCAATATGGCCAAAGTATTTACGAAGATAGGTCGTGAAATTGCTATTGCTGTGCGCGATGGCGGGGCCGACCCGGAGTATAACTCCCGCCTGCGACTGGCTGTCCAGAATGCTAAGCTGGCCAACATGCCCAAGGTCAATGTCGAAAATGCCATCAAACGCGCCGCTTCCAAAGAGGCAGAAAATTATGACGAGGTCGTATACGAAGGCTATGCACCGCATGGTGTGGCGGTGGTCGTAGAAACAGCTACCAACAATACCAATCGCACCGTAGCCAACATCCGCCATATCTTTTCGAAGAATGGAGGGTCTATGGGTGTCTCCGGCTCGGTCGATTATATGTTTACCCGCAAGGGGCAGTTCAAGATTAAGGCTGAGGGAGTTAATACGGAAGACCTGGAACTTGAGCTGATTGATCACGGTCTCGATGATATGCAGCGGGAAGATGAGCATATCGTACTATACTGCTCCTTTGAAGATTACGGAAGTATGCAAAAAGCGCTGGAGGATCGCAAGATAGAGGTGCAAAGCGCTGAACTACTTCGCTTTCCTTCGCATACCAAAGAACTGTCTGACGAACAGGCGGAGGAGGTGATTAAACTAATCGAAAAGCTGGAGGAAGATGAAGATGTCATCAACGTCTTCCACAACATGGATATGACCGAATAAGCTTACTGTATATGATAACTTCTGCCGACCAACTGGCTGCAATTTTTCGCGGGCTGACTGCTGCCGATCCCGATTATCTGGTGCAGGCCAGTGGTCGTGCTAATATTATTGGAGAGCATACGGACTACAATGATGGTTTCGTAATGCCGGGGGCTATCGACCGCTACCTGTTTTTGGCAGCCAGACCCAACGGGAGCGGGCTGTTGCGTTTGTGGGCATTGGACATTGACGAACAGGCACAGATTGATCTGCAGCAGCCGTTGCAGCGACAGGAAAAGCTGTGGCTCAACTACGTGCTGGGTATCGCAGATCAATTCGCTTCGAAGGGCTATACTTTACCGGGTCTTGACATTGTTTTCGGGGGTAATCTGCCCATAGGTGCAGGTGTCAGCTCCTCGGCAGCGCTGGAAACAGGCATGGCTACCATCTGGAATGCTGTATTAGGGGCAGCATTGGATAAGCCTTCGCTGGCGCTGCTCGCGCAGCGTTCCTCACACCAGTTTGTGGGTATTCCCTGTGGTATCATGGATCAGTACGCCAGTTTGATGGGCGTCAAAGACCAGCTGATTCTGCTTGACTGCAGAAGCCTTGAGGCGCAGATGATTCCTGCCGATACGGGCGACTATGGCTGGGTACTGCTCAATACCTGTGTACATCATTCATTGGCGGAGTCTGCCTATCCGGTACGGGTCAGGGAGTGCCGCGACGGGCTGGCGGCTGTCCGGCAGCTTTTTCCGGAGGTGTTGTCGCTCAGGGACACGAGTCTTGTGCAACTGGAGGCTGCCCGCGATAACATGAGTACCTCCGTCTATAATCGCAGTCGCTATGTGGTCGAAGAAGTGGCCAGAACCTTGCGTGCCGCTGACTGTCTTCGGCAGGGGGAGCTGCGGGAATTGGGCGATTTGATGTTCCGTACGCATGAGGGACTTCGGCATGCTTATGAAGTAAGCTGTGAAGAACTCGATTTTCTGGTCGAATTTGCGGCAGCATACCCGGGGGTGTTGGGTAGCCGTCTGATGGGCGGAGGATTCGGGGGCTGTACGATCAGCCTGGTACACAAAGAGCGAATCAATGATTTTGCGGCCAGCGCAATGGATGCTTATCTGCATAAGATGAATAAAAAGGGCGAGATCCTCTTTTTCTCGCTGGTCGAAGGCACAAGACTGCTGAACGGATAAGGCTGGTCAGGGACTGACAGGTATCACTGTTGTTTGATGACTGTAGTGGGGTTGCGGGCAACGTCTGCTTATCTTTTCAGACTACTTCTTTGGCTGCTCATAAAAGTTGATTGTAATAAAACTACAGCTTAGCTATGTTGCCACAATTGACTGACGGATCTCTGCTGCGCCAGCAGGCGTTCATAGGCGGACAGTGGTGCGAAGCCGCTGCCGCCAGCAATTATTCTGTCTACAATCCTGCCAATGGCAGTCTGCTGGCAACCGTGCCTGATATGGGGCCTGAAGACGCTGCAGCAGCGATTGCTGCCGCTGCGGCAGCTTTTTTTCCATGGAAAAAACTTGCCGCGGGCGAGCGGGCGCGCCTGCTCAAGCGCTGGCTGGTACTGGTCGGGGAGCACCAAGAGGATTTGGCCCGCATACTGACAGCAGAGCAGGGTAAACCACTGGCGGAAGCCCGCGCTGAAATTGCCTATGGTGCTAGTTATATCGAATGGTTTGCTGAAGAGGCGCGACGGGTATATGGGGATATTATTCCCGGCCATGAAGCCAATAAGCGCCTATTGGTCAGCCGCCAGCCGATAGGTGTCGCGGCTGTCATCACCCCCTGGAATTTTCCCAACGCTATGCTGGCCCGCAAAATGGCGCCCGCACTGGCTGCCGGCTGTACACTTGTCATTAAACCCGCTGAAGATACGCCGCTTTCAGCCTTAGCACTTTGTGTGTTGGCCGAAAGGGCCGGTTTCCCGCCCGGTGTCATTAATGTGCTCACGACAGCCAATCCCCGCGCTATAGGAGAGGTACTCACCGCTGATCCGCGCGTGCGCAAAATTTCTTTTACCGGTTCCACGCCCACGGGCAAGTGGCTGATGCAGCAGGCCGCGCCGACACTTAAGCGCCTATCGCTGGAGTTGGGCGGTAATGCGCCTTTTATCGTATTTGATGATGCTGACATCGATGCCGCAGTGAGCGGAGCGCTGCTCTCCAAGTATCGCAATGCGGGGCAGACCTGCGTGTGTGCCAATAGAATTTATGTACAGGAGGCTGTGGCAGAAGATTTTGTAAAAAAATTCAAGGAGGCAGTGGCTAGGCTCAAAGTGGGGGAGGGGCTGGAAGAAGGCGTCATGGTGGGACCGCTCATCAACCAGGCTGCACTGTCAAAAGTCCGCCAGCTGCTGGCCGATGCTGTCAGCAAAGGGGCGAGGATTGAGCTGGGTGGCAGCCCACACAGCAGCGGGGGGACTTTTTTTGAGCCAACCGTTATCACGGGTATGCGGGCAGACATGGCGATGGCTTCTGAAGAAATTTTTGGTCCCGTAGCGCCCATTTTTACCTTCAAAACAGAGCAGGAGGTGGTCGCTTTGGCGAATGCCACGGACTACGGGCTGGCGGCTTATTTTTATGGTCGGGACGTCAACAGGATTTTTCGGGTAGCCGAAGCACTGGCCTATGGGATGGTGGGGGTCAATACAGGACTCATTTCCACAGCGGTAGCACCCTTCGGCGGCATCAAAGAGAGCGGCTTTGGAAGGGAAGGCTCCCGCTATGGAATAGATGAGTACCTCGAAATGAAGTATATATGCCTCCAGTTGGAGGATGATGCTACAGGTTGAATTTCACCAGCCGGGCTCTTTTCGTGCCTGCGTCAATGACCATCCACAGATTGTCATAGTCATTGTCTCCAATCTGGGGCAGAGGAGGGCTGTTGGTCAGCAAGCCTGCCAGTTTGGGCGTAGTGTCTGCATGTCCCACAACCAGGTAGGACCTGCCCTTTCTGCCGCGCAGTAATCGCCGTGTAAGCTGGTCGAGCTTGTCACCTTCGTATTTCTGAACGCGCAGTCGCTGGCTCTGCGACAGCGGCTCAACGGTTTGCAGGGTGCGACGGGTATCCGTGCTGTAGATATCATCCAGCCGTATTTCCTCAAAGAAATGTGCCAGCTTCTGCGCTCGCGCCTGACCTTCCAGCGTGAGGTCTGGATTGTTGCCGTTGCCTTTCTCCGCGTGCCGGATGAGGTAGACAGTTACGGATTTGCCGGGACGGCTGCCGCCCTTGGGCGTGCTGCAGGAAGCCAGCCCCATGGCAGCTACGGCTGACAGCAGGAAGAAAACTACATATTGACGCATTACCTGATGGTATTTTATACAAAAATCTTGAACCGCTCAAAAGCAGCCTGACTCAGCGCCTCGCGATCGTCCGGGTGGGCGATGTGAATGAGCGCCTGGGCACGCTGCCGCAGATTGCGGCCGTAAAGATAAGCAACACCGTATTCTGTGACAACATAATGTACATGCGCTCTGGTCGTCACTACGCCCGCCCCCTGGTTGAGGAAAGGTACAATGCGGCTTCTGCCTTTGCGTGTACGGGAAGTAAGGGCAATGATGGGCTTACCTCCTTCACTGAGTGCTGCTCCCCGCATGAAGTCCATCTGTCCACCTACACCCGAATACTGATAGGTACCGATGGAGTCGGCACATACCTGCCCCGTGAGGTCCACTTCTATGGCGCTGTTGATAGCCACAACTTTGGGGTTGCGTCGTATGACCGAAGGCTCGTTGACGTAGTCGATGTCCAAAAAGGCGAAGGCAGGGTTGTCATCTACATAATCGTATACCGCCCGTGTGCCTATGGAGAAACCGGCCACCGTCTTATTGGGGTGAATGACTTTGTATTTATTGTTAATGATATCTTTTTCAAACAGCGGCAGCAGGCCGTCAGAGAACATCTCTGTATGTATGCCAAGATCTTTGTGGTTGTGCAGACTACTGAGTACTGCATCAGGTATAGCCCCAATGCCCATTTGGAGGGTGCTGCGGTCTTCGACCAATTCGGCAATATATTGTGCGATGGAACGCTCCGTACTGGTCACTTTTTCACCAAAATTGTTTTCGTGCAGTGGCTCGTCCGCGTACACCATAGCCGTAAAGCGCGTTGCGTGGATAAGGCTGTCGCCATGGGTACGTGGCACCTGCGGGTTGACCTGCGCGATGACAAAATGAGCCGTATTGACGGCGCAACGGGCAATGTCTACAGATACCCCTAATGAACAGTAGCCGTGCTTATCCGGAGGAGAAACCTGTACAATGGCCACATTGATGGGCAGAATGTTGCGCTTGAAAAGCTCGGGAATTTCGCTCAGGAAAACAGGCACATAGTCTGCCCGCCCTTCGGCGACATCCTGACGAATGGGGGCTGATACAAACAGACTGTTTAACTTGAAACTGTTGCGGAATTCAGGCTTGTCGACGAAAATTTCTCCAAAAACACTGATAAAAACAAGCTCTACATCCGACAGCTCCGGAGCGCGCTCCGCCAGGTGTCTGAGCATGTAGGTCGGTGTATGGGCACTTCCATGGACAAAGACACGGTCGCCCGACTTAATATAGCTCAGGGCTTCGGCCGGACTCACATAGTTGATAGTGGGGTACATGATGAATGAATTTTACTAGTGGACAGACTAAATCGTTCTCATTTGGTTAAAATCTGGCCGAAAGGTACATAAAAGCTTACATTTGTAATGCTGACAAGGATCAGCTGCCGGGTGATTATTGTTATGTAAATGATTGATGCTTTGCCACGTGTATTTATTACTCGCTCCCTGAGAGCAGACAGTCCCTTTTGGCAACTGGGCGATGGCTGGCAGGTCGTTCACCAAAGTCTGGTCGATTTTAGCTCTTTGCCATTCGTGCTGCCTCCCCGGTTCGACTGGGTTTTCTTTTACAGCGCGCAGGCGGTGCATAGTTTTTTTGAAGGGTTGCAGCAGCCCTTACCTTTGGGTTTGCGCTGGGCAGCGCTGGGGCCGGGTACAGCCAAGGCACTACGGGATCGGGGAGTGGAGGCTGATTTTGTTGGCGGGGGGGTGGCAGCAACACTTGCGGAGGAATTTACTGCCCGCGCAAAAGGTTGTTCCGTACTCTTCCCCCAGGCTCGCCGGTCACGGCAGGCACTGGAGAAACTCATAGCCACGCAACTGGAGGTTTATCCGCTGGTAGTGTACGATAATCAGCCAAAATCAGTGTTTGAAATCCCCTTTTGCGATTACCTGATTTTTACTAGCCCAATGAATGCGCAGGCTTATTATGGACGTTATCCGCCGGAGCCGGGGCAGCAGGTAATCGCGATTGGACAACCAACGGCGGAGGAGCTGATATCGATGGGTATCGAAAAACCGGCAATTGCAGACGAGCCTTCAGAGGTTTCACTAGTCCGGCTGTTACATGCACTTCATGGAGGACAACCCTCAGCCAATGAGGCGCCTTCGCAGTCATAAACCTACCTAAGCATTGAAAACTATGGCCAGATTAATCAACTTTTTTGCCAACGGACTTACCTGTTGTGCGCTGCTGATGCATATGCTGGTGTACGCACAATCGGCAACCTTTGCCGGCCAAATCAACCGCTATACGGGCGTGTTGGAACTGGATCCGTGCACCAACAGTCTCAGCGTGGCCGATACAACGGGTTTTGCACCGGGGACTAGGGTGTTGCTGATGCAATTTCAGGGGGCAGTCATCAATGAGTCGGACAATGCTGCCTTTGGCCAGATCAACAGCCTCAACGGCTCAGGGCTCTACGAGCTCAATACGGTGCATGCCCGTGAAGGTATGACGCTTTTTTTGTCGGGAAAAATGCAGGCCGGATTCGTGCCGGCAGCAGGCTTGCAGTTGGTGCAGGTGCCGGTAGCGGCAACTGCACGCATCACAGATACTGTTTTTGCAGCTGCCTGGAACGGACAGACGGGTGGGGTGGTGGCACTCATGGCCGATACGCTAATCATAGAGGCACCGGTAGTGGCCACTGGCAGGGGATTCAGGGGAGCAGTTTCTGCACTGGCTGATGGAGTGATCTGTAACTCACTGACGTTCAATAATCGATATTATTATCCTCAGGGCAACTGGCGGTCTGCGCCCAAGGGGGAAGGGCTGGCACTGCCCATTGCAGGTAAAGAATGGGGTCGTGGAGCCCAAGCCAGTGGTGGTGGTGGCGGAAATAACCACAACAGTGGCGGCGGCGGCGGTAGCAGCGGCGGCAGTGGTGGCCGAGGTGGCGAAAATGATGAGCCTAGTTTTGGGGGCTGCGATGGCTTTTTCCCGGGCGAAGGGGGCAGGCTGCCTGCGGCAGTGGCAGATACCCGGTTTTTGTGGCCAGGCGGCGGCGGCGGTGCCGGCCACCGCAACAACAATACCAACAGCAGCGGCGGCGCCGGCGGGGGGATTATTTTTATAAAAGCCAGCGTGGTCATCGCCAGCGGCGGCAGCCTGCTGGCCGATGGTCTGCCAGGCCGAAGCTTAGGCGGGGATGGAGCCGGTGGCGGTGGTGGTGGCGGTAGCATCGCACTTTTTGCGGCGGAGCTGCTGGGCAACCTGCCGGTATCTGCCAGTGGCGGTGCGGGAGGATCTGTCAACAATGGCGGGCAGGAGAGGTGTATGGGGCCTGGTGGCGGGGGGGGCGGTGGTCGCGTGATTAGTTCCCTGCCGCTTGTAGCCAATCTGACGGGCGGTGATTCGGGCTTAACGCTTAATTCTGCTAGCTGCTCGGAAGGATCGAATGCCGCCCAGCCCGGGCAGGCAGGGCTGCTGTTGCCGGCAGCGGAGCCTGTACAGACATCTCTCTTTAGCAGTCCTTCCCTGGGTATACTAACGGCCGATACCCTGGCTTGTACCAATGATACATTGATGATTAGTGCCACTGTACAGGGGGCTATCGCTTCGCTCACTTGGCAGCGATTCGATGGGGGTGGCTTCGCAGATCTGCCGGCGGGGCCCATTTATCAAGGGGTTACGACAGCACAGCTGGCTTTGGCACCCGGTGCAGCAGCAGGCGCCTACCGGCTGGTGGGAAGTGTTGGTCCTGATTGTCCGCTTATTATCAGTGATACCCTTGAGATTGTACTGGATAGCCCCCCGCAGGCGTCATTCACTGCGGCGGTGAACCAACTTACAGTTGCGCTGACGAATACGAGCATACACAGTGCTGACTATCGCTGGGATTTTGGCGACGGAAATACGAGTCAGGAGGGGAGTCCGTCGTATACCTATGACGAGGCAGGTACGTATACCATCGCCTTGGTGGCTTCTGGCAGATGTGGTCAGGACACTCTGCTGTTGACGGTAGTCGTCGGACTGCCTCCGGTGGCAGGAATCAGCTTTGAGGTGGAGCCCAACTGTTCACCACAGCCGACAACTGTGCGCTTCAGCAGCACAGCCGTGGCGGGGGATCTCAGCTGGCAGTGGTCGTTTCCAGGTGCCAGTCCTTCGGTTTCGTCCGATTCGTCGGTGCAGGTCATATACAACAGCCCGGGTGTGTACGAGGCGGTACTTGTATTGAGCAATGCATTTGGCTCTTCCACAGCTTCTGTCCAGTTAGTGATTCCAACACCACCTGCTCCGGCCTTTTCCTTTGAAACCGACGGTTTGCTGGTCGCATTTACCAATCTTTCGCAAAATGCAGACCAATACAACTGGAATTTTGGCGACGGCAATACTAGTCAGCTCGAAAATCCGGTGCATCTCTATGCCGCTCCCGGAACCTATGACGTGAGCCTGAATGCGCAAAACGTCTTTTGCGGTATTGCGGTCGTCCGGCGCATTACAGTTGTGATCAGTGCTGATGATGAAATGGTTGTGGATGGACAGCGGCTGCAGCTATTTCCTAATCCAGTGGAAGGGGAGCTGCGGGTGTCGGGTTGGTCCGGTGGTTCTGTCTGGCTGTGGGACAGCGGTGGCAGGCTGCTGCACTTCTGGCCGGAGGCCACCACAGCCGGCGCGGGTGAGTGGCGGGTAGATTTTTCGACCTTGCCGGCCGGCAGCTATTACCTGGGGCTGTCAGCAAGGGAATCGCAGCGGGTGATCTTCAGGCGTGTTGTGAAGTTACCCTGAATGTTTTTGGGCGGCTTACACCGCCCAAAAACACCTATATACATTTTGCCGCTTTGGGCGGCAAAATGAACCGAGGCTCTTTTGCGGCTGATGCCGCCCAACAGCGCCTTAGTTAAAAAAATTATCATACTGATTCTTATGCGCGGGATCGCGCATAGCCTGCTTAACCGGCGCATTGAGATCCAGTACCTCATTTTCATCCATGGCCTTGAGAAGGAGAGAACTCTTCTCCTCACCCAGCAGCAGGGAGGTGCTCTCCTGCTCCCATTTCTCCAGCATTTTGAGCCCCTCTTCTTCGAAAATACCGTTCTGGAGATCAATCGACTGCATGAAATTGGAGGAAAGCTCCATAAATCGCTCCATCTCACCAACTTTGTTGGCTACATCTTCAGCCACAGCTTCCATAGCCATATCAAACATAGCACGCTTGTCGGGATCACCAGAGATAATGCTGATGGCCGACTGCATGGCCGAGTGCGAGGCCCTGATTGCCTTGCGCTCTTGTTCTTTGACAGCTACCTGGTCTTTGATATCTTCTGCCAGCACCTGGCTGTTTTCATACATCTTGGTAAGTACCCGGTAGAGAATCTCCATTTTCTTGTAAAGATCCTCGAGCCGCATGTTGGATTCCTGCAGGCGACCCGCCCGCCGGGTTTTCAGGACAATGATTGACTGATTTTGGCTGTCTTTAGCTTTGCTGGCAAGTTCGAGATTGTTTTTTATTTCTCGCTGATTGTTGACAATCAGTTCTTTGAGTTTGTGCATCTGTCCCCGCAACTGGCTAATCTGCTTGTTCATCTTGCGCAGGTTTCCTTCCAGCTCCTCGACATAGCTCTTGAGTATGCCAATGGGGTCTATCTGTACGAAGAGGCCTGTAATATAGCGCATGACGCTTTTGTACATATAGCCTATCAGCGTGCGAAATTTGGGGTCGAGGACTACATAGGCAGCAATGGCCACAACCGCCAGTGTACCAGCCAGGTAGAGGGTATTGGCGAAGATGGCTGCCCAGTTGACGGCGGTGATGATATAAACCCCCAAGGCAGCCAGGGCTGCCAGAAAAATCAGGCCCGTGATGCCCTCGGGCCGCTGCCAAAATGATTTTTGCTTGGCTTGCATTTCCATATGATCGCTATTTGACTGTTTTGATATTTACGACAGCTGTGGTAAAGGGTGTACCCCGGACGCTCAATTTTTTTTAAAATTGGGCGGGCATTTGTCTTGCACCTTTTAGCGGCATGAGCCGCTAAAGGGTAAGGAGGGTAAACCAAAAGTAAGGCCAGCGCTCCACATGTTCCGGATCATAACGACGATACAACCGAAAATATCTACCAATCTCTACTTTCTTCCCCTCCAACTGTGCCGGCCAGCACTTTTTACAAAGAAAGGAAAAAAAAGCATGCGGTGAGTACAAAAAAAACGGAACGGCTTACAAAGCAACAGGCCGACCCAAGCGGGTCGGCCTGTTGTAGCAGCTACGGTAGCCAAAAACTACAGCAGCGACTGCAGTGCCTGTTCAATTTGGGCAGCACCGCGCAGGTTGACCGCTGCAATTTTTCCTTCACGGTCAATGAGGAAGGTACGAGGGATGCTGTTGACGCCGTAGAGGGCGGCAGCCGGCGTTTCCCACTTGCGAAGGTCACTCACATGGTACTCCCACTCGAGCTGATCCTGCTGTATGGCACCAATCCAGCGCTGCTTCTGATCTGCCATGGCCTGATCGAGCTGTGCGGGCGGCATGGCTGCGCGGGTGCGTGAGTCGATACCGTCCAGCGAAACACTGAATACCGTGAAACCTTGGGACTTATATTTGCGATATACCTGTACTACATTGGGATTTTCGCGGCGGCAGGGACCACACCAGCTCGCCCAAAAATCGAGCAGTACCACTTGTCCTTTGAGATCAGCCAGTGAATAAGTCTTGCCGTTGGGGTTGCTGAGCTTGATGTCCGGAGCAGGCTGGCCCACCTGGATCAACTCCGTGGCGCGCTGTGCCAGCACCTGCTGTTCGAGGCTGATGAGGTAGTTGCCAAACTCCTGTGTGAGCGGAGCATTGGGGCTCTCTTTGACGAGACGCTGGTGCGCACGCTTTTGAATATCCAGAAATTCTCCGCTGGCTCCCAGTGCACGATAGGCAATGAAAGTAGCCAGCTGAGCACTCTGTACCGTGTCGACAAAGCGGCTGATATCTTCGGCCGTAAAACGACGCTGGCCAAGCCCCTGCATCATACTTACCATCGTCTGGGAACTACCGGATCCTTGGATGGTAACGTCGTAGACGTCAAAACCCTGCAGCGCACCATTGATGATTATTTTGGTTTCACTGCCATCGAGTACCAGATTGATGCGCTTGGCGCCAATGCGCAGGTTGTAGATACCTTCCTTGACACCTTCGGGAAAGTGCATGGTGAACGCACCAGCGCCATTGATGTCCACTTTGGAAAGGATGTTGCTGGCCTGACCAATCGTCACCTCGTCGAGGAAAGCCTGCAGATTCTCGGCACCGGATATGTTTCCTTCAATTACCAGACCCGATTTCTGGCAACCGTAAAACAGGCTCGCAAGGGCGAGCAAGGTGATGAGTATTAATTGTCTCGTCATGGTAATTTCAGTTTATGCAAAATCAAAGAATTCAATGCATCTTATAATGCCTTAACCTTCAAAAAAGTTGGAAAGGGTGTCTTGATAAATAGACTTCCAATCAGCAACAGGGCCAAAATCATTGTCGTCGATGATGGCATGGCTGCCACTAACTTCTCCGAGATAGGTGAAACTCATATTGGTGATGTTGAGCATCGCCAGCAACTCGCCTTCTTTGGCCGGGTCAATGCTGATGACTACGCGGCTTTGGCTTTCGCCAAAAAGGTAGGCATCAGGCCGGAAGTGATCATCGGTTGAAATGCTAAAGCCCAGTGTGTTGACCATCGCAGATTCCATCAGGCAGGCAAACAGGCCTCCTTCCGAAATGTCATGAGCCGACACAACCACTCCTTTTTTGATTAGCTGCCGCAATAGCTGCTGCAGCTGATACTCTTCTTCGAGTTCAAAGTAGGGTGCTGGTGAGTGCTCAATATGGTGGATGACACGCAAGTATTCCGAGCTTCCCAAATCATCCTGCGGAGCGCCCAGCATATAAATGAGGTGTCCCGTTTGCCGGAAGCCCAGACCCGTCTGTAACGAACTGTCTTCGAGCAAACCAAGCATTCCAATGGTTGGCGTAGGGTATACGGGCTCGGTTTTGTCCTGCAGTACCGTTTGGTTGTAAAAACTGACATTGCCACCCGTAACAGGGGTGTCAAATTTTCGGCAGGCTTCCCCCATACCTTTGATTGCCTGCACAAACTGCCAGTAGACTTCCGGGTTGTAAGGATTCCCGAAATTCAGGCAGTTGGTGATGGCCAGCGGACTTGCACCCGTGCAGCTGATGTTGCGTGCAGCTTCGGCCACGGCAATCATAGCACCTTTGTACGGGTCTGCATACACGTAGGCCGGGTTGCAGTCGACCGTGAGTGCCAGTGCTTTCTGGCTGCCTTTGATGCGCACGAGGCTGGCATCAGCAGGATTGTTGGTGTGCATGGAATTGGTGCGCACCATACTGTCGTACTGCTCATAAATCCATCTTTTGGAGGCCAGATTGGGCGACGACCAGAGTGTGCGGGCAGTGGCCACCAAATCGGCCGGCACGGGCACCTGGGTTATGGAAAATTTCTCAATTTCGCTCAGGTAGGCCGGTTTGGTAAAGCTGCGCTCATACACGGGCGCACCACCTCCCAATACCAGACTGTGTGCTTCTACATCGGCCACTTTTTCGCCGCGGTGGAAAAATTCTATCCGGCCTGTATCCGTAACGCTGCCAATCTCCTCACAGGGAAGATCCCACTTGTCAAAGACAGCTTTCAGTTTGTCCTCCTGTCCTTTGTGACATACAATCAGCATGCGCTCCTGACTTTCACTGAGCAGGATTTCAAAAGGCTGCATATTGGCCTGCCGGGTTGGTACTTTATCGAGATCAATGCGCATGCCTACGCCACTTTTGGCACTCATCTCTGAAGTTGAACAAGTGATGCCGGCTGCACCCATGTCCTGCATGCCCACGACGGCTCCTGTATGTATCGCTTCCAGCGTGGCCTCCAGCAGGAGTTTTTCCTGAAAAGGATCTCCTACCTGTACCGCCGGCAAATCCTGGGCAGAATCCTCCGTAAGATCGGCCGAGGCAAAGGTCGCACCGTGGATGCCGTCCTTACCGGTGGCCGAACCTACAATAAATACGTGATTACCAGGGCCGTCAGCAACGGCAGAAACAGTCTCGCCAGTGCGTACAATACCCGCAGACATGGCGTTGACTAGTATGTTCTGGTTGTAGCATGGGTGGAAAAATACTTCACCCCCAACCGTGGGTACGCCAAAGCAGTTGCCATAGTCACCAATACCGTGTACGACGCCTTTTACCAGCCTGCGGCTATGGGGCAGTGAAAGGTCGCCAAAGCGAAGCGAATTGAGCGCAGCTATGGGGCGGGCACCCATGGTAAATATATCGCGGTGAATGCCTCCTACACCTGTGGCTGCACCCTGATAGGGCTCAATGGCGCTGGGGTGGTTGTGGGACTCTATCTTGAAGGCGCAGGCCCAGCCGTCACCAATGTCGACAAGCCCGGCATTCTCTTCACCTGCGCCTACCAAAAGGCTGCCGCCTTCCCGGGGCAGTGTTTTGAGCCAGCGTATGGAGTTTTTGTACGAGCAGTGTTCCGACCACATGACGGAGTATATACTCAGTTCCGTAAAATTGGGTACCCTGCCCATGAGCTGACAGATACGGTCAAATTCCTCTGCCGTAAGGCCCAAGTTGCGGGCAACCTCTACGGTTATTCGCGCTTCCGTTGTTTGCATAACTTTTTTGCTTGTTAGCCGATGCAAAGGTAAACAGAAATGGGTATTCTGTGCGTTGGATTGTTAGTAGTGATGCAATTTTAGGGTGTAGTCCCAACGTTGCTTTTGCTATTTTTGTTGGTTACTTCGTATTTGTTCAATCGAATCGCTATGATTAATTTAACTGCCAGGTGGACCTGGGTGTTGTTGTTGGCAAGTGTAGGCGTTGTCAATGCACAACAAAATAATTTATTTCAAGATTTGTCTGCCAAGGTTTTGTTTGTGGATTACAGTATGTTCAACGGCGAAAAGGGGCTCAAGAGTACCTATGGTATCGAGTTTTCCTACCGGCAGCAACTCAACCCGTTCTTGGCTGTGGCTTCTCCGCTTAAGCTGAGTATTGTGAATGTACCCGGTATGTTGACCAATCAGACGGGTATCAGTCTGGATGCATTGCTGCATGTTTTTCCGCTTCCCCGACAGTTGCGCTGGTCTCCCTATCTGTTGGGAGGGGTTGGCCGTGCCTGGGAGAGTGGAACCAACGGACACTGGCAGCTGCCGGTGGGGCTTGGCGTCAATCGT
This sequence comes from uncultured Saprospiraceae bacterium, assembly GCA_964645715.1. Lineage (GTDB taxonomy): Bacteria > Bacteroidota > Bacteroidia > Chitinophagales > Saprospiraceae > JAUMBM01. The sequence goes on from CAZYAO010000003.1 coordinate 35,360, forward strand.
CGAATTACCGATGAGCTCTTGCTGGGGCTGCAGGCGGAATACAGGACGGCTTCCATCGAGAAACGCAATAATCTGCAGCTGGCAGCGGGTTATGTCTATCGCCTGGGGGGCATCACCGATGCCGATGGTGATGGTGTCGCCAATGGGGAGGATGCCTGCCCCAATGTCAAGGGGTCGCCAAAGGCGAAGGGTTGTCCCGACCAGGATGGTGACGGTGTTGCTGACGCGGAAGATGCCTGTCCGGGTTTGCCGGGCGAAAAGCAACTAGCGGGCTGCCCGGATACAGACGGTGATGGGTTGGCTGATGCTGCAGATGCCTGCCCCCAGGCTGCCGGCAAAGTAGAGCACCAAGGCTGCCCGGATACAGACGGTGATGGCTTGGCTGACCAATTGGACGAATGCCCTGAATTAGCTGGTCCGGCCGAGAATAAGGGTTGCCCACTTACTGATACGGACGGTGACGGCCTGGCCGATGAGGTGGACCGATGTCCTGAGGAGGCTGGTACCGTCGATGCCCAGGGCTGTCCCGAACTGAAGCAGGATATGAGGGAAGTACTCGCGTTGGCTTCGCGTACTGTGCAATTTGAAAGTGGAAAAGATGTCCTGCTGGAGTCATCCCACAGTGCTCTGGATCAGATAGCATCCATTATGCGGGCGTATCCTGCCTACCAGTTGGTTATTGGTGCCCACACAGATGATGCAGGCGATGAAAAAGATAATTTACGCTTGTCGGAAGACCGCGCAAAAGCCTGCTTCGAATACTTGCGCACTAAGGATATTCCATCGGCAAGGATGCGCTACGCTGGCTACGGTCAAAGCCAGCCAGTGGCAGATAATGCTAGTGCGGAAGGACGTGCCCTGAACCAACGGGTCGAATTTGACCTGATTATCCAGTAATAGGCTAAAGATTATCTGCCTGTTGGGGTATTTAGTTGACCTAATGCGGCGAGATAAAAATCAGCAAGCACTTTGGCGGCAAGAGCCGCCAAAGTGCTTGCTGCTATAGCTTCTCCGGGGAGTTGGTAGCATGGCAGTCAAATTAGCCCTATCTGCTTATCACTATCTTACCGGTATCAACCAAGCGGCCGTCTGCAGACCTCCACCTGTAGAAATAACACCCGACCGGATAATTAGAGAAGCTGATACCTTGCCGGTCTGCTAATGGCAACTGGTTGAGCAGTCTTCCATCGGCGGCAAACAGTTCAATCAGTCCTGCTGCCTGCCCGGGAGTTTCAAAATGTACAATGTCCGTAGCAGGCTGCGGATAGAGCTTGAGTCCGGTAGGAGCAGAATCGGCTTCAGTCGTGGCACTAATGGCCTGTACAGGCCCGCACAGTTCTATTTCCCAATGGGTCAGCTGACCTGCAGATCCTCCGTCGTAGAGGTAAAGCCGCCAATTACCCCTGGCGTTGATTCCTTCATAGTTGGTGAGGGGAACAGCAGGCCTGACCCGTACACCGCCTGCGAGCGGACAGGGGAGCCCCGCAGTGGCTGCCTCATCATCTATGCTGAAGTCAAAATTCCCCGTGAGCCCGCAGTCATAGTCAGGTACCAATGTGTAGTAGGGTATGCCGGGGCCATTGACACGGAAGCCCAGCTCGCCCAGCTCGCCACTGTAGTTGCCACGGATATTGTTGATGTTGATGTCGCGAATGATGAAATCTTCCGCAACTTCTATCCGGCTAATGATAAAGGGCAGACTGCTGAAGGGGACCGGCAACAGCGTGGTCGTATAGGTGCGGCACTCAATTCGTTCGGTCACAAAGCTGCGAACATCGGAGTAGACGCCCGCACCACAAACCGGACTAACAGTCCTTATCCGCCAGTAATAGCGGGTACTGTCTGCCAGATCTGTAGGACTGGTAAAGGCCGATCCGGTCAGCCCTGAGGCATTAACAACAAGGTTGGTGAAGAGAGAATCTGTGGCTACTTCAAGGGTATAGCTCATGCCAGTCTGTCCGCCATCCCACTCCAAAGGACTGCGGATACTTATATCTTCTGCTTGGTCTTCAGGTAGTAAGAGCGCAGGGGGGGCAGGAAGTCCATTTTCTACGCGCAACAGGAGTTGAACCGTATCGAGGGTGCTGGCCGTGGCAGACAGTAACTGCAGTGGGTAGCTTCCGGTGGCAAGCTGGCTGGTTTCGCCCACGTTGAGCTGCCATACTGTCGGCAGACCCAGCGACTGCTCCGGAAGGTTGATGCTGATACCTGCAGGTATATCAAGTACGGACAGTTGCATGCTGTCAATCAGTCCGCCCAATGCTGCAAAGTATAGTTCGTACCGGGCTTCATCGCCTGCACAGATGTAGACTTCTTCCGGACTAAGGGTGATAGCCAGCACAGGTATGGGGGCAGTTTCTATGGTCAGGGGACTGTTGTTGATGTCAAAGAACACATGCCCATGCCCTTTTAGCTTAATTCTGAAATTCTCGCCTGCCAGACTGTCGGGAATGGAGATGATGGCAGTGCCAGTATTGGCGACTGTTGCGAGCAGGTAAGGATAGCTGAGACCACCCGGTGTCGAAAGGAATATGTCAATGCTGTCGACGCCTACGGGTGCCTGATCAGTGCCGGCAACTGCCCAGTCGATGCGCTGAAAGCTTCCGGCAAACCAAGTTTCCGGCTGGTTAGCGGTGAGCACCACGAACGGGCCTGCCTGCTCCGTACTGTTGAGCGTTACTTCGTCCCAGCTGACGCCGCCGCCCGGGGTATTGTTGTCGCGCACGATTATCCTGAAAGTGAGTTCCCTATTGTAGGTAGGCAACACTTCTGTATTGGTATTGGTATTGCTGAGGATATTTTCAAGTCGAGGGAATACCCTGACCGGGGATTCGCTGGGCCTGAAGATCCTGAAAGCAGGTGCGTTGCCTGTAGGGCTGCCTAAGGTAGATACGGGACCCAGATTGTATTGTTCCCAGCTGTAAGTCAGCGAGTCTTCATCGATATCAAAAGCGGTTACCTCCAGCTCGAAGGGGGTAGCTATGGGCAAATAGAGTCCGTCAGGCGACAGGTCAGCAATCACAGGCGGGCTGTTGAAGGTAGAATCGATCACCGGGCAGCTGTTGCCTCCTCCAAAAAATGCGTAACTGGTAATTTCTTCCAGACTGATGACGTGGAAGAGGTCGTCGCTGTTGAGCGCAACATTATTATTTCCGCAAAGGCCGGCATATCCCATGATAGAGGTACCACTGCCAGGTTCAAAGGCTGTCGGCGCATTGCTGTTCTGGCAGTTGTTCATGGTGTGGTTGGCGCCAAACTGATGCCCCATCTCATGCGCAACGTAATCAACGTCAAAGAAATCTCCCTGCGGTGGATTGCCGGAGGTGAACCCCCTTGCCTTTCGGGTGTTGTTGCAGACTGCCCGCAGGTTGGCAACGCCTCCGCCACCAACATGGAATACGTGCCCGATGTCGTAATTGGCATTGCCGATCCGGCTGTCCACTGCTCCTTGGTTTTGGTTCATGATCTGGCTATCACTGCCGCTGAAGGGGTCAGTAGCCGCATCTGTAAAAATCAGGAGCTGGTTGCTGTCAACGAGCAGCATTCGTATGGAGAGGTCACGTTCGTAAATACCGTTGACGCGGTTCATGGTAGTAACAATGGCAGCCATCGCTCCTTCAACGGTGCCTCCGTGGTATTGGGTATATTCGGCAGTGGCACTTACGGCCAGTCGATAGGTGCGAAGTTCGTCTCCGATCGGGAATGGAGCGCGTGGCTGTCCATTTTGTTCGGCCGCTCTGCCATCGACTCCCTCACAGGTAAAACTGTGCACGGGACTTTTATCTTTTTTCCAAAAGACTTCGTAAACGGCAGCGGCTCCGGGTTCAATGAACCAAGTGCCGGCGGGAGCCATTACCATTGCCCTGAATCCTCGCGGACTGAGATCACAGCGCAGGATGCTCCGGCCATCCTGTGAAATGCCCGCATAGGTAGAAATCGCAGGAAACTGTCGCGCCAGCCCTGTCGCCATGACGGGCACTTGCCAAACGGTAAAAGTCTGCAGGTTGCCATCAGGCAGTGGTAGCGCAAGGGTCGTAGTCAGGTCAGTCCGGTGGCGATTGCGCTCGTGAGGCGCCTGATTCAGGAGGTGTTTTATTTCGGCTGCTGAGAGTGTGTATTCACCCTCCCTCTCCGATGGATACCAAAGGTTCTGTGCGTTGAGCTTGACGGAAATGATGCAGCTCAGGAGTAGCATGAGTAGTGAGCAGTTTTGCTTCATACGAAATCGGACTTAATGATTACTAGCAATAAACAAGCAATATCTGCTATTGACCCTGTCACACGCAATTTATTTGGGACAATGTCGGCAGAAAATCAAAATTTGGACAGAGGTTCTGGCAACGCAACTGGAAAGTGTATCCTGCGTAACCGCTGGTGTATTATCTGCAGATTATCAGTTTTTCCTGCGCAAAGAAAGTTTCAGCAGTAATTCTTAGCTGGTACATACCGGCTTGCAGCCCGCCAGTATCAATGTAGATGTCTTGTTCAGATAAGCTTGCAAGCTTCTGTCTGAATACGCATTGTCCTGATATTGTGTATATGGATAGCTCTGGTATACCAATTATTGCGCCACGCTCGCCGGTTCTTAGCCAAAAGCCTCCTTGGTTTGGATTGGGGAAAAGCCTGATTGTCTCAATACCAGTAGGCGTTATGGAAGCATTTGCTACCAGTATATCCGCTTGCGCAGGGCAATCATTGGCGTCAACAACGCTAAGGCTGTAGTCGCCGGCCGCAAGGCTGCCGGTGCGGTCTGTGGTAGCTCCCGTAGACCACAGGAAGGTGTAAGGAGGACTGCCTCCACTAACGTTGGCGTAGAGACTGTCAGGAATGCCGGGTATTTGGACAATGGAGACCGTGAGGGGCGCTGGTTCTGTGATATTGAAAGCTCGTGTACGCATACAGCCATTGGCATCCATCACCACTACTGCATAATTGGCAGGAGCCAAGGGTGACAGGGTGGTGCCGTTTTGTGAAGGAAGCAGCTGCCCGTTGCGCAACCAGCTGAATGCATAGGGGGGTATTCCGCCTGTGGCCGTGACGGCAATGTGTCCGTCTGTCAGACCATTGCAGCTTATGTTTTCCTGCTGCGATATGATGGTGAGCAGTGTAAGGGGCTGCGTGAGTTCAATGGCCGGAAAAACGCGTCTGCAGCCCGCCTGATCTGTAACGGTTAGCTGGTAGCTGCCGGCAGCGATATTGACCAGGTCCTCAGTAGTCTGGCCATTGGACCACATATATTGGTAGGGAGGCTGTCCACCCCTGATGTGCAGTTCTATGCTTCCGGTAGGTTCAAATCGGCAGGCGGGTGACTGAAGGTAGGTTAGGCTGTCAATCAGTTCTATGGGAATCCCCAAGGTATACAGGCTGCTGTCTGTCATGCTTGTACTGCATCCGTTGGCATCGGTAACCCAAAGGGTGTAGGTGGTGTCAGCTGCCTGCATGAGCTGCTGCTGTAATGATACGGTGTCGCCCTGCGTATTTGTCCAGACGGTCGTATAGGGTGCCGTGCCGCCATAGATGCTTGTAAAAATAGCGCCGTTGCTGCCGCCGGCACATTCGACAGGTCTGATAGAATCGCGGGTTATATACAGGGGCAACGGCTGAACGGATCCGCGCTCAGCCTGCACACTGCAGCCACTGACCAGGTCCGTAATGGTGACGCTGTATACATTGCTGTGCGGCAGTCCTGCAAGCGTGTAGGACGTGCGCTGAATACTGTCTGCCAATCCTGCAGAGAAGTGATATCTGTACAGCCCTGATCCGCCAGAAACGCTGGCAGTGAGACTCGCATCGGTCTGGCCGAAACAGCTGACAGCTACAACAGCAAAGGTATCAAGCAACAGGGGTGGAATTCGCTCCCGGATTTTGATACTGCCTGCCTCAACCTGGCATTGATTGGCATCAGTGACTGTCAGACTGTAATCTCCCTGTAGGGGATTTATGAGCGTCTGGGTGCTGTCGCCGTTGTTCCAGTTGAACGTGTAAGGGGGCGTGCCCCCGTTCACTACTGCGCCTACAGTCAGTGCGCTCGTGTCGGTACAGTTGCTATTGCCTTGTATCAGTAGCTGTACCAGCAGTGGATCGGGGGCACTTACAACAAAACTAGTATCCTTGAGGCATCCCCGGCTGTCGCCGGCTATCATCCGGTAGCTGCCGCCGGGAAGACCGTCGAGCACAGGTGTCGTCTGGCCATTGTGTATCCAGTAATAATTATAGGGCGGAGTTCCGCCGGCGAGGGCTACTTCCAGTCCGCCGGTAGCACCTCCATGACATAGATTATCAACAGCATCTATGGTTGAAAAATTGAGCGGCAGGGGATTCTGAAGCCGGAGGGTATCGGAGATATAACGACAGCCGATTTCGTCAGAGATGGTGAGCTGGTAGCTTCCCGCTCCCAGACCTGCCCGCTGTGGTTGCTGGCCTCCGTCATTCCATTGGTAGCTGATGAGGCCGCTGCCTCCACCCGACAGCAGTGTGTTGATCAAGCCGTCGGTGGCGTTGTGGCAGCTGGGCTGGGTAGCAATCACGGACACTGCAAACACTTGTGGCGCTGCAAGAACCAAGGTTGTATCGAGCTGGCAGCCTCGCTGGTCGGCAACAGAAAGGGGATACAAACCTGCAGACAGGGATTGCCGTTGCGCCTGGGTAGATCCATCCTGCCAGCTGAAGACGTAAGGGGACAGACCTCCCTGCAAGCTTACAGTGAGCTGCCCGTCACTGCGACCTACGCAGTCGGGTGCCTGGATGTCGGCGGTAAGTTGCAGGTTACTGGCATAAGAAAGTCGTTGTTCAACAAAATTTGACCGGCAGGCGCGGCTGTCAATGGCAAGGACGGAAAAGTTACCCTGTCCAAGGGCTGTGATGACAGGCCCCTCTGTCGGCTGCTCGTTGAAAAGATAGGAATATGGAGGGGTGCCTCCCAGGGCGAGCACTTGTATCTGCCCGTCGTCTCGTCCCGGACAGGCGGGCTGCGTAAAATTTACCAGATTGAGGACGAGAGGGCTGGGTTCGGGCAGCAGCAGATTACCACTGTGCACACAGTTATTTTGGTCCGTCATGGTTACAGTATAGCTGCCTGCGGCCAGTTGTGTCTGTAGCGCTCCTTCAGCCGCACCGGGCCAATGGAACCGATAGGGAGGCGTGCCGCCCGAGCCTGATACGCGCATGAGGCCTGTCAATTCGTCGGCGCAGCCAGGCGAAATGAAGGTATCAATGGTTATGGCCAGCACAGGCGGGTCTGTCAGCAGACCTGCTGCTGACAGCTGACAGCCGCGGGCGTCAGATACCTGTACGTTGTATGACCCCTGCGGTATATTGGAGAGTAGTCTGGACTGCTGTCCTGTATGCCAGCTGTAGGTGTAGGGAGCCGTGCCGCCTGTTGCGCTGGCAGTCAGTTGACCGCTGGTTTCACCCGGACAAGCGGGGTTTCTTCCGACTACAGACAGTTGGAGGGGTGGCGGTTCTTCAAGTTCAAAAGTTTCAATAGTCGTACAGGCTCCATTACTAATGGTCACTTGGTAGGGACCTGCCGGCAAACTATCAATGCAGGCGGTAGTTTTACCATTGCTCCATAAATAGGTAAGGTTGTTGCTGCCACTTACGTTGAGGCAGATACGACCATTGCGGGCTCCGTGGCAGGTGGGTGTCGTTATATTGGGCTCAGCCAGTAAAAAACCAGGCCCCTGTATACGGATACCGCGCAGTCGCACAGAACATTGTGTTGACAGGGCATCTGTGATAGTAATGCGGTAGGAGCCTTGCCGCAGGCCACTAAGTCTGAGGGTGTCTGTCGTAAACACACCCGACCCGCCTTCTCCGTTGGCACTCGACCATGAGTAACTGAATGGAGGAAATCCGTTTAAGGGGACAGCCATCAGACTACCATCAGCTCCGTCACAGGCACTCACTGCCTGTGTGAATACTCGCACTGAATCGATACTATTGGTGGTAAGAACACTTGCTGCTGCACTGCTTTGACAACCTTCACTATCGGTGACGGTCAGGTGGTAGAGGGTTGTCTGCCCTATGGTGGCTGCTGTTACAGTTCTTGTCGCTTCCGTACTTCCATCATCCCACAGGTAGTCGTAGGGTGCTGTACTACCGGCTGCACTGGCTTCCAACAGTACGGCAGCCTGCCGGCAGAGCGAAAAGGAGTCGGCGGGGCTGAAGGAGATGGTCGGCAGTGGCTTCAGGCGAACCTCGGCAGCTCCCTGTTGCTGGCAGCCCTGAGGGTTGGTCATCAGCAGGTAGAAAGTCGTGTCCCTGTCGGCCATGATAGCAAAATTGTCAGCCAGTTGGTTATCGGTCGAAGCAGGCAAGGCACTATGCCAGCTACTGACAGTCCCTCCGGTCAGATTATCATCATTGACATTGATGTTGCCGGGCTGGAAAGTGTCACCCGGACATACTGCTATTGCTGCAGCTGCAGGCCTTGGCACAGGATTGACAACAATGGTTGTTTCCGTTCTTTGCCTGGAAGTACAGCTGAAATTCGTTTGTTCTGCATAAAACCGATATACTTGGGGAAAGGGAGTTTCATTGGGAGGCAAAACAGGCGATATACAGTCCGCAAAATCTATGTAGCTGTCTGATCCTTCCGCTTCACTGTACCAGATAATGTAAGCATCAGGCAAAGGTGTTGCACAAAGCAGGGGGATTTCTCCGCTGCAGATGGTATCAGCGATTGCCATGGGTGAGGGTAGAAAAATATCATCGTTGATTTGGGCGCTGTTGCAATTCTCATCAATACCGTTACAGGGGATTTCGGATGCAGCGGGGTTGATGCCTGCGCCAGTGGCGGGGTTGTCATTGCAGTCCAGATTGTTGGCAGAAAATCCTGGCGGAGGGGCTTCGAGACAGCTGAGAATGCCCGAATCTCCGGAGCGGCCAAAACCATCACCATCAGCATCAGCGTAGTAGCGTCGGTCGGGATAGCCAAGGTAGTGAGACCCGTGGATAACTATGTTGTCGATGGCTATGTCCCCATAGATTCCGTTGCCTTTGCGGCCGGCAAACCGGAACTGCAGCAGTTGCCCGTCGTTGTAGGCCGACAGGTCGATATAGGCTTTGCGCCATTGATTGCCCTGGTTTCCTGCCCGCTGCCAGAGAGTGGTCCAGCTGAGCCCGCCATCGGGGGATACCTGCAGCGACAATTGACCTATGTTGATGCCAGACATGTGAAAATTGAAGGATAGGTGACAGCGATCAGATCCTCGTTTGTCCAGCTGGTAGCAGCCGGAAAGCAGCCAAGCTGTGGAACCCTGCGTGCAGCTGGTCCCGTTGGCTTCAATATATACATACCTGCCACCACCACTTACATCTGCCGATGGCCCCGTCAGCGGGGCACTGGGGGTCGGCCCGCTGTAGGTAATCCAGTCAAACTGATCACCCTGTTGTACATTGCGCCACTGGCCTTCAGTTTGTGGGCATGCAGCCGTACAGACAGGAGCGCAAAGCGGCCGTTGGTCAAATGTCTCCACCGAGGTGGTAGGGGGTGGTTGGCACAGTGTAGAAAGGCGCAGTCCGCAAGTATTCGCCGAATAGCTGTTCGTCTGGGGGCAGTAGCGGCGAGCATAGGCATCAAAGGAGGTCTCCGGGGCAAGCCCCTGCAGTATGAGCCCGCTGCACACGTCAGCAAATGCATAAACACTTCCTCCTGCACCTGCTGCCGCACCGATGCCGGGCGTGAAGCCCGGAGGTCCCAGCTCTATCAGGACATCACCACAGGCATCGTTGGTGCCAAAACCAAATTCCACTGTGGTCGAGTCCACCCCAACTACCCGAAGTTGCTCCAGAGGCAGACAGGCTATTGGTTCAAATACCAGTTCAACATACTCCAATATGCCGGACTCACCCGGCAAATCGTCGCAAATAAGCAGCTGCCATACACCGCGGGGATCGGTAGAGCCATCATTGAAAACCCACAGATCTTCAGCTGCTCTGTAAGCACCGTCCAGAAAAGGAGGAACTCCTGAACTTATAGGCTGACACGCGTACACCCTAAGACGCGTGTAGGCGTTACAGGCAGTATCGTCGGGGTCGCCAAAATGATCCTCCCGCCCACCGGCATTTTGGATGAGTTGTGCAGAAGTGCCCCCCGGGGATATCAGCCGGATGTTGACATCGCTCACCCATTCGTGTGACAGTATGAGACGCACCTCCGTGAGCGCAACGTCTACGCCCAGAATACCACCGGGAGCCTGGGTAACACTTATCTGGAATCGGTTGGGCTCGTAGTAGTTGAGCGCCGGGTCGTCAGGGCAGCTGTAGTCGGCCAGCGGTATCCCCAACTGACAGGCACTCGGATTGCTGAGCTGTATAATCTGCTGCCCGCTGAGTGTATGAATACTCGCGAGGCTTTGCAGCAGAAAGAGAATGTGGCGGAGGTGTAAGCCTGCCAATTGCTTGGGTAGAACAGAATGTATAGACACGCCTTTTTGCTAGTTGCTTACAAAAATAGTTTTTTCTACTAAGCTGTGAAAGTAGAACACGGGTATAATTATTGTCGTGAAAACGAACGCTAGCATTAATGTAGAGACAGTAAGCACTTACGGGTTTTGGCGCTTATATTTTTATCCGTTTTTGCCAAAAAAGAGCATAAAGAATTTGGAAAAACATATAATAATCTATATATTTGCATAAGAATCATTCAGATTGCGTTTTTTGCCAAACAAATGTTAAGTCAGCCTGTAGGATGATTTGTATAAATATTTGTTTTTTAGCTAATTAATTAATTAAATGGCTAAAAAAGCAGCTCAGTCAACGGCATTGACCTTTTGGTAGGTGACGGGTGTTTTCGAAAGGATAAGAGATCAGGGTGTAAATTGCAGCCAATTCGACGAAATCATCGTTCACTTTATTACTTACAACAAAGAGTTATGGACCGACTTAAAGGCAGGGTAGCCATTGTTACCGGAGGTGCCAGCGGAATTGGCAAAGCAACGGTTGTTCGTTTTCTGGAGGAAGGAGCTAGCGTGGCTATCTGGGATATTGATCGCCACAAGGCGGAGGCTTTGGCAGAGACGGTGGGTGCCGGAGCTGACCGGCTGCAGTTTTTTCAGGTAAACACAGCTGACCTCGCAGCCTGCGAAGCAGCGGCGAAAGGGGTCAATGACGCTTTCGGGAGAATTGATATCCTGATCAATAATGCAGGGATTACGCGCGATGCGACCATGCGCAAAATCACTACTGAGCAGTGGGATCAAGTGATTGCAGTCAACCTTACCGGGGTATTCAACTGCGTGAAGGCTATTCATCCTTATATGTTGGAAGGAGGCTATGGCCGTATCATCACTGCTTCGTCTATTGTAGGGCTTACCGGCAATTTTGGTCAGACGAATTACGCGGCTACGAAGGCAGGGGTAATTGGTATGACGAAGGTGTGGGCGCGGGAGTTTGGTCGTAAGGGGGTTACGGCCAATGCGGTTGCTCCGGGTTTTATCAACACGGAGATGATGTCAACTATCCCGGATCATGTGCTGGATACTTTCCGCGAGCGCACACCAGTCGGGCGGCTGGGTGAGTCGGTAGAGGTAGCCAATTTGTATGTATTCCTCTCTTCCGAGGAGGCTGCCTTTATCAATGGTACGACCATTAGTATCGACGGGGGCCTGGTGCTGTAAGCTTGCTACTGCGCCACTTGCATGATGGATCGTTTTTGCTGTGTTCGTGCAGTCGTGTACGCTGCGGCACAGTACAAGGAAATATACATTCATCTCTTACGGGAGATAAGCCGTTCGCAGCAGTGACAATCAATTAAATCGGCAGATCTGGTTTCTTTGATTGTCCTGCGAAGACGGCCGTTTTAGCTTGTTTCAGACGAGTAAATCTAAGTCATTATGCGCAGCAAACTTCAGAAATTCACCGAATTTGCCGGCAGTCTACTGCCCCATGAGACAGCGTTTCTTCTCCATTCCCAGCGTTTTGAAGACGAAGTGAAGCTGGGTATTCTCGAACGAGTCAACGATAACAGCCATCGCCTGAGGGATGGTGAGATTTACGACGAGGAGATTGATAAGCGCAAGTACTCGCATCTCAAAAATTGGGTGGTAGAGCGTCTCGATGCAATCGATGTCGATCAGCAGTTCAATTGGATGTGCGAAATGGAGAAGCGCATCATGACCGATAATATTGATCCTGCTGAGGAAAAAGTACTGCTCAAGAAAATCCGGGAGTTTAGTTTGCCTGTTTTTTACTTCACTAAGTTTTACGAACTAGTCGAAACCTATCGACATTTTTTGCTGATTCGCCTCCGCTATGATGACCACCGGCTGGTCGACGAATTTCTGAAGGATTATCACCAGGCTTATCAGCGTTCCAAACAAATCAGTGAGCAAATTCATACGGCTACTGCCGATATCATCAACCAGTTTGCAACTACCGAAACGGGCGAGACGCGTCAGTGGGAGGACTGGCTGATCGATGTTTTCTACGATGATACATTGGATGGGCTCAATCGCTATCTCGCACTCGTACGCCTCACTTTTCTTTATCTCAACTATCGCAAGCTCGATCAGCTTCGCGACAAATACGATTATCTCGACAATCAGTTTCGCCAGGGACAGTATTATTCCAAGCGTCTGTTGCTCAACTATTATCACAACCGGATGCTACTACACATCAAGTGTAAGGAGTTCGATCAGGCAATCTATTATGGTTATCTTTCAATTCGCCAGAAGAATAATGATTATCTCTTGTATGTCAATAACCTGAGTGGCGTGCTGCTTCGCCAGCGACGAGTGGAGGAGGCTATGGAAATTCTTCGGACAGCGCTACCGGACATGAAGTCCAGCAAAAATTATTTCAACAAAATTGGCTACGTATCTTTTTACGTACACACGCTCAACTTGTCCGGGAAGGCACGCAATGCGGAAAATTACGCAGAGGCATTTCTGCAGGCTTACCGACAGGAAATCGTCAAGTATCGTTGGCATCTCTTTTTCAGCGCTTACCTGCAGTCATTGCTGCTGCAGGAAAAATTTGCCAAAGCACTGCGGACAATCCGAAAATTTAAGCTACTCGAACGGGAGAAACGCTACCGCAAGCATGGCAGTCATCTGCCCACCATTCTTTGGTATCAGTTGATCTGTGAATACAAAGAGGGTATGCTTACCCGGCAGCAGCTGCAGCAACGCATTCAGCAACAGCTACACGAATCGGTTGAGGATGGGGATAATCAGGCTAACCTCAAGGATTTGCTGCGGGAAATACGCAATTATGTTCCCGATGCACTTCGCGGACTGGAGGAAAATAGCGTCAGCTTGTTGGTTGCTGCGGGCTAAATGGAGTGAACCTATATATGCAATACACTTTTGGGCGGTGCAACCCGCCCAAAAGTGTATTGTGGCTTAGGGCTGTACAATCAGCTTCCGGCTCGCTATCCCCTGCTCGCCGGCAATCTGCACAACGTACATGCCTGCAGGCAGACCTGCAAGATCAACAAGCTGTGCCGATGATTGCTGCGCGACAAACCTTACAAGCTTCCCCTGCTGGTCGTAAATAGCTACAGCAACCTCCCCTTCAATCCCTTGCAGAGATACAAATGCCCCTGCGGGATTGGGGTACAACTTCAGTGCTGCCATAGCGGGCGACTCGCTGAGGCCAACCTGTATGTCCTGAAATCCGGCAAAAAACAGGATGGTGGCCGTGACAGCAGGCTGTACACATTGCCCGTGGTTGGCCGTCGGGTTCAAATTGGCCGAATTGAAGTCAGTCGGAGAATAGGTACGCATCACCGAATCTGCCAGCACACTGTTGAGGTAAGGAACCTGGTCATCTGCCTGGCAGTAGAACAGCCGTGTAGGTGCTTCCGGACCCCAGTCATATACATCATTGTCTCTCAGTGCCTCGAGCAAAGGGTGATCGGCAGGCTGCTCGGTTTCCAGTATGGCTACAATGCTATCCTGCAGCATATTGCGGGCTACAGAAGCACCTGTGTTCTGCGTAAGCTCGATAATCAACTGAAGATTCAGGGCTGTCAGGGATATCTGTCGGTCGTAATAGGACTGAATGAGCGGAACATAGGCAGGTTTGAATACCGACTCAATGTTATTGTAAATCTGGTAGACGTAGTTATACGACAAGAAGGTATTCGGAACATAAGCCGGATAAAAGTAGGGGGTAGTCGTGAGGATACGCTCTTTCATGACCTGACTGATACTGTACGGTCCCGACAGATGCGCTGCCGCCGTCACGGAGAATTCGTCGCTATGGTTGGCTTCAATCTCCCGGTGCAGCGCTGCTGCTGCATGTCCTCCTTGTGAGTAGCCTGTGATGAAAAGCTGGTCGTTGACGGCTATGTTCATCGAGGGCACATGTGCCTTACAGGCGCGAATCATGTCAAGGGCAGCAGAAGCTTCCGTGGCTGCATGCACGTAAGGGTGAAATCCGCGGGATTCGCCCAGTCCCAGATAGTCAGGAGCCAGAGAAACATACCCCAGACCGCCAAAGATGGCGGCAATCTCCCAGTCGGCCCGTAGTTCAGAAGGTACATCCGTCGGCCCGCTCACGGTTCCGTGCTGGTAGACCAGTACGGGATAGCGGCTTGTCTGCTGACGTACGGGCACCACCAACAAGCCGGAGGCCGTATCCGGCTGACCAAAAGCATCGGGTGTCGTGTAGGTTACCTTGTACAAATCAACACCGTTCTGAATAATAGCTCCGTAAAGTGTCTGCATCTGTGCCAGTGAGCGGTTGCCCTTACTCACAACACTGACAATCTGTTGGCTCACTACAGGCTGAACGCCGCTTAGGAGGAGAAAAAACAAGAGGTAATAATGCTTCATGCTTAGTTTTTTGTTTGGTGAAACATTCGGTTTTTACTAAGGTTTACTGACTAATTGTGAATATAGGATATTTTCTTCGGATGTCAACTGCAGAAAGGGGTATTTTTCCCGCAGGGCTTGAATTTTTTGTAGCTGTTGTGTTACAAATTGCTGATGAGCAGTTGTTTGGGGGAAAAAAGGTCGATGTGCCACGGCAGCCCGCAGGGCTGCCAGCTGGTCGCATAGCTGTTGTGTTTTTTCGGAAAAAAAAGCGCGCGCAAAGCGCTCGCAAATGAGCCTGACGGCAAGTGTTGAGGGGTGGGTGAGGTCGCTGTCGTAATAGCGATAGTCCCTGAATTCGTCCAGCATGATTTCGTAGGAGGGAAAGTAGTGTATATGCTCCTGTCGTGCGCACAATGCATCTATGGCCAGGAGTAGGCTGGCCTTACTGCGCTGGTTTTCAAGCAGGCCCTCCCGAAGGTGTCTTACAGGACTCAGACTCAGGATGACCTGCAGCCCGGGCCGCAGGTTTTGTGCGCGGGCAATGGCTGCCTGCAGCAGCTGCTCATTTTCCGCAGGGCTGTACCTGCGCCGCTCAAAGCGGCTGCCCGCCTGCTTGTGGCAGTTGACGACCACTCGCCCGTCGGGGACAAGTGTGTAGGTGGCGGCTGTCCCAAGGGTGATGATGAGTACTTGGGTCTGTTGCAAAAAGGCGTGCGCTTCTGCCAACTGCCGGTTGATAATATCCAGAGCTGTGGCGCGATCAGGATGGGCATACCTGCTGTGAAAATCAAAATGCCGCCATACGTCCTGTACGCAGAACAGCTCGCTGGCCTGGTACGGCTGTCCGTCAACAATCCGCTCCAACACAGCTGCAATGGCTGCCGGCTGGTACACAATGCCGAAAGGATTGATGCATACCGGAAAATGATTTTCTGTCAGGTAGCTGCCTATATGCTCGACAAAGCAGGAGCCCAGGCAAAGGCAGGGCGTCTGGTGGTCGAGGGTGAAGGGATAAACAGTCCCGGGTACGATCGTTTGCAGTGGTATGTCTGTGTTTTTCATCGTTTTGTAATGCCTGGCCAAGGCTGATATTAATCGAATAACACAAGGTAGTGTATTTTTTACAGCCGTCAAAAGGCCTGTTTGGGGTGGTCTGATGGCTATCCTGCCATTATGCTGCAGATAAATCTGTCAATTGGCTTATTTTGGGGGTAAAAATGCAGGCTATGAAATATTTGATTGGACTATGCTGGCTGCTGCTCACAACCGGGGGGCTGTATGGCCAGCCCAACCCGGCTGAGGAGCCTTATGTATGGCCTTCAGACTCATTGGTGAGCCACCGATTGCAGCAGTGGCAGGACTGGAAGTTTGGGGTGCTCATTCATTGGGGTCCCTACAGCCAGTGGGGGGTGGTGGAAAGCTGGAGCCTTTGTCCGGAAGATGAGTCGTGGTGCGAGCGCCGTGGGCCTTATGCGCAGGCGTACAGCACCTACGTGGATGCCTACGAGCAGTTGCGCACATTTTTCGACCCACTCGGCTTCAACCCCGAGCAGTGGGCCACCGCCTGCCGGCAGGCGGGCATGCGGTATGTGGTTTTTACCACCAAGCACCATGATGGCTTTTGCATGTACGATTCTCAGTATACCGACTACAAAATCACGGACAGCGGCAGCCTTTTTGCCCGAAATCCGCGCAGCAATATCGCTAAAGAGGTTTTCAGCGCTTTTCGTGCGCAGGGAATGGGGGTCGGTGCCTATTTTAGTAAGCCCGACTGGCACAATGATGACTACTGGTGGCCGTATTTTCCTGTGTTTGACCGCAATGTCAACTACAATCCCGACAAATATCCCGACCGCTGGCGCCGTTTTCAGACGTTTACGTACAACCAGATAGAGGAGCTGATGCGGGACTATGGCGCGCTCGATTTATTGTGGCTCGACGGTGGCTGGGTACGGCCTGCCGGCTCACTGACGGAAGAAACCCGCCCGTGGCTGGGTAAAAATCAGTGGGTACAGGATGTCAATATGCCGGCTATTGCCGCCATGGCTCGCCGTCACCAGCCGGGCTTGCTGATTGTGGACAGGACAGTCCACGGGGAGTTCGAAAATTATCGCACGCCGGAGCAGCAGATTCCGGGCTCTCTGCCGCCTTATCCCTGGGAGAGTTGTATTACATTGGGGGACAACTGGTATCACACAGGGCCTGCTGAGCGCTATAAGTCTGCCGGCTGGGCAATCCATACGCTTGTGAAAATCGTGGCACGCGGGGGCAACTTCCTGCTGGGGGTTGGACCTGACAAGTACGGCCAGCTGCCGCCGGAGGTATACGCACGCCTCGAAGCCATTGGTCAATGGATGGATGTGCACGCTGAAGCTATTTATGCGAGCAAACCTTTGCCGCCTTACGAAGAGGGACGGCTGTATTTCACGCAGTCGAAGGATGCGTCCGTCCGCTTTGCCATCTTCCTCCGACCTGAAGCGGAGTCGCTGCCGGCTTTCGTGCGCCTGCCGGAGCATTTTTTGGGAAAAAATCGCCGTGTGCGGCTGCTGGGCTATGAGCAGCCGCTGCCAGTGGAGGTGATTGACGGGCAGGCGCGCGTCAGCCTCCCCCGGCAATGGCGGGAACGTATGGCCGGCCAGCCGGCATTTGTGGTGGCTGTGGATAAGTAAGCCTTACCAGCATTAATTTTTCTGGTTTTTTAAAAAACCCAAAAAATTGATGCTAATTCGAAGCATTTTTTGGCGGCAACAGCCGCTAAAATGCTTCAGGACAATCCCGATGCTTTTGGGCGGCAACAGCCGCCCAAAAGCATCGGGACAGCCTTCTTGCCCATGGCAGCTGTTTCACAGCTGTTTAAACGGTCGGCTGCAGGAATAACGACAAATTAAATGTGCACTATTTGATGCGGTGCTGCCTGAGAAGGAGTATCTTTGGTAACAATAAAAAAACGAGCTATGATTCGCCTGTCCCTCATGGGGTTATTAGCATTCCATTTTTTACTGGCTGCTGCGCAGCCGATTATTCAGGCAGCCAACTATTTTCCTGTGGCCGGAGATACGCTGCTGACAGTTGTCGACGATGAACCGACGGGGGTGACCGTCACTTCGCCCGGCGGTAATCAGGTCTGGAACTTCAGCCAACTAGAGAACGATGGTCTCAGAACGCGCGTGGTGCGTGCAGCCAGCGAGGGTACGCTGTTTAGTCAGTTTCCCAGTACGGAACTCCTGCTGCCGCTGGGACCCAATGCCGAAGGCTACTACAATCTGGCCGCCGACAGACTCGAACTCGTTGGCTATGCAGGTCAGGATCCGCTGGGGCAGGGACTCAATATCGTCACGCGATTCAGTCCCGCAAGTATTGAGCGCTGGTCGCAGGTTCAGTTCTTTGATCTGCGTAACTCCGAATCGGCACTGCTGATTGCCTTTTCAACGGCCAGTATACCCGGGGGGATCTTTGACAATCTTCCCATAGCACCGGATTCCATCAGGATTCGCATTGCTACTCAGCGTACCGATCTGGCAGATGCCTGGGGGGTAGTGCAGTTGCCGGGAAATCTGCAGTTCTCCTGCGTGCGGGAAAAGAGAACAGAGTACCGGGACGTGCGTCTGGATGCCAAAATCGGCCCCCTGCCGTGGTTTGATATCACGGATCTCCTGATTCAGAACTCGCCGCTGCCTGGCTTGGGCAGGGATACCATACAGCGATACCACTACTGGAGCAATGAGGCGAAAGAACCCATTGCCATCGTAACCGTTGATATGGCCGATCAGTCTGTCATCGGGATAGAGTACAAGGCCAATCCCCTGATTAGCAGCAATACAGAACTGACTCTGTCGGATGCTGCGCTGGCAGTCTTTCCCAATCCGACCAGCAGTCAGCTCAACTTCCGCCTGCAGGATTTGATGCCGGGCCGCTACCACTGCCAGCTGCTGGATGCTACAGGTCGCCTGCTGCAGCAGCAGGTCTGGGAGATCAACAGTGCTGACCATACAGCTACGCTTTCCGTTGAAGGCTATCCGGCGGGTAGTTATTTCTGCAGGTTGCTGGATGCCAGTGGCCGGGTGCTATTGAGCCGGACCGTTGTAGTCCAATAAGAATAGCTATTCCAACCACTTTTTTGGCGGCACTCGCCGCCAAAAAAGTGGTTGGAATAGCCGCTCATGCAAAACGCTCTTTGGCGGCATCAGCCGCTAAAGAGCGTTTACAATCGGCTTTTCGTAAAAAGCACAGAGAGAAGGTTGTGCGACTGTCAGGCAGCTTCCATCTGCTTGAGATTGGAGCGTGAGAGCTTTTCTTCAGCATACGCGCGCGTAACCTCGAAGGCTTTCACATCTTTCTGGCTGGGTAGATCAAACATGGCGTCTGTCATGATTGCCTCACAGATCGACCGAAGCCCCCGGGCTCCCAGCTTGAACTCCAGCGCTTTTTCAGCGATAAAGTCGATGGCTTCAGTTGTAAAGCTCAGGCTGATGTCTTCCAGTTGGAAGAGCTTCTCGTATTGTTTGACCAGCGCATTTTTGGGCTCCACCAAAATTCGGCGCAGGGTAGACTTATCAAGCGGATTGAGGTAAGCGAGTACAGGCAGTCGACCGATGAGTTCGGGAATGAGACCGTAGCGCTTCAGGTCCTGGTGATTGACAAACTGAAGCAGGTTGTCTCTGTCCTGTTGTGTCAACTGGCTGTCATTGGACTTATAGCCAATAACCTGTGTATTTACCCGACGGGCAATGATTTTCTCAATACCATCGAAAGCACCTCCACAGATGAAAAGGATGTTGGCAGTGTTGACTTTCACCAGCTTTTGTTCCGGATGTTTGCGGCCTCCCTGCGGGGGAACGTTGACATCCGTACCCTCGAGCATCTTCAACAACGCCTGCTGAACACCCTCGCCGGAAACGTCCCGGGTGATGCTGGGATTGTCACTTTTGCGCGCTATCTTATCGATTTCGTCAATATAGACAATGCCGCGTTCGGCAGCGCTTACATCGTAATCGCACACCTGCAGCAGCCTGCTCAGGATGCTTTCAACATCTTCGCCCACATACCCCGCTTCCGTGAAGACAGTTGCGTCCACAATGGCAAAGGGTACATTGAGCAAGCGCGCAATAGTCTTGGCAAGCAAGGTCTTACCCGTTCCTGTCTGACCAATAAAAACAATATTGCTCTTTTCAATCTCGATATCGTCCTGAATATTCTGCTGTCGGAGCCGCTTGTAGTGATTATAAACAGCTACAGACATGATTTTCTTGGCTTCATCCTGGCCAATGATGTACTGATCGAGATAGGATTTGATCTGGTGAGGAGTAATGTTGGCTGCCAGCCCTGCCGCTGTCTCATGCGCCCCGTTGGCCTTAGTTAAACCACTCTCACCCTTCTTCTTATCAGGTCTTGGATTGCCTCCATAGAGCTCTTCCTGCACAATATCTGCAGCCTGCTCCACGCAAACTTCGCAAATATGCGCATCGATGCCACCAATGAGCATCATGGCTTCCGTTTTATCGCGGCCGCAAAAGGAGCAGCGATAGTTTTGCTTGGTTGTGCGCTTCATTGTTGTTGTGTTGGTGGGCGTAAAAAGAAGCGAAGGCGGCAGCCCGGCTGCCGCCTTCGAAGGTATGGCATTAAATTATTCTTCAACTCGCTTGCGAGGGTTGTTGCGCTGCAGTACCTCGTCAATAAGACCGTAGGCCTTAGCTTCGTCAGCAACCATCCAATTGTCGCGGTCGCAGTCGGTCTCGATTTTTTCGTATGGCTGACCTGTGTGGAAGCACAGCACGTCGTACAGCTCTTTCTGCATCTTCTTGATGAGGTTGTAGCTGATTTCCATATCGCGGACCTGACCCTGCATGCCTCCCAGGGGTTGGTGAATCATAACGCGGCTGTGGAAAAGACAAGTGCGCTTGCCTTTGGCACCTGCTGCCAGTAACACAGCACCCATGGAAGCAGCAAGCCCCGTGCAGATGGTACCTACGTCCGGTGCAATATACTGCATGGTATCATAGATTCCCATACCGGAAATCACCGACCCGCCCGGGCTGTTAATGAACATTTGTACATCGCGCTTGCTGTCAGTTGATTCCAGAAACAACAACTGTGCCTGGATAACATTGGCAACGTAATCATTGACGGGAACGCCCATGAAGATAATGCGATCCATCATAAGACGGGAAAATACATCCAGCCCTACAATGTTCATTTGTCGCTCCTCAATGACATTGGGCGTGAAGCCCTGAATATTGGGGTATGCCGCGCCCGTAAATTCGGCGTATTTTTCAAGATGCATACTACTCATGCCCATGTGGCGGGTAGCATACTTCATGAACTCATCCTGTGGAACCATTGATATCGAATTTGTGGATAGCTAAACTAAAGTGATGCGTTTACCTGATATAACAAGTGAGATGCCCTGAGGTTGAGTGCCGTCGGACTATCCGGTCAAAGATGTACTATTCCTCCTCGTCAGGGTAAACATCACCGCTCTGTTTGTCTTTTTCCACCAAGGCATCAAACCGATTGTTGAGTTCTTCCAATGGTACCGTGCACTTATTGAGGGGGAGGCTGTTGCGCATTGCCGTAACGAGCTTAAAGAAATGTACCTCGTTAATTTTTTTCTTAACAGTCTCCTCATCTTTCATCATGCGCTCGGTGAAAGACTCAATGAAATCATCGGTCAGCCAGGCCGGCCGCGAACCGCCAAACATGCGCAGTACATCCTGCTCCATTGCCTGCTGCAAATCCTCAGCTGTTACTTCTACACCGAAGTGTGCACTCAGCTTCGAAAGCATGAGCGACCACCGCAGGTCTTCGGCCATGGCCGCGTAGCGGCTTTCGACTTCTTCTTCTCCCTGATAACTGCCATTGGAGAGCATCCAGCGCTTGATGAAGGCCTCTGGCAGCGGCAGTTCATTCCGCTCTATCAGCATGTTTTTTACCTGATCGAAGAAAATGCTGTCAGACTGTCCGGCATGCATGTTCTGGAGGTGCTCGCGCACCCGGTCGAGTGCTTCTGCCTCATTACTGACAGTGCCTTCCCCGAAAATCTTATCAAAAAGTTCCTGATTAATTTCAGGACGCTTGGAGCGGGTAATCGTTGTAATTGACAGCCTGAAACGCGGGTTGATCTCCCCCTCGTGGTCTTCAGGGAGCTGCAACAGGTATTTTTTGACCTGCTCGGGCGTGCGGTCTTTTTCAAAAGCAAAAATGTCGTCAACGATGACAGAATCACCTACTGCTTTGGACAGGAACAGGGGCTGATTGGCCTCTGTAATATCGTTGAACAGTACACTGCTGGAAGCACTGATTCCGTTTTCTGCATCGTCCTCGCCAGACTGTTCAAATAACATAAACTTGATGAAGTCTCCCGCCTCAATCGTTTCTGCATCCTCCTGTGTCTGGTGGCTCTGTACAAAGCGATCCCATGTTTCGGTGACCTCTGTGTTAGCGACTTCCGGAATATAGTAGTCAAACGGCTGACTGCCGTCGAGCCCCTGTAGTTCAAACTGCGGCTGCAGACCAATGTCAAACATAAACGTATACGTGGCGGGAGCCAACGGATTCAGATCAAAAATTTCCTGTGAATCCGAGGGAAGCGGAGAGCCAATGATGTCGGCATGCTCAAGAAACTTATCGAGCTCTTCATTGACTTTCTTATTGACAATATCCGCCAGAATTTGCCGGCCGTACATTTTGCGAATCAATTGTGAGGGCGTCTTGCCTGCCCTGAAACCCTTTACCGGAGCCTGCTTGCGGTATTTCTCTATCTCTTTGTCAAAGGTATCAGCATAATCGGCAGGGCTGATGGTCAGACTCAGTGTAGCATTTAAAGCATCGTGGTCTTCACGGACGATATTGGACATATACGAATATTATAGCTTCAAAAAATGGCTTTTGCTCAGGGGTAGTCATGGAGACTTGAAGGAAATGCCAAGGCTGGTAAGCGACCTATCCGAATGCTTACTTGTACGGTCTTTACAATTTTTGTGTGCGGGTGGAGGGACTCGAACCCCCACACCTTGCGGCACTAGATCCTAAGTCTAGCGCGTCTACCAATTTCGCCACACCCGCTCAATAGTCCTGCTTTCAGGATTTGCAAATGACTGCCCTTCAAGGAACTGACATCCGCTATAAAAAGGCGGTGCAAATATAGAATAATTAAGAGGATAACTGCAAATTTATTTGCGAGTTTACGGATTCTTTTTTGAACGGCATTCGTTTTTTTTACGAATAATTCGTATGTTTGCTAAGGTGAGGTGGGCGCAGTTCCTTCAGTCTGAACCACTGTGGCCCAAAAGTGTACATAGCAGCCCCATATTGGCATAAATCAATGAAAACATGACAGCAGTACTCAATTTGTTGCACGACGAGGAGGAGAGAAAACTGATACAAAGGGCGTACAGGGGGCTTTTGCGTGCAATAAAAGTACCGCTCTCGGAGGAGGACCGACGGCAAATCCGCGAGGCGTACGAACTGGCTGTGCAGGCGCATGCTCAGCAGCGGCGCAAGTCGGGAGAGCCTTATATCCTGCATCCTATAGCCGTAGCTACTATTTGCGCAGACGAAATCGGGCTCGGCGCTACGGCCGTCGTGTGCGCGCTGCTTCATGATGTCGTGGAGGATACCACCATCAGCCTGCAGGATATTGACAAGCGATTTGGCAGCCGCATCGCAAAAATTGTCGATGGTCTTACCAAGCTCGACGGGGCTTACAATAGCGATAGCCCGCAGGCGGAGAATTTTAAAAAGGTACTTTTTACGCTGGTAGAGGATGTGCGGGTGGTGCTTATTAAAATGGCTGACCGCCTACACAATATGCGCACGCTGGGGTCTATGCCGCAGCACAAGCAACTCAAAATTGCCGCTGAAACCAGCTATATCTATGCGCCGCTGGCGCATAGGCTCGGACTCTATGCGTTTCGTACAGAGTTCCTGGATCTGTGTATGAAGGTAACGGATCCGGAGCATTATTTCGAAATTGCCCGTAAGCTGCAGGAAACGAAGCGAAGCCGGGAGAAGTATATCAATGAATTTATCGCACCACTCAGGGAAAAACTGGATGAACTGGGCGTGCCTTACCGCATCTTCGGACGGCCTAAGTCTATACAGTCTATCTACAATAAATTGCGTACCAAACAGGTGCCTTTCGAGGAGATCTATGATTTGTTTGCTGTACGTATTATTTTGGATGTGCCGCCTAAGCAGGAACGCATGATGTGCTGGCAGGCATATAGCATCGTCACCGATGTTCATACGCCTATCCCCGAGCGACTCAAGGACTGGATCACTGTGCCTAAGTCCAATGGCTATGAATCCCTGCATACTACGGTCATCGGACCCAAAGGAAGGTTCGTTGAGGTACAAATTCGTACCGAACGCATGGATGAAATTGCCGAGCGCGGTTTTGCTGCTCACTGGAAGTATAAGGGCATTAGCAATCAGCAGGATGTATATGAACGCTGGCTTGACAGTGTGCGTGAAATTCTGGACGATCCCACCAGCGATGCTGTGCAGTTTTTGGGCGATTTCAGATCCAACAATCTCTTCAATGAGGAGGTCTATGTCTATACGCCAAAGGGGGATATGCGCATCCTTCCGAAGGGAGCCACAGCCTTGGATTTTGCTTTCCACATCCACTCTGATGTAGGCTATCACTGCCTTTCTGTGCTCATCAACAACAAGTTGGTGCCGCTGAGTTACGAATTGGCCAACGGCGATCAGATCAAAGTGATCACGCATCGCAATCAAAAGCCCAATGAGACCTGGCTCAAAATGGTTGTCACCGGTAAGGCCAAGTCGAAGATACGGTCTGCCATGCGTGAGGAGCACAAAAAGCAGGGCGAGATGGGGCGCGAGGCGCTGGAGCGCAAATTCAGAAATGCTAAAGTGGACCATACCGAGGAGGCGGTTAATTTGCTGATCAAATCGTACAATCTCGCCAGTCATGCTGATCTTTATTATCATATTGCGGGCGGAGATATTACCATCGCTGAGATTTTTAAAAAATTTACTGTGGAGCACAGCAGGCTTGTGCCGGTGCGCCTGCCTGAGCCCGTAGTCGTGTTGCCTGAGCAGCCCGTGCAACTCAGAGCTCCCTCAAAATCGTTGGCTAAACCCAAGCTCATGATCAACGGCGAACCAGGGGATCAATACGATTATTCGCTGGCTACCTGCTGTAATCCGCTTCCGGGCGACGCTGTTTTTGCTTATCTCACAGCCAGCGCCGGCCTCAAAATCCATCGGGTCAACTGCCCCAATGCAGCCAATATGATGGTCAATTACGGCTATCGGGTGATGAAGGCCGAATGGGTGCAGACAAGCATCGGCAGCTTTGCTGCAGATCTCAAAATCACCGGGGTTGATAACGGGCCGGGTGTAATAGAGCAGCTGACCCACGAAATTTCCAGCTACCTCGGACTCAATATCCGCTCCCTCAATATTGCTGGTAAAGACGGGTATTATGAGGCGATTATAAGTCTGCAGGTCGCAAATACCAACCAACTGGGACAGGTAATCCACTCGCTTAAAAAGCTGGATATTGTTTCAACGGTCACCCGCATCGAATGATTTGGCCAACTGAATATTTTAATCGATCTTTGCATCAAAATTCATCAGGGCATGCCCGAGGATAACATTAAAGAGGTAAAACAAATCTTTGCCGCTCACCTGGAAAAGAGCAGTCTGCGCAAGACGCCGGAGAGGTTTGCAATACTCGAAGAGATTTACCGCCGCACGGATCATTTTGATGCTGAAGCGCTCTACATTCACATGAAAAACCAGAATTATCGCGTCAGCCGTGCAACGGTCTATAATACACTCGAACTACTTGTCAATTGTGACCTCGTCAAAAAACATCAGTTCGGCAAAAATCTTGCTCAATACGAAAAGTCTTTTGGATTCAAACAGCACGATCACCTGATTTGTATCGAATGTGGTAAGGTGCTGGAATTCTGTGACCCGCGTATTCAGCAAATTAAAAATATGATGGGAGAGTTGTTGAAATTTCAGGTCGCCCATCATTCGCTGAATCTCTACGGGCATTGTGCGGGTGCTTGTGAACGCACCTCCCGCAAGGAAGAAAGTGCTCAGGTATGACGAGGGTACTGCAATTTCTACTATTCATTTTATCAGGCCTGACGGGAAGCCGTTAGGCCTTGCTGTTTTGGCTTTTTTCAATACCTATATATCGATTTATGAAGGTTGATGTACTACTGGGCCTGCAATGGGGCGATGAAGGAAAGGGCAAGATTGTAGACTATCTTGCACCCAATTACGATATTATTGCGCGCTTTCAGGGCGGTCCTAATGCGGGTCATACGCTGCAGTTTGACGGGCTCAAATTTGTCCTTCATACCATCCCTTCAGGTATCTTTCGGGAAAATCTCACAAATCTTATCGGTAATGGGGTGGTCATCGATCCCATCACTTTGTCCGCAGAGATGCATAAACTCGACCAGACCGGAATTCCCTTTCGCAACCGACTGCTGGTCGCCAGAAAAGCACATCTCATCCTGCCCACGCACCGATATCTCGACAAGGCAAGCGAAAATGCCAAGGGTAAGGAAAAAATTGGTTCTACGCTCAAAGGGATTGGACCTACCTACATGGACAAAACGGGGCGCAATGGTCTGCGCGTGGGGGATCTCGCACACCCACAGTTTATGCGCCTTTACAGTGCGCTGAAAGACAAGCATCTGGACTTGCTGAAGCTTTATCCACCCGTAGATTTTGACCTCGCAACAGAGGAGGAAAAATGGTTTGCCAGTGTCAGTGATCTCAGGACTCTTGAGTGGGTTGATGGGGAGTATTTTCTCAATGATGCCTTGCAGCAAGGCAAGCGCGTATTGGCAGAGGGGGCTCAGGGGTCTATGCTGGATATTGATTTCGGTACCTATCCTTTTGTTACGTCTTCCAACACCGTGACGGCTGGTGTCTGTACAGGACTGGGGATCAGTCCTTCACGTATAGGCGAGGTCATAGGGATCTCTAAGGCATATTGCACCCGGGTGGGTTCTGGCCCTTTCCCTTCCGAATTGCTCGACGAGATGGGCGATTTTCTCAGAAATGAGGGACATGAGTTTGGCTCAACTACCGGGCGACCTCGCCGCTGTGGCTGGATCGATTTGCCACAGCTTCACTACAGCTGCATGCTCAACGGGGTCACGCAACTGGTTATCACCAAAATTGATGTACTCAACAAGTTGACCACTATACAGGCAGTATCGGCTTATCAGATGGAAGGGCTTACGGTCGATCGACTTCCCTACGATCTCTGCCATACAGATATATCACCCATACTGACATCCTTCAGCGGGTGGCAGTCATCGCTGGAGGGCGTAGACAGCTACGCGGCACTGCCTTCCGAGGCAAAGGCCTTTCTGGCGTGGATAGGGGATAGCTTGCATTTGCCGGTCACTATGGTTAGTATCGGTCCTGGCCGTGAGCAGCTGCTGCCAATAGCGGGCTAACAGCTGCTTTTTTTGCTTTTTAAAAAAGTAAAAACTACCGCGCCCTTGAGTGGCCCAAGCCACTCAAGGGCGTGTCAATTTACCCCTGCACACAGTTCATTGCTACCCAAAAAGTTGTTGCTTCACCCGGGCTTGACTGGAAGCTTATTTCACCACCGGCTTGGTTGACCATCTGTCGGCTGATGGCCAATCCAATGCCCATGCCCGAAGACTTGGTCGTAAAATTGGGCTGAAAAATCTTGTCGCGCAGGGTGTCAGCTACCCCCGGACCGTTGTCGGTTACCCGTACAATCACTTTTTGGTTGTTTTGTTGACTGATGGACACGCGCACCAGGCCATCGGATACCTCTGCAGCTGCCTGTATGGCATTTTGGAGCAAATTGGAGAAAACCCGCAGCATGTGTTCCCGGTCGGCATGAATAAAAAATTCCTGCTGACTGCCTTCCCACTGCACGCTCACACCCTCGGCATTTTTATTGTACAACTGCATGACCTGATTAAGCAGCTCGTTGAGGCTGAATATCTGTGGATCCGGGGTAGGGAGTCTGGCAAAATCGCTGAAGGTGCCTGCGATATTGGCTAGTGCATCAATCTGCTCGATAAGCGCAGGGGCAATTTTCCCTGCCCACACGGCTGCCTTCTCCGGGTCGTCATGCTGCAACCGCTGCAGTTGCTGCAGGTGAAGCTTCATGGGGGTGAGGGGATTCTTAATCTCATGGGCAATCTGCTGTGCCATCTTACGCCAAGCCTCTTCGCGCTCCGAGGCAGCCAGTCGCAGGGCACTGTCTTCCAACTGCCGGATCATGTCGTTGTAGTTGTCGACAAGCTGGCCGATTTCGTCACGTGTGTACCAGCTGAGTGGCTCGTTTTGCCGCAGTTTGGTAGCTCGTATATGCTCCCCAATTTCTACGATAGGCTGTGTGATGCTATTGGCAATTACAATGCCAATAACAGCAGCTACCAGCAGCAGAAAGACATATACGGTCAGCAACTGTTCAAGCCATTCGTACAGCGGTTCTTGTGCGGTCTTGAAAAATTGTATGGTAAAAAGGCCTATCAGTAAAAAGGAAATAAGCGTGAGGGTTAGAAAAGCCAGTTGTATCCGAAGCCGCAATGAGGGGGATCCGAAAAGAGGGATGGCAATGGTTGAGGTATCTGCCCGCAACAACCAGGCAACAGCCCGTATGGCCATCGCAAGCAGCAGCCCGCCTACAAACAACAGAGAAAAAAGCGCCAGCGGAGGTCTGTAACCACCCGTAAACCGCCCTACTATCAGCCATTCATCTGCTGACAGCCGGTACCAACTAAGTGCCCGGCGACCGTCCATCGTTTCGGCTGTACCCTGTAAAGGCATACGCTCTGCTTGCGCTTTCTTGCTGCCAAGGCTGTCAGCAGGCAATTTTATGGCGTAGTAAGGTGCTGGTACGTGCAAGTCAGCCTTGGGATTGCTGCTTAACTGCTCCAACAGGGCACGCCGCTTTTGTTGGTCTAGCTGCAGGCTGTGTCTGAAGGCAAGTCCTGCCAGCAGTGAAGCAAACAGCAGCAGCCAAAAAAGCAGCCAGGTGAGTGTTGTCCGCTCACTTTCTGCATACAATTCCAGACATAGCATGAACAGGAAGAAGGAAAGTCCCGTGATGACACCGGACAAGGTCGTAGCTAAGAACAAACTCGCCAGCAGGCCTGTCAGTATCGATGCCGCACTGATGATTACCAGCCGGTGACTTGCGGGCTGTTGGTTGTGCGGCTGTACGCTTCCGAGTGTTATGCTGGCAAAAACAACCGGCCAGGCTGCCATCAGACTCAGCCAGGCCGTTGTGGGTAGTTCCATTAAGTGCCGGAAACCTTGCCAGCCCGTAGCAGGGCCACTTATGTGTTGCACCCAGCTGCACAATAGCAACCAATTGACAGACAGTACCATCAAAGATACAAGGTATGGGCGGCTTCGCAGCCATGGAGTCAACAGCAGGGCGCCCAGCAAATAAACTGTGCTGGCCAGCCAAATGGATACTGGCTCATCAGCAAGGCCCGTCAGACCTGTGAGTATGGCCGCCGAGACCAACACCACTGCCATCGTCGTTTTTCCTTCTGGGTATGACATGGGCATTTGTTTGATGATGTTATACGTCTGATAGCTCAGCAGGCACCTTCATTGGTCGCATTTGCTGCGTACGGAGCTGTAAGCCGGGGATTTGCATCAATAATCCGGTGAATATGGCAATCGATCCGATAAACATGCCCACAGGGGGCATGGGCCAGAGCTGTTTGGGGAGTCGCCAGCCAGCCGATAAGAGGTACCAGTTCGTTACCATGAATCCAATCCAGTATATTCGCCAACCCCAACGTGTGTATTGTGTAGTTTTCAACCAATTTTGTGCGTAAAAAAATATGAGCAAAAAGGGGGTGATAACACCCAAAAACAGCAACTGTAGATAGACAATCTGTAGCTCCGGTATAGCCGGCGAAAGCCAGCGGTCCAACAGCGGCCAGGCTGCCAACCATTGCAGTAACTCCCGGACAAAAAACAACAGCATGCCGGTGGCCAGTGCCCAGCCGGCACCCGGCGGGAGAAGCTGCCGCATTTGACGCGCTCCGCTGCGCCGCCAGTCAACAACCAACAATGTGGCTGCAACGACCCGCAGCAAGCCTCCGGCAATGCTCCACTTCTGCAGGGCTGGGTATTGCTGCTGGTAGGGTAGCCCCAGCGTGAGCAGCGCTCCCCCCGTGAGCAGTACCGCCATCCAGCCAACCCGCTGCTTGGGTATCGCCAGTCCATATTGTGCGCGCAGACCAAACCAGAGGGATAACCATATCAGTACCAGCCAGCCATCGTAGTGGAAATGGAGGTAGAAATCGACAGCCCATTCCCTGAAGTAAGGACTGTGGAAGCCTAAATCGCGAACAACAGGAATCATCAGGGGACCGAGTGCCGAAATGACAAACAGCGTTGATGCCCATCGCCACGCACGACGCTCAGGAACACCACTGACGCCTTCGTGACGCCTGATCTGGAAGCCCAACAGTATGAAAAATAATATCGAAAAAGCTGTGTGTATGCCCAAAAGGGCAATCGCGGTTTTGCCGTACCCGTACAATAGGGTTAGTATCGTCAGTACTAGTGAAACTGCCATGTTGATGCTAAACAGTACCGCCAGTGGACGATTCCAGCGGCCACCGGTAAGTACCTCAACCAATCCCAAGCTAATCGCTCCCCATGCCCATCCTAAAAAGGCCAAATGATTGAGTGAATGCCGAATATTGTCGTAAGGAGCAGGTAGCCAGCCGGTTATCGGGGCTTGGCGCAACAGGATGCCCACTGCTGCTACCAACAGCAGTAGTAGAAGTACCGTAATTTGCGCATTTTTTTTCACTGCCGGACAGATTGAAATTCAACGCTAATATCCTAATTACTGTTGATAATATTATCATTACTTGCTAAAAAGGAATTGTTATGAGTTCGTACACGCTCTCAATAGCCCAACCGACCGATGTCAGTCAGCTGCTGGCACTTATCAACAGTGCATTTCGGGGGGAGACTTCTCGGCAGGGCTGGACACATGAGGCTGACCTGATCGAAGGGGGCATTCGGGCAGATGAGCCCATGCTCAGGGATATAATGGCCGATCCTGCAGCTACTTTGTTGCTGGCCAAAAACGAAGCGGCAGATATTGAAGGCTGCGTATTGTTGCAGCAAAAGGGGGGGTATCTGTATCTGGGCATGCTGACGGTCGACCCCCGGCTGCAAGGGCGGGGGCTGGGCAAACAGTTGCTGCAGGCGGCTGAAGACCACGCCCGTGCGCTTGGCTGTTCACACATCGAGATGACGGTAATTGCCGACCGTCAGGCCCTGATTGATTGGTATGCGCGCCATGGGTTTTTCCCGACAGGGGAAACAAGGCCTTTTGTGCAGGACGCCAAGTTTGGCAGGCCTCGTTACCCTATTCATTTTATAGTGCTGCAAAAGCCCCTGGTTCCCGTGGAGACTGCCGAGCCCTCAGTTTTTTCCGCCTAGGGTGAATACCCGGCTGACATTGAAGCCAAAGTGAATGTCTCCGTCCAGCCAGCTTCCGTTGGTCTCGGTGATAAACCCTTTTTCAATCATAGAGGTACTGTTGGTGAAGTGCAGCTGGAATACATGTCCTCCGGTTTCGATATCAAATCCTATGCTCAGCGAATTTCGGAATTCTTCGGCAATTTGGTCGGGGAAGACGTAGGCATATTCTGCGTTGAGCGCTACCCTGCGGGTCAGCTTGATCCTGCCGGCCGCAGCGAGCGCAAATACATCATTGGATTCTTCCCGCGTGCTCACCAGGTTGCGGTGTACCAGGGTGGGGGAGAGCTGGAGCGACAGGTTTTCGCTAAACTTCTTGCCCACGATAAGCTGGTAGGTGTAGTACATTCTCGAACGGAAGTAATTCTCCCGGTCAGGATCCTGCCATTTTAGGGTTTGTATGGCGGTAGTCGCCAACAGGGCGGCTGTCAGGGGTACATTCTTTTGTCCCCGCTGCTGGCGGATGAAGGTATACTTCACAAAACCGTCATAGGTCTTCTGAAAGCTACTACGCCCCGCACCCACTGTCAGGCGGTCACTAATACCATAGTCCAGCCCAATGCGTATGCTGGCATTGTCCAGCCCGAATAACTCGTAAATGCCTTGGTTGAGCGTGCCAAACCGGTGCGAAATTTTGAGATCCATGACGTTGGCAGGCGTATTTTCCAGCGAATGGAGGTTGATGACGCGATTGGTCTTGAAGGCAGCGGTGATATACTCAGGACCTGTTTCTTCGTCACCCAGCAGGGACAAAAGGTCTTCCTGTGCCCGCAGGAAGGGTAGTGCAAGTAGCAGTAGGATAGTTGTCAGATAAAAATGTCGCATAGTAGTCGATTTACCGGTTTATGATTGTTTGGCAAGCCAGCGCAAATGTGGCTTATTCAGCCATAGGCTGATAAGCAACATTTACCTTGATGGTAACAGTATTGGAAATATTGAGTCGCACAATGGTGGGTATGTCTATGCCATAGTCGTCAAGGGCAATCTGAAAACTAGCAGTAGCACTGGTTTTGCCTGACTGTACCTGGAAGTTGGCATTGGTCTGTATATCTCTGCTGACGCCGTGTATGGTGAGCTGCCCCCTGACTGCTGCTGTATATTGACCGTCTTTGGCGGTATTGACAGCCGACGGATTGTTGAGCTGCCCTTTGAAGGTGGCTTTGGGATATTTGTCACTCTCCATATAATTTTCGTTGAAATGCTGCTGCATCAGTCCATTTTCAAACTGAAAAGACTTGATATTGGCCGCGAATTCGAGCCGCCCGCTGGCTTTATCCCACACGCTGCTGACGCTGCGGTTGTGGGCTTCTATGGTCTGTATGGGGGTTTCTGACCGGAAGCTGATGTGCCCCTCCCGCGTAAAGTAACGCTGGCCCAAAACGCTGCCGGCGGTTGCTGCGAACATTACCAGCAACAGAATGGCTTGTCTGATCATTGACCGATTTTTTGATGGAGATTATAAGGGTGTATACTTGCGCTGTCTGCGTGTATTTTGCCGCTTTTGCGGCGAAAAGCAACACATTGACCCTGCTTGTGCTGCGGCCGCTTGCGCAGGAGACGACAGCAACAGACATTAGCTACAGGACACTTAGTCATTCTTAGCGCCCGAGGCTATCCACTGCTCAATTTTGGCAATATCGCAGGCGGGTATTTTAGGCTGATCCTTCGGCATAGGCGAAAAGCCGCTCTGGTGCCTGATGCTGCCCAGCAGGCGGCCATTGTTGACGTAGTTGATGAGGTTGTCATAGCCTTCCAGGGATACTTCCCCCAGATTGGCATCCGTGCTGTGACAACCCAGACAGTAGTTGGTCATGATGGGCACAATCACCGCCTGGTAGGTAGCCAGCTGGGTGTCGCAGATTAGACCTGGATAGAGATCTTCCTCATTGTCATAGGCACAGCCACTGACGGAAATCATGATTGACAGGGCAACAGCTAAATATACTGACATACTAGCCTGTTGGAGCATCTTTCTTCTGAACATAGCCTTTGCTGATTTTAAGAACACCTGCTTCGCGTATCATCACTGATAAATGCAATAAATATGTAAACAAGTATTATTCCTAAGCGTTCACAAACTGCAGCTGAAATGCAACAGTAACGACGAAAGTAACTTCTTTGGGAATTCCTATGTGTTTGCCGTATATCGGCGCAAGAGGCGCCGATATACGCTGCTGAATGCAGGTTTGTCTTTTATTAAAAAAAACAGGAAGTAATTATTAATTCAAAACGCGCTTTGGCGACTGCGACGCCAAAGCGCGTTTTGCAACAATCATTACCCGTGCTATTTATTTTACGATAAACATTTGTGTATGGCTGCCCTCTTGAGTTGTTAAGCTGGCATAATATACACCCGCCTGCAGTTGACTGACATCTACATCAACATAATGTTCTCCAAGAAATCCATGCTTCCCCTGAGAGATTACTTTGACAATCCTGCCATTGACATCAACAATATGCAGATTGAAGGCCTGAGTGCGTTCAAGCATGTAACCAATCCGGATATTGCCATTTTCTACGGGGTTAGGCCAGAGCGGATACAGTCTGGTTTTTGCAAAATGAAATGAGGTCTCCTCTGTAGAATTGATTAGGTCATCCAGTTCCAAATTTTCATCACCCGGCAAATAAGGTACATACAGCAGCGGCAGGTAATACATTTCATCGGCTGTACCCTCTCCCCAAGTTACGTTGCGGGGCGGACTGTTGGGGTTGTTGGGATTGTTGACCGTGTTGTCGTAGCCTGCAATAGCATGAATCTTTGTATTGGCAGGAAGTCTGATGAGCCTCCTGAAATAGTAGCCTCCCTGCCAGTTGAAGTCCCAGTCATTGATGCGTACCAGCGGAATGGTATCATTGGCGGGGGTGACGGCAAATACCTCCCAATGTGTACCCAGCAAATGCATGTGAGGTGCTACGCCCAGCATACTGATTTGCTGGGGAACCGTCCACACGCCATGGAAAGTGCGCGTCTGGTTGGCCGGGATGAAAAAGGGACCATTGAGCAGCGTGCCAGGCTGCGGAATCATTATTTTCGATCGTACGTACCGATTCACGGGTTGGTCCGTAAAAAATAAATTGAAGGTGGATGAATCGGGTTCATCCACTGTTGTGGGTGCATAATGAACTTGTACTACCAAATCTGCATTGGCAGGGATGCGCTGTGCAATGCCGTTGGTGTAGACATGTGGCCGTACACCCGGTACATAGGCGGGCAGCTGTGTACCGAAATTGGCAAGTCCGCCCCCGCCTCCTGCTCCCTGCTGTCCAATGTATCCGTATTCAGGTGTTTGTGCATCTAAACTAGCTGCCGTACCACTTGAATCTGCCCACACGAGTGCATGGTGGACGATAGATTTATTGCCGGGCCGCATCTCCAGGGCAACCAGATTTTTGGATTGAGAAAGCCCTGTTGGCAGTACAAAGTAACGGTATTCGTCCTGCCCGTTACCCGGGTGAACGTGGGTCTGGGTAAAAGAGAGTACGAGGTCGGGTGTTCCAACCTGTGACCCCTCCGGAAACTGAGGGAGCTCGGGCTCCAGCGCGGGATCGCCCTGAGGCATGCCACCGTCAACCCATGCCTGCAGGGTTGCTATTTCTGCGTCCGTCAGGTAATTTTCCTGCAGGTAGCTGGCGCCAAAAGCCGGGTCAGGCTTCCATGGAGGCATGTATCGTATCTGTGTAACGTACTTGATCATCTCACCCCATGCCTGCGTTTCCTGATAGTTAGTAAGTGAAAATGGGGCAATTTCACCGGGACGATGACAACTGCTGCATTTGCCATATATGATGGGCGCAATCTGCTCACTCCAGTTGGGAATTTGCCCGTAGGCAGATACCACCATGCAGAGAATGGCGACGGATAAGGATAAATATTGTTTTATCATCTTTCTATGGTTTTAAAAATTGCTGGCCCAGTTTGGCTGTCAATGAGCGTAGTCATTAAGCTAGCCAACAACAACATTTACCAGGCTCTATTGTCCGGGTAAAAAGCAGCCCACGGCCTCAGTACGCGCAATAACTATTGGTTTGTGGTGTTGGATAGCTTGCAGCGCATCTGCAAGTTCCGAGGTTGTGACTACCCTTCGGCGTTGCCCCACAGATTCAAACATGTTATCGATTCTGCCCTGGTACAATATCTGCGCTTTCCTTTCATCATAGACAACCACCTCGGGAGTGACCTTAACCCCCAAGGCGCTTGCTTTTTGCAGGGCTCCTGCCTCCGTACATTCAAACGGAAGCCCATATTTTTGCCGAAATCTGTGCACCGTTTCTGCTGTAGAAACAGGGTTGGGAAACAGACCTATAAAGCGCGTGCTGTCGTTACTGTATTGCATGCTCATATCAGCAATGCGATCGGTATAGGCTTGGCTAATTTTGCAGCTTTCCAGCAAAAAAAGGTAAACACTGAAGCGACTGGGCACCTCTTTGGCCGTTTGCGCGGCTATCGCTTCTACCAGAAATAGTATAAACGTAAGCGATAATGCTATCCGAACGATTTGCTTGGGACACATTTAATTGGTGGTTATCGGATTTTATGAAAATTATTAAACGCTTATTTGTCAGTTAGGTGAGAATATGTTGCAAAGGATGCCTGGAAAATGTATTTTTTTTGTTCCCGATAATTATTACATTGCTTTGTGATATTTGATGACTAAGTGTAATTGCTACCGGAAAGCATCGCACAGGATAAGGTCAATGTGTATGTGGTCTGGAGTAAGTTTAAAATAACAATTATGCTATTGGAAGTAAATCCTCATAATCCCGATGAGCGCAAGATTCTGAAAATTGCGGAAGTTTTGCAGGCTGGCGGGGTTATTATCTATCCTACGGACGGTGTTTACGCACTTGGCTGCGATATTTTCAACCAGCAGGCAGTGGAAAAAATATGTCGCATCCGGGGGCTCAATCCTGAAAAAGCACGGCTGAGTTTTATCTGTACGGATATTAGCCAGATTGCTGAGTATGCAACGCAGATTGACAATCCACTGTTCAAGTTGCTCAAGCGTAACTTGCCGGGGCCTTTTACTTTTATCCTGAAAGCCAATAACAAGGTGCCCAAGTTGCTGAAGAACAGAAAATCTGAATTCGGCGTGCGCATTCCGGACAATCGCATCGCGCTCGATATCGTGCGCCAGCTTGGCCGTCCCGTCTTGTCTGCTTCGCTGAAGGATACCGAAGAGGAATCTACGGATGCATACCTGCTCGATCCTTACGAGATTCATGAACGCTATCACAAACTTGTAGATCTGGTGGTAGATGGCGGAAGGGGCAGCGATGAGCCTAGCTCCGTGGTGGATTGTACGGGGGCAGCACCAGTCGTTGTCCGGCAGGGTGTGCGTGAATTGCTCGACTAAACGGATCTGCTGAGCCGGCCATGCCTTACGGACTACTGCCGCCGGCTTACCACCGGAATGATTTTTTCAATAATACCAACTGCCCCGCCTGGCGGGCAGCTGCATTAAATGAATCTGTACTATGCCGTCTTACGGAAGATTATCAGGCGAATCCAAATCGGGGAAACGCACCGTCAGCAAGTTGTTAAGCCTGCGGAAGGCGCTGAACAGCATACCAGCGCGCAGCCAGAACCAGAATTTACTACTGGCAACCTGGAATATTCGTGAGTTCGATTCCAATAAATTTGGTGACAGAACCGACGAGGCCTACTATTATATTGCAGAAATTGTTGCCCGCTTCGATCTGGTAGCCATTCAGGAGGTCAGGGAGGATTTGTATGCCCTGAAAAAATTAATGGAGTTGCTGGGGGAAAACTGGCAGGTCATTTTCACGGATATCACCAGCGGGGTTGCCGGTAATGGCGAACGCATGGCCTTCGTGTTCGACACCCGCAAGGTCCGCTTTGCCGGGCTGATGGGGCAGGTCGTACTGCCGCCGGTCACAACCGTCAATGAGGCGGGTGAAAGGCAAACCAGGCCGGCCAATCAGCTGGCCCGTACGCCGCTCATGTGCGGCTTTGAAGCTGGCTGGACGGATTTTATCCTCACGACGGTACACATCATCTATGGAGAGGACAGGCCGGATTACGAAAGGAGGGTCGAAGAGATCAGGCAGCTGGCTTCGCATCTTGCTAAGCGGGCTGATGCTAAGGAGGCCTGGTCGCACAACTGGATACTGCTGGGGGATTTCAATATTTACAATCCCGCAGATGTGACGATGCAGGCACTTACGGCTGCGGGCTTCGAAGTGCCGCCTGAGCTGCAGCACCTGCCTTCCAATGTGGCGCAGAATAAGTTCTACGACCAGATCGCTTTTCGCACGCGTAAAAATAAATTTGGCCCCTGTACCAGTGCAGGGGTATTTAATTTTTTCGACTGGGTATTCAGACCTGATGAGGAAGAAACCTATGTCGAAGCGATGGGTAACAGCTATTTTTTCAATTCGAAAGGGGTGGAGAGGTCTGTGAGCCAGCGAAAGACGTACTACAATAATTGGCGCACCTACCAAATGTCCGATCACCTCCCCATGTGGATGGAGTTGCAAATCGACTACTCAGACGCATTCTTAGAGAAAAAGCTCAAAGAGTCCTGAGGCAGGGCTTGCCTGCTTTTGGGCGGCCACAGCCGCCCAAAAGCACACCTCTGTAAACGTTGCCAGCGTACATCGCTGTCAGTCCCTTCTGGCTGTTGGCTCATTCCGTGCCGCAGCAACCGGATCTTTCTGAGAAAGAAGCCGCAACGCACTAGTGATCATTGGGTCGCCCTCATTGAGTACTTCAAAGTAAGCTTGTGCACCATATAGTAAGCGTGCCAAGCCTGCCTTGATTTCAGACTTCAGACTACCCAGGGTGTTGCTGCCTGCTTGAGACAAATCACTTCCTTTCCAACCACGACCACGGGCAAACTTGAGGAAAGACTGGAACATATCAGTGCTGACGCTAAACTGCTGTACAAAGGCAGTTTGGCTCATCCTGCTCAGACGGGCATTCTCCTCCTTGTAGCGCAACAGAAATGATTGTATATACTGCCGGAGCTCAGCAATGGAACCGTTGACAAGCAGGGTGTCGAGCGGGATGAGGATATCGGGGGTAATGCCGCCACTTGCATATACAACATGTCCGTTGGCCGTGAAGTAACGCGTGGAGTCCAGTATGGGCGCCTTGGAGGCATCGCTCAATTCTCCGTTCTCGAGGCGGTCATCAAGCTCACTCTCATAGTTTTCAACATCTTCATAGGGCTTTTGTATAGATCTGCCTGAGGGGGTAAAATACCGGGCAACCGTGAGCCGGAGCGCAGAACCATCGCGCAAGGGGTATTGTTCCTGAACCAAGCCCTTTCCAAAAGACCTTCGCCCAATGATTACACCCCGATCGTGATCCTGAATGGCGCCGGCAATAATTTCACTGGCAGAGGCAGAGCCTTCGTCAATCAGTATAGCAACCTTGCCAACCCTGTAGAAAGACCTGCCCGAGCTGCGGTATTCAGTCCTCACAACAGCACGCCCTTCCGTGTAGACGAGCAGTTTATCCTTATCAGCAAACAACTGGCTTAGGATGTTGGTGGCCTGTTGCAGATAACCGCCGGGATTGTGTCGTAGGTCAAGTACCAGATGCTGCATCTTTTGTTGCTCAACCAATTTTTCGAGCGCCTGTACGAACTCGTCATAGGTCGTGGCGCTAAAGCGGTTGATGCGTATGTAGCCGGTTTGCTCGTCGAGCATATAGGCAGCATCAAGACTGTTCATCGGTATGACATCGCGCCTGATATCAAAATGCAGCAGTTTGCCCGATTGACTCCGCCGGATGCCGACCCGTACCACCGTACCACCGGCACCTCGCAGCAACCCCATGATTTCGCGGCTGTTGATTTTTTTTCCTGCTACCAGACTGTCGCCAATGGTGATTATCTGGTCTCCGGCCAAAATACCGGCAGAAGCGGCCGGCCCTCCCGAAAGTGGTGTAATCACCGTAATCGTATCTTCCAGTACCATGAATTCAACGCCAATCCCTTCAAAATTGCCCTCCAGCTGTTCGTTAATCTCCTTGAGCTCTTCCGCCGGAATATAATTGGAGTGCGGGTCAAGACTTGTCAGTACCTGCTCTATGGCTTTCTGTATCAGTTCCTCGCGGTTGACTTCATCGACGTACTTGGCCTCGATGTATCGGATGAGTTCTTCAATTTTACCCTGTCCTTCGGCTACCGTCGTCACTTGCCCACTGGTTTCAATGAGGTCGTCACCAGCCATCTGCAGCCGTAGTCCAATCAGCATACCGGCAACCAAAGTGATCGCCAAAAGCATAGGAAGCCATACTTGTACCTTTTGTAAAATACCTGGCTGTGCTTGCTTTTCCTCTGACATATTATTCTCTTTTGGCGTATGAATCTGTAATAATACAAAAGAGCATGTTCTTTGTTGTGTTTTTTTTTCCAGCCACCCCTACTGCCATCCCACTCATCAAAAGGTAATTAGATCTTTTCTAAAAGCAGGCGGATTTTTTTTAAAAAAATCAAAAATGCCTATCTTTACTGCTGGTTTTTTGCAAAAAATTAAAATCACAGCAGGGCGGGCGCGTTGAGCGTCGCACGGCTGCAATATGTTTTTTACCATGGCAAAAGAAAAAGATATCGACGCACTGGACCGGCAAATACTCTCCATTCTCATGCGCAATGCCAAGAAAGCCTATACAGACATCGCGCAGAAGCTTTTTGTTTCGGGGGGGACTGTTCATGTGAGGATGAAAAAACTGGAGGAGTCGGGAGTGGTGAAAAGGTACAGCCTTGAAGTGGATCACGAGAAGTTAGGCTACGATATAAGTGCTTTTTTGGGGATTTACCTGGACAAAAGTTCCCTGTACGACGATGTAGCGCGTCGACTGGAGGATATCCCGGAGATTGTATCGGCGCATTACACAACGGGACTGTACAATATTTTTGCCAAGATTATCTGCCGCGATACCAATCACCTGCGGGATGTACTGCATGACAAGATTCAAAAAATACAGGGCATACAACGTACAGAAACGTTTATCAGTCTGCAGGAGAGCATCAATCGCCCGATCTCCATCCTGGAAAACGAGGATGACATGAAGATGCTGGAGGACTGATGGCCGTAGCTTTGTATTTAGCCGCTGGCTGCCTGCCGGGGGTATTATTTGATTCAGCAGCAATAAGCACATGATTGGTTTTCTTATAAAAAAGCAGCAGCGGCTGCTGTTGGCGGTTGCGCTGTGTACGCTCTGCTGCGCAGGGGTACAGGGGCAGATGAAAGCAACCTGGCAGCTGTTGTCAGATGTTAAATACCAGACCCGACTCGATCCTGCCCTGGGAATTAGTGTGATGATCCCTACGTTTGGCCCCGGACCCCGGTCGCTGCATGGCAAAGAGGTAGTTGTAACAGGCTATTTTCTGCCCATGAATCGCGAAACAGGCTTTTTTCTGTTGTCAAAATATCCTTACGCTTCCTGTTTTTTTTGCGGTGCAGCTGGCGCCGAGACGATTGTCGAGCTGCAGTTCAGACAAGGGGCTTCTATCCCTTATCGAATGGATCAGCTGGTCACACTTAAAGGGCGGCTGCGGCTTAATGCTACAGATTTTGAGCATAGCAGTTATATTCTCGAGAATGTCGAGTAATGGGTCTGCGTGCAAACCTTCTCGCCCGCGCTTTGTTCATTCCTTTTACATTAGTTCCGTAGACATTTTGGCGGCGGCCGCCGCCAAAATGTCTACGGAGATAGCTTCGTGATAATCACATTCAGCGATGAAAATCTATACAAAAACGGGGGATACGGGCCAGACCAGCTTATTCGGGGGTGACAGGCTCAGCAAAGATGATGCACGCATAGAGGCCTATGGTACGGTTGATGAACTCAATGCTTTTGTCGGCTTGTTACGCGATCATTTGGTCGATCAAGAGGTACGCGCGCTGCTGCTCATCATCCAAAACAGGCTTTTTACCTTGGGGGCTCATCTGGCAACGGCTCCCGGCAGGCAGTCTGCTGCGCCGGACCTGAAGGATGAAGATATTCAATTGCTGGAGCAGGCCATGGATCGAATGGATGA
Organism: uncultured Saprospiraceae bacterium; assembly: GCA_964645715.1. Classification (GTDB taxonomy): domain Bacteria; phylum Bacteroidota; class Bacteroidia; order Chitinophagales; family Saprospiraceae; genus JAUMBM01. The sequence goes on from CAZYAO010000003.1 coordinate 76,644, forward strand.
AATGCTGGCTCCGCTGCGCAATTTTATTTTACCGGGTGGCCATCCGGCCATTTCCTTTGCGCATTTGGCACGTACCGTTTGTCGTCGGGCAGAACGCAGGGTCGTGAGTCTCGTACAAGAAGATGAGGCAGTCGAAATAATCATCCGCTATCTCAATCGCCTTTCTGATTACTTCTTTGTATTGGCTCGCTATGTCGCCCACCTTTATCAGGTTGAAGAGGTAATCTGGAAGGGAAGGGGATAGGCGCAGGGCTACAGGATACCGAGTGCCAGCAGTCCTGCAAATACAATGAGTAGTATGGCTACAAGCCCTTGTAAAAATCCTACGCTCAGTTTTCGTAGCAGCAGATTGCCGGCCATCGCACCGGCAAAGGCTGCCAGACAGGCAGCTACCAGCACATGACGGTTGCTGAGCAGGGCTCCTCCGGACAGGTGCTCTGCGTACATACTAAGTCTGGAAATATCGACCAGACAGGCGATGATTACGCCTGTAGCTATATATGCTTCCTTGCTCAGCCCTAGTTTCACAAGAAAAGCTGAACGCAGTGCTCCCTGATGGCCAGATAAACCTCCGAAAAAACCACTCAGCAGCCCGCCAATAAACAGACCGTACTTGCCGGGCCTGATTTGCTGTAGCCTCGGAATGAGCTCCATAAGCGCAAAAATAACCAATAACCCGGCAATGGTCAGTTTGATCGGTAGTATTTCGTAGGTGTGTCCCCGCCAGCTATATTGATATATAGCGGACTGGTCTCCCAGTACTGCCAGCAACCAGGCACCTGGAATGGCCGCCAGAAAGGCAGGAATGCCAAACTGCCATGCAATCGGCCAGTTGATGTGCTTACGGGTAAGTATCCACTTAAAAAGATTGTTGAGCAAATGAACTACGCCCGTCAGTGCAATGGCCAGTTGCAAATCGAAAAAAAGAGCAAAAACAGGCAGCATAAGGGTTCCCAGACCAAATCCTGAGAAAAAAGTGAGCAGGGAGGCTGCAAGACTGCTGGCTATGATGATCAATAGTTCCATGTGCATGATTGGTTATGTGAGCATATAGGCTAGAAGGTCGCTGTGCTTTGGAGTGTGCTCTTGCCACAACTGTCTGGCGCAACCAAGGGTAAAGGTAGGGATTCTGCAGAAAAGCACGGTGCTGACAACAGGCTGTTGTCATCGTTATTCTTGCTCTTTTTAGCGCATCAGCACGATTTCTGTAGAGAATACCCTACGCTGTCCATTTTGTAGCATTACTTCTACCAGACAACTGAATACGGCACTGTTGACGGGGCGTCCTTCAAAAAGACCGTCCCATCCCTGATCAGGATCATTGGGTGGGAAATTCTGCCGCTCAAAGACCCGATTGCCCCAGCGGTCATAGATCTGCACGCGCTCAACAAAGGCGACCTGATTGCCTGCATATACTACCCAGCGATCATTGTTGTTGTCGCCATTGGGAGAAAAAGCCGTGGGGAGGTAGACCGCAGATTTTTCAACTACAGTGACCAGCAGGGTGTCCCGGGCAGCGCAGCCATCGGCTGTTGTTACTTCCAGGGTGTAGTATGCCGTTTCTAGTGGACGTATAATCTGTTGTGCCAGCCCAGGCTCTTCAAAAGGGATCGCGGAGGACCAGCGGAAGCTGAACGGTCCGTTGGATGAGAGGCCGGGAATCAGCAGTAACGTATCTCCTAATAAAATAATCTGATCGTCGCCAAGGTCAACATCAATGGACGGAGGTGCAGGTAATATAATTTCTTCGGTCCATTGGCAGCCTTTGGCATCTTCAATGACTAGTTCGTATGTATCAGGGACTAGCGATTCAAAGGTCGTCCCGTAACCAAAGTTGCTTCCATCAATGGAGTACAGATAAGGTGGGGTGCCACCATTGACACCGGTTATTTCTATACTGCCAAATCGGTCTTCCGGGCAGAGGGGGGGAGATAGCGCCAGCGCAACACCTCGGATGGCGTTGGCGCTGGAAAAGACCTGTACCGAATCTGCCTGACTGCAGCCGTTGCGGAGGTTGGTTAGCTCCAGCCTGTACCAGGCGGGTAGGTTGACTACGGCAACAGCCTGTGTTTGACCTGATAATATTGGGGCGGTTTGACTAGACCAAAGGTAGCGGATTTCAGCTCCCTGACTCGATCTTTCAGCCTGCAGAACAACCTCCCAGCGATCGCAGTCCAGCGTCAGCGGAGGCTCAATGACGACCTGAGGACTAAGGGTGTCAATCCCAATGAAAAAAGCAGCTGTAGCAGCACAGCCACTGCCGTCAAAGGTTGCTACCAGTGTATACCAGCCGGCAGTTTGGGTGGTATATGGCTGCTGGCTCGGTAGCAGGCTGGAGCTACCGTCGGGCTGTATCCATCGAACGGTCGAGCTAATGGCTTCCGGGTATACTGCTGCGCTGAGCGAAATTTCTGTGCGCCTGCAGGTGATGGTATCTGCAACGGGCGGGATAAGTACAGGTTGCAAAGTGTCAAGTCCTATCGACAACAGGGTGTCGCGCAGACAGCCGTTGCCGCTGTCGGTTAGTTGCAGATGCAGCAGCCCGGGCTGGGTGATGATAATAGAGGCGGCAGTTGTATCGGGAAATATAGAAGCAGGACGTTGGCTGCTCCAGCTAAAATTCAGCGGACTGGTACTGGCGGAGGAAGAATTACTGGCATCTAGAGACAGACTGGCCGTCCGGCAGTTGAGGGTCAGCTCCTCAGGGGCGTCAACAACCAACTGGGGCGGACGGAAATCCTCAGCCACTACTACCGTGTCTGTGCTACTGCAACCCGTGGACATGTCCTCGAGGCGGACGATATAACTTCCAGCCGCATCAATGCTTACGCCGGAGGTGTCAACAGCCGACAGGATGTTGCCGTCGGCACTCGTCCAGCGCCAACGAACACCACCGGAGGATGCTGCTGTTGCCTGCAAATATATGCGGGGATGGTAGCAGTTGATGATCGTATCCCTGCCTGCATCCAGTTGCGGTTGGTTGTCATTACGGGTCACAATCACACTGTCAGCTTTGCTGCAACCACTGAGACTGTCAACTATGAGCAGGCGGTAGAGGCCGGGCTGGTAGGCATAGAATTGTGCTGCGGTCGCATCCGGCAGGCTTACAGTAGACGGTGGCAACCATTGATAGCGATAGGTGGGGAGGCCTGATACGGTGACTAGCACTGAATCCCTATTGCAGGACAACTCCTGAACGCTGTCAATCAGAGCGGCAGGCCCGCCAAGCAGACTCGACACTTCTACCTCAAATGAATTGTCACAGCCGCTGAGGTTATCCGTGAGCCTGAATCTAAAGTAGCCGGGCTCACTGACCAATATGTCGGTTCCCGGGAGTGCAGGGCCTACCGGGAGGCCAGCGGAATCGATTTCCTGCCAGAATGCTTGCCAGTCACCTGAACCAGGCAGGGTAGCTGACAACAGCAGGCTGGGGTGATTGCAGGTAAGGGCTGTGTCGTTGATGGGGAGCAGCGGTGGTGGCAGAGGTAGCAATACTTCCGTACTGTCAGTGGCCCGACAGCCATTGACCGGGTTCATTACCTGTAATACGTAGGTGCCGGCACAGGATACGACAGGCGTGAGGGTCGCATCACCTGTAATACAGTTGTCTGCAGGACTCATCCACAGATACTGTACTTGTCCGGTACTCGATCCTTGTCCGTTGAGTGCCACAAACGGGAGCAGACAGCCCAGGCGTATATCCTCACCCGCCTCCGCAACAGGCCTCAGCGTATCAATCGATACGGCTACTGTATCCATCGCCGTACAGCCCGAAACAAGGTTTTCAACCCGCAAATAATAAGTATCTGCTGCGCTCACCCGGCATTGGGCACTGTCAGGCTGTTCAATGAAGGAAGCAGCTGCAGCAGACCATCGGTAAATGGTGGCTACATCGACGGGACTGGAGGCTGTCCCGAGTAAAGCAGTGGGCTGGTAGCAGTTGATGATCAGGTCAGGACCTGCATTGGCCACCGGCGGGGTGGTCAGATCGACGACTATGGTGCGAAAAGTACTCTCGAGTCCGCTGCTGTCGATGGCCCGTAATTCGTATGTGCCCGGTAGTGTTACGGGCAGACTCAATCCGGTGGCTCCCGGAACAGGACTGCTGTTGAAAAACCATTGCAGCTGGCAATCAGGGCAGGGTCTGCAGTAGGTCGCCTGTAAGATACGCTGTGGTTGCAGACAGCTGATCGTATCTGTCGCTGGCAGGGACAGGCATGGACCACAAATTTGCTCCCGGATAACCACGCTTCGGCTGGCGGCACATCCGCTCACAGAATCTACAACGGAGAAGGTGAGAAGCCCCGGTCCGTCAACTTCCACGTTCAGGCCATCGACGGCCGATACAATTCGGTTTCCTGTCCAAAAAAAGGAGTAGTCAGCCGATGCGGGAAACACAAAGGCTTCAACGCTAAAGGTATCCCTATTACAAGGGAAAAGGTCATTGCCAAAAACAATAACAGGCACATTGTCATCGCGCCAGGCAGTCGCCTGTGCTGTCGAGCGGCAGCCATTGCCGTTGTTTCGAACTTCAAGAACATAGATGCCTGTTTCCGC
>CAZYAO010000003.1:81300-102968 GCA_964645715.1 uncultured Saprospiraceae bacterium
CACACCACTTCTACGCTGGCTTGCTCCGGATCGCTGATGATACAACCCTGCTCCGGACCCAACCATTGGTATCGTATGAATGGGCCGCTGCTTGACGGACTGCCATCCAGCCATACCGATTGTCGGTTGCATCGCAAGGTATCAGCAGCTACTGCAATAGCATCAAGCTGACAATCCGGAACTACAATAGCACGTGCCGTATCAATGCAGCTGCCATCAAAATTTTCAATGACCAGTAAATACTCGCCTAGTTCAGTGATAGTAGGATTGGGAAAAGGAAGACCCGTCTGCCCGCCATTGATGAACCACCTGATGAGCCCCTGAGAGGAGCCTGTGGTCGGCAACAGTGTGCTTCCGGTTGCGCAGGGGAGTATAACCGTATCGGGTAGTACGGCCACCGTGGCATCGTTGAGCAAAGAGATATCGACAGAGTCTGTTCTTAAACAACCATTGTCGAGTCTTGTCACCGTAAAATAATACCTGCCGATACAGCTGGCAGTCGTTGTCCACATATCAGAAGCGCCAGCAAGGCAAGGCCCCGACCATTGTAGGGTGGCCGCCCCACTATAAAGGCTGCTGTTGGCACTGAGTGTCACCAGTCCGCTGGCACAGGCAAGGAATTGATCAGGACCCGCATCAACAGGCGGTAAGTCGGTATTGGCGGTCACCAGTACAATATCACTGGCAGAACAACCATTGATGGTATCCTGCACCACCAGCTGGTACAGCCCGGCCACAGATGTCCGAAAGGTATCAAGAGGAGGTCCGGTGATTCCGTCAGAATTGAACCAGTTGTATGTATATCGGCTGCCAAGGCTGGTGGCTGTCCCGCCAAGCAGCACCTCCGGCTGGTAACAGCTTAGCTCAGGGGATGGATTGCCTGCTTCGGCAACAGGTGGCAGGGTATCTACGGGTGTCACCACTAAAAGAGAGTCTTCACAGCCATTGTCCGTTCGCCTTATCCGCAAAAAATAGGGACCCGGCTGTGTAACCAGAATTACAGCCGGATCAGGCTGACTTATAAATCCGCTGCCCTGCCAGTCAAACACCAGCTGTCCTGCAGGCTCACTGGCACGAGCATCCAGAAATGCAGAATCGCGAACGCAGGTAAACGGTAGTACAGGTGCCATACTGACAACAGGGGGTGTAAAATCACTGCTGACAAACACGCTGTCAGTACCCGTGCAACCATTGCGCGTTTCAAGTACCTCCAGATAATACCAGCCTGAACAGGATACAACGGCACGCTCAGGTTGATTGTCTACGGGTATCAGGCAGGTACCCGACCACTGGTATGTGATTCCTGGGCTGGCATTGAAAGCTGTGCCGACGAGGGTGTCAACGGGCATGTTACAATCCAGCTGAAAAGTGTTTGCGATCTGTGCAAGTGGTTGGCTTATATCGATGAAAACACTGGTTGAGGCCGTGTCCTGACAACCACTGGTCAGATTGGTCACTACCAGCCGATAAATTCCGGCCGTATCAGCACCGGCGGTACGCTGGTCCGCACCCAACACAATGCGACCATTGGTGGTGGACCATTCAAAAGCAATGGGCATCAAACCAGCTGTTGACCCGCTTCCGTCCAGAGAGGCTATGGCATTGTAACAGTTAACTACACCGGGAGGTCCTGCATCAGCCAATGGATAGATGCGCCCGTCGCTCACCTCCAGCGTATCTCGGGCGGTGCAGCTTACAGAGGGCGTTACCAGGGTTGCATCCAGCAGATAAGTGCCCGGCTGGGTTATCGCGAATACGGAGTCAGCATTGCTGAGGGTATCACCACTAATCGAAAGCCACTGATATTGATAGCTGAAGGGAGTGGGCGGGGAGGTAGCAACCAGATTAACTTGCGGGTGGTAGCAGTTAAGATCATTGTCCTGAGATAGTGCGACGGAGGGCCTTACTACCTGCAACTGCAATCGGACAATGCTGTCGCAGCCAACACTGCTGCGAAGCACAATTTCGTAGGCGCCTGCCTGAGAGAATGACTGATTGGCCAGTATGAAGGAGGTCCCGTCACAAATGGTAGCGGTGGTGTCAAAGTATACTGGCTGAATGACAGCCAGATTTAGAGAAACAATACTATCACAGCCCGTATTGACAGACTGCAGGGTGTACGTATAGACGCCTGGCTGCTGGTAAGCGCTGTCAACGAAAAAGAAGGTTTCTCCCTGACAGATGGTAGCGTTGAGCTGCAGCAAACTGGTAGGGATGACTGTCAGATCGAGTTGTACGATACTGTCGCAACCAGCATAACTGCTCAGTACAGACCAATAGCGGCCCGACTGACTGTAGTTATTGTTTCCGACACTGAACTGCTCTCCCTCACAGATGATTGGTTGCAGGAAGGTGGTATCCGGCGGATCCACGATGGTCACTTCCATACAGTCGGGGGTGAGTCGCAGACACCCCCAGGGATCAAAGCTGCTCAGATTGCTGCGAATGCTGTCGATGCGAAGCTGACCGTCGGGTAATGGCAGGCTGTCGAAGTCAGTAAACCGGTAAGAAAGACCGCACACCTGATAATTACCGGCGGGCCAGTTGCGAAAATCCGGTCTGCTCGTTGTGTCTATGTAGACGCCATCGCGTCCCAGCAGGTAGCAATACCCGTATTCACTGGTATCTGCCTGTTGAAAGTCGGGGAGATCAACAACAGGCAGTACTTCGAGTTGCTCGTCGCCAACACAGCTTAGTATATCCGGGCTGATAAGCTCTCCCGCTTCAGCGAAACAGCAGTCAACTCCCCGTGAGTCGCAGAAAAATAAGCGAAGGTAGGTAATGGCCCCCTGATAGATAGAAGGGTTGTTGACAACTGTCAACGTCCAGTTGCCATTGACAGGGCCGATATTGAAATCTTCCAGACAACCATTAAAAGGATGGTAGCTGCCTGTATACAGCCCTCCGTTGACAAAATTGTTGACCTGTGCATTGTTCCACCGGTCGGCTGACGGAAAATCCGGCACCGGATCCTGTGCACAGGGCAAAAACTGGACGCGCCATTTGGCGAAGAAAGTAAATTCCGTTTGGGAGGCTGTATTGGGACCAGTAAGCAGGATGGATTGTCCGGAAGGGGAGCTTAGCCGCAACTCCAGCCTGTCTACATATTGATGCGTAAAGTGTATCTCAACAGCACACAGCCCCTGCAGAGGGCTGGATAAGTCATTGTTGAAGTAATCTTCGATGGTCAGATTGAGCGAAGCGGAGGCATTTCTTTGAATCAGCAGCGTATCAGCCCAGCCACAATTTTGTGAACGCAAGGAAAGCGCCGCCAAGGCAAAAATCGCGAGTAATACAAGCCGGTTGTTGTACATGTATCAACGGATGTACATTGTTTTTGGGAATGTATGCCACCCAAAAGAAGTGTCACAGCACAAAGAGGGCTTTTAAACATCTGTAACGCTAAGATAAGAATTTTATGTGCGTTGAGCATACAAATTAATCCAAGGCCAAAAATAAAGGGCTCATGGGATCTGCAGGAGGAGACATATAGAAACAACAACAGCTCCCCCGCCGGGGGAGCTGTTGGCAAGCAGGAGCTGGCAGTAACTGCCAGCTCCGCACAGATTTTTTACATCATACCGCCCATACCGCCGCCGGCATGTGCATGTGCAGCAGCACCACCATCTTTGTCTGGCTTGTCACTGATGACGCATTCGGTCGTCAGTACCATGCCTGCGATAGACGCTGCATTCTCTAGTGCGATACGAGTCACTTTCGTCGGGTCGATAACACCGGCATCCTTGAGATTCTCGTACTTATCAGTGCGGGCGTTGTAGCCGTAACTGCCAGTCTGCTGGATAACATTTTGGAGTACGACACTGCCCTCTACACCTGCATTGTCAGCGATGGTGCGCAGCGGATATTCCAATGCCTTGCGAACGATAGCAATACCAATGGTTTCGTCTTCGTTGGCACCCTTGAGGTCTTTCAGCGCCTCAATCGTGCGTACGAGAGCCACACCACCACCCGCTACGATACCCTCTTCAACCGCTGCGCGAGTTGCATGGAGTGCATCATCAACGCGGTCTTTTTTCTCCTTCATCTCTACTTCTGTAGGCGCACCTACATGCAATACAGCTACACCACCAGCCAGTTTGGCGAGGCGCTCCTGCAGTTTCTCGCGATCATAGTCAGAAGTAGTCGTCTCAATCTGTCCCTTGATCTGGTTGATGCGAGCCTGGATAAGATCATTGGTGCCGCCTCCGTTGACAATCGTTGTGTTGTCTTTGTCGATGGTAATCTTTTCGCAGGTGCCCAGATCGTTGAGCTGGGTATTTTCTAGCTTATAGCCCTTTTCGTCGCTGATGACCGTACCACCGGTGAGGATAGCAATATCTTCGAGCATGGCCTTGCGGCGGTCACCAAAGCCTGGCGCTTTCACGGCTACAACCTTGAGACCTGCGCGGAGACGGTTGACAACGAGTACACCCAGTGCCTGGCTTTCGATGTCTTCTGCGATAATCAGCAGCGGGCGGCCCGTCTGGATAACCTTCTCCAGAATAGGCACGATATCCTGCATGTTGCTGATCTTCTTGTCGTAAATCAGGATGAAAGGCTGGTCGTATTCTGTGACCATGGCGTCAGCGTTGGTCACAAAATAAGGAGACAGATAACCGCGGTCAAACTGCATACCCAATACTTCCTCAACGTAAGTATCTGTACCTTTTGCTTCTTCAACCGTGATGACACCGTCCTTGCTCACGCGCTTCATAGCGTCAGCAATCAGGGTGCCAATTTCCTCGTCATTGTTGGCAGAGATAGACGCAACCTGCTTGATCTTATTGAAATCGTCGCCGATGACTTCACTTTGCTTGCGCAGGTTTTCGATGACAGCCTTAGTAGCCTTGTCGATACCCCTCTTGAGGTCCATCGGATTGGCACCCGCCGTAACGTTCTTCAGACCTGCATTAATCATTGCCTGTGCAAGAACGGTTGCTGTAGTCGTACCATCACCTGCGATGTCAGCCGTTTTGCTGGCAACCTCTTTAACCATCTGAGCGCCCATATTCTCAATGGAATCTTCGAGCTCTACTTCCTTAGCTACTGTCACACCGTCCTTGGTGATCTGTGGAGCACCAAAGCTCTTTTGGATAACGACGTTGCGGCCTTTAGGACCCAAGGTTACTTTTACAGCATTGGCCAGGGCATCTACCCCAGCGCGCAGTTTTTCTCTGGCATCTCTATTGAAACTGATTTCTTTGGCCATGATTGATTTCGTTTGAAATTTTGAGTAACGAAAAACAAAGAATAAGGAATAATTCGCCTGTCTCGGCAGGAAGTGATGCAGCGGTTAGAGTATCACCAGGATATCGTCCTCGCGCATGATCAGGTAGTCAACACCCTGATAAGTGATTTCCTGTCCGGCATATTTGCCGTACAATACAACATCGCCAACCTGAACTGTCATCATGTTGCCATCTTTGCCGGGACCCACTGCTACAACTTCTCCGCGTTGTGGCTTCTCTTTAGCAGTATCAGGGATGATGATACCGCCTTTAGTGGTCTCCTCCGCCGGTGCGGGTTTGATAACTACTCGGTCATTTATGGGCTTCATAAGCCAATTGCATTTTATGGTTAGTTGATAAAATAAATTGTAACACGTTTACAGTGTGTCACCACTGCAGACACTCCTACTTTATCAGCTTTTGTGCCAAATTGAATAAAAGTGACAAAACGGCAGGACAAGTATGTATTTGTAGGTTTTTTTGGAAAAAATGTCAGTCGAGTGCCAGTGTTGTAGTGGGCAGAATGACATTATGGGTAGGTAAAAAAGGAAGAAGCTTCTGTTGCGCGCAACAGAAGCTTCTTCCTTTTTTACCAGCAGACAGCCTGGTCAGGCCGTTCTGAGATTATTGGAGTGATTGCTGTAGAGCAGCCTGGCTGTCGACAAGCATGGAAGTAACGATGCAGAGGACGAAAAGAACGGCACCGAGAATCCAGGTGATTTTCTCGATGAAGTCGGTTTGTCTGGCTGCACCAAGCATCTGATTAGCCTGCGCACCGCCAAAGGTGGAGTCAATCCCGCCGCCTTTGGGGTTTTGGATCAAAATTACCGTAGTGAGCAGGATGCATACCAGCGCGGTTAAAACGGTCAGTACCGGAAGCATGGCTAGATTTTTTGTTGTAAATTTTCAATAATAGCCGCAAAGTTATCTTTTTTATCCGGAAATACCAAACACAACTTTTCATACATTTTAATTGCCTTTGGGTACTCACCTTGCATGACGAGCAGAGACGCCAAACCCTCGGAAAAAATTCCTTCATTGTCCCGGAGACTTTGGCGTGCTACGAGGTCTGCACGCTCAACTGCTTCGGGCGCCGGCTGTTGGTTGGTATGCGCTGCGGGTGTTTGCCGTTCTGTAGCGGCACCAGCGCGGCGACGCGCACTAAGGCGAGCCAGCGAGGCCGCCTTTCGGTCTTCAATCATCTTGTGTATTCGTTGTGAATCTGCAACAGGGGGCGTATCTGCTAAAGTTGCAGTTATTTCATTTTCTCTGTATTCGACTTCGTCAAGGTTATCGGGAATCACCGCGGTTTCCTCGACCGCCTGCATTGGCAGTTGTGCCAGTGCCTGTGACAATTCGTCCAGCATTTGTGACAGGGACTGCTTTTCTTCCGCTGTTGCTGGTGTGGGCATGGACATCGACGGTTCTTCGCTCACGGCTGCGGAAGCAGTGCTCAGGGGAGTCGTTGCCCTGAGTTCTATTCGTTCTTGCAAAACCGGTGGCTCTGCCCAGTCGGCAAGCTGTAGCTTGGCCTGGGCAAACTGTCTGCTCAGTGCCAGCAGTTGAGCCCTGTCAAAAGTATTGCCTGCAGCGCGCTGCAAGTACATCTCCGACTTCCCGTCTGACTCCACAATACTCCGCAGCCAAAGCATGACGCGCAGGTTCGGGCTGTACGGGAAAGCCATAACCAAGTTTTTTAGTTCCTGGTAATTGAGCTGAAGCAAGCGGGTAGGTTGCTCTAAGCAGTCAACAAAATTGGTGTGATTCATGTTTCAGTGGCTTCTCAGGCTGCGAAAATACAACAATTAAGCCGATTTGTCAACGCTGATTGCCAACGAGCTTCCGTCAAACGCACCGCCCCCGTCCAGTCAAAGGAAAACAACCAGCCTACTCCTCCGTCGGAGTCCCCCCTCCGGCTTCCTGCTCGCCCTCACTACCTGTGCAGGAAGCGAGCTGATCCATCACCTCCCGAAGGAGGCCGCTGTTGGTGTTGTCAATCCAGCAGCACAGACTTAGTAAATCTCTGATACCAGCCATGTTTAAGTTTGTTGGTGGCAACCTCTGTCGCCTGTATCCAATGCGGATACAGCCGCTACGGGTTGTTGATCTTGCCAAGCTGGGTGATAAAGTAAACTGGTCAAACAGGAGTCAACTACAGCTAAGTTTACAGCCGATGAATCGACGGGAGGTAATTTTGCATTACCGACTTCATTTCGCAATCAGGAGACTCTTTCCGCAATCCCGGCAATAAGTTGCCGAGCGCCGGACAGTAGCTCCGCAGCGTCCTATCTCAAACGTCTTGGTATTCCAAATGTATGCTAAAAATATTTGAAAAGCAAACATTTATGAATATAAAGGAGGCTGAATTTTTAAATACGGACAACAAGCGGAGGTTTGGGTGGTAAGTAGTGTGAGACAAGGAGATAAGCCACAGTCCGGGCATGGACTGAAAGCTTTGATTTCATACAAGGAAGGGAGTAACAGTCGGATTAGTTGTTGTTGGTAAGGGACATTTTGGCCATGTAGGACTTGGGTGTTTCGCCCAACATTTCTTTGAAAACCTTAAAGAAAGTAGACTTATTGATAAAGCCGCAGTATTGGGCCAGACCAAAAAGGGTGAGGTGGCGGAAATTGCCACTTGTGAGCTCTGAAGTAAATCGGTTGATACGGTAGGCGTTGAGGTATTGCTGAAAATTAGAGCCGCTGAAGTGGTTGATGACCTGTGATAGGTACTTGGTGTTGGTTTCCAGCTGCTCGGCAAGTTGCTTGAGGGACAGATTGGGATCCAAGTAGAGCATTTCATTTTCCATGAGCTGCTGCACACGCGTAAAAAGTCGCATTTCTTCAACACCTCTCAGGCTACTGGACTGGTAGCGTTCTTCAAGCTGCATGAGCGGGATGGCCGAGTCATCTTTAACCTGATCTCCATCCACCTCAAAAGCAATATAGTTTACCAGTTGATTTCTGTCATCGAAAATAGGATGTATGATAAGCTTGCAGGGGTATTTTTCTCCGTTCTTTCTGTAGTTGGTTATAACTTCTTTGAAGGAAGTGAGATTGTTGAGGCCTTGTCGAATCCTTACGACAGCATCCTGTTCTGTCTCCGGCCCTTGCAGTAAAATGCCAGGTTTTTTACCCCTTGCCTCCGTCAGTGAGTAGCCTGTGATTTTTGTAAAGTCATCATTGACCCATACGATACGCTTTTGCGCATCCGTCAATATAACGGCGACATGGTACATAAACCGTCTTTTGTTGTTTATAGTTATAGCTTTTGACAACCCGAAGCATAGCCGAACAGCAACTATGCTTTAAAAAGCTGCCAATTATGTTATCAAATATAGCACAATGTTTGTGACTTTTTTCTGGTAAGGTTGCATTTTAGTATGTTTTTTCCAAAAAATGGACAAAAACGCGGACTCTGTCGGCCTTAGTTGCTGTTCATGCCATTGGTTGCTTGGCTGTAAGCCGGGAGAAGCGCAAAAAAAACCTACTTTCTATCAATTCCTGTGACAAAATTTTATCTTTGAGTTTCACAGGCTATGTGCGTTCACAGCTTGTCAGCGGAGCTGTTAGTAATTGGTTTCCATCAATTTTTTTTGAGCTGCACCAAAATAACCAGAGGTATATGACCATCCAAACAGGGCTGTCGGGAGAAAAGGGCTATGCGGGCAAGTGGGCAGATGGTTATACTTTGTCCGAAGATAAAGCGGTTATCGGCGATTTTTTAGGTGCTTTGTTGACGCACGGACAGGCGTCGATGGTTGTCGAACCGACAGCTTCGCAGTCATCGGTGTTTGCAAGCTTGTTTTTTGCGCATCGACAGGGAGAAAAACTCAGGGCGGTAACCAGCATGTACTGGGGCTACCCCTGTGTAGTGGCTAAGAGCGACGGAGCATGGATGTGTTCTCCTTTGTTCTACTGGCCCTGCCGTATGGAGCCAGCCAAAGAATCTGCTACGGCTTGGGAGCTGACGGTTGTGCAGGAGGGGGCAAGGGTCAATGAGTTTTTGGTGCGAGAAGAAGATCTCATCGACCAGCAAGTCACAGCTTTGCTGGAGGCTGCTTGTGCAAAGGGATTGGCCGGCGCCTTGTCGGGACTCTGCCTGCAGCTGGCTGCCTTGCCGGGCTGGCAATCAGCTTCCGATACGCCTGTATTGTTACCGCTGCCTTCCTCTTCGGAAGAGGGCATGGACAATAGTGGCTCCTGCTCACTTCAGTGGTCGGCGGTACTGGCCAACGGGAATTTGCCGGTCAGCAGCCGGCCGACTGTTGCAGTCGACTGGCAGGCACCCGCGCCTGCTGGCAGCGAACTAGCTCATCGCTACAGCTGTATTCCACTCGATCCCGACCAAGCGGGGGTTTTCCGGCAGCTTGCTGCGCAAAAGTATGTTCTTGCTTCAGGCGTTGGGGGTAGTGGAAAAACACAGGTGGTTAAACATCTGTTGATCAACGCACTCTCCAATGGTCGTAAGGTGTTGCTGTTGGCTCCTGATGTAGCTTCTCTTGAACAAATAAGGGGCGCTTTGGCTGATTGGGGCTTGGAGCAGCTCGCGTTTACGCTGCGCGATCCCCGGCTCGACAGACACCTGCTGACGACTTTGCTCAGCGGCCGGGACAGGCGGCTGACAAAGACGGGCGACTATGATGAGCAGCGATTTATGAGGACAGTACGCAGTCTGCAGCGTATTCAGGAGCGACTGGATGCTTGTTTCGGAGCCGTGCGTAAACGGATCTTCGGCAACCACTCTTGGAGCGATGTCGTAGGTCTTTATCTCACTGCCGCGGGCCGACAAGCGAAGGATCAACTGGCAATCAATCTTCCGCCAGGGCTACTCCGGTTTTCTCCCGAAGAAATGGATGCACTCAGCCGGGATATTGCGGTCGCTGCCAGCTTGTATACTTCTCTCATGCGGGCTCAGCCGCTACACCCCTCCCAGCATCCGCTGAATGCACTCAGTGCACAGGTGTTTATGCTGCAGCAAGAGGCCGAAAGTTATGCCTTCATTCGTGACCACGTCGCCCATTTCCGGCAAAAAAGCCTTGACTTACACGAAAAAATTGTGCGCTTCTCAGGTATGTATCTGGAGGAATTGCAGGCATATCACGAGCGCCATTACCGTGGGTTGCAGGTGGCTTTCCACCGACTGGAGGAACTGCTGGAGGAAAGTACAATGGCAGTAGGTGAAGATTTACTCAAAACTTCCAGACCCACGCTCAGATTGGCGGGGCTTTTTTCTGGTAAGTGCAAACTGGCACTCGATCGCCAGACCACAATACGCGACCAACTGGCACTGTTGATTGAGTTGCATCAGCAACATATTGGGTTTCCTTTTGAGTGGCCTGTAGTCCAAGGTTTTGAACGAAAGCCTGCCGTATTGGCAGCACTCCTGATGCGGTTTGCGGCTGCACTCGAGGCCTGGCGCGTCGCACTGCCTGCAGTGATACAGGATGATGCACTCAGACTCAACAGTCAGACAGCTCTGCAGGAGTTACCGGCGGCAGTTCAGATAGGTTTGCTTGAACAGGAATTGGCAGCGCTCGTAGCTGCGGTCAATGAAGCAGGGCTCTTCGGAATGCCGGTGGAAGCTAAGATGATGACCATGCCTCGGCGGCAGAAATTTTTGGAAGAACTGACGGATAAGTTGGACGTTATTCTGAAAAATTTGGACCACTTTCCGGCATTCTACTACTGGCAACGGCACTGGTTTGGACTAAGCGATACCTGCCGAAAATTAGTCAGTGCACTTAGTCGTACAGCAACTGCCAACTGGGTACATCTGTTTGAAAGCTGGTATCTCAATCAGTGTTTGCAGTTGACCTACGATCCTGTGCCTCCGCCAGCCGGCGACCTGCTGGAGCAGTATGCCCAGCAGTGGGAACAACTTGCTCAACTACTGCAGCAGCAGATTGGTAAGGAGCATGAGCAACAGCAGGATAAGGCACTGAAAAAAATCAGGCAGACGGGGCGAGAGCTGAATGATCCTAAGCTGACAGCTGAGGAGTTGTGGGCGCTGCTTTTTAAAAAATACGGCGGATTATTATCGCAGCTCTATCCTGTATGGCTGACGACACCCCGGCAGGCTGCGCAGCTGATGTCCGTCGCAGATGAATCTTTGTTCGACTACCTAGTCATCGAAGATGCACACCAATTAAGCAGCCATGAATGTCTACCCTGTATGTCTCTTGCAAGGCAAAGCTTACTGTTGGCCAATCCACTGCAACAGGCATGGAATCCTCAGTCAGTAGTCAGTGCTGCTATTGAAGGCGGCATCCGTCAGTCCGAATTGCGTTTCCTTCACCAGTTGCGCGTCGGAGATGTGGCGAGCTTTACCGTTTGTCCGCCAGCTACACATGGTGGATTGGGGCTGCAATTTACGTACGTCGGTGGGCTCTATCAGGAATCTATGGGTGTCAACGTAGCAGAGATCGACCACATCCTTAGTTTGTTGTCACAGATTGATGAGAAACCACAGCATACGTATCCCTGTATTGGTATCGTGACCATGACAATATCGCAGCGCGATGCTTTGCTGGAGAGGTTGTTGCGGATGAAACGTGAGCGTACTGAGGGTGTGGAGCTCTTGCAGCAGCTCGAAAGAAACGGGCTGGGCGTATATGCGTTGCACGAAATCGGCGGTCAACAGTTCGACATACTCCTGGTATCCGGGGTGTTTAGTGCTATCGGCTGGCCACAACGGTTACCGGCGGATATGCCTGTTTTGATGGATGAGCACTTTCAGGCCGGTCTGGCTGGTCTGATGGCAGCTTCGTGTCAGACATTGCACATCATCAGTTCGTTTACGCTAACACAACTAGACAGCTATCTTGACCTTTGGGATGCACCGGGTATGCGTATGTACGCAGCTTATCTGCGCTATACAGGTAGCGGAGGTTCGTCTGTGATTACCAGGCTTGGGCCGGTTGTCAACGATTATTACCGAGGTATGGTTAGCTGGCCGCTATTGCACGAAATCAACCGTCGGGCTGCGGCTGACTTGGATGCGTTCAGTATACAGGTCGGCGATTATTGGCCCGGCAGCGGACTGCCAATGATCGTGGTGGGGGGCGATGGGGGTAAAACAGTCGTCAACGTGGATGGTTTCTGGGCTGAGGGGAATTCAACGGACTACTATTGGGAGTGGCAGCAGCGCCGACACTGTCTGGCTGCAGGTTTCCGCCTATTCGAAATTTCAGCCCAGGAATGGTGGAAAAATCCTGCTGCCCAATTGTCCCGCTTCAATGCGGGTATTACTGCATTGTATTCGAAAACAGAGAATGAAGTGAAAGACAGTTAGCCAAGCTGCTTACAGTTAACCCAATTTTCCTGATAATACTTGGATCGAAACAGCTTTGGGTGCATACTGCCAACCGTAGTGCAGTTGCAGTCGCTTTTTCTATGGTAATTCAACTATTTCAGGAGGTGTTTTATGAACGATTTACGCTATGATATTGCGCTGACTAAGGTTCCGCTCGTGGGTCCGGTGACGGCACGTTTGTTGCTGCATCACTGTGGAGGGGCCAAAGAAGTGTTTAGTACCAGTCCCAGAGAGCTGGTCAAAATTGCGGGTATTGGCCCCGGTATTGCAGCTGCCATTCATGCCTCCCAGCCAATGAAGGAGGCAGAAGCTGAGCTCGCGCTCGCGGAGACTCACGGCGTACAGGTATTGGCGTATCCCAATCTGCCCTATCCGTACAGGCTTCTCAGCTGCCCTGATGCGCCTACGGTGCTGTATTACCGGGGTAGTGCTGACCTAAACTCGGAACGCATTGTGTCGGTGGTAGGTACCCGGCAGCCAACCACTTACGGTCAGCGGGCAACGGAACAATTG
This sequence comes from uncultured Saprospiraceae bacterium, assembly GCA_964645715.1. Lineage (GTDB taxonomy): Bacteria > Bacteroidota > Bacteroidia > Chitinophagales > Saprospiraceae > JAUMBM01. The sequence continues at coordinate 94,357 of CAZYAO010000003.1, forward strand.
CTAAAGGGATTGATACCGTATGACGCTTTGATTATTAGTGGGCTGGCGTATGGTGTTGATGCCTGTGCCCATAGGTATTGTCTGGACGCCGGGCTCTCGACTTTGGGGGTGCTGGCACACGGGATGGGCACTATTTATCCGCTGGAACATACAGGTCTGGCGGAAAAAATGATCCTGCAGGGCGGTTTGTTGAGCGAATTTGGCTGGGAGGTGCTGCCGGAGCGCGAGCACTTCCCTATGCGCAACCGAATTGTGGCAGCCTTGTCGGATGCTGTTGTAGTGATCGAAACAGCCAAGCGCGGAGGCTCATTGATTACTGCGCAGCTCGCCAATGACTACAACCGGGACGTATTTGCATTTCCCGGCCGATCGACCGACAAGTCATCAGCCGGCTGCAACTGGCTCATTAAAACCCACCGGGCAGCGCTGATAGAGGATGCAGAAGACCTTGCCTTTCAGATGGGATGGAAGAAAGCGGAAGGTAAGGATACAAGGCAAACCAGCTTGTTCGAAAATGAATTCAGTCCGGAAGAGGAAATCATCTTAACTTTGTTGAAAGGGAAAAATTCAGTGCAGCTCGATCAGCTGATGACCGAAAGTGGCTTTACAGTGGGACAACTCGCTGTGATCCTGCTTGAATTGGAATGCAGATCCGTTGTGGTGGCGTTGCCGGGTAAATGTTATTCGCTGCTAGCGTAACCTTGGGCAACTCGTTGGCGCAAAGTCCTGTGTCTTGTTGAATAGCAGCGGATCGGGGAGGGATTTAAAAATGTTGTAAGGGCTCGTAGGAGTACTGGTCGGCCGAATGAATCGACCTTCGCTTTGGTCTGATGTTGTAAGGGCTCTGCTGCCAAGGGTATTGGTCGGGTTGTTGGTAAAAAGCTAATAATGACTCTCACAAAAAAACAAATGCTAAATTTTGGATCGGCTGTCGTGCGTTTGCTCAGTTTGTTGTTGGTGATGTATGTAAGCGCTTGTATGACAAACGTTTCAAATGTACCAAAGGCAGCGGAAACAGCGCTGCCCGACGGGCCTCCCCCTCGCAACATTATATTGGTGATGACCGGGGGGATGGGGCTTGGACAGCTAACGGCGGGTATGTATGCTTCGGGCAATTTCACGCAACTTGAGCGCTGCCGCATATCGGGCTTGCACTACGGTAGTGGTGAATATGCAGAGCCTGGTCTTGCTGCCATGGCTATTTGCGCGGGAGTCAACGCTTATCCTGGCGGGATAGGCGTCAACAGTGATTCTGTGGCCGTCAAGAGTATTCTGGAGATTGCGAGAGACAGGGGGCGAAGTACGGGGGTTATTACTACGGGCAGTCTTTTTGATCCCATGCCGGCCTGCTTATATGCCCATATAAAAAAGCCTGCCTATTATGGTCTGATGCCCTGTCAGCTGGCAGCCTCAGGCGTTACAGTTGCCCTGGGCGGTGGCAACCGGCTTTGGGAGACGGGATCACCCAACTGCCAGCACGAGCTGGCCGACAAGGGAGTTTTGCTAAAAAAGCTGGCCGAGGATGGGCACTGGCATGACTCGCTGCTCTCCCCTGGCAGACGAGTCCTCATTTTTACGGGCCAGCATTGGCCGCCAGCAGCAGCATCCGGGCGCACTTTTCTGCCTGCTGCCAGTGAAAGTATTGTGAAATCCCTGCGTACGACGGCTGCCGGAAATGGTTTTTTTTTGGTAATCGACGCGGCGCAGTCGGGACTGGCTGCCCGTAATCATGACTATCCGGGATTACTGGAAGAATTGTCGGATATTGAGCAAGCACTAAAAGGAGTCCTCGACGCGGCGGCGACAGATGGTAATACATTGGTTGTCATTACAGCAGAACAAGAGGTAGGGGGATTCAGCATCCAGATCGGGTCGCGGCAGGATTCCATTGCACCGCATTTTGCATCCAAAAACCCTACAGCTATTATGGTACCCGTTTTTGCTTTTGGCCCCTGGGCAGAAATGTTTGCCGGTATATATCCTACAACCGATATATTCGGAAAATTGTCTTCCTGTATCCGTTAAATCCGGCAAAGTATATAATAAATTTGTGTTTGTTTAAAAAATTGATAGTCATAATAAAACAGGCTTTTTGTTCAGTTAGTTAGCAAATTATTTTCACTTCTGCCTCACAATGCGAAGCCGATTTTTTGCAATGCAGGCGACTAGTCTGTAAAATTGCACATAAACATTCCTTGGGCTTGATGGTTGCTAATGGGTAAATATTCCTATTTTTAGCCCGTCATTGAGAATTAGCGCCAAATTTGAGTTTGAGAAAATTGGTAATATTAAGAGGTAAATTTTCCTGCCGCGAATGTGTGGGAATCGCGTATTGCAGGATGCCGATGTGAACTGACCTGATCCCGTTCCTATACATGCTGACCGTGACGGAACCAACAGGTCGCACGGGCATCCGATGGTGCCCTGTAAGTACAGAACGTCATACTCGTGATGGAACGGGCTGGTCGTACAGGTACTTTCTTATACACACGGGCGATCAATGACTGTTGTTCAACGGTACGTGTGCCCGTTATTGTACATTAAATGCCCAATTCCCCTTCATTGTTTTAAAAGGACGTATTTGTCATATAATCATTCGAACTGAAGTACTATGATGAGATTTCTACTTGTTCTGGCACTATTAGTGACTATTGTTCCATTTTCAAATGCACAGGCGCCGCCACCTGCGTGTCCCGGGGGGAACACCATTACGCTGGCGAGTACCTGCGCAGATGCCTGCGTGATTTGTGGGGATATCAACGGCCTGACGGGTATTAACTCTCTGCCGGATCTGGGACAGGCTCCTCCCGGTTTCTGTGCCGGTCAGCTGCACAACACGCAGTGGGTAGGTTTTGTAGCGGGTTCTGCAAATATCACGCTGGAGATAGCTGTATATGATTGCGAACAGGGCGGTTCTAGCCAAAATGGTCTGCAGATTGGTATTTACGGTACCACCGATTGCGAGAGTTTCGAGTTGGTCTCCAACTGTGATGACCACGTGCCCAACAATGAAACAGAAATATTTACTGCTGGTCCGCTGACCATCGGGGGTATTTACTTTCTGGTAATTGACGGGGCGTGGGGGGATGTCTGCTCGTTTGATATCACAGTGCTCTCGGGCAATACCAATCCGCCCAATGTAGCCAATATCTCACCGCAGATTGTTCTGTCTGACAACACGGTTTGTCCCGGCCAGACGGTCACTGCCAATGTGCAGCCACCGATATTTGGTGCCGGCGTATATTCCTGGACAGTCAACGGTGAGCCGATCGCTTACGACCAGCAGTCGGATCTGGAAATTACGATTGCCGGACCTGTGCAGATCTGCGTGACACCCTCCAATCCCTGCTCTCAGGGGGTGCAGAATTGTACGACCATCAATGTGGCTGAACTACCGACTATAAGTGAGTCGGTGACCTTATGTGACGGGCAAATCTATCAGTGGCCCAGGGATAACGAAGTCTATTCGGAAGCCGGGGTTTATTTATACGAGGAGACTACGGCCGAAGGATGTACCCAACGATATCAGTTGACTGTAAACGTCAATCAGAGTACAACCGGATTTGTAGAAGGTGAAATATGTGAAGGAGAGATATTCTGGGTCGGAGGGGTCGGTAATGTCCCGGTAACCGACAATGGATATTCGGAAGTGGTTTTGGAGGGGGCAAATGCCCGAGGGTGTGATAGTATTGTCTCTGTACAACTCACCGTGCATCCTACCTACTACATAGCGGAAGAAGTACTGCTGTGTCAAGGGGAGGTCTATCAGGTAACCGACGGGATTCGGACTTTCAACCTTACCACCACAGGGGTATATGACTTTCAGTTGCAGACGGAAAACGGCTGTGATAGTTTTGTTCAGATATACCTGCAGGTGTTTCCCGTGCCTACTCAGCCTACATTTATCTCGCCCATTATATGTCCTGGGGACGCCTACGATATCGGTGACCAGACATTTAGTACCCCGGGAACTTACAGCGTACTCGTCCAGACGCCGGCGGGTTGCGATAGTCTGGTCATAGCGACTATCACGATTAATCAGCCTGTCACCAACCTGCAGGCAACTATTTGCCAGGGCGAGAGCTACCAAGTGGGTAACCGACAATTTACCCAGACGGGCAACTACACCGTGATATTGCCCTCTTATGTGGGATGTGACAGTACTGTCAATCTCAATCTGACTGTGCAGTCCAATCCGCAGACAACCCAGCAGGTAGTCTTATGCGACGGAGAAACATTTTCTTATGTCTATCAGGGCAATACCATCACCTATACGCAAGTAGACAGGGATACCTTCCATTTTGTCTCCTCTGCAGGTTGTGACTCTACCCATGTCCTCAATGTTCTGGTCAACGCACGACAGTTTACTACACTGAACGAAATCATCTGTTTCGGGGATACGTATGCACTGGGCAGCAATAGTTACGGAAGTTCCGGAACGTACACGGCTACTTTTATGGGAAGTAATGGTTGTGATTCCATCGTGACGCTCAACCTGGTTGTCCGGGATGAAATTGTTACCAACCTGGCCCCCAGTATTTGCGAAGGAGAATCTTATGCGGTAGGATCCAACAGCCTCACGCAGTCGGGTGCTTATTCGTTTGTACTCACGGCCGCTAGCGGTTGCGATAGTACGGTCAACGTCAATCTGACAGTGATTCCTCCTTTGCGGGTTACTTTGCCGCAGTCGATATGCGCCGGGGATTCACTGCTTTTCAGTGGTAACTATTATTTGACATCGGGGACTTTCCGCGACACGACAACTTCTGCGGTGACGGGTTGCGATTCAATCACTACCCTCGTACTGACGGTCATCCAGCCATTGGTGACCAATATCACGACAGAGATCTGCAGCGGGCAGAGCTATACCGTGGGCAGCCAAAGTTTTGATACTACCGGGACGTATACAGTCCTGTTGACTGCCCTTTCTACCAACTGCGACTCCATCGTAAACCTGAATCTCACTGTTTCAGACATTATAGTAGGTACAGGTAGTGCTACAATTTGTGCGGGAGAAACCTACAGCGTGGTGGATTCATCCTTCACCCGGACGGGTATTTACGATGTTCCTTTCGTGACTGCTGAAGGCTGTGACAGTATTTTCCGCCTTTCGCTGACAATCATTGAGCCTCTGCGTACCAGTCTGACAGAACTTATCTGTCAGGAAGACAGCTACACTGTGGGTAATTCCGTCTATAACCAGACGGGTGTGTACGTAGATACCCTACTGGCGATTTCTACGGGTTGTGATTCTATCGTTACACTGCAACTTACGGTTGCACCAACTCCCCGTCGATTTATAGATGCTTCCATCTGTGTGGGGGGACAATATACGGTGGGCTCCAACAGTTATAGCGTTACGGGTATATACATAGATACGCTGACCAACTTCCGGGGGTGCGACAGTATCGTGACACTGGATCTGACGGTAACAGATTTTTACGAGACCAACCTTGATATAACCATCTGTGCAGATGAGAGTTATTCGGTTGGTAACAGTGTCTATAACCAGACCGGGCAGTACCAGAATATCTTCATCTCACAGCTGGGCTGCGATAGTATTGTCAACCTGACTTTACTGGTCAATCCGTTGCTGACAACCCAGCTCACAGAAACGATATGTCAGGGAGACTCTTTCGTAATGGGAGGGACATCCTACAGTAGTAGTGGTACCTACACGGCCAATCTTGCTTCGTTGGTAACGGGTTGCGATTCAACTGTCACCCTGAACCTTACCGTCATCCCCACGGTTGTGCGACCTTTGTCGGTATCTATCTGCGCAGGGGAAACCTATCAGGTCGGCAACCAGACATTCAGTACCAGTGGCAATTACTCGGTTACCCTGTCCTCGGTCGTGACAGGTTGTGACTCGATCGTACAGCTCGCGCTCAACGTCATACAGCCATTGCGAAGGCAGTTGGTGGAGTCTGTTTGTCTTGGCGACAGCTATCAGGTAGGAAGTAGTATCTACAGCGTAAGCGGTACGTACAGAGATACCCTGACGGCCATAAGTACAGGTTGTGATTCAATCGTAACGCTCAACCTGACAGTCACTCAGCCACTCGTGACCAATTTGTCTGTAACCATCTGCGAAGGCGATAGTTATCAGGTAGGTAACAGCGTCTACACAACAGCGGGTAATTATACCAATATGTTCACGGCACTGTCTACAGGCTGCGACTCGGTGGTAAACCTAACGCTGAGTATTACCCCGACAGTAAGACGAACCATCAATACTTCCATTTGTAATGGAGCCAGTTATCAGGTAGGGAACAGTGTGTACACACAAGCCGGAACCTATACCAATCTGTTGGTTTCGCAGGTTACGGGTTGTGATTCGGTTGTGACGCTTAATCTGACAATCAACCCCGTTTATCAGGTTACGCTTACAGAAGCCATTTGCAACGATGCCAGCTATACGGTAGGTAATCAGAGTTTCAACCAGAATGGCACCTTTGTTGTCAACCTGAGTTCTGTCAATGGCTGCGACAGTATCGTCACGTTAAACTTGACAGTCTACCCCTGCGACCTGTCTGCAATCTCTGGCAGTCAGTCGGCCAGTTGTGCAGGATACGATGACGGTAGCATACAATTCCGCATGACGGTAGGTACACCGCCTTATTCCTATACCTGGCAGCAATTGTCGGGAACGGCTACCGGCAGTGGTAACTTGGCCGCTAACAATCAGGATGCCAATATTTCAAATCTGGTTGCGGGTACGTACAGGATAACCGTGACGGATGCCTACAACATCACCGAAATCATTACTGTCACAGTGACAGAACCTTCAGGAATGGTCGTACAGCTAACTGCATCCGATTTTGGCGGAGGCTATCAGGTGAGCTGTCCGGGTGCCAGCGATGGCTTCCTTGAAGCGGCGGTTACCGGAGGTACGGCGCCCTACAGCTATGCCTGGAGCAACGGAACAACAGGTGTTCGGGCATCTAATCTGCCTGTAGGAATCTACAATCTGACCGTCACGGACTCCAGAGGCTGTAACGTACTACGTTCCTCCTCGCTCATTTCGTCACCCGCCATCAACGCAGTCATCGAAACCAACGATCCTGCCTGCTTTGGCGATGCTACAGGTTCCATAGAGATTGTAAATGTCACGGGCGGTACAGCCCCTTACCGATACAGACTGAATGCAGGCGCTGAGACGACCAATGAACTGTTTGGTAACCTGCCTATCGGACAATTCCAGGTAACCGTGGTTGATGCCAACGGCTGCAGCCAGTCACAGTTAGTAAGTATCGATACACCACAGGAACTGACAGTAGAACTGGGTGATGATGTACGCATGAATCTGGGCGATACTGTTCAGCTGCTGGCGACCACCAGTTATCCCGTAGCGAGCTACCAGTGGTCGGGCGGAGAGCTTGTAGAATGTCCTGATCTGTCGCCCAACTTCAACTGCGCTAATCCGGTGGTAGCACCCGTAGAGTCGGTCGTATACCGACTGACCGTCACAGACGCCAAAGGATGCCGTGCGACTGACCGGGTGGCAGTCATCGTGGCCAAGCCAAGGGATGTGTATATCCCCAATGCTTTCTCTCCCAACGAAGATGGCTATAACGAACGCTTACAGATTTACGTAGATAAAAATGTGCGCATAGTCAAGTCGTTCCGTGTGTTTAACCGATGGGGTGAGACGATGTTCGAACTCTACGACTTCGATCCGAGCGACCCGGCCAATGGCTGGGATGGTATGCACAGAGGTGAACTGATGAATGCCGGTGTTTATGTATACTTTGCAGAGATAGAGTTTATCGACGGAAAGGTGCTCATCTACAAGGGAGATGTGACGCTGATGCGATAGTCAATACTGCATGCACTGTTGGTGGCAAAAGCCGCCAACAGTGCAAAAAAAAAGGGTTGGTTTTTTGATTATTCCAGGAATAACCAAAAAACCAACCCTTTTTTAATCAAAAGTGCAGCTTAGAAGTTGATCTTTTCGCCACGCTTACGCTCCGCTTCGCGCAGCAAAATTTTCCGAAGGCGCAGATTGGCAGGCGTGACCTCCACGTATTCATCTGCCTGAATGTATTCCAGCGCTTCCTCCAGGCTAAATCGCTTAGGCGGAATAAGCTTCAGCTTATCATCACTGCCCGAAGCACGCATATTGGTAAGCTTTTTAGTCCTCGTCAGGTTAATCACCAGATCTCCCGGGCGGCTGTGTTCGCCCACTACCTGTCCCTCGTATACATCTTCACCGTGACCAATGAAAAAGCGGCCACGCTCCTGCAGGTTGTTGATCGCGTAAGGAATCGATTTGCCCGCCTCCATAACAATGAGCGAACCATTCATCCGACCCGGAATCTCACCCTTGTAGGGCTGGAACTCCTTGAAACGGTGTGTCATAATGGCTTCGCCTGCAGTAGCAGTGAGCATATTGCTTCGAAGACCAATGATGCCCCGGCTGGGAATTTCAAACTCCAGTACAATGCGGTCACCCTTGGGCGTCATGCTGAGCATACTGCCTTTCCGCTGTGTCACCATATTGATAGCCGTACCGCTTACAGACTCGGGTAGGTCGATGGTCAGCTCCTCAACAGGCTCGTGCTTTACACCGTCAATGGTTTTGAGGATTACCTGCGGCTGACCAATCTGCA
>CAZYAO010000003.1:103068-110040 GCA_964645715.1 uncultured Saprospiraceae bacterium
TAACAGCACTCACCTCCCTGCGCTCAAAACCTTCATACACGAAAAGATTGCGTACGCGGTGTTTTTCCACTTCACCCGTTTTGCGCAGCAGACTTACCTGCTGTCCTACGCTGATGCCACCGCGCTGCACGCGGCCAATGCCGATGCGACCGATATAAGGCGAATAATCAATGCTGGTCACCAACATCTGGAGGCTGCCCTCCTGCACCTTAGGTGCCGGCACATGCTGCAAAATCGCATCGAGCAGCGGCAATATATTGTCGGAAGGCGTGCGCCAGTCGTCACTCATCCAGCCATTTTTGGCAGAGCCAAAAAGGGTTGGGAAGTCGAGCTGCTCTTCAGTGGCGCCCAGATTGAACATCAGGTCGAATACGGCCTCCTGCGCCTCGTCGGGCGTACAGTTGGGCTTATCAACTTTATTGACGACCACAATCGGCCGAAGTCCCAGTTCCAGCGCTTTTTGCAATACAAAACGGGTTTGTGGCATTGGGCCCTCGAAGGCGTCGACCAACAAAAGAACGCCATCAGCCATATTGAGCACCCGCTCTACTTCACCACCAAAATCGGCGTGGCCAGGGGTGTCGATAATGTTGATTTTATGGTCTTTGTAGGTGATAGAGACATTCTTGGCCAAAATAGTGATGCCGCGCTCGCGCTCCAGGTCGTTGTTGTCGAGAATCAGCTCACCAGGCAGTTCATGCTCTTTGAAAAGTCGGCCAGCCAACAGCATTTTGTCGACCAGCGTGGTTTTGCCATGATCGACGTGTGCGATGATGGCAATGTTGCGAATATTATTCATGCAAAAAATTACTGCAGATAGCAGAAAATAGTAAAAAAAACCGGGTCTGTTTCACTCGCCTAATCAATAGGTCGTGGTCACCCGAATTCGGGCGCAAAGGTAAGGATATTTTTGGAATGTATTGTGTTAAGTATTATTAACATAGCCGTTGAGCCGGTTGACTCTGGTACAGGCCAAAGCGCGCGTTGCCGAAGTGTATGTTTTGGGTATTTATCTTAAATTTACAGAAAAAAATGCAGATACCTTTTCACTTAGCCTTTCCCGTGCTGGATCTGCCCGCCACACGGCAATTTTATGCGGGCTTGCTGGGCTGTAGCGTTGGCCGTACAGCTGAGCGATGGATCGATTTTAATTTTTTTGGGCATCAGATTTCTGCACATCTGGTAGACGAAGGCATGCCAACGGGACCCCGCAACCATGTCGATGGCAAACAGGTGCCCGTGCAACACTTCGGCGCAATCCTGTCTATGCCCGATTGGATAGCACTAGCGGAGCGCCTCAAAGAGGCTGGCATAGAATTCATCATCGAACCTTACATCCGCTTCCAAGGGGAGATCGGCGAACAGGCAACGATGTTTTTTTTCGATCCCAGTGGCAATGCACTAGAGTTTAAGGCCTTCGCAGATCCGGAGCAGATATTTGCTGTTGATGAAAAATAAATTACAAAAAAACCATGTGTTTTTTGCAAAAAACACATGGTTTTACGAGCAAATTACGCCTTGATTTTTCGAAGAAAAATCAAAAATAGCTTATGCCTTTTGGGCGGCCTCGGCCGCCCAAAAGCAGCACTTACACATTGGTCAGCGCTTGGTCAAGGTCGCTGATCAGATCATCTACGTCTTCAATCCCCACGCTCAGGCGAATCAGGGAGTCTGTGAGCCCCACTTTAAGGCGGGATTCGCGGGGGATGGAAGCATGTGTCATACTGGCCGGGTGGCCGATAAGACTTTCAACTCCCCCCAGGCTTTCGGCGAGTGTAAACAGTGAGGTACCGCTCAGCACCTTGACAGCTGCTTCGTAGCGATCATTTTGCAAATCAAAAGAAAGCATAGCGCCCGGGTAGCGCATCTGCCTGGCTGCCAGCTCATACTGCGGGTGATCCTTGAGCCCGGGGTAGTATACTTTGCCCACCTTGGGGTGGTTATTGAGAAAGCGGGCTATTTTGCGGGCATTCTTGCACGCCTGCCGGACCCTGATATGCAGCGTCTTGATGCCCCTCAGGGTCAGAAAACAATCCTGCGGTCCCGGTACAGCACCCACGGCATTCTGAATGAAGTGCAGCCGCTCTGCCAGATCTTCTGTTTTGACCACCACAGCACCCAGAATGAGATCTGAATGACCGCCGAGGTACTTGGTGGCAGAGTGCACGACAATATCAGCTCCCAGATCCAGCGGATTTTGCAGGTAGGGGCTGGCAAATGTATTATCTACACACACAAGAATCTTCTTATCCTGCGCAAGTGCAGCCACGGCAGCGATATCTACCAGCTGCAGCATAGGATTGGTTGGGGTCTCTATCCAGATAAGGCGCGTTTTTTTATTGATTTTCTTGGCAACTTTTTCCGGTTCCCGCATATCAACAAAGTGAGCATTGATCCCATAGCGCTCGTGTACGCGAACGAACTGGCGATAAGAACCGCCGTACAAGTCATTTGACGCGATGACCTCATCGCCGGGATCCAGCAGGCGCACCACAGCATCCATAGCGGCCAGGCCACTGCTGAAGCAGATCGCATCAAAACCGTTTTCCAGCGCCGCCAGGTTGCGCTCCAGTGCAGAACGGGTCGGATTTTGTGTGCGCGCATATTCAAATCCCTTGTGCTGTCCCGGAGCCTCCTGCGCATAGGTCGACGTCTGATAGATGGGTGTCATCACTGCTCCGGTAGCAGGATCCGGCTCCAGTCCGGCATGAATACACTTGGTTCCAAATTCCATGGTTGATTTGGTTGGTATGGCTAATTGTTTGATAAATATAAAATCAGCTAGCGTGACAGCACCTTGTTGACGGCAGCAACGATATGCTGACTGCTGAGGCCGTACTTGTCCATCAACTGGTCGGGGGTACCACTTTCACCGAAAGAATCATTGACAGCAACGTATTCCTGCGGCGCCGGCTGGCGGGTGCTGAGGACCTGCGCTACGGCGTCGCCCAGACCACCATAGCGATTGTGTTCCTCGCAGGTGACCACCCGGCCTGTTTTACGTACACTCCGTACAATGGCCTCTTCGTCCAACGGCTTGATAGTGTGTATGTTAACAACTTCAGCGCTGATGCCCGCAGCAGCCAGCGCACGGGCAGCCTCAAGAGCATTCCACACCAGATGGCCGGTAGCAATGATGGTTACATCGGTTCCCTCAGCCAGCAGCAGTGCTTTGCCTATTTCGAAAGGCAGGTGCTCCGTAAACATCGGCCAGGAGGGCCTGCCGAAGCGAAGGTACACAGGCCCGTGATAATCAGCAATGGCCATGGTAGCCGCTTTGGTCTGGTGAAAATCACAGGGATTGATCACCGTCATGCCCGGCAGCATGCGCATCAGGCCAATATCCTCGAGGATTTGATGCGTTGCCCCGTCTTCACCCAGCGTAAGCCCCGCATGGCTGGCACATATTTTGACATTCTTTTCAGAATAGGCAATGGACTGGCGGATTTGGTCGTAGACCCTGCCCGTAGAAAAATTGGCAAAAGTGGTGGTAAATGGTATTTTACCGGCCGTGGCCAAGCCTGCCGCAATGCCCATCATATTGGCCTCAGCAATACCGCACTGGAAGAAGCGCTCCGGATAGTCGCGCATAAAATTTTCAATCTTCAGCGAACCGGCAAGGTCGGCTGTGAGTACCACAACAGCCTCGTTGGCCGCAGCCAGGGCATCAATACCGGCGCCAAAACCATCACGGGTTGCCTTTTTGCCTGTACTTTGGAGTTGATCCAGCATAATCAGATGTAAGCTTGTGGTAACAGAGCCCGGGAGCCCGACTACCGGAATATTGCAATGAAACACCCACTCATCAGCCGGCGCGCAAGCCGGCAGTAGTTGGCTTAGGGATTAACATCCGGCATAATTACCGGATACAGAACTGTCGCCCGCACAGCCGCAGGCGAAATCTAAAAATCGCCCAGCGTTTCTGCGAGCTGCGCAAGCGCAACTTCTGTCTGCTGCGCACTGGGGGGCTTCCCGTGCCATTGGTAGTTGCCTTCCATGAAGTCAACACCCTTACCCATGGCCGTTTTCATCTCTATGAAAACAGGCTTGCCGGCACCGCAGTGCTGCGCCGCCTGCCGGAGGGTGTCTACTACCTGCTGCAGGTCGTTGCCATCCATGTGTAGGGTATGCCAGCCAAAAGTATGGAACTTGTGGGCAACGTGGCCGAGACGTATGACGTCCTCGGTGGTGCCGTCAATCTGTGCATTGTTGCGGTCGCAAATGACGATGAGATTATCGACCCCGTGGTGGGCAGCAAACAGCGCTGCTTCCCATACCTGCCCCTCCTGCAGTTCCCCGTCACCTACCAGACAATAGACCAGCCGCTGGTCGCGATCCAGTTTTTTACCCAAAGCGGCACCAATGGCCACCGACATACCCTGCCCCAGCGAGCCGGAGGCGACGCGGATACCCGGAAGCTTCTCATGCGTAGCCGGGTGACCCTGCAGGCGGGAATTGAGCTGGCGGAAAGTAGCCAGCTCTTCCACCGGAAAGTAGCCCGCGCGGGCAAGTACACTGTACCAGACCGGCGAAATATGCCCATTGGAGAGGAAAAAGAGATCTTCTCCGGCGCCCTGCATGGAAAAAGCAGGATTGTGGTGGAGAATTTCGAAGTAGAGCGCAACCATCAGATCAGCGCAGCCCAGCGATCCGCCTGGGTGCCCCGATTGGCAGCGGAAAGTCTGGCGGATAATATCCCGCCGAACCTGGCTGGCAATATCCTTTAGTTTCTGAATGTCAGCCATTGGTAGAATGGAGTCAGTCTTGCGTTAAACAATGGCGCAAAGGTAGGTAAAAAAGGAAAAACAAAAAGGCAATCCTCGAGATTTGGATCGCCTTTTGTTTCTTATTAAGATGAGGACGCAGAGAAGGGTTTTTTCCTAGTTTACTGCATCAGCCAATTTCTTACCGACTTTGAACTTAACCTGATTTTTGGCTTCGATTGTTATCGTCTCACCCGTTTGCGGGTTGCGACCCGTGCGCGCATCGCGCTTGGATACAGAAAAAGTACCAAAACCAACGAGCGTAACGGAATCGTCGTTTTTGAGGGCTTCTGTGATGCTGGCGATCACGGCATTAAGCGCTTCTTCCGATTGAGCCTTGGTCAAACCTGCGTGTTCTGCGATTTTCTGGACTAAATCTCCCTTGTTCATCTCATTGATTTTTAAATGAAACAATATAGTCGGCAAAGTTACGGTTAGGGTTTGATTTTGCAAGTCGGACGTCATTTTTTTTTCAAAAAACAACCATATTTGCAGTTTAACCAAGGAATTAGCGCTGTGGAGCAGCTCAGGTGAAGCTTGGCTGTACACAATCTCATGCTCCTCCGCTGCGTTATCAAGCTAAAGAATCTGTGTCTATGCGTTTTTTCAAAAATACCTGGCTGCTGACCCTGGGGCTGGCGTGCTTGCTGTCGCTGCTGGCGGCAGGCTGCAGCCGCAAGAGCGGCTGCCCTGCCTATGAGTCTGTGCATACGCCCACCAATCGCAAGGGTGAGCTCACCAACAAGCGCGGCAAGAGTGCCGTTTTTCCCAAAAAAATGAACCGCCAATAAGGCGGCAGCCTGTCAGATTTTTTGCGGAGCACGGTTGCTAATCTGTGGCTATCTTTGCGGCGCACCAATTCGTATAGTCACATGGGCGTCAAATCTGTGCTGGCGCGCCCCGTCGCGGGGCTTATCGCCAACCAAATCACAAAATGGGCTGCTTTTCCGCACGCCGCGCAGGCGGCGGTCTTTCAGCAGCTGATGAAAAAAGGGAGCAGAACCGCCTTCGGCAAGGATCACGGGCTTGCGCCCGGCCTGCGCTATGAGGCTTTTCGGGAAAAAGTGCCCATCCGCGACTATGAGGGGCTGCGCCCGTATGTTGAGCGCATCAAGGCGGGGGAAAAAGATGTGCTCTGGCCGGGCAGGCCGCGCTATTTTGCCAAAACGAGCGGTACGACCTCGGGGGTAAAGTACATCCCGCTTACCACCGACAGCCTGCCCAATCATTTTGGTACTGCCCGCAACGCCTTGTTCAATTATTATGCGCGCAGCGGACAGGGAGGGTGGCTCGATGGCAAGCTGATCTTCTTGTCGGGCAGCCCCGAACTCGAGCGGGTGGGGGGGATTCCCACAGGTCGACTCTCAGGCATCGTCAACCATCTGGTGCCGGCCTGGTTGCGCACCAACCAGCTTCCTTCTTATACGACCAATTGTATCGATGACTGGGAAACTAAGCTCGACAAAATTGTCGAAGAGACGCTTAAGGCTGATATGCGGCTGATCTCCGGTATTCCGCCCTGGGTGAAAATGTATTATGAGCGCTTGCTCGAGGCCAGCGGGAAGCGCAGCGTGCGCGAGGTTTTTCCCAATTACAGCGTTTTTGTGTACGGTGGGGTCAATTTTGAGCCTTATCGCGACAATCTCGAGGAACTCGTCGGCGCGCGTATCCCCAGTGTAGAGACCTACCCGGCTTCTGAAGGCTTTATCGCTTTTCAGGATCTGCCCGAAAGCCAGGGCCTGCTGCTCAATGTCAACAGCGGTATTTTCTTTGAATTTATCCCGGCTGATGAAATTTTTACCCCCCACCCACGACGCTTGCGGCTCGACCAGGTGAAAAAGGGGGAAAACTACGCCATTATTATCAACAATAATGCCGGTCTGTGGGGCTATGATATTGGCGATACGGTTGAGTTTGTCAGCTTACATCCCTACCGACTGCGGGTTACCGGCCGCACTAAGCATTTTATCTCTGCTTTCGGTGAGCATGTGATTGGCAAGGAGGTGGAAGCTGCCATGCTGGGCGTGGCCCGGGAGCATGGCCTGGGTATTGTAGAATTTACGGTTGCACCGCAGGTGAATCCCCCGGAGGGGGGGCTGCCCTATCACGAGTGGTGGGTAGAATTTGAGACGCCTCCCCGCGACCCTGAGGCATTTGCCGGCGCTGTCGATGCGGCGCTGCAGGCACAGAATATATATTATAAGGATCT
>CAZYAO010000003.1:110140-113901 GCA_964645715.1 uncultured Saprospiraceae bacterium
CTACGCATCAAAGGCTTCACCAATTTTGCCTTCTTTCATGCGGTCTTCAATCTCGCTGAGGACTACCGGGTCTTCTATGGTCGATGGCATGCTGTATTCCTGCCCGTCGGCGATGGCCCGCATGACGCGGCGCAGGATCTTGCCGCTGCGTGTCTTTGGTAGGCGGTTGACAATGGTGGCTCTCTTGAAGGAAGCAACCGCCCCCACTTTGTCGCGCACCATCTGTATCAACTCGCGCTCAATCTGTTCGTCCGAGATAGCAACGCCTTCTTTTAGTACCACGAAACCCACTGGGGCCTGCCCCTTAAGGCTGTCCTGTATACCGATGACAGCACACTCGGCCACGGCAGGGTGTTGAGCAACAACCTCCTCCATGTCGGCCGTCGAAAGCCGATGGCCGGCGACGTTGATGACATCGTCCATGCGGCCGGTGATATACACATAGCCTTCTTCGTCGCGATAGCCGCCGTCACCGGAAAAATAGTAGCCCGGATAAGGAGCGAGGTAGCCCGCCCGGAAACGGTCGTCGTTGTTCCACAGGGTTGGCAGGCAGGAGGGCGGCAGGGGCAGCTTAATACACACGGCGCCTTCCTGATTGGGCCCCATCGGCTGGTTGTGACCGTCGAGGATTTGTATGTCATAACCGCAGACAGGGCGGCCCGCAGCGCCCGGCTTTACAGGGATCATTCCGTAGAGTGGCATCTGCGCAATCATGGGCCAGCCGCTCTCCGTCTGCCACCAGTTGTCGATCACATCGCGCTCGCCCAGCAACGATTTGGCCCATTCGTAAGTGGCTGCGTCGCAGCGCTCACCGGCCAAATAGAGCCGCCGGAAGCGGGAGAGGTCATAGGCCTGCAGCAGCAGGCCGTCAGGGTCTTCTTTTTTAATAGCCCGTATGGCTGTGGGGGCGGTAAAAAGGGTCTTTACGCCATGCTCGGCAATGACGCGCCAAAAGGCGCCAGGATCGGGTGTCTTCACAGGCTTGCCTTCGTAGAGGAGCGTCGTACAGCCGCTGATGAGCGGACCATAGACGATGTAGGAGTGTCCTACTACCCAGCCAACGTCGGAGGCTGCCCAGAAAACTTCACCTGGGTGGGTATCGTAAATGGCCTGCATGCTGTAGCGAAGTGCAACGGCGTGCCCGCCGTTGTCCCGCACTATGCCTTTGGGCTTGCCCGTCGTGCCGGAAGTATACAGTATGTACAACGGATCTGTAGCATCAACGGGTACACAGTCGGCCAGGGGGGCATCGGCCAGCCACTCGGTCCAGTCAAGGTAGCTACCTCCTGCAAGCGAAGCTTCGATGCCAGGGCGCTGAAATACAACGCAGTGGTCAATCGGGTGCGTGGCCTGTGCCAGCGCGTCATCTATCAGCGGCTTGTAAGGAATGATGCGGTTGATTTCGATCCCGCCACTGGCCGTAAGTAGTACCTTGGGCTGTGCATCATCAATGCGGATGGCCAGCTCCCTGGCGGCAAATCCGCCGAATACGACCGAATGTATAGCCCCGATGCGCGCGCAGGCCAGCATGGCAAACACGGCCTCAGGGATCATGGGCATGTAAATAATAACCCGGTCACCTTTTGTGACGCCCAGCTGCTGAAGCCCGCCGGCAACGCGGGCCACTTCGTCGCGCAACGCGCGGTAGGTGTAGCGCCGCTGGGTGGAAGTAACCGGTGAATCGTAAATCAGGGCCACTTGCTCTGCACGACCTTGTTCTACATGGTGGTCAAGCGCAAGGTAACAGGTGTTGAGACTGCCACCCTTGTACCAGCGATAAAAACCGTTGTCGTCCTGACTGAGAATAGAGTCGGGAAAGCGGTACCACGCTAAGGCTTCCGCCTGTTTTGCCCAAAATGTTTCGGGCAAGTCAATGCTCTCCCGATAAGCTTGCTGGTAGGTTGTCATGGCAAAAATATTAATGCATGAAAATATGAAAACATATATAATCTGTAGCAGACACGCAGCCTGCAGGTCTACGAATAGCAACCACTATTCCCCTCAGCAGGCGCTTGTTGGCGGCTTGCGCAGTACGGCATTACTGCTTTTTTTCAATATACAAATCTATATATATTGATAGATTTAATCAAATTTTTTGCCTTCAATTTGCCGGATAGGTGATAATTTTGGGTTTGTATGCGTACCGAAGATTTTCAGCAGTTGATTCCTGTCATTCCCCGCCTGCCGGGGGTCTACCGTTTCATCGATGAGCGGGGGGGGATTTTGTATGTAGGCAAGGCCAAAAACCTGCGCAACAGGTTGTCGAGCTACTTTGGCGAGCGCAAAGACCGACTCTATCGCACCCGTATTATGGTCAGTCATGCCTGCAGGATCGAGTTTACGGTGGTAGAGACAGAGACGGATGCGCTCCTGCTGGAGAATGCACTCATCAAGGAGCACCAGCCGCGCTACAACATCATGCTGAAAGATGATAAAACCTACGCATATATCTGCATCAAACAGGAGCGCTTCCCCCGGGTATTCCTGACCCGCCGTCTCATCAAGGACGGCAGCCATTACTTTGGCCCCTATACCAGCAAACAACGGGCGACGCACATTCTCGAACTCATCAAGCATCTTTTTCCGCTTCGCAGCTGCTCTTTTGCGCTGACCGAAGACAATATTCGTGCGGGCAAGTTTAAGCTTTGCCTTGAGTATCATATAAAAAATTGCAACGGCCCTTGTGAAGCTATGGAGAGCCACGAGCTGTATATGGCGCGCATTGAGCAGATACGCAACATACTCAAGGGTCACTACAGTGCTGTCGTGCAGCATTTTAAGGCAGAAATGCACCGCTTGGCAGAGGCGCTGAAATTTGAGGAGGCGCAGCAACTCAAAGACAAGCTGCGTGCCTTCGAAGACTATCAGTCCAAGTCGACTATCGTAAGTGTGAGCATCCGGGATGTCGATGTTTTTTCAATCATCAATGAGGAGAAGGAGGCTTATGTCAACTATATCAAGGTAGTCGACGGGGCAATTATCAATACGCATACGCAGTGGATTGTCAAAAATATAGACGAGGAAACGGAGGAGGATATACTGGCCTATGTGATCCCGGTACTGCGCGATCGGTTCAACAGCCAGGCGCCGGAGATATTGACATCAATCCCGCTTGCGCTGCCTTTGTCCGACGCCAAAGTGGTGGTGCCTAAAATAGGCGACAAGAAAAAGCTGTTGGAGCTCAGTGAAAAGAATGTGCGCTATTACCAGTTGCAGCGCAAAAAGTCGGAGGCTGAGCGTACGCCCCGACAAAAACCGGCAGAGCGGATTCTGCAACAATTGCAGCAGGACTTGGGCATGAGTGTGCTGCCCGTACACCTCGAGTGTTTCGATAACTCCAATATCCAGGGCAGCCACCCGGTCAGTTCCTGCGTCGTTTTCAAGGACGGCAAACCCAGCAAAAAAGATTACCGCCACTATAATGTGAAGACGGTGGAAGGCCCCAATGATTTTGCTTCCATGCAGGAGGTCGTATACCGACGCTATCGCCGCCTGCTGGAGGAAGGTCAGCCGCTGCCGCAGCTGGTCATTATCGACGGGGGAAAAGGGCAGTTGGGCGCTGCTATGGAGAGCCTGCGTAGTCTGGGTATTGCAGATCAGCTGACCGTCATTGGCATTGCCAAACGGCTCGAAGAAATCTACTTCCCCGGAGACAGCCTGCCGCTGCACATCAATAAAAAGTCTGAAAGTCTCAAGCTAATCCAGCAGGCCCGCAACGAGGCACATCGCTTTGCCATCACTTTCCACCGGCAGAAGCGCTC
>CAZYAO010000003.1:114001-132771 GCA_964645715.1 uncultured Saprospiraceae bacterium
GCACAGGGGCATGAAGTGATTTGTTGTGTGCGCGACCGCCAGCGTTTTCCCACGGAAGGGATCTATGGTCATCCGGCCATTGGCTTATTTGAAGTCGACTTTCTAGAGGAGGTGCCGCCGGCAGCTTCGCTGGCCGATATTGACGTTGCCTACTACCTGATTCATTCGATGAGCGACAGTACGGGTGATTTTGGCGAGATGGAAGCCAGAGCTGCCACCAATTTTGCTACGCTCATGCGCAGTACAGCTGTCAGGCAGGTGATCTACCTGGGGGGCATCAGCAATGAACAACAACTCTCACGCCACCTGGCTTCCCGCAAAAATGTGTCGACCATACTTCACGCTTCCGGCTTGACGGTCACTACACTTCAGGCAGGTATCATCGTGGGTTCCGGCAGCTCGTCTTTCGAGATCATGCGGGATCTGGTAGAAAAGTTGCCCATCATGGTAACTCCCCGCTGGCTCAATACGCGCTGCCAGCCCATTGCTATCCGCAATGTATTGGAATACCTGACGGGTGTGCTGCTGCGCGAAGATACCTACAACCAGACCTTTGATATTGGCGGCCCGGATATTATGACTTACAAGGAGATGCTGCTGGCTTTTGCCGCTGTCAGGGGATTGCGGCGCACCATCGTGACGGTCCCTGTGATGACGCCTCGGCTGTCGTCCTATTGGCTGTACTTCGTAACGTCTACTTCGTACAAGCTGGCGGTCAATCTGGTCAACAGTATGCGGGTGGAGGTGGTGGCCAGTGACAACCGACTCGAGCAAATGCTCGGTATCCGCCCCATGCGCTATCGGGAAGCCGTGGAGTTGGCCTTTCAGAAGATTGAGCAAAATGACGTGGTCTCCAGCTGGAAAGATGCACTCGCATCGAGTTATGTGGATAATTCGCTGCTCGATCACATCAACATACCCACCAATGGCTGCTTCATCGACCGGCGCGAGCGCCTAATCGAGGGCGACGTCAACCAGGTGCTGGACAATATCTGGGCCATCGGCGGGGACCGGGGCTGGTACTATGGCAATTTTTTGTGGCAGATCCGCGGATTCATGGACAAGTTTTTCGGTGGGGTGGGTTTGCGACGTGGCCGCACCAATGCTACCAATATTTACACAGGCGACACCCTCGATTTCTGGCGGGTATTGGCTGCCGATAAGCAAAAGCGCCGGTTGCTGCTGTATGCAGAAATGATTCTGCCGGGAGAGGCCTGGCTGGAGTTCAGGATTGTCCGCCGCAACGGTCGCCACTACCTGCGGCAGACCGCTACCTACCGGCCTACAGGGGTGCTGGGGCGACTTTACTGGTACTCCGTACTGCCGTTTCATTTTTTCATCTTTAGCGGTATGCTCAACAATATCATCCGCTACCGCCCTGCCGGACAGGTTGAAGTGCAGCGGGGCTGAGCCCGACACAGGACGGGCAATCAGCGCTCGCATCCATACTGATGTTTTTGTATATAATATGTCGTTTTGCTTAGGAGTAAAATTTTTATTTTGAATATTTTGTTTGTTGTAAAATAAATGCTTATTATTGCGTTCATGAGCAGCCTGTTGTATGTGGGTAGACCCAGCAGGTGCTGCCGTCCTTACGTCATCAAACAACGATTCGATATGAACGCATTGCTATCTTTAGGCAAGTACCTCTATGCCATTCCTTTTGCCATTTTTGGCATTTTCCACTTTATGAACGCAGAGGGTATGGCGGGCATGGTGCCCATCCCGGGGGGTGTCATCTGGGTCTACGTCACAGGCGTTGCGCTGCTGGCAGCAGTCGTCAGTATGCTGACTGGCAAAAAAGATAAGCTGGCAACGATGCTTTTGGGCGTCTTAATGCTTATTTTTGCGCTCGCCATCCATCTTCCCGCTGTCATTGGCGGGGACCAGATGTCCATGGCTTCGCTGTTGAAAGACCTGAGTCTGGCAGGAGCAGCCTGGATGTACGCACAGCACCAGGCTGTGGATGCTTCCTAATATATTAGGTGTATTCCGCTGCCAAAATGTCGTTTACATAAGGCTGTTGTAATGCTGTCGGGCCGCTGAAAGCGTCCCGGAAATACAACACACGAAAGAGCATCTGCTTGGTTTTTGGAAAAAATCAGGCAGGTGCTCTTTTAGTAACCCAATGCGTCCGGGCGGTTAAAGTTGCCCGGGCGCGTTGGCTAAGAGGGGCTAGAATGAGAATACCAGCTATGAAGAAGAAGCTTACAAGCCTGCTGCTCTGCCTATTGCTGGCAGGGGGTATATTGGCACAGTCGGAAAGCGATGAGCGGGCGCTGATTGATGTATCCAATGGCATGTCCATTGTTCGCGACAGCCAGTTTTTGCTCAATATGCGGTTCAGGATGCAGAACCGCATAGGTTTTCGGACCAACAGTTTCGAGGATTTGTCTGTTGAGGAGATTGAAGCGAGGATTCGCCGCCTGCGGCTGCGGTTTGATGGCTATGTGGGCAGCCCGCGGCTTCAGTATTACATTCAGCTGTCGTTTTCTCGTGCCGATCAGGATCTGGAAGATATAGGAGACGAACCCAAAATCATCCGGGATGCCATCGTGTACTATGTCCTGTCCGATCGTTTCTATGTAGGCCTCGGGCAGTCAAAGCTGCCTGGCAACCGGCAGCGGGTGGTATCTTCCGGCAACTTGCAGTTTGCCGAGCGTTCCATTGCCAACCGGGCATTCACCATTGATCGTGATTTTGGTATTTTTGGCTACTATACCCTGCTGGCTGGCGATCGACCGCTGCTGCTGAAGGCGGCTATCAGTACTGGTGAGGGACGCAACATAACCCGTACCAATACAGGGCTGGCATACACGGCGCGCCTGGAGTGGCTTCCCTTGGGGGAATTTATGGGTGGCGGCGATTATTCAGAGGGGGATCTCGCTTATGAGCGAAAACCAAGATTGTCGCTGGCGGCAGGTTTTTGTGATAATCGAAGAACTTCCCAGACAGGAGGGCAGCTCGGCGACCAGCTGGCAGCTGGCGGGGCAGTCGATATATTTACGTGGATAGCCGACGCACACCTCAAATGGGCCGGGCGGGCGCTGTTCGTTGAATATATGGATCGGTCTGCCAACCAGACCTTTGTGGCCAATGCAGCCGGAGGGGTATCCTATGTCGGTCAGGGGCAGGCGCTCAACCTGCAATTGAGTCAACTGCTGAGTTCACCTGCCCGCGACGCCCGCCAACTGTGGGAGGCTGTTTTTCGGTATGGCCGTGTGTGGCCTCGCTACGCGACAGAGCAGGCAGCCCTGCAGGAGGTGCTGCTGGGGGTCAACCGCTATCTCAACAAGCACCGTATCAAGCTGCAGGGGCATGTGGGCTACAACAGCCTTCGCCTGCCCGGGCGCGACAATCGCTGGCTGAGCGCTATTTTTCAGGTAGAGTTTGGGATATAGCCGACTGTTCGCGCAAAAACTGCTGATAAATTGCTGCCCAACCCTCCCAGCCATGTTCGGCCGAAAAACTGCTGTTGTGCCACAGGCTGACCAGCCAGCCGCCGGAGGCCTGCAGGCTGGCCGACAGTTCCCGGAGTTTGTCAAGTGCTGCCGCCGGACTCAGCTGCAGGTATTGGCGCAAGCTCACGTCCATGACTATCAGCGGAATGAGTTCCAGGTCAGTCGTATGTTCATTTTCCAGGTCATACCACGGGAAAGGTACCGCCAGGCCGGCTCTGAAGCCCGGCGCGTCTGCAAAGCCCACGCTGTAATCATGTCGGATTCCTGCTGCCAGCAGTCGTCGGTAGGTGAAGGGTAGGCGAAGCCACAAAAAGTGCTGCCGACTGGCAGTAGCCTGCTGCCGGGTGATGGTTTCGAGCTGCCTGATTTCTTCGAGCAGGCAGGCAGGCGTGAAATTGGAGCGCCAGGACGGATGTATCCCCGTCGCATAGCGGGCCGACAGCTGCCGGATGAGCGCCTGCATACGCGGATGTCCGGGCGGTGCACCGGGATCATTGCGCCCTCTCCGGGCCAGCAGAAAAAAATAAACCGCTCGCAGGCCGTATGCCTGGTGCCACTGATCGAGCTGCTCAAAAGTATCGTAAGGGTCTTTTTCCCGCCCCAGCGCTACGCGCAGTCGCTGCGCCAGCAGCGTTTTTTTTCCCGAAAAAACCTCCACCAGCAGGCGAACTGCGCCGCGCCAGCCGCGCAGGCTGTAGGCCCAGGGAATGTCAATATCGTAGGTAGGCAGAAAGCGGTAGGCCGGAACAGGGAAAGGAGGCAGCCCGAAAAGCAGGCTGATGCTGGCGCCCAGCGCCTGCGCCCACTGCTGCACGACGGGTTTTTCGAGCCAGCCGGCTCGGTAGAGCAATGAGGCGGAGGCAGGAAAACGGCCATACCTATCCGTCTCGAAAGGCAGGTATTCCTCATAGCGGCTGCTCACATAGAAAGCGGCAGCCAGCAGGTCAAAAGAAAAGGTAGCCGCCTGATGCCTATGGCAGAATAAGGCAGGTAGCTGGTCATCGGTAGTGCATGGCTCGGGGCGGACACCGGTGTCTATCCCCCGATCGGCCAGCAGACCGTGGGGGATAATCCAGACAGTGCGGCAGCCAAACGGGCGGTGGCTATAGTTGAGCCGCGGACCCTGCCAGGCCTCAAATTCGCCGGGATCAATCGTGTGCCGCCAGGGAAGTCGGAGCAGCCGCTGCAGCAGCAGCTGCAGGCAGTATTCCAGCCTGGGGCCGGGCGATTTTTCGACAAACAGCAGCAGCTCCATGGCAGCACTTTAGGTTTTTGAAAAAAGCGCCATCCGTGCTGTTGACACACACGAATGGCGCTTTCGGTCGGTTGTCGGCGGGATTTACATACCCGGCAGCATGCTGTATGCCTTGCCAACTACGCGCTCAAGGTCACTGTAGCGCATGGCAATGTAGCCGTTGTTGCCCCAGGTTACCCCCCAGGGCATACGAACTTCAAACTGTTGTTGCGCCTCGTTGAAGGCAACAATGGTTATGGTGTATCGCTGCACGGGCTGCGAACTGTCGGGATTCCAGATCGATGCGCCCTGCTGATTTCTGAAACCGGCATCGGCGCTGATCTCGGCAACAACCGGATGCCCGCGGGTGATAGCCCGCTTAATTTCCGCAATTTTCTGGCGCCCGTCTTCACTGTCACCGGCTATCGCCAGGTAGTTGGTGATCTTGTAACGCTCTGAGGTCTGCGCCGTGGGCGGCAGGGTGGGGGAGTCAAAACCCATCACCCGGGCACTCACACTGCCCTCGTAGGCCAAAAAGCGCAGCCCCGCTTCCAGCGTAAGGCGCAGCCCGTTGGCAGCTATGCGCTGGGTGATAAAGTCGGGACTGACATCATCACGGGGATTTTTCTTCAGATTGATGTAGTACTCCAGACAGGAGGCCAGGGCGTAGGAAAGTTCGTTGCCGTAGCGGCCGACCGTCCGTATAGGCATGAAATGGGGCTTGAGGTCCTGCTGGGTGAGATCAATGCGCAGGCTCCCGATACCGTCAACAGCAAACAAGAGCATGTCAATGAGCTGTTTGTCGCTGATACCCAGCATGCCCTCGCTCGCATCCATGGGCGCAGCCATGATACCCTTTGAGATCATGGAGTCCAGTGCGGGCGGGGGTGCAGATGCCGGGGGCGGCGCCCCCTTGTCAATCTGGGCCTGAAGCCCGTTATTTCCCCATACAGAGAGCAGCAGTAAGGTCAATGCCAGTAAGCATTTGTTTTTCATACGCAGTTTGGTGTTTAGTAGCAAAAAATTCTGTGCAGTATTTTGCCGCCTTAGCGGCAAAATACTGCACAAGATAACTCCTCAGCAAGCCTGATTATTGCATTACAGCGGGATATTTCCGTGTTTTTTCTTCGGCAGCACCCGCACCTTATTGGCCAGCATGGCAAACCCTTTTATCAGCTTGCGGCGTGAATCGCGGGGATTGATGACCTCATCGATAAACCCACGGCTCGCAGCCTGGTAAGGGTTGGCAAACTTTTCCTGGTACTCTTTTTCTTTTTCTGCCAGGCGGGCTGCCGGATCGGACGCCGACTGAATGTCGTGGCGGAAGATGATCTCTGAAGCCCCCTTAGCGCCCATGACCGCAATCTCAGCCGTTGGCCATGCAAAATTGAGGTCGGCCCCAATGTGCTTGGAATTCATAACGTCATAGGCGCCACCATAAGCCTTGCGGGTGATGAGCGTAATGCGCGGCACGCTGGCTTCGCTGAAAGCATACAACAGTTTGGCGCCATTGACAATGATGCCGTTCCACTCCTGGTCAGTGCCGGGCAAAAAGCCGGGCACGTCTACCAGCACCAGCATAGGAATGTTGAAACAGTCGCAAAAGCGGACAAAACGTGCTCCTTTGCGGGAGCTGTTGACATCGAGTACGCCGGCCAGACTCATCGGCTGGTTGCCGATGATGCCGACAGAGCGGCCTCCCAGCCGGGCGAAGCCCACAATGATGTTGTCGGCATAATGCTCGTGAATCTCCATGAAAGAGTCTTCATCGACGATGCCCCTGACCACATCGCGCATATCGTAGGGGTGGTTGGCATTGGAAGGCATGATGGTGGCCAGTTCGTCGCGATACTCCTCAGCTGCCTCAAACGGCAGCATAGGCGCGCGCTCCTCACAATTTTGCGGCAGGTAGCTCAGCAGCCTGCGCACCTTCTCGAGGCAGTCGATGTCGTTGGCAGCCGTGAGGTGGGTAACCCCCGACCTGCTGGCGTGTGTCATGGCTCCTCCCAGTTCCTCGGAGCTCACCTCCTCATTGGTAACCGTCTTGACTACATTGGGGCCTGTCACAAACATATAACTGGTGTGTTCTACCATGACCGTGAAGTCTGTCATGGCCGGCGAATACACTGCCCCCCCGGCACAGGGGCCCATGATGGCCGAAATCTGCGGGACCACACCCGATGCCATCACGTTGCGGTAAAAAATATCGGCATAGCCGCCCAGCGAGCTCACGCCTTCCTGGATGCGTGCACCGCCGGAGTCGTTGAGGCCAATGACAGGTGCACCGTTTTCCATGGCCAGATCCATAATCTTGCAGATCTTTTCCGCATGGGTCTCCGACAGCGAACCACCAAAAACGGTGAAGTCCTGGGCAAAGACATAGACCAGGCGGCCGCCAATGGTACCGTAGCCGGTGACCACCCCATCGCCCAAAAACAGCTGGTCCTGCATACCAAAATCTGAGGAACGATGCGTCACTAGTATACCAACCTCTTCAAACGAACCTTTGTCGAGCAAAAAGTGTATACGTTCACGGGCAGTAAGCTTACCTTTCTTGTGCTGGCTGTCAATGCGATCCTGACCGCCACCGAGTTTGGCTTCTGCTATCTTTTGCTCCAGTTGTTTAATCTTTTCTTGCATGTTGGCTTCAACTTTTTTCGGCCCGAAAATACAGTTATTTGGGCATAGAAAATACCGATGTTAACAAAAGTCATGTATTTTGGCTGTAGTAACCGAAATGAATCATCATTGACTTTGCGCAGCCGTCGCCCGGCGGTGGTTGTGCAGCAAAATGCTGAAAAACCACGTATGCGAACAACCCTCTTTTTTAGTTGCTGGACCACCTGCCTGGCGGTGGCCAGCTTGCAGGCCCAGGAGGTGACGGGCCTGTGGCGGGGCGAAATTCCGGCTGCAGACGGCGGGCCTTCTTTCAGCTACCAGCTGCAGCTCAACCGGCAGGGGGAGGCTTTTACCGGTGAGGGGATCTCTCAGTCGGCCGACGGGCAGCAGACTGCTCGTTTTGAGGTGACTGGTTATCGGGACGGGGATACACTGCGGCTGCAGGAAATACGGCAGCTGGCACCGGTATCGCCCGTCTGGTGCCTCAAGTATTTTCGGCTGGCGTTTTCGGCCGACGGCGGCTATGAGGAGCTGCAGGGCAGCTGGACAGCCCGCGGCTGCCTGCCGGGCAGCATCCGCCTGGCGCGGCCGGGCGCAAGCCGCCAACAGCAGCTTCCTTTTACCAATACCGGCAGATGGACGGGCCATCTCTCGCAGGCCGACAGGCCGTATGGTTTTTTTTATGAACTGACGCTCGACAGCCTGGGCGGCGGCTCGTCGGCCATCGTGAGCGAAGGAGCCGGCGGAGAGGCACGCTTCGCTGTCAGCTGGCGCAGCAGCGGGGATACGCTCTTTGTGCAGGAGCAAAAGGTGTTGTCGCGCTCCGATCCGGGCTGGCGTTGGTGCCTGAAAAGCTTACAGCTGCTGCGGTCGCCCCTGGGTGACCGCTACCGCCTTGAGGGGGCCTGGAAGGGGCTTATCGAGGGTACGAGCCTGCCGGCCGGCGCTTGCGCCCCTGGCACAGTTTTGTTGGAAAAACCGGTGCTCACCGAGGCCATCAAGACAGAAATCGCACCGCTGGTCAGCAACTATGGACAGCTGCAGGGTCGCAGTATCCGGGTCGACCGCCTCCTCAAGGTGGCGCGCAATGATGTGCGGCTGGCCGTATGGGATAACGGTATCGTCGACGGGGATGTCATCAGTCTCTTCCTCAACGGGGAGCGTATCCTGCATAACCACCGCGTCAACAAAGCGCGTTTCTCCTTCCCGGTAAAGGTGCTGCCGGGCGAAAATCTGCTTATCCTGCATGCCGAAAATCTGGGGGATCTGCCGCCCAATACCATTGCTGTCAGCCTCGATGATGGCAGCAGTGAGCAGCTGATCATCATGAATGCCAATCTCGAGGAGAGCGGGGCCATTCTGATACAGGCTTTCAGGCGCTGACAATGGCTGCATTTTTTTTCGGCAGCCAACAGGAAAGTTATAAATTGTGGCCTGTTTGGGTACTGCCCACCGCTGGTGCCGGCTGGCACCAGCTTGTTTGTCAGGCTTTTTTATCGTAAAAAATATGGAACAGGTTTTTCCGCTACGCGGCTGCGTGCAGCACTATGACTGGGGTGGCTATACGTTTATCAGGGAACTGACAAGCCAGGCGCAGGCTGATGGCCTGCCCTGGGCGGAGTGGTGGCTGGGGGATCACCCCAAGGGCCCGTCGACCATCTGGTGGGCAGGGCGCTGGCAGCCGCTCAATGAGGTGCTGGCGGCGCACGCCAGCCAGCTGCTGGGCAAAAGGGTGGCCGACCGGTTTGACGGGAGACTTCCTTTCTTGCTGAAAGTGCTGGATGTGTGCAGCATGTTGTCGATTCAGGTGCACCCCAATAAGCAGCAGGCAGCAGAGGGCTTCGAAAGGGAAGAGCAGGCCGGCCTGCCGGCAGATGCGCCCCATCGCAACTACCGCGATCGCAACCATAAGCCAGAGTCGATGATTGCTCTGACACCCTTCTGGCTGTTGCATGGTTTTCGGTCCGAAGAAGAGGTGGCGGCAAGTCTCGATGAGATACCGGGCTGGCAGTCGCTCAAACCCGTACTGGCCGAAGCGGGCCTCGCAGGCCTGTACGCCTATATCATGCGCGCTCCACAGGGACGCATCAACGAACTGCTGGCGCCCCTGCACGATTTTCTCCAGTCATCGCCTTCCTGGCCCGAAAGCTCTCCTCACCACTGGGCACAGCTGGCGTTCGATGCCTATACCCGAGAAGGACAGTTTGACAGGGGAATCTTCTCTGTCTATTGGTTTAATCTGGTGTTCCTGCAGCCGGGACAGGGAATCTTTCAGGATGCCGGTATCCCGCATGCTTACCTGCGCGGAGCCAATATGGAGCTGATGGCCAACAGCGACAATGTGCTGCGGGGCGGGCTGACACCCAAGCACATCGATACCGAGGAGCTGCTCGATAAGGTGCTGGTCAAACCCGTGGTGCCGCAGCTGATCGAACCGCTTACAGAGGCCGATGGTCGCCGGCATTATCCGGCGCCGGTTGATGATTACCGCTTCGACAGACTCTGTCTGGCAGCAGAGGAGGCTAGCTCGCTGCTGATGGGCGGGCCCGTTGTAGGCTTCCTCTACAGCGGAAGTGCTCGCATCAACGGGCTTGTGTACCCACAGGGAAGCTCTTTTCTGGCAGCAGCCGGCAGCGTACTGCGTATACAGGCAACTTCCCAGGGGCCGTTGGATCTTTATCTGGCTTCTTGCTGATGCAATTCTTTACTGCAATTCGGGCCGACTTAGCCGCTGTCATTGAATTAAATTTGTATTTTTGTGCGCTTTAACTCCCTTGTGGGGAAATCAAATTGAAAAACAGTCTGTCATGTCATATCTCTTTACCTCTGAATCCGTTTCGGAAGGACATCCGGATAAAGTTGCAGATCAAATCTCGGATGCACTGATTGATTACTTCCTGGCTTTCGATCCTACAGCCAAAGTAGCCTGTGAGACGCTGGTGACTACCGGTCAGGTGGTGCTGGCCGGAGAGGTTAAATCAGCCGTATACCTGGATGTGCAACAAATCGCCCGGGAGGTGATCGCCCGCATCGGCTACACCAAGTCCGAATACATGTTCGAGGCGCATTCCTGTGGTATTCTCTCGGCCATCCACGAGCAGTCGCCCGATATCAACCAAGGGGTAGAGCGTGCCAATCCGGAAGACCAGGGAGCAGGTGACCAGGGTATGATGTTTGGCTATGCGTCCAATGAGACGGACAACTACATGCCGCTGCCACTTTATCTGGCGCACAAAATCCTGATCGAGCTGGCCAACATACGCCGCGAAGGGAAGGTGATGACCTACCTGCGCCCCGACAGCAAAAGCCAGGTGACCATTGAGTACAGCGACGATCACAAGCCGCAGCGCATCGACTCTATCGTGGTCTCTACCCAGCACGACCCGTTTGCAGAAGACGAAGCTATGCTGGCACAGATCCGCCAGGATGTGATCAATATCGTGATTCCACGGGTGAAGGCGGCGCTCAGTCCGGCACTGCAGTCGCTCTTCGACGATTCGCTGGTATACCACATCAACCCTACTGGCAAGTTTGTCATCGGGGGGCCTCATGGCGATACCGGTCTTACGGGCCGCAAGATTATCGTGGACACTTATGGCGGGCGCGGCGCCCACGGCGGTGGTGCTTTTTCAGGCAAAGATCCTTCCAAAGTTGACCGTTCGGCGGCCTACGCTACGCGGCATATTGCCAAAAATCTGGTCGCTGCCGGCCTCTGTGATGAGGTGCTGGTGCAGGTTTCTTACGCCATTGGGGTGGCAGCACCTACTAATATCTACATCAATACTTACGGCACGGCCAAAGTGAATATGTCTGATGGCGAGATCGCTCGCAGGGTCATGCAAATCTTTGATATGCGCCCCTATGCCATCGAGCAACGACTCAAGCTTCGCAATCCTATCTACAGCGAAACAGCCGCCTATGGTCACATGGGGCGCGAGCCGCAGATGAAAACCATTGCCTTCCGCAATGCGGGCATGGAAAAAGAAGTGACCGTCGAGTTGTTTACCTGGGAAAAGCTCGACTACGTCGATCAGGTGAAGGCAGCTTTTGGTTTGTAAAAAAAGCTGCAGGCTACAAACGCCTTGCGTGCGGCCAGCGGCCGCACGCAAGGCGTTTTTTTATTGCGGCAGCAGCCCCTGTATCCACTGCCAGCAATAGGCAAATACGGCTTCCTGCTCAGGTTCGTTGTGTATTTCGTGGTACAATCCGTCCCAGATTTTACAGCTCACCGGGCCGCTCACGCGACTGGCAAAGTCGCGGCTGGCAGGGGCACTGGTGATGCCGTCGTCACTGCCATGCATGATGAGCAGCGGTAGCTGAATGTTGCCGCTAAACGCGTCGAGGCGCGCAGCTGCCTCCAGCATGCCGAGCCCCGTGCTGGCCGTCAGGCGGTCGTGTACCAGCGGGTCCTTTTTGTAGGCCTCCACCACAGCTTTATCGCGGGAGAGCTTGTCTACATCCAGCCCATTGGACTGCGTAAAACCCGGAAACAGGTTGCGCATCATTTTTCCCAGCGCTACCTGCATGGTGGATGGCTGAAATGACAGGCGTATGTGCGGGCCGGTGACAATGGCACCGCTGAGCTGCGGGTTGCGGTCAATAAGATAATTGAGGAGTATATTGCCGCCCATGCTGTGTCCGTAGAGGAAAGCTGGTGCGTCGGGGCAACGCATCTCCATGGCCACGTGCAGCTGCGCAACCTCATCGAGAAAATCGCTGAACTGCTGGCAGTGCCCCCGTTTGCCTTCACTTTTTCCATGACCACGCCGGTCATAAGCCACGACCGCCAGGTCGTGGGCATTAAACCAGCGGGCAAGGTGCTGGTAGCGGCCGGCATGCTCGCCTAGCCCGTGAATGATGCCGATGATGCCGACAGGCTTGCTCACCGGCCAGTAGCAGGCGTGTATTTTGAGCTGATCGTTGGTCTTCCAGGAGAAAATTTCCATAGGCCCGGTCTGTATGATACGTATGCGTAGTAAGGTTGGCAATATACACAGAAGTCTCTGAATGCGACAACTGTCGTGGCAATAATTATTGCTGTCTGCCAGCGGGCCTGTGTGACTGATAGAGAGAAAGGGCTGTATAAATAGGACAAATAGTTGCACTTTTGTAAAAATTTCCTGCATGAGTCTGCGAATTGTATTCATGGGCACGCCTGCGTTTGCTGCCTGCTCGCTTGCGTACCTGCTCGACCACGGGGTCAATATTGTGGGGGTGGTCACGGCGACGGATAAGTGGGGCGGCCGAGGTGGCAAGCAGCTGCTGCAGTCGGCGGTAAAACAGCTGGCGGTGGCGCGCAACCTGCCGCTGCTGCAGCCAGAAAAGCTGCGCGATCCGGCCTTCCTCGAGGCCCTGCGGGCCTGGAAGGCCGATCTGCAGCTGGTGGTGGCTTTTCGGATGCTGCCAGAGGTGGTGTGGTCGATGCCGCCCCGGGGTACCATCAACCTGCATGCATCGCTGCTGCCCAAATACCGGGGCGCAGCGCCTATCAACTGGGCTATCATCCGGGGCGAACGGGAAACCGGCCTCACAACCTTTTTTTTACAGCATGCCATTGATACGGGCGACGTGCTGCTGCAGCGCGCTACGCCCATTGGCGACGATGAAACTGCCGGCGAGTTGCACGATCGCCTCATGCTGCTGGGCGCCGAGCTGCTGCTGGAGACGCTGCAGGGGCTCGAGGCGGGCAGCCTGCAGGCACAGCCGCAGGCTGCTGCCGAGGCGACACACGCACCCAAAATTTTTCATGATACTTGCCGCATAGACTGTAATGCTCCTGCCAGCGAGGTGCACAATTTCATCAGGGGCATGAGCCCGTCACCGGGCGCCTGGCTGTCGCTCGAGGGTGAGGAAATTAAGCTGCTGCGGTCGCGTGTCGATGAGACACCGCACAACCTGCCGCCCGGCCAGTGGCTGGTGGGCAAAAAGGAAATCCGCCTGACTACCGCCCAGGGAGCGGTGCTGGTGGAGGAGCTGCAGCCGCAGGGGAAGCGCCGTATGTCGGCGGTTGATTATATCAATGGGCAGCGGAGTTCTTAGTTTACACACATTGGCGGCTTGCGCCGCCAATGTGTGTAAACAAGCTATGTGTATTTGGCAGCGCAAGCCGCCAAATACACATAAAAGATTTTTTGGCGGCTTAAGCCGCCAATACACACAAAAGACTTTTTGGCGGCTTAAGCCGCCAAAAAGCCAACAGCATCTTATTTCGCAGCCTTTCGGCCGCGAAATAAGCACAGCCTCAATGCTTTACCAACCAACCAGTATGTGTCTTCTGGCGTGTCCGTACGTGCAGCATGTAGTGACCGGCAGGTAGCTGTCGCATGTCAAGGGTGGGGTTTTTCCGATTTAATATATGTAGCATAACCATTTTTCCTTGTGTATTCCAGCAGCTCACTGTAGCGATCTCCTCCTCAGGCCACTGAATTTGCAGCCAGTCGGTAGTCGGATTGGGGAACAGCAGGGGTGAAGTCTGCCCGGACTGCTGGCTGTCGGCACTGGGGGCGCCGTCGCGCAGGGGGATGAGGGCATTGGTGACAGCCACCGGTACCGCTCTTTCTTCGGCGGTCATGACCAGACAGTTGTCAATGGACAAAGGGAGCTGAAGGGCACCGGCAATCCATACCGGCGACCACTGCAGCGTGGCAATGGTGCCGCTGCCGCTGCGCGCCTGACCATCGCGCCTGACCATCGCACAGTCAATGCGGCCTTCAGCGGCATGTGTGTGGGTAAAAAAGAATAATTCCTCTGGGCTGCCCAGCCATGAATTGACGGGCAGTAGACTGAAGCTGCCGCTTTCAATCATTTCGGGCGGGTAGGTGAGACTAAAGGCCAATCCGTATACCTGCTGGGCGGCTGCATCTTCATTGCCGTACTGCAGGCGGTAGTGGGCGGTAGGGAGCGAGGTGTAGAGGGTGTCGGCAGGGATGAAAAGCGGGGCGCGGCTGAGCTCAGCGGCTATGGGCAAGTCCGGCAGCATGTAGGTGCCGCCCGGCCAGAAGGGGGCCTGCTGGCCGTAATTGTCGGCAATCGCGTCTATGTCCGAAGGCATGAGCTTGCCGTCGCCGTCGGCGTCTGCATGGGCGAAGTTGACGGCAGTGTGGGGGGTACTGCGCCCCCAGGCAATGGCTGCCTGTGCATACCAGTCAACTATGCCTGCGTTGGGTCGCGGCCCGCTTTGCGGCCCAAAACGGCCGGCAGCCAGGCCTGTATATAATACGTCGTACTGATTGACGAGCCCGTTGGCATCGGCATCACCAGGGAATACGTACAGGCTCGGCTGCACGGTGATCATACCCTGACCAGTAGAAAAGGGAACGGCATCGGCAGTGCCTGAGACGGCCTCGGCCGGAAAGGAAAAGACGTTGCCGTTGAGCAGGAAGGATACCATCGGCGGTGTCAGCACCGGCGAAATACCCGCCCGCCGGGGCTCAAAACAGATGCGGATGATGGTCTCATCCTGCGGGATACTCACCGGACTGAACGACGGGCTTATCCAACTGTACAGCAGAACACCCGGAAAGGTGTTAAACTGCGGCCCCAGCCCCTCGTTGCCTTCCAGCGGGAATTCATTGCGCACAAATCGCAGGTGGCTGGTGTCAAATAGTACAGGGAGCTGAAAGCCTAACATATCGGTAAACTGGCTCACTCTTACAGCAAGACAGAGCTCGCCGTAATGACCAGTACTCAGACTGTCGAGCCGTAGCCGGCAGGGGGGGCTGAGGAGTGTCTGGGGGGGCACAGCCTGCCGGTTGCGGCGAAGGGAGTCAATGCGTCGCTGCCAGTCGCCAAAAGGCAGCATGGCCTCGGTGGGCAGCAAACAGACAGGGGGTGTTGGCAGTGCTATCGTACCGGATAACTGGTTGCGCACACTGGTCGAAACATTGAGCATCTGACCATAGACCGATGGCAGCGCCAGCGTGGCCAACGCCACGATGATCATCAAAGAGCGATGTACTTTCATTCTGTACCATTTTTTTCCGAGCCCAAGGGGGGCCTTGTTACGGCTTACTCTGTAATGCCGGCCTGCGCAGCAGCGCACCGGCAACCTATTATGCATTACTGAAATCGTGCCAATTTTTTGGGGATTTTGATATCTTTGTATGGACTGGGAAAAAATTATTCAAACCTATACACTTATGAGAGTAAGAATCCTCACTTTTTGTGCTTTTGTGTTGCTGCTGACGTCAGCCCTGCGCGGGGGCGAAGGGATGTGGTTGCCGCTGTTGCTGTCACAGCTCAATGAAGCCGAAATGAAGTCGATGGGCATGAAAATGTCTGCCGAGGACATCTACAGCGTCAACAAAGGAAGCCTCAAAGATGCTATCGTGCATTTCGGAGGCTTTTGTACCGGGGAGGTTATCTCTTCGCAGGGCTTGGTACTCACCAATCACCACTGTGGCTACGGGCAGATACAGTATCACTCCAGCTTGTCAAATAACTATTTGCAGGATGGCTTTTGGGCAGCAACCAAAGCAGATGAGTTGCCCAACCAAGGACTCTTTGTCACGTTTATCGTGCGCATCGAAGATGTAACGGCCACAGCGCTGGCCAATACCAATGATGAGATGAGCGAGCGCGAACGGCAGTCGACAATCGATAAAAATCTGGGTTTGCTTCGGCAAGGTTATCGCAAGGAGACCTGGGAGGAGATTTTGATCCGCCCTTTTTTTAATGGCAACCAGTACTTTTTATTTGTTACGGAGACCTATAAGGATGTCCGGCTGGTGGGGGCTCCGCCATCCAGTATCGGTAAGTTTGGCGCCGATACGGACAACTGGGTGTGGCCGCGGCATACGGGCGATTTTGCGCTGTTTCGCATCTATGCAGGTCCCGACAACAAGCCGGCAGAGTACTCGCCCAATAACGTTCCTTTCAAACCACGCAAGCATCTGCCGGTAAGCCTCGACGGGGTGGCACCGGATGATTTTACCATGGTCTTTGGTTTCCCCGGCCGCACCGATCAGTACCTGCCGGCGGCTGCCATCGACCAGCGGGTCAATGTGCTCAATCCTGTGCGCATTGGTATCCGCGATCGCTCGCTGGCCATCATGGATGCTGCCATGCGCAGGGATCCGCAGGTGAAAATCCAGTACGCGTCTAAGCAGGCGCGCATCGCCAATGCCTGGAAAAAGTGGATTGGTGAGACACAAGGGGTCAGGCAGACCAATGGCGTCCAAAAGCGGCGCGAAATGGAGGAGGAGTTTCGCCGACGGCTAGCCGCCAATCCAAAGTGGAATACAGCCTTTGGCAGCCTGCTGCCCGAAATGGAACGCCTATACCGCGAAATTGAGCCGCTGGCGGTCAGCCGCGATTATGTGATGGAGATCGCACTCCGCAATGTGGAGCTGTTTCAGCTGATGAACAGCCTGCATACCTACAACCGAATCATGAAAAGCTCGGGCGAGGCTGCGCTGGAAGGGCGCTCTAAACAGGTGATCACGATACTTGAGGACTTTTACAAGGATTTTAATATAGGCGTTGATCAGGAGATTGCGACTGCGTTGCTGGATATCTATTTCAATAAAGTACAGGTAAGTCATTTGTCTCCTTTCGCAGTGGAACAAATCAATCAGGAGGGAAAGGATTATGCCGCGCTGACGCGTGCCCTCTACCTGAAGTCTCTTTTTACCCAAAAGGATAAGGTGCTGGCCATGGCCAACGAAAATCTGCCAGAGCTCATCCGGCAGCTGGACAATGACTACGCTTACCAGTTTGTGCGCGCAATCCTGGACCATCATGATAAGGTGGTCATGCCGGACTATCAGCCGTTGGAGGATAAACTCAACGCGCTCCAGCGTAAGTACATGATGGCACTGATGGTTGTCTTTCCTGAAAGACGGTTCTACCCGGATGCCAACTCAACCATGCGGGTGACCTATGGACAGGTGGCGGGCTATAAGACTCCGGAAAAGAACTACGATTTTATGACGGATCTGGATGGTATGGTGGCCAAATATGTGCCCGGTGACTATGAGTTCGATCTGCCTCCGCGGCTGCTGGAGCTGCACAAAGCCAAGGACTATGGCCGCTATGCGCTTCCAGATGGCCGTATGCCTGTCTGTTTTATTGGTTCCAACCATACAACGGGCGGCAATTCCGGTAGTCCTGCCATCGATGCGCATGGCAATCTGATCGGACTCAATTTTGACCGTACCTGGGAGGGCACCATGAGTGATGTTCACTACGATGCTTCGATCTGTCGGAATATCATGGTCGACCTGAGATACATTCTTTTTATCATTGACAAATTTGCAGGGGCAACCCACTTGGTTGATGAGATGACGCTGGTGTATCCCAAGTCAGGAAAATAAAGACGGTCGTTTTATATACGAAAATGACGCCCTTGCCTCCGGAATTGCCGGAGGGAGGGCATCATGACGACCAGAAAATATGATTGCGGCTCGCGCTGTTGCTTGCCCAACTTACCCACAACTGCCAATAATCATGCCAAAGTTGTCGACTCTTCTCATTTTGTTACTGGGCTGTTTTATCCTGCAGGGTCAGGCGTCATCGCCAATGGCTACTTCTGCTGTTTATGACGCGCGCAAATCGGTGGTTGTCGATTCGGCGGCAGTAGTATCGCCACATCCGCTGGCCACACTTGTGGGGGTTGAGGTGATGCGCAGGGGAGGTAATGCCGTGGATGCTGCCGTGGCGGTACAGTTTGCCATAGCGGTTGTGTATCCGAGGGCTGGCAATATCGGCGGGGGTGGACTGATGGTCATTCGGGAGGCCGACGGGGCAACAGCTGCGCTCGATTATCGGGAAAAGGCCCCCGCAGCTGCAAGCCGCGACATGTTTCTCGATAGTGCGGGCAGCCCGGTCGCAGGGCTGAGTACCGATGGGCATCTGGCAGCAGGAGTGCCTGGCACGGTGGCTGGTCTGGTGGAGGCACATAAACGCTACGGCAAACTCGACTGGGAGGAACTGTTGCAGCCGGCTATCGATCTGGCTGCCAATGGTTTTGCAATCACAACTGCGGAAGCAGAGCGCTTGCGCAACTTTCAGGGTGATTTTCGTACTTACAACGATGAGGGTTGTGCTTTCATTCGTGATAATTGGCAGGCAGGGGATCTGCTGGTACAGAAAGACTTGGCAGCTGCCCTGAGGCGCATTCAGCAGCGGGGTCATGATGGGTTCTATCGCGGGGAGACGGCTGCTTTGATTGTCGATGAGATGCGTGAAGGGGGCGGACTTATCACTGCTCGTGACCTCAGGGATTATCGCGCGCAGTGGCGGACACCCGTGAGTGGCTACTACCGGGGCCATAAGGTAATTTCCATGCCGCCGCCTTCGAGTGGTGGGGTGGCTTTGTTGCAAATGCTGGCAGCCTGCGAACCTTATCCCTTGGGTAGCTACGGATTTCAACGGCCTGCAGCAGTACACCTTGTGGTGGAAGCTGCCCGAAGGGCGTATGCTGACCGGGCTGCCTGGCTGGGTGATACCGATTATTT
>CAZYAO010000003.1:132871-145654 GCA_964645715.1 uncultured Saprospiraceae bacterium
CTGCCCGAAGGGCGTATGCTGACCGGGCTGCCTGGCTGGGTGATACCGATTATTTTCCGGTGCCTGTCAGCAGCCTGATCGATACGGCCTATGTGCGTACACGTATGCGTACGTACGATCCCGCTCATGCATCGCCCAGCGACAGCATTGCAGGGGGCAACAGGACACTGCTGAAGGAGAGTTTCGAGACTACACATACGTCAGTCGTAGACCCTATGGGGAATGCGGTTTCGGTAACGACCACACTCAACTCCAATTACGGTTGTAAGGTGCTGGTAGACGGGGGTGGCTTTTTTCTCAATAACGAGATGGATGACTTTAGTGTCAAGCCCGGCGTCCCCAACCAGTTTGGGCTGGTAGGGTCCGAGGCCAATGCCATAGCTCCCGGCAAGCGCATGCTAAGTTCAATGACGCCAACCATCGTGGAGAAGGATGGCCGCTTGTTTATGCTGCTGGGCGCTCCCGGTGGCTCCACTATTATTACTTCGGTGCTGCAGGTGATGATGAATGTAATT
This sequence comes from uncultured Saprospiraceae bacterium, assembly GCA_964645715.1. Taxonomy (GTDB): domain Bacteria; phylum Bacteroidota; class Bacteroidia; order Chitinophagales; family Saprospiraceae; genus JAUMBM01. The sequence continues at coordinate 133,387 of CAZYAO010000003.1, forward strand.
GATTTTAATATGCCGCTCGATAAGGCCATTCAGGCGCCGCGTTTTCACCACCAGTGGCTGCCTGATGAGATTATGGTTGAAAAAAATGGTATCTCACCAACAGCCAGGGCTGTCCTGGAGGTCATGGGCCATCGTTTTCGGGACGTAAAGTCATTGGCAGTCGTCAAAGCAATTCATGTGCGGGCCGATGGTAAGCTGCACGCTGCCGGTGACCACCGCAATCCCGATGATCATGCAGCGGGCTGGTAATGGGGGTTGAATTCCGACAGGTTTTTGAATCTGTGCCTTCACGCCGGGGGGCTGCTTATCAAAGATACAAACGGCGACTTTCGTACTGAATACGGAAGTACCCCATGCCGGGGGCTGCTTATCAGACGTTTAGTTTGATTGTCTCCCGGAAAGCACCCGGCCAGGCAAAGCAAAGGTAAATGAAATTGGTAATCAATCAGCGAATCAATCGTATGCGCAAATTGCTGTTTTTTATGTTATTGCCGGTAGCTTTTTTATACAGCTGCCAGCAGGATGGCCAGGCGCCGGCGGAGGCCGCTGCTGCCGATAAGCCGCTGCCCACAGAGCCTCACCGGCCGGCTTATCACTTTACGCCGGAGGCCAACTGGATGAATGATCCCAACGGCATGGTATTCTATGAGGGTGAATATCACCTGTTTTTTCAATACTATCCCGACAGCACAGTATGGGGCCCTATGCACTGGGGGCATGCTGTCAGCAAGGATCTGGTACATTGGGAGGAGCTGCCGATTGCACTTTATCCAGACTCGCTGGGGTATGTGTTTTCGGGAAGTGCCGTGGTGGACTGGAAAAACACTTCCGGCTTCGGTAAGAATGGCCAGCCTCCGCTGGTGGCTATTTTTACTTACCACGATATGGCTGCTGAAAAAGCAGGGCGCACTGATTATCAGTCGCAGGCCATTGCCTACAGCAATGACCGTGGGCGCACTTGGACGAAGTATTCGGGCAATCCTGTACTACCCAATCCGGGTATCAAAGATATCAGGGATCCTAAAGTAATATGGGATGCCGACAGGAATCGCTGGGTGATGGTGCTGGCTGTAGGCGATCATGTGAGCTTTTATCAGTCACCCGACCTGAAACAGTGGACTTTTCTCAGTGATTTTGGCAAAGACAAGGGGGCGCACGGGGGTGTCTGGGAGTGTCCTGACCTCTTCCCGATGACCATTGCCGGCACCAATGATGTGCGCTGGGTGCTGCTGGTGAGTCTCAATCCGGGTGGCCCCAACGGAGGGTCGGCGACGCAGTATTTCGTCGGCTTTTTCGATGGTGAAAAATTTGCGCTGGACTACGATTTTACCCGTAGGCTGGATGCCGGCGAGGCCGTGTGGATCGACTGGGGAAGGGATAACTACGCGGGGGTAACTTGGTCAGATGTGCCGCCACAAGACGGCCGCCGCCTGTTTATTGGCTGGATGTCCAATTGGGACTATGCAACGGTAACGCCTACCCAGCGTTGGCGCAGTGCCATGACGGTGCCGCGCGAGCTGGTGCTGCAGCGGACGCTGCAGGGCTTGCGACTGTTTACCTCACCGGCAAAGGAGCTGGAAAAAATGCGCAGGCAGCAGTATGAATGGAAGGATATACGGGTTGAGGGGGAACTGAATATGGGCGAAAAACTGACTTTTAGTCCCACCGTTGCCGAAATTGTGCTGGAAGGCGAATGGCCGGTCGACGGGGCCATGGATTTTGGTTTCGAATGGTCCAATGCCCAAGGGCAGAAGTACCGGCTTGGTTATGATCCGGTTCGGCGTATCGCGTACAGCGATCGTACACGCTCGGGCAAGGTGGACTTTGATCCCGATTTTGCAGCGGGGCGGCATACCGCTATGGGAGCCATGAAGGGCAATGCGATCCAGTGGCGTATCTATATCGACAGGGCTTCCTGTGAGCTTTTTGCCAATGAGGGGGCGAGCTGTATGACCAACGTATTTTTCCCTGAGGAAGACTTCAGTCAGCTGCGCTTCTATGCGCAGGGCGGCGCTATCAATATCAAGCGCATGACGGTGTATGAACTCAGGCAGTAAAGAAAGGCAGCAATTTCACGATTACTCTTTGGCAGCTGCAGCCGCCAAAGAGTAATCATGAAATTGCCTCATCAGTCACGCTGCATAGTATAGGTCTGCATCTGATCAACGGTTAGGAATCGGTACTTACCGTCGAGTGAGTCCACAGCCTGCTGTACGCTCAGGAAAAAGTGGTCCTTGCCAATTTTGTCGCGCAACCCGCTGTCGGCCAGCCGGTCGCGTACGGGGCCAATCACTGCTGCCAGCAGGAGTTGTATGTTGCGCTGTCTGAAGTCTTCAATCGTTTGCTCGAGCATGTGCATGGCCGTGGAGTCAATTTGGCTGATGGTATCGCATTGAATAATGATTGCCCTCAGCGCATCGCCTTTGGCAGCCGCCAATTGTTCAATATTTTCCCGGAAAAAATCTGTGTTGGCAAAAAACAGGGGCGCATCAAAGCGCAGCACCAGTATGTCCCGCCTTATTTCCAGCTTTTCATGCCGCTCAATATTGAGGTAGTAGGGTGCATCGGGAAGCTTGCCCAGCACCGCCAGGTGAGGTCTTGCTGAGCCGTAGACAACCGACGCCAGCGAGAGTATGACACCAATACCAATGCCTTGCTCAATACCGAGCATCAGGGTAAAGATGAAGGTAGCGATCAGCATCCAAAAATCAACTCTGTGAATATGCCACAGATTGACGGCTTCGCGCCAGTCAATCAGGTTACTGACGGCAACAATGATTACTGCAGCCAGCACAGCATTGGGCAGGTAGTAAAAAAGGGGTGTGAAAAATAACAGGGTGAGCAGGACCAGCGCTGCCGAAATGAGGGAGGCCAGACCTGTCTTGGCACCTGCCTGGTTGTTTACGGCTGTTCGCGAAAATCCGCCCGTGACCGGAAAGGACTGAAAGAATGATCCGACAATGTTGGCCATACCAAGGGCAAAGAGCTCCTGGTTGGCGTTTAGCTGGTAGTCACGGTGCCGGTTGTGCATGGCCTTAGCAACGGCGATGCTTTCCATGAAACTCACCAGACTGATGGCGAGGGATATCGGAATCAGGGAGCGGATGTCTGCCCACGATAATCCTGAAAACTGAAATTGAGGCAACCCTTTGGGTACATGGCCTACAATCTTTACACCGAGTTCGTTGAGGGAGAAGGCAGCAGTGAGGACGATCCCGAGCACAACAGCAACCAGCGCGCCCGGGATGGCCGGTAGTCGCCGGCGAATACCGACAATGACCAGCATGGCACCCACGCCCATGGCAGCCGTAAGCCAGTTGGTCTGGTGGATATTGCTGGCCGCGGCCAGCAATATTTCATGGACATGGTGGCTGTTGGGCAGGTTGATGCCCAACAGGTGCTTGAGCTGTGAAAGAGCAATGATGAGGGCCGCTGCAGAGGTGAAACCACTGATGACCGGGTGAGATAGGAATGTTACCAGAAAACCCAACCGCAAGGCGCCAAGGGCAAATTGTATGAGACCTACCAGCAGTGCCAATATAAGTGCTAAACTGAGATAAGCTTCCGTGCCGGCGGTGGCAAGCGTGCCTACGCCGGCTGCCGTGAGCAGCGATACCATGGCAACGGGTCCAACGGCCAGCTGTCGGGAACTGCCCAGCAAGGCGTAGATGATGAGCGGAAATGTGCTGGCGTAGAGCCCGTACACAGCAGGCAGACCCGCCAGCAGGGCATAGGCCATGCCCTGCGGAATAAGCATGACACCGACAGTCAGCCCTGCTGAAATGTCGCCGCTTAACCACTCGCGGCGGTAGTTTTTTATCCAGTCTAACGCGGGAATATAGGACAACATATTGCTTGGTTGTCGTAGCCATTAACCAGCTTGTGCCAATGGCACAGACCGATTAGTGATTAGAGATGATTTCAATTTTGTTGCGGCCGAGCTTGATCTTGTTTTGCTTCTCAAGCTGCTTCAGCAGCCGGCTGATGGCCTCTCTGGAAGCATGTAGGTCGTCGGCAATCTCCTGATGTGTAGTCTGAAGAATTTTTTCGTGGGTAGCGTGTGAACGGTCGAGCAGGTACTGCCACAGCCGCTCGTCCATGCGCAGAAAGGCAATGTTGTCAATGGCTTCAACCAACTCCATCAGCCTGTCTTCATAAGACTGCATAACGAAGTCCTTCCAGCTTCGATAGCGTGTCATCCATTCGTCAACCATACGGGTAGGCAGGGTCAGCACAAGCAAATCATCTTCCGCAACAGCCCGTATATAGCTTTTTTTCTGGCTCAGACAGCAGGTAAAGGAGGACGCACAGGCTTCACCGGCTTCTACATAATACAGGAAGAGATCACCGCTGTCACTCGAACGCATGACTTTGAGCGTGCCCTCCAACACAAGTGGTATGTAGCGTACGTAGCTGCCATACTCAGACAGTGTCTCACCCGCTTTGAAATCGACAAGGTTGCCCTGTGCAGCAATCTCATCCAGCAGTGCAGGCTCATTGAGCTTGGGAAACCTGCGCCTCACCAATTCCCGAATTTCGTCCTGCCGACTCTTTTCCGGCCAGTTTTGTGCCTTCATACCGCACTCCTTTGTTTAATAGCAGCACAAAGATAGGGCAATATGAATACTTTGTCATGTGATAATGATCACAAAAAAAGGAGTGGCACTTTTACGGGCATCTTTGGGCGGCCAGAGCCAACCAAAGATGCCTACATTTGAAGGTTTATTGATTTTTCGAAGAAAAATCAATAAACCTTCGCGCTAGTGTACTGGCTACTCTCGGCCTTCACCATCCGTGCGACCAGTTCTATCCAGTGCGGATTATCATTGAGGCTGGGCACGAGATCAATTTTCTCTCCGCCCATCTCTTCAAATTCTTCCTGATATTCCGAACCTATTTCTACAATGGTCTCCAGACAGTCGGCTACGAAAGCAGGGCTGAAAACCAGCAGTCGCTTGGCACCCTGCTTGGCCAGCGATTCGATGACGCTGCTGGTGTAGGGCTTGGCCCACTCTTCAGGGCCAAGCCGGCTCTGGAAAGTGGTAGTGCACTTTGCCTGGTCCAGACCCAACTGGGCAATCAGGGCACGGGTAGTTGCATGGCATTGAGCTGAGTAGCAAAACTGGTTGACGGTGCCGAGCTGCTGGCAGCAGCCTTCCTTACGGGCGCAGTGCTGCCCGCTGGCATCGGCTCTCTTTAGTTGGCGCACGGGAAGACCGTGATAACTAAATATGAAGTGGTCGTAACTGTCGAGGTCAAATTGGCGCGCGTTGCTGGCAAAAATGGCAATCATCTCGGGATGATCGTAGTAGCTGCTGACAAAGTGCAGCTTGGGGAAGTTTTCTCTGGTAGAGAGCAACCGCATTACTTCCTCGTGCACCGATCCGGTGGTAGCACCCGCATATTGGGGGAAGAGCGGAAAAACGATGAGCTCATCTACGCCAGCCTGCAGCAACTTGTCAAGCGCTGATGCTATGGATGGATTTTGGTAGCGCATGGCCAGTTCAACATGAAAATCATCCCCCAGCACCTGAGCAACGCCTTCAGCAAGCTGGTAGCCGTAGTATTTCAGCGGAGAGCCGTTGTCTGTCCAGACCTCCCGGTAGGCTTTGGCCGATTTTCCGGATCGGAGCGGTGCAATGATTCCTCTGACAACCAAGGTTCTGACCAACCAGTTGTAATCCACTACACGCCTGTCCATCAGAAATTCTACCAGGTATCGGCCTACCTCTTTGCGTCGGGGGGCATCCGGAGTACCCAGATTTACGAGCAACACGCCTGTCTTTCCAAATCTTTGTGTCATTGGCTTGCGCAATATTTTTTTGTAATGAGGACGGCTGGCAGCAACTGCCATTCGTAAGCCGTAAAACAATTACAGGACAGGATGGTTGTCAATATCCGGCCGGAAATTAGCGGGCAATGATGAGGAGCCATACAGGCCGAGGTAGCTGAAAAAAAGAAAAACCCTTCACTCTTTTAGAGGCTTATACCAACAACATTTGTAACTTGTAGCCAACAAAACCCGGTTTCGACTGTATTTATTAGTACTCTTAATCTGCAAAAATTATGTGCAAGCAGTTTACTTTGTTGGTTGTCTTGCTTGCAGGCGTGCTATACGCACTGCCGGGGCAGCAACAGCTACCGGCCGGCCGCAATTATTACAGCGAAGAGAAAAAAGGCATCGTCTACAACGAAGAGCTTGCTTTCGATTTTAAATTGCTCACACCCCGCAGTATTGCGGTGGGGGTCAATTTCGGGGACTTGCAGACCTACTACCGTACGCGTTTCTACAACCTGGAGCTGGGTAATCTCAGGAACAGTCAGGAGTTTCGGCAGAGCTTTGATATCCAGTTTCCCGGATCCAACATCGCTTCCAATCCCTTCGTTTTTGGCAAGCAAAATCAGTTCTATGTGCTGCGCGGCGGCTTGGGCTTCAAGCGTTATTTGTCGGAAAAAGCCGTCCGGCGCGGGGTAGCGGTAGGCTACTCTTACAGCGGTGGACCTGCGCTGGGGTTTCTCAAGCCCTACTATCTCAATCTTATCTATTTTAGTGATCAGGGGACCAATCGCGTAGTAATCCGGCCGGAGCGCTATACAGAGGAGAATGCCCGCACTTTTCTTGACATTTATACGGTCTATGGGGCGGCTTCCTGGTTGAGAGGACTGGGAGAAATACGGCTGCTGCCGGGTATCCAGGCCAAGGCGGCGCTGCATTTTGACTGGGGAGCTTTTGAGGAGACCGTGAAGGCAATAGAGGCGGGAATCGCCGTCGATTTTTTCTTCAGGGAGGTACCAATCATGGTGGAAAGTCCAACCACGCGCGGGGTCGAAAACAGTGCTGCTTTCATCAATTTTTACATAAATTTGCAACTCGGCAAACGCCGCTAAGCATTATTCAATATGATCGAGCTACCCATTACAGAATCGGTTACTACTACCCAGCGCAAACCCGACTGGCTGCGTGTCAAGCTGCCCATCGGCCCTGCTTACAAGCATGTGCGTTCGCTGGTAGACGAATATAAGCTTCATACAATCTGTCAGAGCGGCAATTGCCCCAATATGGGTGAGTGCTGGGGAGAAGGTACTGCTACTTTCATGATCCTGGGCAATACTTGTACGCGTTCCTGTAGTTTTTGTGCCGTGAAGACCGGCAGGCCTACCGAATATGATGTCGATGAGCCGCGCAGGGTCGCAGAAGCTATCCGGCTTATGCAGGTAAAACACGCTGTGATAACCTCAGTCAACCGTGACGAGCTGAAGGACAGGGGAGCAGAAATATGGTATCAGACCGTCCGTGCCGTGAAGGAAACCTCTCCTGCAACTACCATTGAGACGCTGATCCCGGATGTTAAAGCCAACTGGGATGCACTGGAAAGGATGATTAGTGCCGGACAAGAAGTGGTTTCTCACAATATGGAAACGGTCGAGAGCCTCTACAGGAAAGTGCGGCCGCAGGCTAAGTACAGCCGGAGTCTCGAGCAAATCCAGCGAACCAAAGCCTATGGTAAGCGTACCAAGAGCGGTATCATGGTGGGGCTGGGCGAAAAGCCGGAAGAGGTATACAGAATCATGGACGATCTCGCAGCGCATGGCTGCGATGTGATGACCATCGGACAATACCTGCAGCCAACGCGTATGCACTTGGAGGTTGTTGAATTTATCCACCCCGATTTGTTTGCACACTACAAGGAGGAAGGTCTTAAGCGCGGTTTTTCTTATGTTGAGAGTGGACCGCTGGTTCGCTCAAGCTACCACGCTGAGCGCCATATTTAGTTTCGTCAAAATGCAGCAGGTAGGTAGCGCTGACTAGCTCACTGAAGCGCTGAGTCGGGCGGATAGTTGTATAAGTGTTTCAATCTGCTTGTTCGGAGGCTCCCGCCAAGCCTTGCTGATGGGGTTAAAAAGATCGTAGATCAATAGAAAATTGTTGATCTGGTAGTAGACCATCCAGCTTTTATGCCTTGCAGCTGCCCACTGGGCGAGTTCGGTTTGGTATCGGTCGCACAGCAAAGGATACATATTTTCATCACAGAAGGGTGCCAGTTCCCGACCCTGAACGGTGCTGCGGAAGGAGGCCCATACATTCATGACGCTTTCTTTGTAAGAGAAGCAGAATTTTTTCCAAAATGATTTGGCCAGGGGAGAGTTGCTCTCCGCAGCGTATACGGTAAGCATGGCCATACTACTGCCCACGGCATCGAGTCTGCAGCGGTTGGTATTGGTAAAGCCGGAACAGGGAAGGTCGTTATCGTCAAATAACAACTCTCGCTGCACGTACATGGACCAGTCCATAGAGGCTGTTTCCAACAGCTTGCTTCCAAAGTAACTGTCATGCAAACTCAGCGCGTACAAGGCAGCTGCGTTGTCATACGGACGAAAGGCGATATCTTTGGGCCGCGAGGCCAGGTTTTTATAGCGCGATCGGGTAATCCCGTCTGCCAGGTATTTGCACGCCTTTGTCCACTTGGCGGCATAGGTTTCGTCCAGTGTGGTCATTTGATAGTGTGCGAGTATGATGGCTGCATGCGACAGGAAAAACACTTGTTGCTCCCATTCTGCACTGCGCCTCCATACAGGAAATCGTCGCTCATCAGCAACCCACTGCGCAGACCAGGCAAGCCAGCTACGGGCCTCCGTAGAGGCATTCTTGCTGATACGGGCGTAGCCTGATAACCCCCGGCTGGCCATACTGAGCATCAGCAGGCTCTTGTCAACATCCACACCACGGCGCAGATAACTTTGCATGATGGGATCGTTGAGGGCATACACCAACTGCCGATAGTGTGCCCGACGCTGCCAACCGCCCGCCTCGTACACCCACAGTCCAAAAAGCAGCGCAACGACAATCCCTCCCAGCCCGTAAAGCAGGCGGCTAAGGCTGCTTAGCCGTTGACGAACCAACCAGGCAACAATCCAGAACACGCTGGATGCAGACAGAAGGATAGCAAGTAAGGCTAAAAAACGCATAGGCAATCTACAAATGTGACCCTAAGATATGAATTCTTACGGTAGGGCGGGGCTTTATCTCCGAAAAACGTGTATACCGCCCAAATTTATACGACAGAGCACAGGATAAAGACAGGCACCAGGGCGGCAACTGGCACCTACAACTATTTTTACGCAGCGCAGAAAAAAACAAGCGCTGCAGCAGCACGCTGCAGCGCTTGTTTTGACGCCGGACTTTCAAATCCCAACAGAGGACTATCGCCTCCACGGAATTTCATTCACCTTGCGGCCAATCCGGTATCCCAGCTGCAGACCCGAATCAGCATCCATGCGGAAGTGGACACCCAGTGGAATTCTGGAGTAAGCATTTTCTTCTGCCATATCATAGAAGTTGGCAAACGAACGGGGCCTTCCGTCAAACTCAGTGCGACCTTCATGACAGCGGTCAACGAAGAAGTAGTTCTCTCCAAACAAATCCACGAAGACCTCAGCGGCGGCTGCACCAAAAGTAGCGTGCCCCGAAGGATAGGCGGGGAAGTTGGGCGTAAAGTAATCACCTGTTCCATCTGGGCACATCAGAGTGTTCCAGTTGGTATTGTTGAATACCCTGTGGATGTAAGATATTGGCCGTTCTACATTGTAGCGATATTTCTCGTGCCAGGCACGGATACCGGCGTCAGCAATACTCATACCTACACGGGCGTAGGTCTCTATAGCAAAAGCAAGATTGGCATCTTCCTGCTCCAACAACTGGTTGGCGACAGCAATGAAGCGGCCTGCAGGCGTAAATGTCAATACTGCACAGTCATCACTCCAAAAAACAGCAATCCAGGCGTCTTCCGGCCGATTACCTGCCTTTACTTGATTAACCATATCTCTTACTTCCAGTGCCTGCTGGTAAAAGCTGGAGCCTGGTTGTTGGCTGTAGGCGTCAGGTGACGGACATACATCATCAGGTCCTGCGACAAAGGGGCGAACCTGTCCCCAGCGAGGCAGCAGCGCATCTGAATATTCTGGAAATGTAGGACGCCATATTCCGGGTATATTGCCCTGCGGAGCCACATAGTTGGGATCACGCGGGTTCAAATAGGCCTGGTGGCCTACCGGGTCAGTTGCCGACCAATTGAAGACTGCCTGCGCCACGCGACGGCCGTACTCTGTCGAACGGTCAAAAATCTCGGCGTCAATGGAGTTCTTGTATTGCTGGAACAGCTCATTACGGAGGCTGTACAACCTGAAGAGATGCTCGGAGGGAGCTGTCGGGAAGAAAAGCTCGCAAGAACGTGCATAACAAGAGGTGAGTACAGAAGGCCAATGATAGGTCAACCCTTGCTCAACTTTGGGTAAAATGAGACCAGGGAATTGATTCTGTATAGACAGGTATTCATCTGACATACCCGGCTGTATACTTTCATAAGCCGCGATGCCGATGTAAGCATGCGTTCTGGCAGCAATCGGAGGTCTGTATCCAGGCGTGAAACGCTCTAAATCGAGCATAAGCAGGTTCCAGCGCATAGCAAGTTCATGACCATACTCTTGCGGCTTGCGCAGATCATCATCGACAACAGGTGTATCGTCAGGACCGCAACCAGTCAAAAAAAGCATAACGGAGAGAACCGCGAATAAAAGAGGCTTTGCCACTCTTTTTGTAGAATAAACATGTTTCATTGGCCAATACTTTTTACATGAGATTTTGACAATTTCCAATGCAAAGTAGTTTGTAACAGGTCGTTATTTTTATTTTAGGCAGTTTACGTCAACAAATTTGTACTTCCAGCTTGAATACAATTCCGGTTCTTTTTCCGCGAGTTCTATTAATGCTTTCTGTGAAAGACTATCACAAACAGAAAGGCTGTCCATGGCAGCCCGCATTTTATCAGCAATCTGTACATCCATCAGCTCTGCACTGTCGACTAGCCTGCGTACATCCTCACCCAACTGAGGATATATTTCGAACTCCCGAATCATCTGGGCATTTCGCAGCCGCAGCATATTGGCCTTATGATGTGTCGCCATATCAGCGGGCAATCTTCCTTGGATACTCGCATTGACAGTGTCCCAAAGTGCCTTAGCTTCCATGCTCAAGTCGGCAATCTGACAGTGCAAAGCCTTTGTTTGCGCCAAAAGCTGTTGCAGATAAGCCTCCTTAACCTGATCGGATTCATACCCACAGCTATGACCCAATAAAGTCATGTAAATAAGCAGTATGCTATAATGCAGGAATTTCATAGAGCACGCCTTACGGTTATGCAAAAGTAGGTAATATTTGTATTTTATGCACAACAAAGGTAACAAGCTTATTGAAAATTCTTATAGCCTATTGGTAAAAATTATAACGTGACAGATATGCTACGTTAACACAGCGCTGTCCAATTTACAATACAGGCGCTGGGTATCAATGACGGCTATCGACGCCAAGGCAGCTGATTCACCTTGTTGCCAATTTGGTAACCCAGTGTCAGCCCGGCATCCAGATCTGCCTGTATATGCACACCCAGCGGGATACGAGAGTAGGCGTTTTCTTCAGCCATGGCGTAAAAACTGTTGAAAGCCCTGGGACGACCATCAAATTCAGTGCGATTTTCGTGGCAACGGTCAACTAAGTGGTAGTTGTCACCAACAAAATCAACCATGACTTCAACTGCAGCAGCGCCAAAAGCGGCATGTCCGGAAGGGTAGGCGGGGAAGGGTGGAGTGAAAAACTTACCCGTGCCATCAGGGCACATGATTGTATTCCAGGTGGTCTGATCCATTACTCGCCGGATATAGTCAATAGGTCGCTCGGTATTCCATTTGTATTTTTCGTGCCAAGTACGAATACCCGCATCACACAGGCTGATGCCAACTTTGGCATACAGTTCCAGTGCCTCAGGCAGGGAGCTGTCTTCCTGTTGCAACAGCTGGTTGGCAATGGCTATCCACCTGCCGGATGGGGTGAAAGTCAGCGTTGCACAATCATCACTCCAAAAAATGGCGATCCAGGCGTCTTCAGACGAATACCCCTGCTTTATGGAATCAACTTTCTGTACAATTTCGAGATGCTGTTGGTACATCTCGGAGCCAGACAATTCACTGTAGGGTAGTGGAGGGGCACTCACGTCAGTTTCATCAGCAACAAAGGTGCGCGTATTACCCCAGGCGGGGAGTACCGCTGCTCCGTAATCGGGAAAAGTAGGCCGCCAGATGCCGTCGACCAGTCCTTGAGCGGGTACATAACTGGGATTACGGGGTCGGCGCCAGGCATTGTGCGCCTCCGTATCGGTGGCCGCCCAATTGTGAACCGCCTGGGCCACCTGTGCTCCATAGTTTGATGACCGATCAA
>CAZYAO010000004.1:0-13037 GCA_964645715.1 uncultured Saprospiraceae bacterium
GCCATTGACGACAAAGTTGCCGCAACCCCTGTTCATCCATGTCGCTTACATCAACGCCACTGTATTCCCGTATAGCATCGTACATACTCAGTCGGCGATATGGACCGGCAAAGTTAATCTCATGACCGTCGTAGGCTACCACCGTACTACCCGTAACCTCGCGCACGATCGTCTCCAGGCAATCCTCTACCATGCTCATCATCCAATGATAGTCCTTGTAGGCTACATAGATTTCCATGGATGTAAACTCAGGATTGTGGGTACGATCCATACCTTCATTCCGAAACATCTTTCCGATTTCATACACCCCCTCGAAGCCCCCAACGATCAGTCGCTTGAGATACAGTTCATTGGCAATACGCAAGTACAATTCCATGTCGAGCGTATTATGGTGGGTAACGAACGGTCTTGCTGCCGCTCCGCCATGGATTGGCTGAAGTACCGGCGTCTCTACCTCTAACCACCCTTGGGCATCAAAATAACGGCGCATAGCCGAGATAAGCCGGCTTCGACGCAGAAAAATATCTTTTACCTGCGGATTGACAATCAGGTCTACATACCGCTGCCGATAGCGCTGCTCGGCATCGGTGAATGCATCGTATACATTGCCTGCTTCGTCCCGCTTCACCACAGGCAGGGGACGGAGAGACTTGCTGAGTACCGTCAGCGAGTGTACATGCACCGTGATTTCACCTGTTTTAGTCACAAAAGCACTACCCTTGATCCCGATGAAGTCTCCAATATCCAGTAGTTTTTTGAACACTTCATTGTAGAGCGATTTATCCTCGCCCGGCGCAATTTCATCCCGGGAAATGTACAGCTGAATCCTGCCGGTACTGTCCATCAACTCAGCAAATGAAGCTTTGCCCATAACCCGGCTGCTCATCAACCGGCCAGCCATCACTACCTCCTGAAAATTTACTGCCTGACCTTCCTCACTGATGACCAAACCCTGCTGGATTTCCGCCGCGTAGGCGTTAACAGGAAAAGCTTCGGCCGGATATGGTTCAATACCCAGCTCTCGCATCTTCTTCAGGTTTTCCCTGCGCACGAGCTCTTGTTCACTTAAATGCATGCCGCTTGTTTTTTGGCTAAACAAATTTCAGCGCAAAGTTATTCCCATTATGCTTAAAAATAGGTCTTGTGAAATATTATTTTGTGCCAAAAAATCCTTGATGCTACTTTCCCGTATACCTTACTCCCCAATATTCCCCTGCAAAGTCCGTACAGCAACACTGCAGCCCCTCCGGAAGCATACCGCAGCCATTCATCGCGCCAGGCTACACGTCCTTGCGCAAAAATACCTGCCGCGCATACCACATTGGCAGCAACAACCACAGCAATAAAACCAGCATAGCCAGCAGCATTCCTTTGGTGCTCCCCAGCAATTGCTGAAAAAAAGCCCCTGTATACCCCATCAGGGCAGCCACATCCAACTGCATCAATACTACAATCCGGGCCAGATCTACAGGGTTCAACACAACCAGCCCCAGTATTGGTTTTTCCAGTGGGTAGTCACTAAAGCTGTATACTATATAGAGAATCAACCCATCGTAAATGAGTGAAAAAAATATCCAGAACAACATGGCCAGCCCGATAGCCTTGGCCTTATCGCGCGTAAGTACTGCTGCTAAAAAGGCGAGTGCAGTGAAAATCAGACTTAGTACCACGGCTGTTCCCAACAGCCATAAAAGCCGTTCGTCTGCCCCCCACAACAACATAGGAAGCCCCACGCCCGCCACTACCGCCAGACTGAGACTGCTGCCCACCGCCACTACCTGACTCATAAATACCGTCTGTCGGTTTATTGGCTGTGCCAGCATCAGCTCCATGAACTCGTAACTGTTGTAGTAATAAATTGTTGCATAAACAGCACTGATGAGCGGACTGATTAGCAGTAAAACGTTCAGCAGACTGAGTACCATCTTGTCCATGTCACTGTCCACCTGATACAGCGCTGTGGTCATCGCCAACAAAAACAGCATATACAGCAGTACAAAACGCGATTTAATTATACTTAAAAAACTATATTTTATCAACTTAAACATAGCAATTAATTTATGTTATAGACAATTCAACACCTGCCCCTGCAGAATACGCGCAATAGCTGCACCAAATTTTTGCTCCTGCGTTTCTTCCTTCAGGGCAGCAATCGACTGGTTGTATACAATACGGCTGTCATTGATATAGACAGCATGGTCGGTGAGTTCTTCCAGTTCGCTCAATATATGCGATGTAATCACAAAAAGCTTACCGGCCGATCGTTCTCTGCCAATCTTATCTTTCAGTACTTCAACAGCCAGCGGATCGAGCCCGGCAGTTGGCTCATCAAGAATATACACGACAGGCCTGAACATAAATGCCAGCGCGGCACTTACCTTTTGCCTTGTTCCGCCGCTCAGGCTGTGCATCTCCTTGTGCAGCAGCCGATCCAGTCCAAAAGCATAAACAAGCTCCTCATCCAGCCCCTCACGGCTACCCGCACGCAGATTTTTCATCATGTCGAGCAGCTGCCCAATTTTTATATTGTCAGGATAACAGCCAATCTGCGGCATATAGCCGATCTGGCTGCGATAGGCCCACTGCCCGGCAATAGGTTGTCCTGCAAACACTATGCTGCCACTATCCGGAATGACCAAGCCAAGCATACTTTTTATCAGGGTTGTTTTTCCCGAACCATTGGGGCCCATGAGGGCATAAGATGTATGGGACTGAAAAGACAGCTCAAAGTCCTGCAGTACCTGCAGACTCCCAAAGCGCTTGTTCAGTTTGTGAATACCGATCATATTTCCTCATTTTGGGTTGTTCATCTTTCATATTCTCCGGACTGATGGCGGGCAGTACTCGCTCTGCACGATCCAGCAGGCTCACCAACAGGCTGCGCAATAGTACCACCGCAGGTGGAATACGCTCAATGATAATACTATACAGACTTATGGGCCGATACGGCACGTCACCATAGCCATTACCATCCAAATCATATCCTTCGTACTTATCCCAGTAATTCTGCGCCAGCTGATTAAGCACAACACTGCCATTGGTCGTCACATCAAAGGTATTGGCAACAAAATCATTGTACCTGAATTCATTGTTGTCACAGCTAGCCATCAGTTTAACGGCTGCCCCGTTTCGATTAAAAAGGTTGCCTGTCAGCACATTGCGATTAGATCCCTCCATATAGATCCCCGTTGTATTGGCTACAAAACGATTGCCAACAATTTTGCTGTCGGTAATATCCTTGAGCAACAACCCGTAAGCGGAAGCGCCCTGATTTGCCTGAAAGAGGTTATCCTCCATATGCACCCTTCTCGTATACATGACAGCTACACCCGCTCCATTGGAGCGAAATATATTGCGGAGATACGCATTTTCATGACTAAACATAAAGTGCAGGCCATAACGCTTATTGCCAACCACCACATTGTCTTTACACTGAGTCTGGGTAACAAACTCCAGATAAATACCATCGCGATGGCCCTCGACATAATTACCTTCAATTTCATTGTGATGGCACTTCCACAAGTGGATACCGTTGCCTGTTTGAAACTCTTTTAAAGCATTTGTTTTCAACTTATTATTCCTAACCCTATTGTAAGAAGAGTTAGAAAAATGGATACCAAAGAATGTATGCTCCAGTTCATTGTCTTCAACAATACAGTGCGTGGCATCAAAAAATTTGATACCAGCCGGATCGTCCATCTGTGCTACGCCCGTATCGCGGATGACAAACCCACGGATATGTACGCAGTCTGCCGCCACAAGCAGTATATTACCCCGGCCGCCGCCGTCGAGTACAGGTCGCCCCACACCCAGCAGACTCAAAGGCTTGCGAATCGTCAGTTGGTGTACCCGATAGTGCCCCTTGTATACCAGCACCGTATCCCCCGCCGCCGCACGGTCAATAGCTGCTGCAACCGACTCCCCTGCACGTACCGTGTATTGGTGCGCCAGCAGGCTCATTGACGGCCACAGGCTAAATACCAACAGCGGCCACAGGCCGGCACCGAACTTATTAGCATTGTTGTTCATATACCCGTTTCTGTTTGTGAATGTCTGCCCGACAGCAATTTATTTAAATTGTGTAAGTACTTCCGGCCAGCGCAGATATACGCCTTTGTATTGGGCACCATACGCCTCCATATCCTCCCGGCTTGCGAATGCAGCCAGCTGGCTGGCCATAGGACTTCGTATTTCTTCGGAGTGTACATAATGTGCCGAGCGGGCGTCGATCAGCACCTGCCCCCGTTTGTGGTCAACAACCAATATCTGCGCTGCAGCTGCTGTATGCCCGGAAGCTTCCTCCAGATACCCCACCAGACAGTTGAGGTCATCAAATACGAGCACCTTACCTGTATTTGTCACAATTTCAGCCCCAAAGAGGGGATCCATCAGGGTCATTTTGCAGTGATGGCACATATCAACACCAAAATGTATGGCCCGGGGCTCGGTACTGCAGGCAAATGCGAGGCTGGCCAGCAGTAGTTGCCAATACACAGCTATCTTTTTCATGCTTTTTGGCTTTTTTGTTCAAAAATCAGCACCCCAACTACCAGTAGCACACTCAGCAGCATGATCCAGCCGCCTGTATCAGGCCCCGAGTAGGCAAGAAAATTCAGCAGTTCTTTATATCCCAGCAGGGGCGGCTGGTAGCTCATACCTGGTACTTTGATGGCTGCCGCAGGATCCAGGTTGTGGCCATAATCATAGCCCCAACGGTACATATCATACATCACCCATACCCCCAACAACAGCAGGCTGCCCAAAAAAGCGAACACACCTGCTTTTTTTCCCCACAAAGCCGCCCCCACACCCAGCAAAATCAATCCTGCCAACACTTTAGAGAGGTAGACGAACTCGGGGAACATCGCTTCCTCAATATGCTTCATGCCGATATAGTGGTTCAGGCCATTGATGGTATCAACATCGCCCGACAGCCGGTTTACCCATATCTGCATACCCAAGCCTTCGGGGTACTGCGGAGCCCACAACAGTATCTGCCAGAGCGGCATATAAAAGCAGGCGACCAGCGCCAGGGCTGCCAGCAGCAGCCCGATGCGCGAAAGGTGCTTAATCGTTTTCATATTTTTTTGGAAAAATGTGTGCCACAGCTGCCGGGGACTAAGCCCCGGACAGCTTGTGGGGCACTGTAAAAAATCCTGACGCTACTGGGGTTCTCCCGTAGAATAACTGATGGGCACATTGCTACCGGCAGGTGATACCCGCAGGTATCCCTGCATCTCTTGGTGAAGCGCTGAGCAAAAGTCAGTACAATAGAAAGGATACACCCCTACCCTGGTCGGAACCCACTTGAGTGTTGATGTTTCTCCCGGCATGATGAGCAGTTCGGCTGTATTAGCACCTTTCACGGCAAAACCGTGCGGAACATCCCAGTCCTGCTCAAGGTTGGTTACGTGAAAGTACACCTCATCGCCCAATCGTATACCTTCAATATTATCGGGTCTGAAATTGGAACGAATCGTGGTCATATACACATGCACCTTGTTGCCCTCGCGCACCACTTTGGCACTACCCGCACCTGCCGTCACATACGGGTGTCTGTTTTTCTCCAGCGGGTAAATTTTTACCTGCCGGTCTTTGATGAGGGAGGCAGGAAACGCTTCAGCGTAGTGGGGCTCCCCTATGGTCGGAAAATCGAGCAGCAGCTGCATCTTGTCCCCCGAAATATCATAAAGTTGGGCCGAATGTGCCAGTTCAGGCCCCGTAGGCAGGTAACGGTCTTTGGTAATCTTGTTGTAGGCAACCAGGTAGCGACCATGCGGCTTGCCCGTCGGGCCACCAGGGACCATCAGGTGACCTACGGAGTAGTAGGTCGGTACACGGTCAAGTACCTGCAGGCTCTTAAGATCCCATTTTACAACCTCCGAAGAGACAAAGAAAGAGGTATACGCATTGCCCCTGTCGTCAAACTCTGTATGCAATGGCCCCAGGCCTGGTTTTTCAACCTCACCGTGCAGCACACGCTCATATTTGAGTACCGGCATACCGTCAATATCGCCCTCAAAGTCCTTATTTTCAATAGCTTCCAACATCTTTGAAAATGAAAATACCGGAATCACAGCGGCCAGCTTGCCACTGCCTACAATGTACTCCCCACTGGGATCGGTATCACAGCCGTGGGGTGATTTAGGACACGGAATAAAGTACACGATGCCTTCCAGTTCACGCGGATCCAGCGTAAGAACCTCTTCCATGATTGTACTCTCGGCCGTATGCGTCTCCTCATTCCACACATTGTGGGCGTAGCGCGCAGGCGTTTTTCTTCCTTTACCCCGCGCTATATATTCCTCCGCCTTTTTCCAGTTGACTGCCATGATGAAGTCCTTGTCTTTTTGGGATGCATTGACTTCCAGCAAGGTGTGTGCCTGCTCGGTATTGTAGCAAGAGAAGAAAAACCAACCATGCGATACCTTTTTACCTGCCCGCGCCAAGTCAAAATTGAAGGGCGGCGCCTCCAGCTGAAACGACAGATTCATACGACCCGTCTCCTGATTCACGCCGATAAAACTAATTGTCCCCCGGAAATTCTCCTTATAAGTACTAATGGGCACATCTTTTTCCCCGGTAGGCACACTAAAGCGCGTACCAGCCACCACATACTCGGTATTTTCTGTAATAAAAGGAGAAGAGTGGTTGCCAGCACTGTTGGGAAGTTCGAGGATCTCAACCGTCTTAAACTGGCTAAGGTCGACCCGCGCAATGCGCGGAGTGTTGTTGGCATTGCCAAAAGCCCAGCGGGCATCATGCTCCGCCTTGGTGGTACTGATGGCTATGTGGTGAAGATCATCCCAGGGTACAAAACCATGCGCAGTATTGAGCATAGGCCTACTCTCTTCGTTGTAGCCCCAGCCATTTTCGGCATGCTGCGAAAATACGGGAACGATCTTGAGAACGCGACCAGAAGGAAGACCCACAACACTCATTTGTCCGTTGAAGCCACCCGATACGATGTTATAAAACTCGTCATGCTGACCAGGTGCCACATATACCTTAGCTGCTGCATCGCCACTGACCACACTGCCGGGTCCCTTGGGTTTGCATGCACTGCCTGCTACGAGCAGCAACAGCACCGCCCACAGCATTAGTTGATTCGATTTCATAATGCCTTTGTTTGAATTAGAAAGAGAGAATATATACCTTATTTGACAAGCGCACCGTCTTTGCTGCCGGCTGTCGCTACATCATTCTGGCGAAGAAATTCGAGCAGGTCACGGGCATCGCCAATGCTCACATTCTGGTTGGGCATGCGGGTAAGGCACTCCTCCAGCAGCTTCTGTGCCGTAGGGTCCTCATCCAGCATCACATCCGTATTGGTAATCATGTTCATGATCCACTCCGGTGCACGACGATTGGTGATGCCGCTAAAACCCGGGCCTACAACCCGCTTATCAGTTGTCAAATGGCAAGCCGAACACTTCATGTCATAGATACCCTTACCCCGATTCGACATAGCCTCATCTATGGATTCTTCCACATGCACATTCCTGATTTCCCCGATACCCTTTGGATCGGGCGCTGTCGCTGCCGGTGCTACCGTTGCTGCAGACCCCGCAGCGGAAGAAGAGGCATCACTTCCGCAGCCCGCATACAGGACTGCCAATGCTGCGAATGCCATTAATAATACCTTTTTCATTGATTTATCTGTTTTGCGTGTGTGTGTAAAATTGCTTGCTAGTGGCGCGGGCGTCCAGCAGCATGCTGCCTATGCCCAGCGGGAAAAAGAGAGAAAATGCAAAGAGCAGCAGGTGATAGTGCGGCAGGTAACCCGCACCCGCCCACAACAGACTGCCCTGTAAAAAGAGAAGCGCTTCTGTGAGTATAAACCCTGCCAACAACAACCGCCACCCCCACTGCCTGCCTGTCCGGGGCTGCAGCCCGTTGAGCTGTACCGACCCGCCCAGTGTCATAGTGAAGGCACCCAGTAAAATCAGGTGTATGAAACCAATCACGTACATGCGTATGGTATAGGAAATGACGGCCACAAAAGGCAGCGCCACCGCCACCTGTATCAGCACTTTTGCCGCCAGGCTGGCCATGCCTGCCTGCAGCAGCCAGCGGCTGCCCGTCGCCTGCTCGGCCAGCTGCTGCCGCAGGGCCGGCAGTAGTTTTTGCAGCAGCAAAAAATAGGCAGCCAGCTGCAGCAGCACCCCCGTCGTATTGAGGTAAAAAAGAGCAGAAGCGGGAGTGCTCCAGCTTACGCTCTGTGCATAGGTAAGCAACACCGAAGCAGCCAACAGGGCCTTTAGCCGGTAGCTGATATCTATCGCACCCAATTTTTCGGCCCACTGAAACAACAGTGCCAATACCGCGTAGGCAATCCAGCCGTTAAACTGAAAGTGCAGGAAAAATTGCACGCTCATAAAGTAGAGGGCGTGCTGCTTGCCCAATATTGCAGCGCTCAATCCGGTCGCCCATATCCCCACCGTAGATACCAATAGCCAGATGACCGCCCAACGGGCAAAAAACCGGGCTGCTCCGCCGCCGGTTGGGCGCTGCCGCAAAAAGTACCCGCCAAAATAATAGGCACATAACAAATGCAGGCTGCTGAAAGCAATGCTCAACGGGCCATATCCCTGCCAGGTAAACGACGCCGCCATACCAATGACAGATACTGCATTGACCATCATCAATCGGTTGACAACCCCGGCCGAGCGATCCGTCCACGCAAACAAATACATCAGCATCGTCGATAAGGCTGTAAATGCCCAGCCCATAAGTGCTACATGGCTGTGGGCATGCAACAAGTGCTTGTATACCAACCCGTGCAATGATCCCACAAAGCCATACCGCATCAATAACCCAAACATCGATGCCAGCCCGAAAAATGCCAGGGCTGCTATATACCAACGCCAAACGGTCGCCTCAGCTGTCTGTTGATATGTGTCGACACGCATGCTCATCTTACTTGGCTGCAGTGGTCAGTGTGTGGTAAAGCGCCTGCGCTGCCGGAAATAATAAGTTGTTTTCCAGATGAATATGCGCATGCAGATCATCCTGAAATTCTTTCAGCATGGCATAGGCTACCCGGTAGGTCTGGCATCCGTCGGCCGGCGCCGTGTAGTGGCCACTCAGGGCTTCTATCTGCCGGAATCGCTCACCTTCTTCGGCATGCTCTTCTTCCATCATGTGTATCGGGTGCTCAACCGACCCGAAGGCAGATCCGGGTAGCGGCTCTCCTTGTTGCTGCGCTTCCTGCAGGCGACAAATGTAGGGGAAGAGTATGTTTTCTTCCTTTTTCATGTGCAGCTGCAAGGCCGCCGCCGATTGCTCAAAAGCAAACCGAATGTCAAACAACTCAGGATGGCGCCCTCCGTGTACACGACACAGCTTTTCCAGGTATCCCTGTAAAAGGGGTATGCGGTCTTCTACGTATTTGTGGTGCACGGCTACTATGTGGTCTGCCAAAGCTGCTGGTGTCAGCTGCCGGTAGTCGGGTAAGGCTGGTTGTTGCAATGCTTCAGCCAGGGCAGCTACTACTGTGTCTGTCGACAAGCCCCTGAGCGCACAGGCTTCCTGGACACTAATGCCGCCTTTGCAGCAAAAATCAATGCCGTAAGCGCTGAATACACCGGCTGTCCGATAGTCGTCGGCTACTATCCTGCCGACCTTGCTGTTGGGTATATCTGTTGCTGTTTTCATACAAGATATTAATACCTTTTTATCTTTTATTGTGAAAAATTTTTTTCTCTACTCACTTGTCAAAAAGCTAATCCCCGCAGGTATTCCGTCGGCAATCTCGGCCAGATTAGTTGTAATCAGCATGACCGCCAGTTGGTCGCGTACTGCCTTGAATTTGTGGTGTACAGGGCAAGGATGCGTCTCCGAACACTTGTGGAAGCCCAGTGCACAGCCGCGAAACAGGTTGTCACCGTCAATAGCCTCCACAATCTGTGCCAGCTTGATATCCTCGCTCTTACGCAGTAGTTCAAAGCCACCGTTGGGGCCTTTGACCGAGTGTAGCAACTGTCGCTTCATCAACTGCTGCAATATTTTAGCCGTGAACGCCTCGGGGCTTTGTATGGCTTCCGCCACCTCGCGAGCGCCTGCCCGACGATTTTCCGCCGGCCGGGATGCCAGAAATATCATGGCTTTGATCGCGTATTCACAAGCTTTCGAGAACATCAGTTACTGTTTGTTTAGGCAAAAATACATATTTTTTAATAAAAGACAAAATTGTCTTAATTTTTTTTATTAGTTGAAAATATTTTTTGGCGGCTGCGGCCGCCAAAAAATATTTCAAAAATGTGTCTGTTGGTTTTTTTTAAAAATAAAAAACTGGCACGTACATTAGCAACTCCACGAATTTACAAGCAATCCGGCAAACTGTATACTCACGCCAGTCCCTGCAGACTCACCAATTTTTGATAATCACCACCTATGCGTATCAACTCCGCGTGGCTTCCTCTTTCAACAATGCGTCCCTGCCGCAATACAACTATCTCGTCTGCATGCTGTACCGTACTCAGCCGGTGGGCGATGACGATAGCCGTTCTACCTCTCATGAGCGCCTCGAGCGCCTGCTGCACCAGCTTTTCGCTCTCGCTGTCAAGTGCGCTGGTAGCCTCGTCAAGAATTAGTATGGGCGGGTTGCGCAAAATGGCCCGGGCAATGGTAAGCCGCTGCCGCTGTCCGCCCGAAAGTTTGCTGCCCCGGTCGCCTATATTGGTTTCGTACCCTTGCTCAGTTGCCATGATAAAATCATGTGCATTGGCAATTCGAGCAGCCTGCTCAACCATTTCCTGCGTGGCACCTTCCATACCGAAGACGATATTATTATATATAGTATCATTGAACAGGATGGCTTCCTGACTCACAATGCCCATCAATCGCCGCAAATCTCCCAATTTTAGCTGTCGAACATCTATACCATCAATTTCGATACTACCGCTGCTGACATCGTAAAAACGGGGAATCAAATCTACCAACGTACTCTTACCGGCACCCGAAGCGCCCACCAGCGCAACTACCCTACCTTTGGGGATGGTGAGTCTTATATCCTGCAGCACAGGTCCTTCATTGGAAGGGTACTGAAACGATACATTTTTAAACGACAGATCGTAGTTGAACGACTTGATCGGGCGGGCATCAGCGGCCTCCGGCAGACTATTGTGTGCATCGAGCAGCACCTCTACACGCTGGAAAGCTCCGATACCCCGCTGTATATTTGAAACGGCCTTGCTTAAATTCTTGGCAGGATCAATTACATTGTAAAAAGCAAAGATAAAAGTGATAAAGGTCTCCGCCGACAGTGCCCCAGTAAATACCTGCCGCGATCCGTACCATAAAAGTAGTGAGACGGTAGCGATTCCCAAAAACTCTGACAGAGGAGATGCAAGATCGCGCCGGCGAAGCGTGGCTGTCAATAATTGTCGGTACCGCTCGTTGGTAGCACCAAATTTTCGGCGCTGGTAAGCCTCCGCAGCAAACCCTTTGATAATTCGCAGTCCACCCAGTCCTTCTTCAGCTACACTTACCAAATCACCCAGCTGTTGCTGCGCTGCTGCCGAAGCCCGCTTGAGTCGCTTGCCTATACCCCCGATGACTACTCCGGTAAAGATAATCAGCATGAATACAAAGACAGTCAGGCTGGGACTTACGTAAATCATGAATCCTAAAGCCCCCAACACAATAAGAGGCTCCCGAAAAATCGCCTCCAACATATTAAGAATGCTGCTCTCTACTTCCTGTACATCGCTGGTCAGCCGCGCCATCAAATCGCCTTTACGCTCATTGCCAAAATACGACAGGGGCAGCACCAGCACCTGCTCATACATCTCTGTACGCAAATCACGAATCACTCCGTTGCGCACAGGTGCCATAAAATATAAAGCGAGGTAGCGAAAAACATTGCGCAACAGGTATACAACCACGATGGTCATACAGACATACGCCAATGCTCCTTCCTTGCCATGCGTAACAATCAGCTGACTAAACCAATAGGCAAAATAACTATTGGCTGTCGAAAGCCCGAAGGTGGCTTCCGGCGCAGGCACCACTGCCGGCTCTTTTTCAAACAGTATCTGAAAAAAAGGGATAAGCATGGGGATGCTGACCACAGTGAAAAGGGCTGTCAGCACATTGCTCAGCATGGCCATCGACAACCCTCTCTGATAGCGCAGTAAGTAGCGCAGTAATCTGGTAAAACTATTCATCGATTGTTGTTGGCTGCTGTCTGTTGTCAGCAAGCTTCTGGGCTATTAACACAAAAATGACTGCCGTGGTTATAATTACCCACACATTGGGAGCTTCCACTGCACGGCCCTCCGCTGCTGCGAATGCGTCGGGCAACAAATATTTTGCCACCACCTGCAGACCATTGAAACACAGATGCCCCAGTATAGGCAGCCACAGGTTACCTCTCCAGTAATATAAGTAACCCAGCACTGCGCCTAACAGCAGCCGGGCAAAAAAACCTTCAAATTGCATGTGCATGGCACTGAAAAACCAGGCCGTCAACCAGATTGCCAGCTGCGGCCGCTGCTGCCAGCGCACAAGCTGTTGTTGCACCACCCCGCGAAAAAGCAGTTCTTCCCCTACGGCCGGAATCAGGGCTACCGTCACAAATGCAAGCATAAATTCGCCTGCATTATCCATCCGGAGTATGGCTTCGATAATACCTTGTTGCCCTTCCTCTGGCTTAGAAAGCCAGTGGGGCAGTGGTAGCTGCTTGTTGAGCCAGTAAACAGCCTGTGCTACCGGATAGGCAGTCAACAACAGCAGCATGCTCAATAAGGCTTCGCGGCCTGATGGCAACTTGCGCAAACGGAAGTAGGAGCCTCCGTGGCCAGGATAAAAGATGCGGATGGTAAGCAGAGAAGCTAGTGTAAAAGTAGCCAGATGAACTACCATGTTCAACAGCCGCAGGGCCAGCCTGTCGGTAGTGGACCAGCTTACTCTTCCTTCCGACAATAGTTCTGTCAGGCTGCTACCCCACAGCCCTGCTATACCCTCCCCCAGCAGTCGGCCCAGCAGGCCACATACGGCAACGGCACCAAACAGTACGAGCAACACGTACATGG
>CAZYAO010000004.1:13137-85062 GCA_964645715.1 uncultured Saprospiraceae bacterium
CCCAGCAGGCCACATACGGCAACGGCACCAAACAGTACGAGCAACACGTACATGGGATGATTCCAAAATAGTCGGGGAGGCGACGGTGGCGCTGCTGTATCCATTTTTTTTACTGCAAAGATGAAAAAAACCTGCTAAGGCAGCCCGCTCTGCGGGCGATAGAAGGATAAAAAAATGTAAATTGCCCCCGATTGATAATCGATACCCATGCTGAACTGCTATACTATGAATGCTCAAATGTCGAATTTAATGAGATCTCTGTTATTACTGCTGACACTGCTGTTGACGGAAACACTTCTGGCACAACCCGCCAATGATGAATGCTCGGGTGCCACCACGGTGTCACTTACGACACCTCCTAACTGCCCCAATACTTCTTTTGTCACCAATATTGTCAATAGCACCAACGTCAATGCTACCCCTACTTCCCCCTACCCTGTCTTCACAGGTTGTACGCCGGGTGGCACAACAGAAGGGCCTGCTGCCGAAGTGTGGTTTACCTTCACAGCTACCGGTGGCAATACAGAAATACAAATCACTGGCGCTCTGGTAAGCCCCAATATGGTACTCTATCAGGGTAGCAATTGCGGCCTGCTCATTCCCATAGCCTGCGCCAGCGGTGGCAACGGCCTTACCTTATTGGGTTCTACAATACCCGGCCAGCAGTATTATCTGATGGTCTCCGGGGGTGACCTCGACGATCAGGGCAGCTTTCAGCTGCGATTCAGGTCCAGCAGGCTCTGCGGTGTCTGCTACCAGCCCGACAAGATTACCGTCGAATACAATCCGCCTCCCGTCAATGGTACTTACTCTTCAGGCCAGACAGTACAGATATGTGTGACTGTCAACGAGTGGATTGGCAACGCTGCCGGCACCATCGAATGGCTGCACGCTGTAACTTTCGAATTTGGCGATAGCTGGGATGTCGACGGACTTACCCCCGCGCCACCATCCTCCTGCGATGGTTCTGGTAGCTGGGGGTGGTACGAAAGCTGGGTAGGTTGTAATACGGGTCAGACCTATGGCCCTGGTTTTGCTTATGATTCCGCATCCGGTGTCGGTTGTGGCGGTTCCCCCAACGATGGAGACCCGGGCAACAACTGGGGCGATGGCAATGGCCCCTGCTCCAACATACCGGATCAGTCACCTCCTGTCACCTTTTGTATGAATATATCCGTCAATGACTGCCCGCCTGCCGTCACTGGTGGTGGACTCGGCATGAGTGTGCGGTTATTATCTGATGGTGACAGTGGATCTTGGAATCAAACGGGTTGTAATTCCAATCAGGGGGTGAGTTTCCTCGCTTCCGTCATCTGCTGCAATGATGAAGATCCCATTGCCAGCACTACCGATGCCACCTGTCCGGGCGTTGCCGATGGCAGCATCACGGTCAGCGGTAATGCAGGGCTTGATCCATCCATGATATTCAACTACACCATCCTGAGTGAAGACCAGGACATCGTGTACCAGTGTACCAACTGTCCGACAACGGTGACAACACCCAATAATCTGGCATCGGGCGTATACACAGTGCTGGCAGTCAACATAGCCACCAACTGTAGCCGTTCCGTCATCGTTGTGATCGACGAAGGTCCACAACCTATGGCCACGGCCGAGCTCGGTAATATGCCCTGTCAGGGAGAACCCGGCCTGCTCATGGGCAACATTGATCCACCCGATCCGGCAGCTACCTATGCTTGGTCGGGCCCGGGTGGATTTTCGTCCACTGAGCAAAATCCTGAAGTGCTGCAGGCAGGTACCTATTCACTCACTGTAACCTCTTCCGCCGGCTGTGTCACAGAGCCCGCCACTGTCGATGTGTCTTTTATTATTATTGAAGCTGAGATCAACGCTCCCATACCTTATGCTTGTCTTGGTACCGCCGTACAACTATCTGCTTCCGGAGGTACTGGTTACAGCTGGGAAAATACAACTACTGGTGCATCACTTGGCAATAGTCCCAATATTTCACCGATACTGCCAGGGAATTCCACCATTCAGGTAACCGTTACTGATGACAATGGTTGCTCGGATATTGCCAACATTGAAATCGAAGTCATTGATCCGCCCGATGTGACGTTCAATATTACGGGCGACCCTTGTCAGGGGGGTAACGGTCTGGTAATCACGGCCAGCGGTGCCGGCCCTGGTGGGTCCTACACCTGGCTTGATAATCCCAATGCCAGCAATCCGCGTCTTATTCCGCCTTCTACGCCTGCAGGCACTTATACCTTGGGTATTGGGGCTGTCAATGCCCTGGGCTGTATTGCCACCGAGCAGGTTACATTTACCATTGTACCGCCCATTAGTGCACAGCTCACAGCCCAGCCGGTTAATATTTGTGCAGGACAGTCAACAGTACTCACGGCCAGTGGCGGCACTCTTTTCAATTGGAGTACGGGGCTCAACAACGGCCCCTCCTCCATCTCGGTTGCGCCGGCAGCCAGCCAATCCTACACAGTCACTGTCTCCAACAGCAACGGTTGTGTAGGCACGGCTTCGGTAGATGTCAATGTGAGCAACCCGCCCGATGCACCAGAAATTAGCTGCGGACCATCCTCCAACAGTTCTGTGTCTTTCTTCTGGCTTCCTGTTGACGGAGCAGTATCCTATAATTACTCCATAGACAATGGGGCTGTGCAAAATACAACTGATAACAGCGTGGTTGTAGAAAACCTCAACTCCGGGCAGTTGGTTTCTATCACCGTGACGCCGGTTTTTGGCACACAGGGGCCATGCCAGCCTGTCAGTGCTTCCTTCAGTTGCGAAGCGGTCAATTGCCAGACGGTTGCGCTCAGTATCAACCCCGTCAGTGACATCTGTCTCAATGCTTCTGCTAGCGTGGTCAACCTTCAGGCAACCATCGGCAGCCCTGGCGGTGTTGAACTATGGTCCGGCAGTGGTATTACTGATGCAGTACAAGGGCTATTTGACCCCAATGTAGCCGGGCCGGGTACCCATCTGATAACACTCACCTACACGCTCTTTGACTGCAACTATACGGCGACAACTTCCATAGTGGTTTTTGCCAATCCAACCGCTGTCTTTACCTTGTCGCCCAACCCTGCCTGCGTCTCTGATACCCTGCTGCTTGTCTACACTGGCAACGCACCCGCCTCGGCTACTTTCCATTGGGATTTCGGAGGAGCCTCCGCCAGCCCGGGAACGGGTATCGGTCCTCACCAGCTCAGCTGGACTACGGGGGGCAGCAAAACAGTCAGCCTTTATGTAGAGGCAGGAGGCTGTACGTCAGATACAACCTCACTCACGCGCACCTTGGAGGTGCCAGTACAGCCTGTCATCAGCTGCGGACCTTCAACCACCACTTCCGTCTCATTTGTGTGGAATCAGGTAGCAGGGGCCACAGGTTACAATGTGGAAGTACTGAGCGGCCAAAGCGGACAGCTGATGGATACAACTTTTACCGTCAGCAACCTGAGCCCCGGTGAGGTGGTCAGCGTGCGGCTCATCACCCTTATAGGTGGTGCCTGCCCGCCCGAAACGCCGCTGCTGAACTGTGCTGCACAGAACTGCCCGGTCTTCGTACCGGTTATTGACCCTGTGGCTGATATATGCCTTTACACAACTACCGGCCCGGACACCCTGACTGCTGCTGTTGGCGGAAGTACCGGCACTGGACAGCTGCACTGGAGTGGTCCCGGCATTACTGACAGTCTGCTCGGCATTTTTGACCCGGCCGCTGCCGGCGCCGGCAGCCATATCCTGCGTCTTCGCTACAGCGAAGGGCCTTGCTTCGCCGATACCTCCTTGATCGTCAATGTTTTTGCTATACCCACAGCGACCTTTAGCCTGAGTGCCGACAGCATTTGTGTACAGTCTCCAACAATGGTAACCTACACGGGTACCGCCAGTGCTGCGGCCGCCTACAATTGGTCTTTTGCCGGCGCTATAGCAACCCCCGGTAGCGGACAGGGACCGCAGATGCTTAGCTGGCCCACCGAAGGCAGCCGCATTATCAGTCTGTCAGTGACAGAAAATAACTGTACATCGGCACCCTTCGCCGATACGCTATACGTAGGCCTGCCCTTAGCCCCGCCGGTGATTAACTGCAATACCACAGTCAACTCCATCACCTTTAGCTGGAATCCTGTACCGGGAGCGCTCTCTTATCAGGTAAACGTACTCTCAGGCAGCCCCGGTATACTGCAGGATACCAGTTATATCGTAACGGGTCTCAACGCCAATGATCAGGTCAGCATAGAAGTCATCGCGCTGGGCAATGGCCCTTGTGGTAACAGTAGTGCTACAACTTCCTGTGTCGCTGTGGACTGTCCTGATGTGCAGATAACATTCCCGACCATTGCTCCAATATGTCTCAACCCCAGCACAGGCAGTATAAACCTCTCAGGCACTATAACCGGAGGCAATGGGGGGGGGATTTTCACCTGGAGCGGCCCCGGAGTAAGTGGCGGAGCCTCCCCCTCTTTCTCGCCTGCAACCGCAGGTGTGGGCACGCACATCATAAGTGTCAACTATCGCGAAGGCAACTGCAGTTACAACAATAGCTTCAGCCTTGTGGTCAACCCCCAGCCCACTGCTACTTTTACAGTATCAGGGCCTGTCTGCACCAATTCGCCGGCTACAGTCACGTATACAGGTAGTGCAGGCAGCGGGGCTACTTACAACTGGAATTTTGGTAGTGGTATTGCTAGCCCGGGAACAGGCGCAGGTCCTCATCAGCTCAGTTGGGCTACTGCCGGCAGTCAAAGCATCCAACTCACTGTAACGGAAAACAACTGTTCTTCGGCACCTTTCAGTGCTGTTGCTACCGTCGAAGCGCCCCTGAGTACGCCTGTTATCAGTTGCAGCAGCACGCTCTCTGGCATTACCTTCAGCTGGCCGGCCATCGCAGGGGCGACATCCTACAGTGTGCAAGTCCTGCAAGGCCCGGCAGGCATACTGTCGGGTACCACTTATACCGTTGGCGGATTGCTGCCCGGCCAGTCGGTACGTATTCGACTCACAGCGCTCACCAATAACGTATGTGGTCCTGTCACAGCCGAATTGGAGTGCGCTGCACTTACATGCCCCACTTTCATCTTCGGCAATACAGCTTATGGTCCGTACTGTCTGGATGCCGGCACCCAGACGCTGATTGCGAGCGTCAGTGGCGGACAGGGCAACGGACAGTTTAGTTGGTCCGGTACAGGTATTGTTGCGGCAAGTGGCACCTTCAATCCAGCTGTCGCAGGCGTCGGACAACATCCGCTACAACTCACCTATACCGAAGGTAACTGTTCTGCCAGCACCACCTACTTGGTAACTGTACTACCCAAACCAGCTGCTAATTTTAGTGTTGAGAGTCCTATATGTGTTAATACGAATGCATCCGTCACTTATCTGGGTGGTGCCTCCCCGACGGCAACCTACAACTGGAATTTCGGAGGAGGTACTGCTACGCCTGGCATGGGTGCAGGTCCGCATCAGGTGCAATTTTCTGCTCCCGGTAATAGGACTATGAGTCTGGTAGTTGTAGAACAAGGCTGTGCGTCTAATCCATTCAGCCAGATTGTACAGGTCAACGGGCCACTAACCGTACCTACCATCAGTTGCCAGACAGTGACGACCAACAGTGTTGTTTTCTCCTGGCCGGCAGTGCCTGGGGCTACCAGCTACAACGTCAATGTCCTGAGCGGGCCTGCAGGCACGCTCAGCGGTACAACCTATACAGTGACAGGCCTCAACCCCGATCAGGTAGTGACCATACAGCTCACGGTCAACGGCAACACCGCCTGCGGTCCGGTCACGGCCATCGGCACCTGTGCAGCCAGTGCGTGCCCGCCGCTCAACCTGAGCATCAACGCGCCCGCCCGCCTGTGTGCCGGACAGGCTGCCAACCTGATCTTTACATTTAATCCGGCTGTATCGGGACCGCTAAATATTGGCTATACCATCAACAATGGCCCCGTACAATCCCTGCAGGTCAACAACGGACAACAGTTGACACTCAGCAACCTGCAGACAACCACCCAGCTCTCCGTCGTCAGTATCAGCAGCCCGACCCTGCCCAATTGCAGCTGGCCGGCGCCAAACCCGATTTCCATCGCTGTAGACACACCTCCCAACGCCGGCAACCCGCTGCCTGCAGCTCGTATCTGTCAGGGAAGCCAGGAGATTATCAGCTTATTTGGTCTGCTCAGCGGTGAGCAAACAGGCGGGTTTTGGGAAGAGGTAGGGGGCGCTGTCTCCGCTGGCAGCGCTTTTAACGCAACTACTGCCAGCCTTTCTACAGCCAGTCTGCAGGCCGGCACCTATAGCTTCCGCTATACAGTACCCGGAGGCAGCTGCCCAGCAGCCACTGCGGTTGTCAGTGTTGACATCATACCCGCCCCGGTAGCAGATGCAGGTGCCGACCAGTTCCTCAATTGCAATCTGAGTGCGGTAACTATCGGTGGAAGTACGACTTCGACAGGCAGCGGGATTACTTATCAGTGGACCGTAAGCCCCGACAGTATTGTGCTTGCCAACCCCAACGTACCTGTAATTCAGGTGAGCCGCCCCGGTGTATACACCCTGGTAGTTACCAATGCCGATGGTTGTACTGCCCAGGATGCCACTATCGTCTCGGCCGACTATGCCGCCCCCACGGCCAATCTTCGGCTGGTCAATGTGAGTTGCTTCGGTGCCGATGATGGTGTCATCATTGTAGAATCAGTTACTGGTGGCCAGCCACCTTACCGCTATGCTCTTGATGAAGACAGCACTACCGTCGTGCCCATCTTCAGCGGCCTCAGCCCGGGCAGCTACCAGCTCAGCGTGATTGACCAGAATGGCTGCGCAAGCCAGTCGACGGTCAGCATTGCAGAACCGGGTCCTATCAATGCCATACTGACGACTGATCTCCAGGTCGACGAAGCCGAACCAGGCCAGGCGGTCACGCTGCAACTCAATATCAACCCCAATACGGTCATCGACACCATCCTCTGGCAGCCGGAAGGCATCGCCACCGGCAACGTGCAGTCGGTTACTATTTTTCCGCAGACGAGTGGTAGCTATACCGCAACGGTCATTGATGTCAAAGGGTGCAGGGATCAGGATGATATCAATATCATCGTGCGCAAATCATACCCTGTATACATACCCAACGCTTTCTCTCCCAATAGCGACGGCGTAAATGATATCCTGTTTATTCAGGCTGCCGACGGTCGTGTCAAGATTATTCGCAGATTTATGATCGTCAGTCGCTGGGGCGAAACCGTCTTCTCCGTCGAGGGAGCCAGAGTCAATGATCCGTCGCAAGGCTGGGATGGAAAATTCAGGGGAGAAGTGCTCAATCCGGCTGTCTTTACCTACTATGCCGAACTTGAATTCAACGATGGTGAGATTGTCCGATTAACGGGCGACGTCACCCTGCTCAAATAATTTGTTGCCATATGCCAAGCCACGTACAAAAATCCGTTGACTTTTCCCTGCTGCTCAGCCTACTGCTGTTGCCCGCCCTTTTGGCCGGCAACAGCAGTAGCGAAGGCTACAGTAGGTATGTACACCCTCCTGTAGATATGCACATCGGATATAACAGTCCTGTGTCCGATGGCAAAGATCCGCAGCAGCTCGAACAACAGCTGCATGCGCTCATGCCCGAAAGTGATTTGTACACAGCTGAATTGCGGCAATATGCGCAGCAACGCCTGCAAACCTACTTTCAGGGACTCGAACAAAATCGCATCGGCCGCAAGCCGCTCGACAAAGCGCTTGAACTTATCCGGCAAGAGGCGGACCGGCAATTCTTTCGGCAATCAGCCCCTTTTGCCTCTTTCGCCGATCTTTTCAACAACGGCACCTACAGCACCCCTACTGCCGTAGCGCTCTACGCACTGACATTCGAATATTTTGATATCCCCTACGCTGCATCTTTCAGTCATGAAGGGCTTAGCATCATCGTACTACCCAGCAGCCAGCCGACCCCTTTTCTTGCTGTCTCCGACAACAATCAGCCGGCCTACCTGCAGTATAATCTGGTTACCAGCTATCTCGATCTACTAAAAGCAACGCACCTGCTGCCCCGCGACGAATGGAACAGGCCTGCCGATCAGCTGTTCCGGCGGTACTTCCTGGCAACCAACGAACGCATGAGTATCCGGCAACTGGCAGCACTCATTCACTACCAGATGGCAGTCCACCAATATAGCATTGGCAATTACCTTCTTTGCATGGAATGGCTCGACAAAGCCCGGGAAGGAAGCTCCCAGCT
This sequence comes from uncultured Saprospiraceae bacterium, assembly GCA_964645715.1. Lineage (GTDB taxonomy): Bacteria > Bacteroidota > Bacteroidia > Chitinophagales > Saprospiraceae > JAUMBM01. The sequence continues at coordinate 21,350 of CAZYAO010000004.1, forward strand.
TGCTTTTCAGGCGCTTGAGCGTGCTGCCTTAGTGCAGCTTGCTCACCAGAGTGAAAATCCTCTCGGCTATATGCAACGACTCTGGAGCGATTTCCAGCCCGATTGGCTGGCTACAGAAATGCTGCGCCAGTTCGAACAACGTCTGCTGCAGGCCTGTAGTCAAAATCCCACAGCCCCCAATGTACAACCCGTCATCAACGAATTTTACCAGCTATTCAATCAATCAGAAAAATACAAGCTGGAGATTGACAAAATTAGCTGCAATATCATTACCCGCCACCACGCCCGTCAGCAGCAGCAATCGATTGACAACATAGACCTCGAAAAACTATTCAGCTACTGCCCTCACGATCAAAGCCTGCAACAAGCTCTCATAGACGCGTCTATGCGCAGTATCCGCAACCGTATGGCACAGCGCGATGCCCAACTTTCTTTTGACGCCTATCGTGAGCGCTATCCTTTTATCATACAAAATGCTGACTTTAAGGATTTTGACCTACAACATAAAGCCGACAGGATACACCATTGCTTCAGCAATAATCTGATAGAGGAAGGGCATCAACTGCTCACAGCATTTGAGCATACGGTGCTGCTTTACAGAACAGCACCGAGGCTTAGTAGTTGGGTCACCACTGCCTACGCAGCTGCCTCTCAGCATTATTTTTTACGCAAAGAGTACGCCACAGCCCGCAACCTGCTGGAAACTGCCAACAGGCTGGCTCCTGGTGATCCTTATTTAGAGGACAGACTGGCTCTTCTCAGGCGATATTGAGGACACTCAACCGACGCTCAGTACAATTTTTCCTTGGTTGTGGTTGCCCTCCATATAGCGGTGCGCGGCCGCAACTTCCTCCCAATCATAGATGCTGTCTACAACAGCCTCCAGCTCGCCCTCGGCAAAAGCATCCCAGTGCTTTTTGCGAAAATCGTCAGTCAGTGCCTGTTTGTACGCGTGACTGCGGTTGCGCAGGGTAGACCCAACAATCTGCAATCGCTTGCGAAGAATAGGCCCCAGGTCGGTTTCTGCTACACGAGATCCGCCCAAAAACCCCAGCATCACCAGCCGCCCGTCTTCTGCCAGCAGTGACAAGTTCTGACTGAAATATGGACCACCGATAAAGTCGATGATGACGTCATAGCCACTCTCTGCAGCAGCCTGCATAGCCATCGCCTCCCAGTCGCCTGCCGCATAATCCACCACTGCCGCTGCCCCTGCCGTACGACAGGCAGCGTGTTTAGCCGCAGAGGCCGTCGCCACCACCAGCGAAGCGCCAGCTCTGCGAGCCAGCTGTAAAGCTGCCTGCCCTACACCACTCGCACCAGCATGAATCAATATTTTTTCTCCGGCCTCAATCGATGCCAGCCAGTGCAGCGCCTGATGAGCTGTAAGAAATGCCTCCGGGATAGCCGCAGCCCTGGTGAAAGACAGACTGTTGGGCAGCCGCAGCGCCATGGCTGCCGGGATGCTGCAGTACTGCGCATACCCCCCTCCCGGCAGCAGAGCACACACCCGGTCGCCAGGCCTAAAATCCAGCACGCCCTCCCCGACTTCGTACACAGTACCCGCCATCTCCAGCCCCAGCAAGGTACTCTCTGTGGCAGGCGCCCGGTATTTTCCCTGCCGTTGCAGGATATCGGCACGATTCAGGGCCGTCGCATGGATACACACCAGCAGTTCGCCAGGCCCCGCCTTTGGCATGGGCACATCAGCCAGATACAGCTGTTCAGCCTCACCCGGTTTGTCAAAAACGATTGCTTTCATTGTCAGCATGAGCCTTTTTTTTGGGTTAAAAAAAGCTGCCGCAGCGGCCCGGGCCGCTACAGCACTTTGGCATCGCTTGCAATTTACAACAGCCTGCCAAGAAAGGAAAATTATTTTGACAGCACCTGCACACAAAATCACTTCCTTTTGTATATAAATTCTGTCTTTTTTTTACAACTTGCAACATTGTTTGGCAGCCAAGACAATTTCATTCTACGCACACATATTAAACAATGATAAACGACCACAATAAACGATTATTCATGAAGTGCTTTCGTCTGCTCGCAATGCCGCTGGTGCTGATGTCGATTTTCAGCCCGCCCGCTGACGCCCAAAAAAATGGCGGCAGCAAAGCCGCCGCCATTGCCTCCTTTCAACCGACACAATACCAGCACCTGCAATGGCGCAACATCGGCCCTTACCGCGGTGGCCGCAGCGTCGCCGTTGCCGGTTTTCCCAATAACCCATTGATGTATCTCATGGGTACAACCGGAGGCGGACTCTGGAAGACCACCGATGCGGGCGCCAGTTGGTTCAATATCAGCGACGGCTATTTCCGGACATCTACCATCGGCGCTATTGCCATAGCTCCCTCGGATCCCAACGTCATCTATGTCGGCACCGGCGAGCATGCTGTAAGAGGTGTCATGACCTCTGCCGGCGATGGTATGTATAAGTCTGTCGACGGAGGAAAAACCTGGCAACCGACCGGGCTCGACAGTTCCATGCACATTGCTTCCATCGCTGTTCATCCTCACAACTCCTCCTTGGTCTATGTGGCTGTCCAGGGTGCCGTACATGGCCCGAGCCAGCAGCGAGGTATCTACCGCTCAGAAGACGGCGGACAACACTGGCAACGATTACTATTTGTCAACCCTACCACGGGCGCCAGCGATCTCAGCATGGACGAGCACAACCCGCGCATCCTCTATGCCGCTATGTGGGATCATCTGCGTACTCCCTGGCAGGTTATCAGCGGAGGCGAAGGATCTGGCCTGTACAAATCAGTTGACGGAGGTAATTCATGGAAAAAACTCAGCAAAGGGCTACCGGACAAAATGGGTAAAACGGCTATTGATGTCTCTCCGGCCAACCCTGCCGTTGTCTATGCCAACATCGAAGCTACCGAGGGCGGGGTCTTCCGCTCAGCTGATGGAGGTGAAAGCTGGGAGCAGGTGAGCCGCGACAGGGTAACCATAGCAAGGGCTTGGTACTACACCGAGATCGTTGCCGATCCTGCCAATGAAAACAGCCTGTATGTGCTCAACTCTCCCTTGCTCCACTCCACCGACGGCGGACGAAGCTTTCGCTCTATTCCTATTGCACACATTGACCAGCATGCCCTATGGATTAATCCTGCCAATCCAGCCAACATGATTCTGGGCAACGACGGTGGAGGCTGCATCACTTTCAACGGGGGCGTCAGCTGGTCCTCACAGTCCAATCAGCCTACTGCACAGTTCTACCGCGTCATCGCTGACAACCAATTTCCCTACCACGTATATGGTGGACAGCAGGACAACTCTGCCATCGGTATCGCCAGCCGCTCTGCCGGCCGTGGTATTGGCACCCGCGACTGGTTTGATGTGGCAGGGGGCGAAAGTGCCTTCATCGCTTTTGATCCAGATCGACCCAGCCATATCTTCGGAACCAGCTACCAGGGAAATATCGAGCTGATGGACACAGAAACCGGAATGGTCAAGGATATTATGCACTACCCTACCGTCGGGCTGGCCGAGCTACCCAGCGAAATGAAATATCGCTTCAACTGGAATGCACCCCTCATTACCAGCCCCAACAACCCGAAAATCCTCTACCATGGCGCTCAGGTCGTCTTGCGTTCTTCCAACGGCGGTATCGCCTGGGAAGTTATATCCCCTGATCTCACCCGCAATGACAGCAGCAAGCAAGTGGCCGGTGGCGCTCCGTATACCAATGAAGGCGCCGGTGGAGAGAATTACAACACCCTGAGTTATCTGGCTGTATCAGCAGTCAACGGCAACGTGCTGTGGGCCGGCAGCGACGATGGATTGCTGCACATAAGCCGTGATGCCGGCCGGTCCTGGCAAAAAATTAGCCCGCCCGACCTGCCCGAGTGTATTATCAATTGTATTGAAGCCTCTCCTCATTATGAGGGTACCGCTTACGTAGCGGCCATGCGGTACAAATTCAATGATTTTTCTCCCATGGCTTTTGTTACCCATGATTATGGTAAGACATGGACGCGCATCACCCGCGGTATGGATGCCCATGCCTTTGTCAGGGTAATACGCGAAGATCCTGCCCGCCCCGGACTGCTCTATGCGGGCACCGAACGAGGCCTGTACCTTTCTGACGATGCCGGCCTCAGCTGGCAGCCTTTTCAACTCAACCTGCCGATCTGCCCGATCACAGACCTCACAATCCGCAACAACGATCTGATCGCAGCTACTTCCGGCAGAGCCTTCTGGATTCTTGACGACATCAGTAGTTTGCAGCATCCCCCGACACCCGCCTCCGCTTCTTTGGTTCCTCCCCGACCAACCGTGCTCTTCCCTTATGGCAGCCCTGCCGATGCCCCCGAAATGGGTAAAAATCCACCACCGGGTGTCATTATCGACTATTTTCTGCCTGCAGGCTATGATACGATAGCGGTAGAAATAAGCCTTTTTGATGCCCAAAACAAGCTCATCCGCAGCTATGGGAATGCCCGCAGTCCACTGTCTGCAACTGACCTGCCTGCATCAGCACCCGCAACGGCCAAACCAACACTGCTCAGCAGCCGACAGGGGTACAACCGTATCTACTGGGATATGCGACGGGAGCCACTGCCATTTCTGAGCGGTTATTTCATTCCGACCGATTATCGCGCAACACCCATGGCGCCGGGTAGCTATCGCTGCCGCCTCGTTGCCGGCAAAGATACGGTAGAACAACGTTTTCAGCTGCTGCAGGATCCCCGGCTGGACAATGTCACCGCTGCAGATTATCAGGCGCAACAGGAGCTGATAATACGTATTGAGCAGGACATTCGTGAATTGCAACAATCACTGACAACGGTGCGACAACTGCGCAGCACACTGGAGGCACTGGTCAAACAACTGGAAGCTGCTGCGCAGAGCGGTTTGTTGGAGCAAGGAAAAAAACTCCTGGCTGAGCTCAATGCCTGGGAAGCTTCCGTCGCCCAGGTGCGCCAAAAGACATTTCAGGATATCATCAACTACCCCAACCAGTTGAATACCGCATACTTTGACTTGCTGGGACGCATCAATACGCATGACCCCAGACTGACCGCAGGCGCACAGCAGCGCTATCAGGATCTGCAGCAAGCCTGGCAAACTGCACAGGCTGGCCTGGAAACGCTACTCCAATCAGAGGTAAGTTCCTTCAACAACGCCTACCTGGCGGCAGGTATGGGCCCGCTCTGGGTGCCCGCTAAGGCCAAGGAATAGGTCGGCCGGAGGCTGGAGCCAAACACTATTTAGCGGCTTAGCCGCTAAATAGTGTTTGGAATCATTAGTTGTTTTTTGATTTTTGAAAAAATCAAAAAACAACTAATGCCGTTTAGTGCAGATCAATCTCAAGGATGGGAATTTTTATCTCCACCCTTGTCCCCTCTGCCTCTCCACGCGACGGGTCGATCAGATCTATTGTATTCACCAGCACTCCTTTATCGGGAGACTGGTGGAGGATTTTTAGTCGCATCTCGGTTATCTGAGTACCTCTCGAACGATGATTCTGCGCACTCTCCAATTGTAACAGCCTCGCCTTTTCGCGACCGATACCATTGTCCTCCACAACGCACAGGATGGTATCTTCGTCTAGCAGCGAAAAATTGACTGTCACCAGTCCGTCTTTTTTGCTGCGCAAGCCATGCTCTATCGCATTTTCTACATAAGGCTGAACAATCATGGTAGGCACCCCCAGGATATCGTCTTCCAATTGTTCGTCGACAGTTATTTTGTAGCGAAGGCGGTCTTCAAAACGCAGCTTTTCATTGATGAAGAGATAATCTTCGAGAAAAGCAACCTCCTTTTCCAGCGAGATAATCTCCATATCCGAATACTCGAGGCTCTGGCGCATCAGTTTGGCAAACTTAGCCAAGTACTTAGACGCAGTGCTGGCGTCGTGGCTGGTGATATATCCCTGAATAGAATTGAGCGCATTGTACAGAAAATGCGGGTTCATCTGAGCCCTCAGCGCTTTGAGCTGTAGCTGGGTCGCCTGCAATTTGAGTAGTTCTGTTTCCCGATGCTGCTTGGCAGACTCATACTTGACCTCCAGCTCTGCCCGATGACGCTTATCCATCATTTCGACGTACTTCATGGTATATTCATCGTGCAACAACTGGTACTCATACGCCTGCCGATAATCCTCCCTGTCGGCATGGACCGAAGCTATTGTGCGACATACAACCGCCAGTTGGCGGTAATCCACCACCCGCAGAGCCAACGCATGGGCATCGGTCAGCTCCCTGATAGCCTCGTCATAGTAGCCTAGTTCCGCGTAAAGTCGACCTCTCCAAGAAGCGATGACACAGAAATTGTAATAATCAACCTGCGAAACAGCCCTGTAATCCTCTTCAGCCTTATCAAATAATTGCAACGCCTCCTCGTAATTGCCGCTACCAAGACAGCAGATACCCAGATTGGCAAAGGCTCCCGCCCGTGCATCTTTACTCAGTTCGTCGCTGTTTTCAAGGCTCAGCCGGAAGTAATAGTCCGCCTGGCTATGATCTTCCATGGCCAGGAAAGCAGTCCCCAGATTGAGGTAATGCCAGGCAAGTCGGCTGCGGATCCCCCAAGTGTCACAAATATCGATGACCTTGCGATACGCGTCGATACACTTACCATAGTCTCCGTTCAGCTCATATAATTTCCCCAGTCCACTATGCACCAAGGTCAAAAAATAACTATCCTTGATACCTGCTGGCTTTTCACTCGCCTGCATACTGCTGTCTGCCTCAAGAAATAACTCCATGGCTTCGGCAAGGTTGTTGTGCCGCAGCAATACAAACCCCTGCCGGCACGCAAGCCGCCCCATCAACTGCTTGTCAGGATAATTGCGCAATGAGCGATTGGCTTTGTCGAGCCACTGCCGTGCCTCCACAAATTTTTCGAGATTCATACAAGTGCCTGCATAATCTATGCAGGCCTCTGCAAGCTCCTGGACACTCCCCCGCTCCTCCAGCATGCTGATTGCATTTTTAAACACCTCCTCTGAGCGCAGGTAATCGTAGCGCTGGTTATGAACCATAGCCAGATTGAGGAGACAACTCATTTCTAGATCAGGCAAAGGGTAAGTCTGCAGAATAATTTGCGCCTCTTCAATCATAATCAGGGCGCGCTGCGGATTGTTGTAGGTGTAATAGGCAGCGAGCCTGTCCAGCAGAATCAGCCGCTGCCGCGGGTTGTGCTGCTGTTCCAGCTTTGTCTCAAGCCATTTGACGTTGATACCTTTACTGTTGGGGGCCAAAGAATCTAACATAGGTTTCTGCACAGCGCTTACCTGCAGGAGAAGGCGGCTTTCAAAATATACTTTTTTGGCTGACAATACCCAAAATATATTTCAAATGAATATGTATTTTTTGGATTCTATAAAAATATTCAAAAAACACATATAAGTTCGGTAGCTTTTTTCGCCGCAAAGGCGGCAAAACACGAACGAGACAGCCCCTTGTACAGGCCAACAACCGCATTATTGACAAGTGAGTAAAATCTATCCTTAGCGCATATTTGAATAGGGTACAAATATAAACAAACAAAGGACATCATCTGTACAGATGATAGTCCTTTGTTTGGATTGAATCGAATATACTAAAATCGGCAGCGTAGTAGCGTTATTGGGGCAAAATACCACCACAACCAGGGCTCTTGATCCAGGGGCGTTTGCTCTTGCCACCAGTCAGTTTGCCCTGATCTTTTTTGTCAATAGGCTGGAGATCTTTCCCCTTTTTCAAATCCTTGATCCCTGTAGAGTTGCTCTTGGCCATAACGATAGTGCTTTCATTATAAGGAATGACAAATACAGTGTAAAGGTAAGGCCTTTTCCTGATATTGCGCAAGAGGTAAGCGAATATTTATATTATTTTTTTTCTTTATCTATAAACCATCTTGTAATCTGCGCATTTTTTCGATAAACGCCGGGCGTCGGCGGCGCGAAACTTCTATCTTCATTTCATCATCCATGATCAGATACCCCCCGTCTCCTTTTACAAATTTGCGCATGTAGTTCAGGTTGATTACATGACGTTTGTGCACCCGGTAGAAGTTAAACGGCTCCAGCATATCCTCATACGCTTTGATTGTTTTGGAAGCAGTGATCCGCTCTCCGCTGTGGAGGTAGATATGGGTATAGTTGTCTTCTGCTTCAAACCGGACAATATCTTTAATATTGACGAAATAAATGCCATCGAGCGCCGAAATGCTCATCTTGGAGAAAGCATTCGGATTGTTGACATAGTTATTGAATATCTCAAGCCGTTTGTCTGTCTCCGCTAGTTTGCGGGGGCGCACGCGGGAGACCGCCTCCATCAATGCATCAGGGTCGATGGGTTTAATGATGTAGCCGATAGAGCTGTACTCGCAGGCCTTGATGGCATAGTCAGCAAAAGCGGTGACAAAGATAATGTCAAAATCTATCGGCCGAATCTGGTTGAGCATTTTGAAAATAAGCCCGTCCGGCAGGTTAATATCCAAAAAAGCTACGTCAGGCCTTACATCGGGATCCGTAAACAAATCGAGACCATCCTCGATATCCATAGCTTCTCCTACAATCTCTACTTCTTCACAATGCTTAGCCAGTAAATTCTTCAGATTGTTACGACTATTAAGCTCGTCTTCAACGATCACTGCTTTAATCACGACTCATTATTTTTGCGATGGACCAGCAGGCTCAAAGATTTTTGTCATAATCCTTCCTACCGTATTCACAAAGATAAGACGCTTGCGCAGTCAACAAAAATATTGCCCCTTCATTCTGTTATCGGCTATTATTCAGTAAGGAACGGTATTAAATAAGTAGAAAACGGATACATGTTGATATGTGTGAATAATATTTTTGCATTCTGACATCAAGAAACCGTAAGTTTGTAGTCGGCTTATGAAAGTGCATTTGGTAAGCAGCCTCAATACTTTGTTATTCATGAATGAACCTACGGAAAAAGAAATTGGCAAGGGTATACGCAGCGGCAACAAGGGCAACCGGCAGCGCAATGAAGACATGTCCAATTTTGTTTTTGGAAAAGTCCCGCCGCAGTCTGTGGCCCTTGAGGAAGCTGTACTAGGTGCGATTATGCTGGACCGGGAGGCGCTGCCACAGGTGCTGGATATTTTGCAGGCCGAAAGTTTTTACCTGGACTCGCACCAGCGCATCTACAAAGCCATGCTGAGCCTGTTCGAGCGCTCTAAGCCCATTGACCTGCTGACGGTCGTCGAGCAGCTTCGTCAACAGGGAGACCTGGAGGGGGCTGGAGGCGCTGTTTACATGGCCGAACTAACCAATAAAATCGCATCGGCTGCCAATATTGAGTTTCATGCTCGTATCCTCGCACAAAAACACATTCAGCGGGAGCTTATCCGGGTGTCAACCAAGACAATTAAGGAAGCTTTTGAGGACACTACCGATGTTTTTGAGCTCCTGGATGATGCTGAGCAGAACCTGTTCAACATTGCCCAGAAAAATATGGGCCGGCGCGTCGACAGTATGAGTAGTCTGGCCAGTCAGGTACTCAAACAACTTGAAGAGCTCAAGGACAACAAAGAGGGGCTGACGGGTGTCCCTACTGGTTTTACAGAGTTTGACCGCCTCACCAGTGGCCTGCAGCGCTCTGACTTGTTTATCATTGCTGCCCGGCCAGGTATGGGCAAAACAGCACTCACGCTCTCCCTGGCGCGCAATACGTCCATGCTCTTCAAAAAGGGAGTTGCTATCTTTAGTCTTGAAATGTCGAGCTTACAGCTTGCTCAGCGAATTGTCTCCATGGAAGCTGAGATTCAGGGGCAAAAGCTTCGCAACGGGCGGCTGGAACCCCACGAGATGGTGCAGCTTGTGGCTGCCGTCGAACGGGCTGCCGACGCCCCGATTTTCATTGATGATACCCCGCAGATTAATGTTTTCGAACTGCGTGCTAAGTGTCGACGACTCAAATTACAACACGATATACAGCTAATTATCATCGATTACCTGCAACTCATGAGCGGCAGCAGTACCGATGGCCGCGGCAATCGCGAACAGGAGGTCAGCGCCATCTCACGGGCACTCAAAAGTATGGCCAAAGAGTTGGAGGTGCCTGTCATTGCTCTCTCACAGCTGAGCCGCGCGGTGGAAACCCGGGGCGGCAACAAGCGCCCTCAGCTCAGTGATCTGCGCGAATCGGGCTCCATCGAACAGGATGCCGACATGGTTGCCTTCATCTATCGTCCCGAATATTACCAGATCATGGAAGATGAAGAAGGACAGCCTACCAAGGGAGTTGCCGAGCTCATCGTTGCCAAAAACAGACACGGAGCAGTCAAAACAATTCGCCTGCGGTTTACCGATGAACTTGCCCGCTTCTCTGACTTGGACGAGCCTGACTTCGGTGCACTGCCTTCTGATACTTTCGACAATTCTTTTACCAACATAATTACCCGTCCTTCGCGCATGAATGACGACGACGAGGTGCCTTTCTAAGGCTGGCTGGCCGCCGCTTGCTGTATAATTGCGCTCTGGACACAATAATTAGTTCATTATCAAACTATAAAACGAACAATCGTAAATTTGGTTTGTCCATCTTGAAATGCCTCCTGCTCTGCTGCTGACAGCTGTTCCGCCATCAGCTACCTAGGTCGACTTTTTTTAAGCATCTTGTATTTGTTAAAGTTACCTATATTTGCCCTGTTTTTTTAAATTAAATCTATATTTTCGTCATGGCAACCACTTCTGATATCCGTAATGGGATGTGCATTGAGCTGAGCGCAGATATCTATACAGTCGTTGAATTTCAGCACGTTAAACCAGGAAAAGGCAACGCTTTCGTGCGTACGCGCATAAAAAGCCTCACCACTGGCCGCGTGTTGGATCATACGTTCTCGGCTGGTCATAAAGTCGATGAAGTACGGGTAGAGCGCCGTAAGCTACAGTACACCTACACCAGTGATGACGGTTACCACTTCATGAACATGGAATCCTACGATGAGGTTATCCTCACCGATGCCATGATCGAACGCCCAAAACTGCTCAAAGAAGGTATGGAGGTAGATGTACTCTACCATTCTGTCAAGGACGTGCCGCTGATGGTCGAAATGCCGCAGTATGTAGTCATGGAAATAACGTATACAGAGCCCGGCCTAAAGGGCGATACGGCAACCAACACCCTCAAGCCAGCAACGCTGGAGACAGGGGCTGAGGTGAGAGTGCCGCTGTTCGTAAACGTAGGAGACTTTATCAAAGTAGACACCAGTACGGGTGCCTACATGGAACGAGTAAAACAATAACGTATGACCTTCAAGGAAATACAAGAGCTTATCAAGCTCATCAGCAAGTCGGATATCAGCGAGTTTAAAATCAAAGAAGGCGATTTTCAGCTGTTGATCCGCACCACAGCCAGCCAGACGGCTCAGATAGTGGCCAGCCAACCAGCCGTCCTCGTACCTGCTGCTGCGCCTTCAGCGCCAGCATCGGTTCCTGCGCAGGAGTCCCGGCCGGTACCTGCGGCGGCCACCGCACCTGCCGATGAGTCCGCGGCACCGGTCGATATGACAGCCTACAAAGCTGTCAAGGCCCCGATGGTGGGTACGTTCTATCGCTCGTCTTCACCAGACAAACCGCCTTTCATAAAGGTTGGCGATAAGATTTCGGCTGGCTCACCTGTTTGTATCATTGAGGCTATGAAGCTCTTCAATGAGATTGAGTCGGAGGTCTCCGGAACCATCGTAAAGGTAATGGTCGAAGATGCCCAGCCTGTCGAATACGACCAGGTGCTGTTTTTGGTTGACCCCAATGGCTAACCATTGCTGGTTGCGGTGATCTCAAATTTCATTACCACTTCCGTAGGAAGTTGATCTGCGCGTAAGCCTATGTTTAAAAAAATACTCGTTGCCAACCGCGGCGAAATCGCTCTCCGCGTTATACGTACCTGCCGCGAGATGGGTATCAAGACGGTAGCAGTCTACTCTACTGCCGACCGCGAAAGTCTGCACGTACGCTTCGCTGACGAAGCTGTGTGTATCGGACCCCCTGCCTCTGCTGAGTCTTACCTCAGCATACCTCGCATCATGGCGGCAGTAGAAATTACCAATGCCGATGCCATTCACCCTGGCTACGGCTTTCTGTCAGAAAATGCTGACTTTGCTGAAGTATGTCTGCAATATGGCATCAAGTTCATCGGCCCCACACCGGAGCAAATTCGCAAGATGGGGGATAAAATTACGGCAAAGGAGACCATGATCAAGGCGGGCGTACCTGTCATCCCGGGTAGCGAAGGTTTGCTCAAGGATGTCAAATCAGGTCTGAAAATCGCCAAGGATATCGGGTACCCCGTTATCCTCAAAGCAACCGCTGGTGGTGGTGGCCGTGGTATGCGTATCGTTTGGGAAGAAAAAGAGTTTGAAAACCAATGGAACATGGCCCGCCAAGAGGCCAAAGCTGCCTTTGGTAACGATGGAATCTATGTCGAGAAGTTTATCGAAGAACCCCGGCATATCGAATTCCAAATTGCCGGCGACCAGCGCGGCAGGGTCATCCACTTGTCCGAACGGGACTGCAGTATCCAGCGCCGCCACCAAAAACTGGTTGAAGAATGTCCCTCTCCCTTCATGACCGATGAGCTGCGGGAAAAAATGGGTGCAGCCGCTATTGCAGCCGGTGCTACCATCAACTACGAGGGTGTGGGTACCATCGAGTTTTTGGTAGACAAGTACCGCAATTTCTATTTCATGGAGATGAATACGCGTATTCAGGTAGAGCATCCCGTCACTGAAGAGGTCATCGATTTCGATCTCATTAAGGAGCAAATTAAAATTGCTGCCGGGGAGCCCATCACGGGCGATTCTTATCTGCCACAGGCGCATGCTATGGAGTGTCGTATCAATGCGGAAGATCCTTTCAACAACTTCCGCCCTTGCCCGGGTCGTATCAGCTCTCTGCACACGTCCAAGGGACATGGCGTACGCGTAGATACGCATGTGTACGCTGGCTATGTGATTCCGCCTTACTACGACTCCATGATCGCCAAACTCATCTGTCGTGCCCGTACGCGTGAAGAGTGTATTACCAAAATGGAAAGAGCTCTCGATGAATTCATTGTCGAAGGTGTAAAGACAACCGTCCCGTTCCACCAGCAATTGATGCGCAATGAAGATTTCCGCAAAGGCAATTTTCATACAGGCTTCCTCAATACTTTCCAGATGGAAAAATAAACGTACAACTGGATTATACTCCCAAAAACCGGCTCTGGGCACGCAAGCCCGAGCCGGTTTTTTTTACCCATATTGCTGAAATATCCAGCACAAAAAAGCCGGCATTGGGCGCATACCCAATGCCGGCTTTTTACCACTACCTCCCGGTAGCTTATTCTACTACCGGGCGATTGGCCAGGTAACGCTCAATCTCTTCGCGGTGCTTCAGCAGACTGCGCGACCCCAAAAAGACAACTTCTCCGTCACGCTTGTGCAAAAACAACCCATTTCTGCCACAAAGACTATACAAGTGCTCCATGGAAGAAAAATTAACATTCCCTCCTGAAAGACTTGACAACCAATTGGTTTCAACAAATTCGTAGGAAGCTACCTCTTCCCATAAAATGCGCTGCTTACGCGGATGAAACGGTTCGTAGCGATACTTAATCCCCTTCTCCGTCACTGAAAGCTTAAAGCGAATGTGCAAAAAATACCACAACGCTCCGCCAAACAGCAGAAAAGAACTAACATAAAACCACAGGGGAAGATGCCACTCCGGACTCCCCCACAGCGTATCCTGGGTGAATACCACAGTTGTCAGCAACAACAATAATCCCAAAACACCGTATGTCAACGGGTCGCGGAATCGCTGCTCCTCCTTAATGATTTTGTATGCCATTGCCGTAGAATATTTGATGTGATTGATAGTGCGAAGTTAACTTTTTTTACATTAACTTCATAATTGCTTAACATTAAATTAACATTGAAAGTTTCCTGCCGACTCTTTTTTTTCTCCCCACTACATTTTTTATTTATTTCGCGAGAACCACATGTCAAAGGCAATGATTTGATAACACGGCAAACTGCGCTTTTCCCCTCTTTTTATCCATCTTTGTCTTCACAATAATTCACTTACCATGCGCATTCACGGCCAAGCCTACCGCAGTATATGGGCAGACGCGCTGCAAACCGACTGGATTTATATCTTTGATCAGCGGCGGCTCCCCTTCGCTGTTGACATTGTTAAACTTGAACATCCTCAGGACTTTGTGGAGGCTATCCGCGAAATGTACGTACGGGGTGCACCCCTGATTGGTGCCACGGCTGCCTACGGCGTCTGCGCCGTCTTGCGGGAGGCACACAGCGCGGCTGCGCTGGAAAAGGGCATAGCTGCGCTGCGCGGCAGCCGCCCCACAGCTGTCGACCTTTTTCATGCCATCGACAGGGTGCTGGCGGCGGCTGGCAGCCAGCTGTCGCAGGCTGCCAAACTGGCCGCCGCCCGCGCTGAAGCCGACGCGCTGGTGGAAGAAAGCATCACCCAGTGCAAGGCCATTGGTCATTACGGACTATCTGTTATTCAGTCTATTGCAGCAAAAAAACCAGCTGGCGAACCTGTCAACATCCTCACACACTGCAATGCCGGCTGGCTGGCCTGTATTGATTATGGTACGGCTACAGCACCTATCTACCTGGCACAACAGGCAGGCATCCCACTGCACGTCTGGGTAGATGAAACACGGCCACGCAACCAAGGTGCCGGACTTACCGCCTTCGAACTGGGCCAGGAAGCGGTCGATCATACCCTGATAGCGGATAATACGGGTGGACATCTCATGCAACATGGTAAAGTCGATATGGTCATCGTGGGTACCGATCGCACCACCGCAAAGGGAGACGTTGCCAACAAAATCGGCACTTACCTGAAGGCGCTCGCAGCCAAAGACAATGGTATCCCCTTCTACGTCGCTGTGCCGGCAACTTCCATCGACTGGACTCTGCGCGACGGACTCAACGAAATCCCCATAGAAACCCGCGCTGCCGACGAGCTTCACTATGTACAAGGGCTGCACGAAAACGAAATCAAACAGGTACGCATCAGTCCCTGGTCTTCACCAGCCCTCAATTATGGCTTCGATGTCACCCCTGCCCGCCTGATTACCGGACTGATTACCGACAGGGGCATCTGCGATGCCAGTGAACAGGGCCTGGCCGCTCTTTTTCCGGATAAAAAGTAGCAGCACGCCGTGTATACTTTTTTTAAAAAAAACCGCCTCTCGCTCGCGCGAGAGGCGGAAAGACCTAAACATAAAAGATAATGGAAAAAATAAGTCGAGTCAACAAAGTCACTAGTCAACCGAATCGTGCAGGAAAGAGTTACCTCCCGTCTTAATTTCAGGCTCGTCATCATCAGAAATGACCCAGCGTGAAAGCGGTACCTCTGCCGAATCGGGTACATTGTCAAGCTTTACTCCTCTGCGCAGGTAAGCCGGCGCCTTCTCAAAATCACTCACACTGGGTGGTGTACTAAGCCGCTCTGAGGGCTGCTGCAAAGGCGTAATGCGGTCATTTTTCCGCTGCATCTCCTGCTGCGGGCGATCACGCCGCCCGTCTTTGATGTATGGCTCATCTGATACAGGTGGCCTGCGCACGAGACGATCGTAGGGGCGCACATCATCGAATTCGTAGGTGTTGGCGCTGGAGGTATGTTCCTCAAAACCAATAGCGGACAAGCCCGAGCGGGCAGGCGGCTCATCAGCGGCAGGTGTACGTTCTGCAGGTGCGGCCGGCTCATCGGCATCGTCCAGGTGAACGACAACCCGATGAGTAGTCTCTTTCTCTTCCGGACGCTGCCGGCTGTCAAAACCAGTAGCAATGATAGTCACACTGATCTTTTCACCCAATGACTCATCATAACAATTGCCCCAGATCAGGTCGGTGCCATGACCTGCCTCTTCCTGTACAAATTCCGTGATCTCAAAGATTTCATCCATAGTCACCTCCTTGTTACCAGAGGTGATATTCAGCAGTATATGCCTGGCGCCCGCAATATGGTTATCCTCAAGCAGTGGCGAATGCAGCGCCATGTCAACTGCCTGGCGGGCACGGTCATGGCCTTCAGCCATAGCCGTTCCCATGATGGCCACCCCACTGTTGCGCATAACCGTATTAACATCCTCAAAGTCAACATTTACGTAACCCGGGACGGTGATGATCTCGGCAATACCCTTGGCAGCAGTTGTCAGAATGTTATCTGCCTGTGCAAAGGCCTCAGAGATACTAAGATTGCCATGAATCTGGCGGAGCTTGTCATTAGAAATAACAATGAGCGTGTCAACGTATTTCTTTAGCTCCTCGAGCCCCTCATGTCCCTGATCCGAACGGCGGCGTCCCTCAAAAGTGAAAGGGAGGGTCACGATGCCTACAGTCAGAATGTTCATTTCCTTGGCCGTACGGGCAATTATGGGAGCAGCCCCGGTACCTGTACCACCACCCATGCCCGCCGTGATGAAGAGCATCTTGCAGCTGTCGGCCAGGTAGCGGCGAATTTCGTCGATAGACTCTTCACAGGCCAGTTTGCCCACATTGGGTTTAGAGCCGGCCCCCCTGCCTTCTGTCAGATGGGGACCCAGCGGTATATGAGTGGGTACCGGACTGATACCCATCGCCTGCTCGTCGGTATTGCAGATGGCAAAATCGACGCCGACAATACCCTGCCGAAACATGTGGTTGACGGCGTTGCTGCCTCCTCCGCCCACACCAATCACTTTGATGATGGGGCTCTTGCTTTTCTTGGGAAGATCGAACATCATGGTCACTGTTTTGCTGCACCCTCCAGACGGCTCTGACGAAATCATCTGACTGTGTGCCTGTTTATGTTTAGGTTTCTTTACTTGAATTCTGCATCCGGATCCGCCTCAAACCATTCGCGGGTCTTGCGGAATAACTGTTCGTACCACTTGCCTGAGGTCTCGTGTTCTTCTTCTTCAACAGCTGCAGGCGCTACTTCCGAAGGCTGCATCTCCGCTGCCTTGGGTGCTGTCGGCTGTTCTATCAGACCCCCCTTCTCAATTTCCTCAAATCCCTTTATGATCAAGCCTATAGCAGTTGAAAACATAGGATTCGCCAGTTTCTCGTGATAACCATGCCCCAGCTGCTCAACGGGCTGACCAATACGACAGCTGTAACCCGTGTGCAATTCAGCCAGCTTGTCGATATCGCGCAGCTGTGCACCACCGCCAGTGAGCACAATCCCGCCAATCAGGCGTCGTTCAAACCCCGACTTGCGAATTTCCCAGCTCACCAGATCAAAAATATCCTCCATGCGCGCCTGAATGATGCGCGCAAGATTTTTCTCAGCAATCTCCTTGGTATCGCGGCCCCGCAAACCTGAAATGGCAATGATCCGGTTGTCATAGACAGCGCTGGCCAAGGCCGATCCATAGCGGACTTTTAGTTTTTCTGCGTTGGTTTCCAGCACATTACAACCTTCCTTTATGTCTTTGGTAATGATACTGCCCCCCATCGGAATCACCGCTGTATGCCGAATGATTCCATCTTTGAAGATCGTAATATCCGTAGTACCACCACCGATATCAACCAACGCCACGCCGGCCTCCATTTCTTCCTCATTGAGTACAGCCGCCGCACTGGCTACCGGCTCCAACACCACATTGGACAGCCGCAGATTGGAACGCTGGATACAACGACTGATATTGTTGGAAGCGTTGGTCTGACCCGTTACAATCAGGAAATTGGCTTCAAGCCGTACCCCCGACATACCAATGGGATCTACAATACCAGACTCATTATCAACCGTATAATCCTGTGGAAATACGTGCAGAATTTTGTCCCCCGGCGGAAGAACCAGCTTGTGCATATCGGTTATGAGCCGGTCTGTATCCTTGCGGCTAATTTCCGTATGATCGTTATCGCGCGTAATCACGCCTTTGTAGGGAAAACAACGAATATGTTGACCGGCAATGCCTACCTGCACATCATTGAAAATGAGCCCGGACTGGCGCTGTGCTATCTGTACCGCTTCGCTGATGGCATTAACCGTCTTCTCTATATTTGAAATTACGCCGCGCAACACACCGTCACAGGGAGCCACCCCCATGCCCAGCACTTCGAGCTTGCCAAACTCATTTTTATTGGCAACGATAGCACAGACCTTGGTTGTACCAATATCAATGGCAACAACTGCTTTTCCCCTGGTTTTTTCCTGATTTGCTTCCATAACTCATTTTGGTTTAGGATCAATAAGTATCGTATCCTGACAATCCTGTATCCGTATTTTCTAGTCGAAGCGCCGGGCTACAACCTGATTTTTGAATCGAACATCGAGCGCCTTATACTGGTTCCAGCCAGTATAAGGTAAACCGTCGCTGTAAAAAATTTTTATTCGCTTCAGCTTATCGGCAGCATCCTTGATTTTTCCAAACTGAATGACACTACTCCCCAGCTTAGGCACCAGCACAAACTCACCCTTTTTGTCGACATATAGCTGCTCAACCAATGCCTTCAAAAAGACATCGCTATTGATCATTTCCGCCAGCTGAAAGACATCCTTCAGCAGCGATTTTGGTTTTTCGAGATAATCATCGGTATGCGGGGGCAAACTGCCCGTAGCCACCATCACCCGGGCGGTATGCCTTCTGCTCAATGGCATCCGTACACCGGCACTATCGAGATAATAATCGAGTCCATTGGCATCCTTGATACGGAGGATGGGCTCCCGTTGTTGTAATGCGACATGTACCTGACCGCTGGCATCAACCCACACATCTGCATTACGTATAAAAGGATCCTCTTCCAGCACTGATTCGACACGTTCTGCATCGATATCGCGCAATGTCATGTCTGTCAAAGGTAATTCAAATCTTTTGGTTATCAAGTGAAGGACATCCTCTTCTTCCAACAGATTATGACCATCTGCAAGTGGCTGTATACTTACTACCACATCCTTGACCAAACTACGCTGCTGCTGCCGCACAAAATTCATCACTAGCAGCATCACCCCAAAAAAGGTAGATGCATACAGCAGTTTTTTGACCGGTTGTTGAATGGCAGCCATGGTTAACGTTTATTTGGTTGTTCAATAAGTGCTTTGATCGGATCCACCAGGGTATCTATATCGCCAGCCCCCAAGGTCAGTAGTACTTCCGGTCGACTGAGGGCGATGGCATCCAGCACCTCTTCGCGGCCGACGATGCGGCAGTTGCTATTGCGCATATACTGGCGGATGGTATCCGCGCTCACGCCAGGTATAGGCAACTCGCGGGCGGGATAAATTTCCATCAGCAACACTTCATCTGCCTGATCCAATGCCTGTGCAAATTCGGATGCCAGATCACGGGTGCGGGTAAACAAGTGCGGCTGAAAAACCACCGTAAGCCTGCGACCCTGATATCGTTGCTTGGCAGCATCGATGGCCGCCGCCAGTTCCACTGGATGATGGGCATAGTCGTCAACATAGACTGTTGCCGGCGTCTGTGCGATCAACTCGAACCGACGGGCGATTCCCCTGAAGCCCGGCAATGCAGCCCGAACGGACTCGGGGCTGGCGCCCAGCAACAAGGCAATCGTGATGGCCACCGTTGCATTTTCTACGTTGTGGCGACCAGGATGGGGGTGCCTAAGCTCCGGGATGCGGGCGAGTGGGCTGTGGTAGTCAAATACGAAGAAACCCTCCTGATCAACCCGAAGCGCGTCGCTTCGATGCGTACCCTGCTCAATACCGAACGTTTGTATAGCTGGCACATCCTGCATGCCCTCGAAGAAATGCAGCAGATCATGCCGCAGCAGCAGGCTACCGCCTTTTTTCACCTTGCGTGCAAAAGCTCTGAAGCCTGTTTCGACCATCTGTGCATGATCCCCATAAATTTCAAGATGATCAGCATCCATTGCCATGATAACGGCTATGTCCGGATCGAGCCTGAGAAAAGAACGATCGTACTCATCAGCCTCAATCACCACCCAGTCACTCTGTCCATTGACATAGTTGGTGGCAAAATTGCGGCTTATCCCACCGAGGAAAGCACTCACATCAATACCACACGCACGGAGCAAGTAGGTTGTAAGGGTGGTAGTCGTTGTTTTTCCGTGCGTGCCGCCGATGGCAATAGTGCGCATTCCCCGGCTGATAAGTCCCAGCACCTCACTTCGTTTGTAGAGAGGCGTCCCCTGCTGCTGAAAATGAAGCAATTCCTGGTGGGTTGCCGGAATTGCGGGGGTATACACCACCAAGTCGACTTCAGGCAAGCTAGCCACCTCTTCCACATAGCGAATCTGCATACCTTCCGCCGCCAGTTCCCTGCAGAGGGGTGTTTCGGTACGGTCATAGCCCGCTACAGCTACCCCCCTGCTATGGAAGTAACGCGCGAGGGCACTCATGCCAATACCGCCGATGCCGATGAAGTAGATACGCTTGACGTCCTTTAGTTCCATCTCTTGTCCGTTGTATTAACAGCATCTGCCTGCCCGTCCTGCGACCGATGGTTTCTGCTTTGAATAAATGTAATCATGTCTGCCGCAATCTCCTGGGCGGCGGCCGGAAAGCCAAACGCACGCGCAGCGGCGGCCAAAGCCTCCCTGGCTGCCTCATCCGACAGCAGTTCGCTCAGCTGCTCCCCGAGCCGCGAGCCTACTTCGTCGTCGTGCAGCATGCGCGCAGCCGCACGGGTAGTCATTGCCTGAGCATTGCGCGTCTGGTGATCTTCGGCCACATTGGGCGATGGTACCAGTATAGCCGCTTTGCCCAGCAGCGCGAGTTCTGCCAGTGTGAGCGCACCCGCCCTGCACACCACCAAATCGGCGAGTGCATAGGCCATATCCATGCGATCGATAAACGGCATTAGCCGCATATTGGGCCAATGAGCACAACTGGCTGTCGAGCAAGTATTGTAATGCAATTTACCGCACTGCCATAGCCACTGCACGTCTTCTCGCGCACCCCACTCGGCACCCAGCCCCATAACCGCCTCATTAATTGCCCGGGCACCCAGGCTGCCGCCGGCCACCAATATGGTTTTTTTATCGGGAAAAAGCCCCAGCGCTGCCGCTGCCCTTTGACGCAGGGCGTCAGCCCGAAGCGGATCGCCTAGCTCTTCTGCCACCAGCACGATATCCCGTCGCACCGGATTACCGGTCACCCTGATCTTCGCAGCCGGAAAATATTTTTCCATACCACCCCAAGCCACATACACGCGGCTGGCGCGACCGGCCACCAGTCGATTGGTGAGGCCCGCAAACGCATTCTGCTCCTGAATGGCAATAGGTATACCTTTTGCCACGGCTGCTGCAAGGATGGGACCACTGGCGTAGCCCCCAGTGCCGATTACCAGCTGCGGCTGAAAGTTGGTCAGAATGCGGCCTGCCTGCAGCAGGCTGCCCGCGAGCCTGAAAGGAAGCAGCAAATTCTGCCAGCTAAACTTTCGCTGTAGACCGCTGATGGTGAGCCCCTCAATCGGGTAGCCCGCCTGTGGCACACGATCCATTTCCATCCTGCCCTGCGCACCCACAAAAAGGATTTCCGCTGCGGGCTCCTGGCTACGGATCGCATCGGCAATGGCAATGGCCGGGAATATATGCCCTCCTGTGCCGCCCCCACTAATGATAATGCGCAGTCTACTCATCTTCAGATACTGCTTCCATGTATTTGCTCACACTCAGCATAATGCCGAATGCTACACAAGTGAATAAAATACTCGTTCCCCCCATACTCACCATCGGCAGTGTCTGCCCGGTCACTGGCAACAAATTGACTGCCACCCCTATATTCAGATAGGCCTGAATCACCAGCAAAAGGCTGAGACCCAAAGCCACCATAGCGCCAAAAGCCTTAGAACTCTTTGTCACCAGCCGGATAATCCTGAAAAACAGGAACAGATAGATGCCAATAAGTACAGCCCCTCCTATGACACCATACTCCTCACAAATGATGGCGTAGATATAATCTGAATAAGGAGAAGGCAGATAGTTCCGCTGTATGCTGTTGCCAGGGCCTTCTCCCAGCCAGCCACCATTGGCGATAGCAATTTTTGACTGCACCACCTGATATACTTCATCGGGCTTTTCCATAAAATCACTGATCCTTGTCACCCAAGTCTCCACCCGCACAAAACCCGGAAATACTTGTCCGAGCAACAGCAATAAACCAAATGCAACAAGCCCCAACAGCATCAACAGGCCGATAAAACGGATATCCACCCGCCCTACAATCATCATGAGTATGCACACAAAAAACAGCAGGAAGGCTGTTGAAAAATTGGCCGGCGCAATAAGCATACAAATCAGCACCACCGGCAGTATGATGGGTAAAAATGCGTTTTTGAAGTCCTTGATATACTCCTGCCTGGCACTAATGCTACGGGCAACGTACACAATGAGTGCCAGCTTGGCGAAGTCCGAAGACTGAAAGGTAAGCCCTGTGCCAGGAATCATGATCCAGCGCCTCGCATCATTGATGTCCGCTCCCATAAGCACCGTAAACAACAGCAAAGGCACCGACAAAGCTAGCATCATAGGCGCCCAGTTGGCAAAGCGCTTGTAATGGATGCGGTGAAAAAGCCAGGTAATGAGCATGCCTACAACCAAAATACCAAAATGCTTAATCAGGTAAGCTTCCGTATTGCCTTCCTTGTTGAGATGCGCAAGCGTCCCCGTAGCACTGTATACTGCCAGGATGGAGAAAAGGGAGAGGATCACGAAGATCGCCCAGATTGCCCGGTCGCCCTTTACGGAAGCTAATATTTTGTTTGCTACCAACATAAGCTTATCTGTTGAGCATCTTTATCATAATCGTTGCTGTAGTCATCGGGTGTACAATTCATTATTCATTTCCAGCACTGCTTTTTTAAACTGTTCACCCCTGTCAACATAATTGGTAAATAAGTCAAAACTTGCGCAGGCCGGAGACAACAACACCACCTCACCGCTGCGGGCAAGTTGCCGGGCAGCCGCTACGGCTGCTGCTGCCGACTGCGTTTCCACGCAGGTCTCTACCAGCGGGCCAAAGGCCGCTATCAGCTTGCTGTTATCCACTCCCAAGCACACCAAAGCACGCACCCGCCCACGCACCAGTGCCTCCAGCGCCGCATAATCATTGCCCTTGTCCTGTCCGCCGGCAATCCAGATTACAGGTTTATCCATGGCTTCCAGCGCATAGTATACGGCATCGACATTGGTGGCCTTGCTGTCATTGATGTAGGTGACGCCCCCAATCTCAGCTACCTTTTCCAGACGATGCGGTACAGGTACAAAGCTGTCGAGCCCCGCTTGCAATAGTTCCGGCTCCGCCCCTGCCGCCAGCGCCATGTGTACAGCAAACAGTGCGTTGATGGCATTGTGTTTACCTTGCAGCGCTGTTGTTGACAAATCATAGGTGAATGCGCCCGCCCGAATGTAGCCACCTGTTATATCTGCCAGTGATACGGGCTGCTGCCTTGCTTTGACGGAAAATTTGTCGACGCCTCCCCGCAAATTGGCGTCTTCAGCGAAGTAGATGAACAAATCTTCAGCTCGCTGATTCATCGCTATCCGAAACTTGGAGGCGATATAATTATCCATTTGATAGTCGTAGCGATCAAGGTGATCCGGCGTGATGTTGAGCAGAGCCGCAATATCAATATGAAAATTACGGAGGCCATCGAGCTGAAAACTGCTCAGCTCCAGTACGTAGACTTCGGGATGGTCTCCGGCCGCAACACTGGCAGCAAAGCTGTCACCCACATTACCCGCCAGCACCACTTTCTTACCTGCTGTACGCAACAAATGATACGTCAGACTTGCCGTAGTCGTCTTGCCGTTGCTCCCGGAGATACCAATGATGCGTGCCTGTGTATAGCGACCGGCAAACTCAATTTCGCTGATAACCGGCCTGCCTTTAGCGACAAAAGCCTGAATAAGAGGTGCTTTGTCTGGTATACCAGGACTTTTTATCACTTCTGCCGCCAGCAGCAGTGCCTCAGTGGAATGACCGCCACCTTCATAAGGGATACCTGCCCGCTCCAGCTGCTGCCGGTAGACGTCAGCGACCGGACCACTGTCGGAGACAAAGACGCGAATGCCCTGTGCCTTTGCCAGCAAGGCTGCCCCGACGCCACTTTCTCCTGCACCGAGGACAACCAATGTTTGCCCGTCTATGTATTCCGCAGCTCCCATTATCGAATCTTTAGCGTTAGTATAGTAGCTACTGCCAGCAATATGCCAACAATCCAAAACCGAGTCACAATCTTGACCTCGGGCATTCCAAGCTTTTGGTAGTGGTGGTGCAATGGCGCCATTTTAAAAATGCGCCTGCCCTCCCCGTATTTTCGTTTGGTGTACTTAAAATAAGATACTTGCAATACCACTGACAGATTTTCAATCAGAAAAATGCCGCACAGAATGGGAATCAGCAGCTCTTTTCGCAGCAGTATGGCCAGGGCGGCAATGATACCCCCAAGAGTCAGACTACCGGTATCCCCCATAAATATCTGCGCCGGGAAAGCATTCCACCACAAAAAACCCAATGTTCCGCCTACCAGACAAGCCGCAAAAATGACCAGTTCTCCACTACCCGGCAAATGAAGAATACCCAGATACTTGGCTGCGATTGCATTACCAGAAAGATAAGCTATTGCCAGCAGCGTTATGGAAATAATGCCAGATACCCCGGTAGCCAGACCGTCCAGCCCATCCGTAAGATTAGCAGCATTGGACACCGCTGTCACCACGAAAATGACAAGCGGCACAAAAATCAGCCATGCCAGCCCTACGGCCCTTTCTTTTTCAAAAGGCAGCAATTGTGCGTAATCAAAGCTCCCCCCCTTAAGGAAAGGTACATTGGTGAGGCTGGTTTTGTAGTCCCCCCTCCATTCCGTGACCGTCCCGTCGGTACCATTTTTTATCGCAATCCTGTTTCCCACAAGCTGATCATCCCCAAGGCCGTACTTAGCAGCCTCGCGGACATCCATTCTTACTACCACCTGGTGGCTATCCATCATCATGAGACTGATAAATAAGCCCAACCCAATCTGCCCCAAAATCTTGAACCGGCCACTCAAGCCGTCTTTATTTTTTCTAAAAACCTTAATATAATCATCGATGAAGCCAATCAATGCCATCCAGGCTGTTGACACCAGCATAATCACAATGTAGATGTTATCGAGCCGCGCCAAGAGCAAGCAAGGAATTACAACTGAAAGAATAATGATTATTCCTCCCATGGTTGGCGTTCCTTCTTTTTCTTTCTGTCCACTCAGCCCAAGATCTCTGACAGTTTCACCGATTTGCAGCCTTCGCAGCCAGGCGATGATACGTCCCCCAAAGAGGATGGATATGACCAGAGACATCATCAGCGCCAACCCAGCTCTGAACGAGATGTACTGAAACAAACGAAAGCCGGGCTGGTCGCCCAACCAATCTCGTAACCATTCTATGAGCTGAATCAGCATATAATATTAACAATTTGTTCGATAACCATTTTTCATTGTACCTCCAATCATCATTCAGGCAAGCCTGGCATGTGATTTAGGGAATACCCAATGCCTCTTTGACGACCTCAACATCATCAAAAGGATACCTGACCCCCCTGATCTCCTGATACTTCTCGTGTCCTTTGCCTGCGATAAGGACGATATCCCCGGGTCTGGCCAATTTACAGGCTGTACGTATGGCCGCCTTGCGATCCACGATACGCAAATGGTGGCCTTGTCCGCCTGCAATGCCCGCCTCCATATCATCCAGTATGTTCTCCGGATCCTCCGAGCGAGGATTGTCACTCGTCAGAATAACCTCATCGCTGAGCTGCATGGCTATGGCAGCCATTTTAGGCCGTTTGAGCTTATCCCGGTCGCCACCACAGCCAACAACTGTGATGATGCAACTGCTGCCCTGACGCAGGTCGCGCAGTGTTGACAGCACCTTGTCGAGTGCGTCAGGTGTATGTGCATAATCAACAACTGCTGTACAGCTGCCTTCCCCACCCCTTATCACCTCCATTCGACCCTCTGCTCCCTGTAGTTCCGACAATACAGTCAAAAGTTCGACTGCATCCTCTCCCAGTAAACAACCAACCCCATACACTGCCAGCAGGTTACTAGCATTGTACTCACCTATCATACGTGCATATACCTCTCTTCCTCCTACTTCCAGATGAAGTCCGAGCGGATTATTCTCCAAAATTTTGGCATGAAAATCAGCCATGCGCTGCAGGCTGTAGTAGCGGATGTCAGCAGATGTATTCTGCACCATGACCGACCCCCGCTTGTCATCGGCATTGACCAGTGCGAATGCCGTACCCGGCAGCTGATCAAAAAACTGTTTTTTGGCCGTGATGTAGGCCGCAAAGGTTCCGTGATAGTCGAGGTGATCATGGGACATATTGGTAAAAACCCCACCTTTGAAATACAACCCTGCGATTCGTCGCTGATCCACGGCATGCGAACTCACCTCCATAAAGGCATGCGAGCAGCCTGCCTCCACCATACGCGCCAGCAGTTTCTGCAGACTGACTGCATCCGGGGTTGTGTACAAAGAAGGTTCTACCAGCGATCCTATCCGGTTTTCAACCGTAGAAATCAGCCCGCAAGTATAGCCCAGCCGGCTAAATGCCTGAAATAGCAGCGTTGCCACCGTTGTTTTACCATTGGTGCCTGTGACACCGATAAGCTGCAGGCTGCGACTGGGGTGATTGTAAAAAGCAGCAGCAAGATCGCCCAGCGCCTGCGCGCTGTCGGCCACGCGTATCCAAAGCGGACCTGACCAGTTGTCCGGAACTACATCCTGTGCCACAATTATCAGCGCCCCCTTATCGCGGGCAGCCTGCACATACTGGTGTCCGTCGGTCTGACGACCACGAACAGCCACAAATACGTTGCCTGCCTGCACGCTGCGGGAATCAAAGACAATACCCGTGACAACAGCCTCCGGAAGGTCTGCAGGCACAGGAATCGAAGCTGAGATCAGCAATTGAAGGACAGTCATCATATGTACAAGCTGGTTAGCAATTATATCAGGTATTCTGTCTGGCTTTTATCGGAGGTAGAGAACAATTGTCTGGCCACGTATCCGCGACCCGGGCGGAAGTGACTGCCTATCCACTCTTCCCACACCTACCGATCGGACCTTCAGTCCTCTGTTTTCGAGTATATAAGTAGCATCCCGGAGTCCCATACCCTGCACACTGGGTACAATCTGATGAGGCATTCGACGGGGTCGCAACAATAAACTATCACTGTCGGCCGTCAAAAGTACCATCTCCGAGGAGGACGCTGCAGTTGCTGCCAGTCCCAGATGCCGCAGCACCTCCTCGAAGTCTGTACGAAAGCCCACCTCATTTCTGGGAAGATTAGCAGCATACAGCACAGGGCGTGGTCCCTGATTGACCGCCTCATGGGCGTCCAATAAAATACTGTAAGCCTTATCTGCAATCTCCCGGAAGACAGGTCCTGCTACATCACTTCCGTAGTAGGCCCCGCTACGAGGTTTGTTAATGACAACCAAACAAGAATACACAGGATTATGGGCAGGAAAATATCCTGCAAAAGAAGCCTGATAGCCCCCGATCTGGGTGCCATCGGCCGTTCGTTGATATTCAATTTGTGTAGTACCCGTCTTACCTGCAAATCGGTAGCGGTCAGTAGCCAGATTGCGGGCCGTACCCCGTTGAACAACCCCCTCCAGCAATAAACGTATGTCCCGGATGGCACGTGGCGAAGCTATTTGCTCCTTAACTACGGTAGGTCTGTACGTGACAATTTCTTCACCCTCGCGCCGTATACCGGACACCAGATAGGGCTTCATCAACCGCCCGTTATTGGCAATAGCATTGTAAAAAGTAAGCAATTGCAGTGGCGTCAGTTGGCTCTCGTAGCCAATTGACATCCAGGGAAGCGTCGTTCCGCTCCAGTTGTGCTTCTCGCTGTACGCTTCCTTGATATAGGGATTTACCTCCCCGTCAAGCTCAATCCCCGTTGGCAGATGCAACATAAAATTCTGCAAATGAGATATATAACGAGCAGCCCCCTGCATACCGTTGGCTTCTGTCTTACGACCGTAGTATTGATTGACCAATCGTGATACACCTACATTGGAAGAATGCTCGAATGCCTGTCGTACGCTGATGCTGTCGCGGCTGCGACTGTAATCCGAGACATCCAGCATCGTCTGTCCGTGAAAAGTAGCCCGCCCATAAGATATACTCACGGAATCTGTCAGTCGCACAAAACCATCCTCGAGCAACGCCAGCATGGAAGCCGTCTTAAAAGTCGAGCCGGATTCTGTTGCAGTACCAACCGCGTAGTTGTAATTCTCGAAATAGCCCCCTCCTGAATTTGAGCGCCCCAGATTGGCGATAGCCTTGATTGCACCTGTTTTGACATCCATCAGGATAGCCGTTCCCCATGCGGCCTCATGCGCCTGTAAAGCCCGCAGCAGGGCGCTGTGCGCGATATCCTGCAGATTGACGTCCAGGGTTGTCACTACATCATCCCCCGAACGAGGCTCCACCCCTGTAAGATCGGTAGATGGCAGCCACAAATCCCTGCGGGCATCCACCTTGACCATATACTGAGAGCCGGGAGTACCCCGCAATACGGCATCAAAGCGCCGCTCAAGCCCTACAGAAGCTTCCTTATCCGCCCTACGGTAACCAATTGTACGGGAAGCCAGCATACCAAAAGGCCGCTTGCGCTCACTCGATTTTTTAACAATCAGTCCACCCCCGTTACGTCCGAGATTAAACAGCGGGAAACGTTGGATCTTATATACCTCATCAAAGGGAACCTTTTTCTTCAGAAGAATCTCCCGCTTCTTATTGTATTGCGGATTACGGAGTCTACGCAAGTAAGTTGCGTAGGCGCCGGGCGTATATGCCTTGCTCACCTGTGTAGCCATGCAATGCGCCAGTGTATCCAGATTGGTAAAGTAATCCTCCTCTGAAGGTGCATAAGGATCAAAATACAAATCAAAATAAGGTACAGAAGTAGAAAGCAAACTACCGTCGGCCGCCAGAATACTGCCTCGCTCCGGCTCAATCACTCGTTGCTTGAGCCAGACACGCTCACCCTCCGAACGCCAGCGTTCCCCTTCCGTGATAGCAATCTCGAAAGTCCTGTATACCAGTAGTGCTGCTACCGGCACAAAACCAGCAAACAGCAATATATATACCCGGTAAAGAACTTCATTCTTGATATCCATCTTACTCTTTG
Source organism: uncultured Saprospiraceae bacterium (assembly GCA_964645715.1). Lineage (GTDB taxonomy): Bacteria > Bacteroidota > Bacteroidia > Chitinophagales > Saprospiraceae > JAUMBM01. The sequence continues at coordinate 50,440 of CAZYAO010000004.1, forward strand.
TCATTGTGAGCCACTACAATCTTCAGCGGCGTTCCGCGCTGCAGCTGCAGACCATCTTCCTGCACTTTATTGACCACCTCAGAACGCAGGCTATTGAACATATTTTCAGATTGCAGTGACATGTATGACCAGCGGAGATCCTGTACCTCGCGCTGCATCACCTGAATCTTCCGAACATTGCTCTCTGCCTGATGTGCATTGGCAATATAGAGAATAGCAAGCACTGCCAAAAAACCAATCATCGTCAGATTTTTGACAAGCCACACACTCAATTCAAACTTGCTGACCGTATGCAATAAGGCGCTTGTTCTCATAACATGCTGAACATAAGATATAAACCAATATTTTTTTCAACAAGGAGGTAACGAGGGGAGCTACTTAGTTCATTTGCATAATCTTCTCAAACGGCCGAGATACCATCCCCTGTTGCACCATTTCGGTACCCACTTCAAACGTTGGGATGATGATCAATTTTTTGTCTTTCACTTTCTCGTATACTGTCTCTCCAAAGCAAAATGCTCATCTTCATCCACCAGGACACATTCTACGAATGCACGCGTCGCTCAGCAACGCGCAACTTGGCACTATGGGCACGTGGATTTAGCTTAATCTCCTGCGCATCAGGCAACAGCGGCTTTTTGGTAATCAGCTCGTAAGGCCTGTTCGTATTGCCAAAAAAATCCTGCTGCAGTATTCCCGCTGCATTGCCAGTTTTCATGACATTCTTGACCAGTCTGTCCTCCAGTGAGTGATAAGAAAGCACAACTAACCGCCCCCCCGCTGAAAGTACTTCTGTAGCCTGAACAAGCATATCAGTCAATGCCCCCATTTCATCGTTCACTTCAATGCGCAGTGCCTGAAACACCTGTGCCAGATAGCGTTGCCGTGGCCCTTTGATGACAGGCTCGATGGCAGAGAGCAAGTCGCCAATAGTCACAATTGGACGAGCCTTCTGCTGCTCAGCCAATCGCAATGCAAGTGTACGGGCATTTCTGAGTTCGCCGTATTCACTGAACATCCGTTGCAGTGCCGCAGCATCTCTGTCTGCAAGCACCCCGGCGGCAGTCAGTTCCTGCGACTGATCCATGCGCATATCCAGTAGCGCATCAAATCGGTACGAAAAACCTCTTTCCCCCTCATCAAACTGGTGAGAAGAAACCCCCAAGTCCGCCAGCAGCCCATCGATACTACGTATACCAAACAGCCGCAGGTAACGCTTCAGGTGGCGAAAATTGGCAGGTGCAAAGAGCACCCTTTCATCCGCCGGAACATTTTTGGCAGCATCCTCATCCTGGTCAAAAACCACCAGACGCCCGTTGGCACCCAGTTTTTCCAATAGCAAGCGACTATGTCCGCCACCGCCGAGCGTTACGTCAACATACGTACCTTCTGGTCGTATGTTGAGAAAATCAATACAGGCCTCAGCCATGACAGGTACATGATAACTCATCAGTCTTCCTCCTTCGATTTACCCAGCTTACCAAGCACCTCGTTGGCCAAATCAGAGAAATCAGGTGGTTCTTCAGACAGCATACGCTCGTACTCCTCCAGTGCCCAAATCTCTATGCGCTTGCCATAGCCCGTGAGGATGATATCTTTATCAATGCCCGCGTACTCTGCCAGCCGCTTGGGTAACAGGATACGGTCGGCTGTATCCAGCGTCACCTCCTGCGCACCTCGGAAAAAGTAACGTGCAAAGTCTCTATTCTGCTTGTTGTACAGATTGAGCTGCTCAACTTCAGCCGAAATCTGCTCCCATACAGGCTCAGGATAGAGCACCAGACACTTCTCAAAGCCCCGGTTTATGATGAATTTACCCTTCTGCCAATCTCCCAACTGTGACAACATACCGCTGGGCAAGCGGAACCTCCCTTTGGGGTCCAGCCGTACATCGTACTCGCCCAACAGTTGCTTGATCATCGGTTATTTGTATTTCAATTCAAATGTATGAGTTTTCTGTGACACTTATTACCACTTTTAGACACTTTTTTTGCAATTATATGTTTTTTTCTGTTCTGCCTGCTCAAATGGTGTGCCAGACTATAGTTCTCGTAAGCCCAATGGCCCTAAAAAATCGCCTTATGAGCACATATTTTTGGCTTTCACCTCCTTATCAACACATTTTCGGGACTCTGACGAGTTTTTTTATCCACTGACGGCTGTATTGGCTCGTGTCAAAAAGTGGGAATCTTTTTTCAAAAACGGAGCTTACCCACTGGCAGAAAGCTATGCAGGGCTGAAGGCTGCCCACTGCAGTAAGCAAACAACCAACACAACCGCTGGTCAGCCTACAAAGGCTGTTGTGAATTATTTGTAAAAATGCCCTCCAAAGAAAAAAAATACAGCTATCTTTGGCCATCGTTAAATGTCTATGGGCTAAACAGTGAGTGACTGCCTGGTTATCATACCTACCTTCAATGAGCGGGAGAATATTGTTCGCATGATCGAAACAGTGTTCAGCCTCCCGCACCCCTTTCACGTTCTGATTGTTGACGACGGCTCTCCGGACGGCACGGCTGTGCTCATCAAGGAGCAACAGCTAGTTTTTCCTGACAAGTTGTTTCTCATTGAGCGCAAAGGCAAGCTAGGGCTCGGCACGGCTTACATCGCCGGGTTTCGCTGGGGCCTTGCGCGTGACTACCAGTATTTTTTCGAAATGGATGCGGACTTCAGCCACCCCCCTGCCGATTTGGTGCGCCTCTATGAGGCTTGTGCCAGGCAAGGTGCTGATTTGGCAGTTGGTTCACGCTACGTCCGCGGTGGTAAGCTCGAAAATTGGCCTATGGACAGAATTTTGCTGTCATACGGTGCTTCGCTTTACGTGCGTGTCATCACCGGCATGCCCGTGAAAGATCCTACAGCGGGCTTTGTTTGCTACCGGAGGCGTGTACTGGAGACCATGGATTTGGAAGCTATCCGTTTCATCGGCTATGCTTTCCAGATTGAAATGAAATTTACGGCCCGCAGGCTTGGTTTCTCCATTGTTGAAGTTCCGATTACCTTTAGTGACCGCATTGAGGGATCGTCTAAGATGTCTAAAGGAATCGTCAAAGAGGCTGTTCTGGGCGTTCTCAAAATGAAATGGCGTTCATTGTTTCAGTCATAAATGCAATTTTGGGCGGCACTGGCCGCCCAAAATTACGCCATACCAGTACCATGCCCCTCAGTCGAAGCTACTGCCATTCAGCCCTCCCGCAGTAGTCCACCCAACCAGCCACCCAATCCGGCCAGCACAGCTCCCAGCAGTGCGGTGACCACTACCAGCAGGCCACCACTGAGTCCTCCCAAGAGTTCCCCTACCCGGGCAGATAGTATTCCTTCATTCAGGTGATTCATCCATGCAGCGCTGCCACCCCACAGAATGCCCCCGCCCACAGCTGCCCAGATCAGCGATGGCACAGGCTTGAGCCCTACTGCCCAGGCGATGACCAACGACAACAAAGCCACCCCATACCAGGGGGCAATGCTGTGAACCGCCCAACCGACGACAGCGATGACCACTGCCAATACTATTCCTTTCATAATAAGCCAAGTTATCGCTTTTAAAAAGCCCCTATTGAAAATCCCATACCCGGGCAAATGCCTTCTTTTGGGCAGCCGATTCGTCGGCAAGGAAAAGCAAGTCGAAATATTTTCCTTCTACCCAAGGTTGCAGCCCTGTCTGAAAATACGGGCTGCCCGGATTGCCCGACTGTCCACCGGGATATACCCCCCATGATTTGACAGGCGTAGAAAGTTCTACCACAAACCGCCACGAAGGTCCGTTCGTTCTGGTCTGGGCGTTGGGCGCATCTTTGAAACCTCCCGTGATGAGTGTGGATGAACCCATGCCTGGCAGCCGCGCCAAGTGCGCGACAGTTGCCTGCTGGTGCAAAGCCCATGTACAGGACTCCGTATGATAAGTCCCTGCCAATTCCTCCGTCGTTTTTTCCCAGGCTATAGCCACCAGATCGGAGGCTGTCTCCACAACGGCTGTCGTTGTCTTATCATCAAATACAGGGTGAGCTGGTTGCCTAGACAGCAGCTCAACCGTCACCCAGTTTTCGGGATAGGTGAGTTTATTGGAATCGGGATGCGTATACAGCTCATCGTAGGCGAGTCGGTAAAGGTGATTGTACCAAGTAGTAAACACTACCGCCGGGCGGGAAGCAGCCGTAAAAGTGTAATCCCACTTTTTAATATCCGCATACATCTGTCTGGCCATCTCATCGCGGAAAGAAGGATCACTACCCAGCAGGGATAGCATTACCGGCAGCGTTTCTGCTGCCCGAAGTGTATAATTGTCGAGTTGCAACGCCTTCAGGTCATCAACGGTAGCTTTATTCATTTTGCCGAGGCGATTGTTGATATAGCGCCCTCTGTAGTCATCAAAGTAACCATTGTAATAGTAAGGATAATCGGGCCCTGTAGACTGCTGGTTGGCACTCGACACAAAACCACGTTCGGGATTGCGCGTGCGCGGTATGTGTTCAAAAGGAATGAACCCTGCCCAACCATTAGCCGACTCTTTACCCTCTGCAACGAAGCGCCCCTGTCCTTGGGATTTCAACGGAAATTTGCCCGTCACGGTCATGGCAATATCACCATCGCGGCTTGCAAAGACGAAATTTTGAGCCGGTGAGTCCCAACCTTTCAGCGCCTCCTGATAGTCGTCATAATTTTTGCCGGCCATAAGGCGCAGGAAGCCCCCAATTTCATGATGCGATTTTTGCCCGGGCTTATCGTGTGCAATCCAGCGCATAGCCAGGTCTTTATCTGTAGAATTTGCATCGCTGTACACTACAGGTCCCCAGACCGTCCAAGGAGTGCGCTCCAATATTGGCTTGCTTTGCCCGCGCACATAAATGGTGTCGGTATGCCAATCCGTTGCTTTGGGCAGCCCATCGAGCAGGTAGTGACTGCGAGTACTGTCCGTCCAGCTAACCCGATGCCAGTCAAGCACATCGTGAGAAACATTGGTCACCCCCCAGGCTATGTGTTCGTTGTGGCCAATGATAATACCGGGAACACCCGGCAACGATACACCGTAGGCATTGATTGAAGGCGTATGTATCTGTACTTCATACCATATAGAAGGCAGCGTAAGTGCCAGGTGCGGATCATTGCACAGGATAGGATGGCCGCTGGCCGTACGCTGCCCTGCCACCGCCCAGTTATTGCTGCCAATTCCTTCCGGACGCTGTGCTTCGAGCTTGTAGGGGAGACGTGCCCCCAGCTGCACGGCTGCCGCCTCAGGTTCTTCTACGGGTACCGGTGAAAAATCCCAGGCAGTACCGGCAGGTACTACCGGCGAATCGTAGGGATTTCGATCGGGGAATAAAACACCGAACAGCTCTTCGCCCAGCAAGTTGCGTGTGTGGGTAGCAGCTATGTCATCATTTTTTCCACACAAGGTCTCTGCCATACTTTTAAAAAAGAGCGCCGACTTGAAGGGCGACCAGGGCTCTGGTTCGTAGCCCAGCAGCAAGAACTCCAGCGGATACTCACAGGGCTGAAGGCTCTCAATATAAGCATTGACACCGTCGGCATATTGCTGTAGAATAGCGTACTCCTCCGGCTCATTCATCCAGGCAGCCAGGCTGTTGGCTGCCGCTGTCACCAAGCCCTTGCGCCGCTGCAGCTTGTCGCGCTCCAGCGCACGCTCGCCCACCACCTCTGAAAGACGGCCACTCACGGCACGCACCGCCATGTCCATCTGCCAAAGCCTGTGGTACGCTGTTACATAGCCTTGTATGAAGACCGCGTCCTTGACATCATCGGCAAAAATATGCGGCACCTGACGGTCATCAAAATACACCCGCCCTTTGGCCGGCAAGCTGGAAAATTGTTCCTGTGCACGATCGGTCTTCACAGACTCTGCCCGTTTCCAGAAACCCGTGTGGGGGCAAAAAAACCTGCCCACTGCCGGCAGGCTGCTACCGCCAAGGCCGTGCGTATCGCCTGCCCATATCACGACTATCAGCAGGGCGGCACCTATCCAGAACTTTATTTGCTTCATATAGTTAAATAGTCATCGCTGTTGACAAAATGGCTTATCACGCTACATCCCACAGCAGAATTATCTGCAGAAAAAAACTCGGCTACATCGAAACGTACTTGGGCAGCTGACGTTGCTCGGGTATGTTTCGAACTGACGTTTATTTTTTTGATTTTCACAAAAATCAAAAAAGTAAACATGTATTTGAAACACTTCCAAATAAACTTTTGCTCAAGATATGAAAAATTATTTTTCCATTGCCATCATACTAGCAATGCTGTTGGCGACCGGTTGTCGGGTTGAGACGCCGGCAGTAGGCGAAGCGACCAACGACCCCCGATTCAGGGTTGCCGAGCCCAACAAGCTTTTTTTCAAAAATATCCGGCAGATTGATTACCGGCAGCCGGTATTCGAGAGCAGCCGGCCGGAAGTCTATGTACACGTCGACTGGCCCCAGCAGCAGGCTGATCACTGGCGGCTGGCCATAGAACATCATTGGCTGGCAGATGAAGCTTACCTTAGCTTTATTCCGCCTGCTCATCTGACCGACAGCACGCAATGGATCATGCGTGTCTCCACAGACCAGTCACAGCCTGCGGTGCAGCGGTTGGACCTCGACTCTCCGGCCTCTCAGTACGAAGCCGGCAAACAGCTGCTGCAGTGTCTGCTCACGCAAAAAACCATTTCCTTATACACGGAGGGAGGCAGTCACCACTATGAGCTGTTTACCGTCGAAGCCGATCAGAAAAACGGAATGACCACCCTGCATGACTATTTTCAGCTGGTCAGTAAGCGATGATGCTCAGGTAAAACTTTTTGGCGGCTGCAGCCGCCAAAAAGTTTTACCTCTAATCTTACTTTTTTTCCACCAACAAAAAACCAAGCCCGGACAACAAGCCTACTGCCCCCATGACCCACAACAAGCCCTCAAACCCCCAGCGCTCGGCCCAGGCCAGGCCAAAAGAAGGTGCTATAATAAATGCAAGCGCCCAGGCGATAGACTGTAAGCCCATGTACTCGCCGCGCCGCGCTATGGGTGCCCGCGCGGCCACCCAAGTATTCATGAAAGGCATGCTCAGCATTTCGCCGAAGGTAATGATAATGATAAAAAAAACGGCAGGCCAGAGTGAGCCGCCAAAACTGGCGAGAACTACAAAAGAAAGCCCCACCAGCAGCCCCCCGAATGCGATGATTGGCAGAATTCTCGCCCGCCTCTCTGCCACGTGTACCAACGGCATTTCTACGGCTGCAATTAGCAGCCCGTTGAGCGTAAAAAGATAGCCAATTTGTAACTCCGTATACTGCCAGTCCTGCTTAAAATATACAGGCAGCACACTAAAAAACTGCATAAAAGCAATGGCCTGCAGGCTGATCAGCAGCACAAAGAACAAAAAAAGCCAGTCGCGATAGGCTGACCGGTCGCTGGCAGGCAATGCATCCATCTCCCTCCCTTCATCTTTGGCTGCCTGCACTGACTCAATGCGCTTGGGAAAACTAAGCTTATAAGCGATAGCAGCAAACAGGCAGGTAAGTCCATTGGCCCAAAACAAAGCCGCGTATCCTAATCCGGCAATCAGCCAGCCTCCGACTACCGGTCCCAAGGCAAAGCCCAGGTTGATGGCCAGCCGCAGCAATCCATAGGAACGAGAAAGCGTATCTTTGGTACTAAAATACGCAATGGCCGCCTGGTTGGCCGGCCGAAAAGCATCGGTGACCATGCTGAGCACAAAAATTCCTATACTCATAGTCACTATGGTGTCCAGCTGCCCCACGACCCAAAAACACAATCCACTGCCAATGAGCGTCCAGAGCTGCACCCTGTAAAACCCCGTCCGGTCTGTAAACCAACCGCCTACATAAGAGCCCACGATTGACCCAAAGCCATAGCTGCTCATGACAATGCCCGCATCCTGCAGGCTGTACCCGCGCTGCCCTGTGAGGAAGACCGTCAGAAAAGGAATCACCATAGAACCAGCCCGATTAATCAGCAGGACCAGCGACAACAACCATACTTCCCGGGAGAGACCCGAAAAAGACGAACGATACAAATCAATAGTTCGGTGAAACATTGTAGATGGGTTGGGGCTTGTAGCCCGGACTGTACCAAAAAATAAGGCTGTCTCCGTACACGATTTGGCGGTATTGGCGGCCAGCGTATCTTGGGATTCAATAGTTGACTTCGGTTTTGAGGGCAAAAATCCAAAACAACCATTGAAACAGCATTTTATACAATGAACAAAAGCTCGTTTTTAATTTTTCGGAAAAAATTAAAAACGAGCTTTTGCTTAGATGCCTTTGGGCGGCTCAAACTGCCCAAAGGCATTACAGGTAGCAGCTTACAGTTGCAACTGCCAACCTAAAAGGAGCGTGCATTCAGCAAACCCCTGCTTGCAACAGTCGTTGCAAATTAGTTGTTCTTGAACATGCCATTGTTGTTGGCAGGCAGACCTTCTGGCTCAGCAGGCTTCGCCTCTACCTTACCACTAATCTTCAGCATTACATTTTCGCCACCGCTGGTCGTAATGGTAACCGTCTTAGTGAAAGGACCCACGCGATTTGTGTCATAGCGTACAGCAATTTCACCTTTCTCCCCTGGCTGGACAGCCTCACGAGGCCACTCAGGTACCGTACAGCCACAGCTGCCTCTTGCATTAGAGATTGTCAGCGGCGTATCACTTACATTGGTGAAATAAAACTTGCGCAGTGGCTCCGATCCTTGCTGGATGGTACCATAGTCGACCTCCGTGGCATCAAATTTGATCTGCGAGGGCGCAGCAGGCTGTGCAACGTCCTGAAAAACAGGCGCATTGCTTTTATCAACGGGAGCGGCAGGTTGTGCTTGTCCAAACGCTGCGCCACATACACCCAAAGCGAGGGCGAATACAGAAAAAATACGCTTCATTGCAATTGTATTTATTCGTTTGCGTAAGTTAATTGAATACGGCAAAGATAATTAAATCCGCGATATTGAATGGTTAATGATTCGTTAATGGCGAATGTCTTTAGGCATAACGCACAAAGGAGGCCGGATGTTTTATTGACGTGGTACATTCACTTTTTCTTGTACCCTGCCAACAGAATTACACATAACGTACTTTGGCAGCGAAAGCACCAAAGCACGTTGTGCGACAGCCTGCACAGCGCAATCGACTGGCCACCCTGCGGCCGCTGGCAACAAACAATCGGCACATTTTTTTGTATCCTCTTTATCGGGCCATCGAATTGCGCTATCTTTGCAGGCGGAAAGTGACTGCTGGCAGCCTTCCCCTCCTGACACCCGACCACCTGAGCCAACGAACCAAATAAGACGCAAATATGTCTCATCACAGTATGATGGTTTCTGCGGAAACAACCGCGGCCGACCTGTCGGCGGCCGATATTCTGCGCGATTTCTACATCGCCTGCCTAAGTCGCGAAGCCAGCTTGCTGGCACGCAGAGAAGTCCTCACCGGCAAGGCTAAGTTTGGGATCACTGGCGATGGCAAGGAAGTTCCACAACTGGCTATGGCCAGAGCTTTTGCCAAAGGAGACTTCCGCTCGGGCTACTACCGCGACCAGACATTTCTTTTCGCACTGGGGCTGGCGACTGTCGATGATTTTTTTGCCCAGCTGTACGCAGATCCCGACAATGACCCCTTTTCCGGAGGCCGCCAGATGAATGGCCATTATGCTTCTCCCCTGATCGACGAGGCCGGTCATTGGCTCCGGCAGGCCGAGCAGTACAATGTGTCTGCCGACATTTCCAGCACAGGCGGGCAGATGGCTCGCGCACTGGGGCTGGCACTTGCTTCGCAAAAGTACCGGCAACTGCCGGGTATGGGTCCTGAGGGGCTTTCCGTGCAGGGCAATGAAGTATCCTTCTGCACCATAGGCGATGCCAGTACGTCTGAGGGCGTTTTCTGGGAAACCGTCAATGCAGCAGGCGTCATGCAGGTGCCTCTGGCGGTCTTTGTGTGGGATGACGGCTACGGCATCAGCGTACCTATACAATACCAAACAACCAAAAGCAGCATATCGGAAGTGCTCAGCGGATTTGCAGCCGACGAAAAGGCAGCGGGCTGGTCCATCTATCGGGAAAAAGGTTGGAACTACCCCGCGTTGGTGTCGCTTTTCCGCAAGGCCATCGGGCGGGTGCGCGAAACCCATGAGCCTGCACTTTTTCATGTAGACGAACTCACTCAGCCACAAGGACACTCAACTTCCGGCTCCCACGAGCGCTACAAGAGCGCTGAACGCCTCGCCTGGGAAAAGGAATACGATTGTATCGAACAGATGGCTCGCTGGATTATTGGTGAGCAACTGGCTACAGAAGCGGAGGTTGAGCAGTTGCGGGCAGATGCGCGCCGCGAAGCGCGCGAAGCCCGGGACAGGGCCTGGCGCAAATTTAACCATAAAGCGCAGGAGACGCGCAGCAGGCTGCTCGCTCTTTACCAGCAGCTTGGCGATGCCGATGCGGCTGTCAACGAACTAAAGCAGGAGGCCAGCGCGCATACCCACCCCCTGCTGAGTGAACTGGTGCAGAACGCCCGGCGGCTCGCCAACCACCTCGGGCGGCTTCGCCAGCCTGCACATCAGGTCGTCAGGCAGTTTGCCGAGCAGTTGCTCCAGCAAAACAAAAGCGCCTACGGGCGCCATTTATATGCAGAAAATGCCGGCAGCGCTCTGCGCGTACCGCAGGTACCGGCAGTGTATTCTGAAAACAGTCCCTACAAGAATGGCTTCGAGATTCTCAATGCCTTCTTTGATAAGGCACTGAGCCGCTACCCCAACTTATTCGCCTTCGGTGAGGATGTAGGTCACATCGGTGGCGTCAATCAGGCTTTCACCGGTATGCAGGCCAAGTATGGCGTGCAGCGGGTATTCGATACCGGCATCCGGGAGTGGACCATCATGGGGCAGGCCATCGGTATGGCCATGCGTGGCCTGCGACCCATCGCGGAGATTCAATACCTGGACTATCTTATTTACGGTCTCGAGCCGCTCAGCGATGATCTGGCTACACTTCGGTGGCGCAGCAATGGTCAGCAAAAAGCACCGGCTATCATTCGTACGCGTGGTCACCGGCTCGAAGGGATCTGGCATGCAGGTTCGCCTATGGGCATGATTGTACACGCACTCAGGGGCATGTATGTCTGTGTGCCGCGCAGCATGACCCAGGCGGCCGGTATGTACAATACCCTGCTGCAGTCGGACGAACCTGGTCTCATTGTTGAATGTCTCAATGGCTATCGCCTTAAGGAGCGACTGCCTGATAATATTGGCGATTATACAGTCCCATTGGGTGTACCCGATATCATCCGTCAGGGCAACGATGTAAGTCTGGTCACTTATGGATCCTGCGTCCGCATAGCAGAGGCTGCCTGTGATATGCTCGCGCGTTTCGGAATCAGCGTTGAACTCATTGATGTACAGACACTCCTGCCTTTCGATCTACACGCCCGCATTGCCGAGTCTGTAAAAAAGACCAACCGGATAGTATTCCTCGATGAGGATGTGCCGGGGGGAGCTTCCGCTTATATGATGCAACAGGTACTCGAAGTACAGCAGGCTTACCAGTTTCTCGACTCACCGCCGGTGACCATCGCAGCAGCAGCTCACAGGCCGCCCTACGGATCCGACGGGGATTATTTCAGCAAACCCAGCGCAGAAGATGTATTCCAGCGTGTTTATCAGCTGATGAGTGAGGCAGATCCTGCTCGCTTTGTACCTTTTGGCGGCTGATGCCGCCGAAGGGTGTCTCATGTAAGCGTTTGTGTGTTGTTTTTTTTTCAAAAAAAACAGCACACAAACGCTCGGTCGGTGTTTTTTTGGCGGCTAGTGCCGCAAAAAAAAGCGCCTCGGCAGCTGCCGAGGCGCTTTTTTTTATTTTCCGCCACCACTACCGCCGCGCCCGGGCGCTGCCGGAGGCGTGCCAAAGCTGCGTAAGTTGTAGGTAAAATTAAGCATAAAATACTGCGTCAGTACCCGGTTGATACTGTCTTCAATGAAGGTCTCCGTGACATTTCGACCCACACTCGTATTTTGCTTCAGGATGTCAAACACAGACAAACTAACTTCAGCACCCTTATTTTTCAGGAATTTATAGCCGACAGCTGCATTCCAGAGCACAAAATTTGTGTTGAAGCCCTCCCCCAAACCAGTATAGGTAGTCTGCACCAAGTCTGTATTGATGCGCAGACTCTTGGTAGGCATCCAGTTGAGGCGCAGGCTTGCCGTGTGAAAAAAGAAGTCACTGTTGAGTGTAGGCTGCAGGCTGTTGTCGACAATGTTGTAAGTCGCGTTGTAGCCGATGTTAAAATCGATTTGCTGACTGATATTGCTGCTCAGCACCACGCCCGTGCTGGCATTATAGGTATTGGCTTCGTTGACAGCACCGTTGATCAGACTGGGGCTGAGGCGATAAGTGACCCCCGTATTCAGGTTGAGGTTGCTCTTGATGAATGTAAGCGGCAGCCCGTAAGTGAGGAACAGCTGGGTATTCCAGGCGCCATCCAGGTTTACCGGCCGATTGAGCTGGGCACCGCGGCGCAGCAGCAGGCCGTCCTGCAACAAAGTATCCACGTTGGTAGCAATCAGTGCCTCGTTGCCAATAAAATCGGTGTTCCTCGTAGCACTGGCCAATACAAAGATGGTATGCCCTCTGGTTGGCAGTGACTTGTTGTAGCGCAAAGAGACAAAGTGATTGAGCTGCTGCCGCAGATCGGCATTGCCGGTAGACAGTAACAGCGGGTTGCTGTTGTCTACGACGTTTTGCAGCTGGCTCACAGAAGGTACGTTGGTGAAGCTCCGTAGGAAAATCCGCAGGCTGGTAGAGCGCTCAGGTGCGTAAGTAAAGAAAGCGAAAGGCAGCAGATTATTGAACGTGCGGTCAATATCTAACAGACTCGGGAATACTTGTTCGCCCGTAAGGCGTGTATTTTGCACGTCTGCGCCTACGGCAAGATTGACCTTGCTGCCCAGGTTGTAGCGATAACGGAGACCAGCGCGCTGGGTCGTCACCTCATTGTCGAGTTGGTTAGACAGGAGGGTATCGAGCAGCGAATAGGTCCCATTTGTCTCATCCAGGCGATTGGTATAGCGATCAGTTCTGTTGTCCGTCCAAGAGGGAGAGTAGTTGAATTGCAGCTGGCTGTTCTTGCCGATAGGCTCTGTGTAAGAGATGAATGAAGAGAGTGTCAGACCAGCTGTTTCATTATCAGCCTGCTGGTCAATATTGACCTGGGGTCGTATGGGCAGGTAATAGAGCGTACCCGAATTCAGCCCGCTGACCCCCTCCCGCTCATTGAGGTCTGTGGTCAGATTGACAGATATGGTACGGCCACGCTTTTGGAAGCGGTGCTGGTAGAGGATGTTGTTGTTGAGACTGAGTCCTGTATTGTCCGCATTGAGCCGGTTGGTGGTTCGGTTGAGCAGCAGGAACTCATTGCTGTCGTCAGCGCCGAAGTTACTTCCATTGAGAAAGCTATTGGCCAGATTGCTTTGCAGGTTTACACGGGGACTGATGATAATCGAATTCATGCTGTCGATTGTGTACTCTAGCCGCATGCTTAGGCGATGATTGCCATTCTCATTGCTCGTTTCGTTATTCTCACTATACAATTGTGCCAGCGTCTCTGTCACAAAATAGCGACGAGAGAGCTCGCTCAGGTTATTGTTTTCCGATTGATTGTAAAAATAGCTGGCATTGATTTTCCACTTACCCAAGACGTCGGTAAAGTTGAGTCCGATTGCATTGGTTGAACTGATGCCATTTTGCTGCCCGATGGTGAAATCGGAAGCGCTGGGACCCTGCGACCGCCAGCGACCACCACCGCCACCGCCGCCGCCGCCGGGGCCACCCATCCTACTGCCACCACTATTTCCACTACTGCCCAATACCCCCAAAATGTCCTGTGAACTGAAGTTCTGCTGATTGACATTATTGAACATGCTGATGAGCGATATGCGCCGTTTACCTTTGAAGTAGTTGAGGTTGGCGCCGGCGAGATAGCGATCATCGGTGCCATAGCCTGCGTAGACGCGACCAAACTGACCGGCATTCATGCCGGGTCGGGTCACAATATTGATAGTCTTCTCTGTATTACCATCATTAAAACCGGTAAAGCGCGACTGGTCGCTTTGGCGGTCAAAAACCTGAATCTTATCAACCACTTCGGCAGGCAGGTTTCTGAGCGCTGCCACTGCATCATCGCCAAAGAATTCCTGACCGTCGATGGTCACCCGCCGCACATTTTCTCCCTGCGCCTGCACGGTCCCCCCCTGCACAGTAACCCCCGGCATTTTAGCTACCAGGTCCTCGGAAGAAGCGTCCGTGTTTACTTTATAGGCTCGGGCATTGTATTCGGTAGTATCGCCGATTTGCTCAGATCGCGTCTGTACGCCTGCTACCACTACGGTCTCCAGTTCCTGTGCGGACGGCTGTAGCTGTAACACACCCAGATCAACCGGTGTGCGACCAACCGTCACAGACTGCTCCAAAGGCTGATAGCCAATGTAGGTAGCCCTCAACTTGTATATGCCCGGACGAAGAGCCCGAATGGTGAAAGCACCTTCAACATCTGTCACCTCTCCCCTTACAATATTGGTATCGGCTTGGTACTGAAGCGTCACATTGACACCAATAAGCGGAGTGGCACCGTCTTTTTCAAAAAATTTACCCGTGACAACGCCTGGCGGCTGAGCCCATGCTGTAAAACCTGTGAGCAGGCAAGCAGCAATAAGTAAGTGTCTGTGTAAGTTTAGATAATACCCGTTCGTTCGATTCATGTTGGGCTTGATTAAATAAGTAAGTTTCTTTTATGCGCGAGCATCTCGGCTTGTCACCTGATTGCCTGCCCTGATTCATACCCGACAATTTTGACAGGCTCAAACCAATCGGTATCAAATACCCCCAAAGCCTGACAGTTGTATGACAATTGTTGATATCCGGTAACAAATGTGTATTAACCCTTTTTGAGCGCTTTTTGTTGAGCCTCGTTCTGGTTAAGCACAGTAAAGCCACAAATCCCTGAGCATCCGGCTCTATCAAGGCTAAGGCTGGTGGTCACTACATAGATCATTCCGCCGAATCAACCGAATATTATTTTGATTATTTCGCCGTTAAAAAGTTTAATGCCCTGAATTCCTGCAGTGTATTAAACAACCATTTTTTACAATCCATTCACTTCAAAAATTATGCGATTGGCATCAAGCCTTGCAATAGCCTGCCTGCCGCCCGCAAACTGCACCCGCTAAACGCGCCCAGAACAAAAAAATTTTGTTTGAAAATCAAGCCAATAAATGGCAAACATACAGTACAAATCATGGTGTTTTACGAATGAGCAAAATATTATTCTACATCTAGCCCAGGCTTACGTACGTTACTGAAGAACAGCAGACAACAAGACAGCAAAAAATTTGGGCATTATCAAATTATTGCAGATATTTGTTGAGTATTTGTGCCATGTCTCGGATAAACATATCAAAAAAATCACGCATGCAGCGTTACATTATTTTGGCAGTACTGCTCACCACTGCCTGCCTGGGTTCGCTAACTGCCCAGTCTGCTTTTGTACCTTCAGGAAGCTCCCCTGCTACTGCCAAAGCTGACAGTTGGTCGGTATACGCGGACAGCGAAAACAATCTATACTATATTGACTTCGAAAAGCTCCGCGTAAACCTCAGCAGCATTGTACTGCTCGATGGCAACGGTAAGGCTGTCTTCGAAAAAGAAGTACACCACCTGCCTGTCAATACAATTTTTGAATTGGACTTCAATTCCTTCCCGGAGGGCAAATATGTGCTGGAGCTTCGCTCTTACACGACAACACTCAGGGAAAACATAGATTTCAGGCCTCGCCGGTAGTTTTTTTCAGCGGGTGCTGAAAGACAAAAGTTTGGGTATTGTTGCTTTCAGCAGCAACATTCGGAGCATTTTGGGGCAGTGACTACTGCCCCAAAGTGTTCTTGTATTTAAGTGTTATACTCCAGCCACGAAATTTTCTAAAATGCTTGTGGAAGGCTCTTCTTGTACCTGTACAGCCGAGCCGCATAGCCCTGCTCAGGCAAGTGTGATTTTTTTGCCGTTGATTTTTTTTTCGATAAGTTCGTAAAATTTACTAGCCACGTCTAGTCCGGTAATCTGCTCGATACCCTCCAGTCCGGGCGATGTATTTACCTCCATCACGAGCAGTCCGCGCTTGCTGGGCAGCAGGTCGATACCGGCCACATCCAGCTCCATGGATTGGGCAACCTCCTTGACAAACTGCTGGTCTTCCCACGAAAGTTCAACCATTTCGGCTGTCCCCCCCCTGTGCAAATTCGATCTGAATTCACCCGATCTGGCGCGCCGCTGCATAGTAGCGACAATTTCTCCGTCGATGACAATTGCCCGTATGTCCGAGCCTTCGGCTTCCCGGATAAACTCCTGTATCAGCACGGGCTGCCCAAAACGTTCAAACATTGCAAGAGCGGATATCAGTTTTTCATGAGATGTTACCAGCATCACCCCTATGCCGTGCGTACCTTCCAGCGGCTTTACCACCAGCGGGAAACCGCCTACCATCTCTGCGAAGTCGCCCGCCTCCTGCGCTTTACCTCCTGCCATCACCGTGAGCGGAGTCGGAAAGCCCTTAACGCTTACGTGTTGCAGGCTGCGCATTTTGTTGCGGGCACGCAACAAGGCCTCAGCCCGGGTAGTAGTGGGTATACCCATGAGCTCGAAATGACTCACGACAGAGGCACCCACATTAGTCACGCTCGAGCCAACCCGGGGGATGATGCCTTCAAGTGCATCCATCGATTGACCGTCGTAATACACAGCCCCCCCCTGCGGACCAATCAGCAGATGGCAGCGGGCGTGGTCAATGATATGAACTATATGCCCTCTTGATTCACCTGCTTCCCGTAAGCGTTGAGTACTGTAAAGTGCTGGCCCGCGCGACAATATGCCTATGTTCATATACTTCACTCCTTGTTGGCATCCCCTACTGAAAGAATGGCTAAATTTACGGCCGGAGCAACAAATTGTCATCTTTGTCGGTCGATTAATTTGCACGACAATTGCGTACAGACAGCTATCGATCTGCTCATTCACCACCTCTACGTAAACACAAACACAGATAATCAGCAGTTTACAACCCACCTCCTGTCCACCCCCCCATAGCCGCGCTACAGGAATCTTTTCTTCCGCCAAATTGTATATATTTGCACTTTCAATACTTACAACAGACCGTGATATACCTCGAGCTTGAAAACGTTTCTAAGTCGTATGGCGAAAAGATACTTTTTGAAAGTATCAGCCTGCCGCTCAATAAGAACAACAAGGTTGCGCTGGTCGCCAAGAACGGCACCGGCAAGACAACCCTGCTGCGCGTAGCAGCAGGTGTAGATCTGCCCGAGGGCGTGGGCTCGCGCGTCTACGTACACAGGGATGCGCGCTTGGCCTACCTGTCGCAAGACCCGGATTTTGACCCCCAGCAGACGGTCATTGATGCCGTACTGGACGGTGACAGCCCCGTCGTGAGGGCTACGCGCCGCTATGAGCGGGCGCTCATCCTGCCTGACATGGAAGCAGACCTGCAGGCGGCACTGGTTGAGATGGATGACCATAAGGCCTGGGACTTTGAGGCTCGTGTCAAAGAAGTTCTCAGCAAGCTCAAAATTAACCGATTTGACCAAAAAATCGGCAGTCTTTCCGGCGGCCAGCGCAAGCGGCTTGCGCTGGCGCAAATTATCATACACGAACCTGACCTGCTCATCCTCGATGAGCCTACCAACCACCTCGACCTCGATATGATCGAATGGCTGGAAGAGTACCTCTCCCAGCCTGGCCTGACCCTCCTCATGGTCACCCACGACCGCTATTTTCTGGAAAGGGTCTGCGACCATATCATCGAGCTCGAGCATGGTAAATTATACCGCTACAGCGGCAACTACACCGCTTTTCTCGAAAAAAAGGCTATCCGGCAGGAGACCGGGCAGAGTGAGTGGGAGAAAGACCGCAAGCTGCTGAAGCGCGAGCTTGAATGGGTCAACCGCTCCCCTCAGGCACGTACCACCAAAGCAAAGTCGCGCATCGATGCCGCCGATTTGCTGCGTGAGAAGGTTGAAAACCATACGGTCGACAAAGATCTTCAAATAGAAATCAAGGGACAGCGGCTTGGCAAGAAAATCCTGGAAGCTCACCACATCGGCAAAACTTACGATGGCGTACCCATCGTGGAAGGGTTTACCTATAAATTCTCGCAGGGCGAACGCGTTGGTATTGTTGGTCCCAACGGTGTGGGAAAGTCAACTTTTCTAAAAATGCTGCTGCAGGAAATCAGGCCTGACGCGGGGAAAGTAGTTGTTGGCGGCAACACCGTGTTTGGATACTACGGACAGGAAGGCATACAACTAGCGCAGGACAAGCGCGTTATCGATGTCATTCGGGATATAGCCGAATTTATACCGCTCGAAAAGGGCCAGAAGCTGACGGCCGCGCAGCTGTTGGAGCGCTTCCTCTTTAGCCGTGCCCAACAGCAGGTGTTCGTCAGCCAGCTCAGTGGTGGTGAGCGGCGCAGGCTCTACCTGCTCACCATCCTGATGACCAATCCCAATTTCCTGGTACTCGATGAGCCCACCAACGATCTGGATATTCTCACACTCAATGTATTAGAGGACTTCCTGCTAGAGTTTCCCGGCTGCGTGCTCATCGTTTCACACGACCGCTACTTCCTCGATAAGCTGGTGGATCACCTGTTTATCTTTGAGGGCAAGGGGCATATACGGGACTTTTTGGGCGACTACTCCGATTATCGCGAGCTGCAGAAGCAGCAGGAACGAGAACAGCGCAGGCAGGAGCGCAGCGAGCAGCAGCAGCGCAAGACGGAAGCCGTCCGTTTGCAGCCGGGTCTGAATCCGGAGCAGAAAAAAGAGCTCAAACGCATTGAAAAACAGATTGCCGAGCTGGAAAGACAAAAGCAGGAAATTAGCCTGCAATTTGAACAGGCCGACCTGACGGCCGACCGCATCACCGACCTGTCCAAACAGCTGGGCAAGTTGCAGGAAGAACTGGAGAGTAAAGAATTGAGATGGATGGAACTCGCTGAACTGGATTAATATGGGATATCAAAGCCGCAATCGCAAGTACCTGACGCCTCGTGAAAAAAATGCCCGCACCCGCTGGCACGCCCTCAGGTTGATCCTGTTTTTGCTGTTGGGGGGGCTGCTGTGGGTTATCAAAAATCGCCAGTCTTATTGGGCATGGCTAGAAACTTTTTTCTACTAATGCAAGCGTTGCTAACTGTCACCGTTTTGGCCTTCGGTATCAGCCGTGATATCATGGGCACTTCCTCGCTAACCCTGTCTTTTGAATCCCCCTGTACAGTGGGCGACTTGCGCCGGCAGTTGCTGGCACGCTGGCCGGCCATGTCCACGCTGGCCAGTCTGGCGATTGCTGTCAACAGCGATTACGCCATGGATGACCGGCTGCTGCAACCCGACGATGAGGTAGCGCTCATTCCTCCGGTCAGTGGCGGCTAAGCCACGCTACCAAAACAAAACCGTATTGTTTAATCATCCGTGCTGAGGCCCATGAGAACCAAAGAAGACTCACGCGTTCTGTTGTATGCGCTACTTCTGGGCATCGTGCTCATGGTTGCCAAATTTACAGGCTGGCTGCTCACCGGCTCCAACGCCATTCTTACGGATGCACTCGAGAGCATTGTCAATGTGGTAGCGGGAGGTATCGCCTGGTACAGTTTGTGGCTTGCAGCTCACCCAGCCGACAGCAATCATCCCTATGGGCACGGCAAAGTCGAGTTTATCTCTGCTGGTGTTGAAGGGGCGCTTATCAGTTTTGCCGGCCTGAGCATCATCATCAAGTCGACCTACAATTTTTTTCACCCCCAACAACTTGAGCGGCTGGACCTGGGGCTACTGATTACGGCTGGCAGCGGAGCTGTCAACCTGTTGCTGGGCTGGTGGCTGCGCCAGCACGGAAAAAAGCGAAACTCACTCACCATGGCAGCGAGTGGTCAGCACTTAATGAGCGATGCCTATTCCTCCGCTGGCCTGCTAGTCGGCCTGCTGGCTATCCAACTGACAGGTCTGATGATGCTCGACAATGTTTTTGCCATCGGCCTGGGAGTACTGATTATCGTTATCGGCCTGCGACTCGTGCGCCGTTCGCTGGCAGGCATCATGGATGAAGCCGATGAGCCGCTCATGGCCGGTCTGGTTGCCGAAATGAACAGGGGACGATCCCACAATTGGATTGATGTGCACAATTTGCGGCTCATCCGATATGGTGCAGAACTGCACCTCGACTGCCACCTCACACTCCCTTGGTACTTCAATACCCGGCAGTCTCACGATGAAGTCAAAGCTTTTGAGGCGCTCATAGACCGATACGAGGGACAGCCGGTAGAGATGTTTGTACATGTCGACCCTTGTGAGCCCCCTCTCTCCTGCCAGGTTTGTCCCAAGCAGGACTGTGCCGAGCGGCAGGCACCACTTGTGGATATTGTACCATGGACGATTGACAATGTGCGGGAAAATCACAAACACAGCTTTCATTTTTCTCCAAAAAAATAAGGCACTTTTGGCTGACAATTACCAGCCAAAAGTACCCTATAGAAGCTGCTTTAAACATTATTTTCCCTGGAAAACAGGTTTGCGCTTTTCCACAAATGCAGAAGCCCCTTCTGCAAAGTCGGCTGTGGTGGTTGTACGGCCAAAAGCCTCCACCTCCGCGGCAAATCCATCCTGATCGTGCGCAAAATAGGCGTTGACAGCCTCGATGGCACTTGCAACGGCCACCGGCCCCTTGGCTGCAATCTTGTGAAGCATGGCTTTGGCCTGCGCAACCTCTTCACCTGCCGGCACCACGGCATTGACCAGTCCCCACTGTAGCGCCTGCTGTGCATCAATCATATCGGCCGTCAGGATGAGCTCCATAGCCCGCGTTTTGCCAATATATTGCACCAACCGCTGCGTGCCTCCATAGCCCGGTATGAGCCCCAGATTTACCTCCGGCTGCCCAAAGCGCGCCTTTTCACCTGCAATGCGCAGGTGGCAGGCCATAGCCAGCTCGCAGCCCCCGCCCAGCGCAAAACCACTAATGGCCGCTACTACCGGCACCCGGCAGCGCTCGATCAGAAAAAAGACGTCCTGACCGCGCTGTGCCAGCATCTTTCCTTCTCCAGCCTGCAGCGACAAAAACTCCTTAATATCCGCTCCTGCCACGAAAGCGCGGTCGCCGGCCCCCGTAAGTACGACACCCCTGACCCCCTGTCGGGTTGGTAAGTCGCGACCAAAAAAGTCACCCAGCTCGCCTATCGTCTGCATATTGAGCGCATTGAGCGCCTTCTCCCGGTTGATGGTCACCACCAGTAGCTGCTCTTCCTCTTCAATCAGCAAATTTTGGTAAGTCATTGCCTTGGTTTTTCAATGGTTACGGGCTCAACGCGCCCAAATGTTGTATTTGAGTATGCAATAGATGGCTCTAAAGCCGTCCTTCCAGTTGATTTTTTTGCCTTCCGCATAGGTACGCCCGTAATACGAGATTCCTACCTCGTAAATTCTTACCCCCGGCACGCGCGATACCTTCGCTGTCACCTCTGGCTCAAAGCCGAAGCGGTTTTCCCGCAATGCAATGGACTGAATAATCGACCTGGCAAAAAGTTTGTAGCAGGTCTCCATGTCTGTCAGATTGAGATTGGTCAGCGCGTTGGACAAAAAGGTCAGCCATTTGTTGCCGATGGAGTGCCAGAAAAACAGGATGCGGTGCGGGTTGCCCCCAATAAAACGACTGCCGTACACAACATCGGCATGACCCTGCAAAATAGGCTGCAACAAGAGATTATACTCTGCAGGATCGTATTCCAGATCGGCATCCTGTATGATGACATAATCTCCGCTAGCCAGACTGATGCCGGTGCGCAGCGCTGCACCCTTGCCCTGATTGACGCGGTGCCGTTCAAAGCGAATGGGAAAGTCCGGATAGCGCTGCTGATAACTGTCTACGGCCTGATCTGTACCGTCCGATGACGCATCATCTACTATAATCACCTCTTTATCAATAGCCTCTACAAGCACCACCTGCCTTACTTTATCCAGGATCAGGTGTATGGTCCTGGCCTCGTTATAGGCAGGAATGACAATTGACAGTGTTTTCATCGCAACAGTACGTTATGGAAACCGCAAAGATAACTATTTACCGCTTGTACGGGCAGCTCAATGCAAACGAAGAAATGTGAGTGACCTGCCAGCGAATCTCAACAGACTTTAACTGTCCTCTTACCGATGCACTTACTGCAAAACATATTATCTTTGTACAGATTGAATTATTGGCAGTAGCCGAAAGACCGTACAAACTAATAGCCCGCACGAAGATTATGTCTTGGTTCATCGAAAAAAAAGCAATCAGCTACCTCGACGAGGGGATTCTGCACTTTGAAAGGTGCCTAAAGGACTACCTTCCGCGCCCAAAGCATGCTGTCACTGTCGAAGATGACTTTCTACCACCAGATGATACACCTTACAAGTATACCGCACCATAACCATTCTGCACAATTACCCACACCTCACAACTAATAATCCTTCACCATGTCACTATCAACAATTATCGTCATTGTCACCTCTGTCGTGTCTATTTACCTCTTATACAACCAGCACATCCTAGAGAAATTCCTTTTCCACCCCGTTTCCATCAAATCGCGGGGCGAGTATTACCGCTTTCTGACCAGCGGCTTCATTCATGCCAACGGCGGACATCTGTTTATCAATATGTACACCTTCTGGGATTGGGGTGAATTCATAGAAGAGATTTTTGTTTCCAAAATTTTTGGTGATCCGTGGGGTAAAATCGCCTTTATATTTTTCTACCTCAGCGCCATTGCCGTCGCCAGTATACACTCCTATTTCCGCTACCAGGATCAAGACAGCTATCGGGCAGTGGGTGCCTCTGGTGCCGTAGCGGCTATGATTTTCCCCTATATCCTGATGCAGCCCTGGCACGAGGTTATTTCCCCCCCCTTTCCCAACCTTCTATTCGCTATTGGCTACCTCGCCTACAGCCTCTATATGGACAAGTACGGCAAGGACAACATCGGACACAACGCACACTTTTGGGGAGCCATCTACGGTCTCATCTTTATTCTCATCAGCACCTCCCTACTGGCACCCGGACTAATCGGAAGTTCCTGAAGGGGGCCGGGGCACCCGTCAGGGCTCAACAGACCTTAGCTGCCCTCCTGCTGCTGTACTTACTGCAAAACGTATTATCTTTGCGCAGATTGGATTGTTGGCAATAGCCGACAGCCTGTACAAATTAATCGCCCGCATGAAGGTTATGTTTTGGTTCATCGGCAAAACAGCAGACAACTACCTCGACGAAGGCCTCCTGCGCTTTGAAAAGCGCCTGAAGCACTATCTGCCCGTAGAAGTCGAAGTGCTGGCCGATGTAAAAGGCGGCGGCAAGCTCCCGCCCGAACAGCTCAAGCTTCGCGAGGCGGAAATGGTACTCTCACGGCTCAAACCGGAGGACGCCCTCATCCTGCTGGACGAACGAGGCAACAGCTATCGGTCGGCCGAGTTTGCCCGCTGGCTCGACCAGCAGCTGCAGCAACCCTACCGCCGACTCATTCTGCTGGTCGGGGGCGCCTACGGCTTTGCCCCCGCCCTCTACGAGCGCGCCCAAAGCATGCTGTCACTGTCGAAAATGACTTTCTCGCACCAGATGGTGCGCCTTTTTTTACTGGAACAAGTATACCGCGCCATGACCATTCTGCGCAATGAACCATACCACAACGAATAAACCATCATCATGTCACTAACGATCATACTCGTCATCGTCACCTCTCTTATCTCCTACCGCGCTTTCAGCGACCCTCACGCCCGCGCGCAACTCATTTTCCACCCCGCTTCCATCAAATCGCGGGGCGAATACCATCGCTTTCTGACCAGCGGCTTCATCCATGCCGACCTGACACACCTCCTGATCAATATGTTTGTCCTCTGGCAGTTTGGCGAAATCGTCGAGCAAGTATTCACCTCCATCATTTTTGGTGAGCTTTGGGGTCGCATCGCTTTTGTGCTCTTCTACCTCAGCGCCATTGTCGTCGCCAACATCCCCACTTATATACGCTACCAGCATCAATACGGCTATCAGGCACTGGGCGCTTCAGGTGCAACCTCTGCCCTGGTATTCTCTTACATCCTGCTAGGGCCCTGGGAGTGGTTTCTATTCCCTCCCCTGCCCGCCATCATCCTCGGTATCGGCTACCTCTACTACAGCTCCTACATGGACAAACACGGCAATGACCACATCGGGCACAACGCACATTTCTGGGGAGCCGTCTACGGTATCACCTTTTTTCTCGTCAGCGCTTCTTTGTTGGCCCCCGAGCTACTCAACGCCATGATCACCGAGTTGTTAAAAGGGCCTAAGGCGCCTGGCTTTTTATAAAAAAAACCAGCCGCAGGCAGGCCGCAGCGGCTGGCGCAAAGTACTCTTTGGGGTGCAGCGGCACCAAAGAGTGCTTTGAGTGATTATGTATGTAAAGCCCTGCTTATGTATGTCTTTGGAAAAATTGTTGCCTTCTTCGTCCGACCCTTCAGCTGGCTGGTTTTGCTGTTGCTATTGGCACTGTGGGACCGTCGCCGGAGAAAAAACTGGCTGCTGGCAAGCCTCGGGCTGGTGCTGATCATGGGCAATGGTTGGCTCGTCAATGAGGCAGCCCGCTGGTGGGAGTATCCCCCTGTACAGCCAAAAGGGCATTATGACCTGGCCATTGTCCTGGGCGGTTATATGTCAGAACCCGGCCTGCTCAATACGTCCCTTCCGGAAAGCCAAGGCAGCATTGACCGCCTGCTGGCGGCACTGCCGCTGCTGGCCAGCGGGCAGGCAGATAAGTTGGTGCTGAGCGCCGGCAGTGCCGACATCTGGCGCAAACGCGTACCCGAAGCACAGGTTGTCGGCAGCTACCTGCGCGCTATTGGCATACCCGATTCGGTGCTCATCCTCGAAGATAAGTCTATCAACACCCTCCAAAATGCCCAGTTTACGAAAGCCATCGTGCAGCAAATGTACCCACAGGGTGCACGCTGCCTGCTGATCACCTCCGCATGGCACATGCGGAGGGCTGTCTGGTGCTTCGAACAAGCCGGGCTGGAGGTAGATGTATACCCCGTCGACTACCTACAGTGGCGGGTAGCTCCCGGTTGGCGACAGTATTGGCTGCCCGGACTTGGCGCCTGGCAGCAATGGGAATATTTGTTGAAAGAATGGGTGGGCCTGGCCGGATATAAAATCCGTGCTTATTTTGGAAAATGAGCAAGTTTTCATACTTTTACCACCCAACCATCAATTCATCTGCATGTTTCCAGCCCCCACTTACCAGGCTCGCCGCCGGCAACTCGCCAGTGCCCTCGCCAATCAGGGATTGCTCCTCATCATGGGCAACGCCGAAAGCCCCATGAACTATGAAGACAATACCTATCCTTTCCGGCAGGACAGCAATTTTCTCTATTTCTGTGGTATCAACAGGCCCGGTATGGCACTGCTCATCGATACGGCCAGTGGTGAGACCACCCTGTTTGCCGATGACCTGAGCCTAGATTATCAAGTGTGGATGGGCGTACAGCCTGACGGCCGTGCCTGGGCCGATCTGGCGGGTATCGAACACTGGGCGCCTTTTAGTGAGCTGCCGGCGCACCTGGCAGCTGCCCGGCAACTGCATTATCTACCCGCCTACAGAGCAGACAGACAGCTTATGCTGGCCGAATACCTTGCTGCCTCCCCCGCAGCAATCGCCAAGGGGGCATCTGTACCTATGATACAGGCTGTCATTGCCCTGCGTTCGTACAAGGATGCACTCGAAATAGCTCAAATTGAATCAGCACTGTCTGTCAGTGCCCGCATGTACGAACGTGCGATGATGTTGTGCGTGCCCGGACAGACAGAACAGCGCATTGCAGGCGAACTCGAGGGTATTGCCATTGCAGGTGGCGGCCGGCTGGCTTATCCGGCCATCATCAGCGTCGATGGTCATATCCTGCACAACCACTCCCACCACAACACCTTACAGTCAGGTCAAATGCTGCTGCTGGACACCGGAGCTGCCAGCCCAATGCAGTATGCCAGTGATATCACACGTACTTTCCCCGTAGGACATGCTTTTACCGAACAGCAACAGGATATTTATACACTGGTGCTTGAAAGCCAGCTGGCAGCCATCGATATGCTCCGACCCGGCATCACGTACCGCGATGTACACCTCGCTACGGCGCTGCACCTGTGTAAAGGGCTGACGGACCTGGGGCTGATGCAGGGGGATCCTGCCGAAGCGGTTGCCGCCGGGGCCCATGCCTTGTTTTTTCCCCACGGACTCGGGCACATGATGGGGCTGGACGTCCACGACATGGAGGATTTGGGTGAACATTGGGTGGGCTATGCCCCCGGTCAGGAGCGCAGTAGCCAGTTCGGCCTGCGGTCACTTCGACTGGCCCGTGCCTTGGAACCCGGTTTTGTACTCACCGTTGAACCCGGCCTGTATTTCATACCTGTTCTCATAGACCGCTGGCAATCAGAAGGATTACACAAATCTTTCATCTGCTATGATGCCCTGACTGACTGGCGAAATTTTGGCGGCATACGCATAGAAGATAATATTCTTATCACTGAAGAAAATTGTCGTATCTTGGGAGAATCAATTCCCAAAAATATAGAAACGCTATGTCTGTAAGCGCTTCCCTTTCCCATTTCTGCCGGTCGTTGGTGTTGCGACTGGCTTCAGCTGTGATCATGATGCTCTCGCTGCTGCAGTTGCCTGCCCAGTTGTCAGACAACCTGGGCAATATCTACCTTGCCAAAAAGCTCATTGACGAAAAGGAGTATGCTACGGCACAAACGCTGCTCCAAAGTAGTCTGCCTGTCATCCCCCCAGGAGATGCCTACCACCAGGCTTATGCACGTATGTGGCTGGGTGAGTGCCTTTTTTATGAGCAGCGCTATGAGGAAGCACTCACGGTAACTAAGCAGGCAGAAGCCATCGCCTACCGATCGATGGACATTGATACCTTCGAGCACACTTTGTTCCTGCTCAACAACCTGGGCGCCATTCACGGTATGCTGCAACAGGAAGAGCAACAGACCAAGTACTACCGACTGGCGTTTGAGCGAACCCGAAAGCAACACAAACCAGGTAGCATGGAGTGGGCTGATGGGTATTTTAACATCAGCAACAGCTACTACAGGCGTTTTATGACGGACTCTTGTCTGATCTATCTTGACTCTGCCCTTGTGATTGCTGTCAACAGCCGCAATACGGCGCTAGAGTCCCACATACTGAGAAATAAATCTGTTGCCCTGGCCAGAAATGGCGATTTTGCCGAGGCTATCCGCACCCAAATCAAATCGCTCGAGTACAATACCGAACCTTTAGACATCATCGTCGGTAATATCAATCTGGCAGATTACTTCTTCTCTATCGGCAACTATGATGAAACTGTGCGCTATATCAAGCTTTCACAACAACATCTCTCCCGCCAACAGCGGGATGGTTCTCATTTGGAACTGGAGGCGATAATCTATACCCAGGGATGTCAGTTGTATGAAACATTGAACAATACTGCGCAATTTGCTGATTATGCGGGTCGATTGCTGAAGGTAGCAACCGAATCCCAGAATCCGTATCTTATCAAAGTTGCTCTCAACTATCAGGTTCGCCACCAGCTGATGAGTGCCAATTATTCGCAGGCTAATCGTACAGCGCAACGGGCGCTGAATACCCGTCCGGCTGACTACCCGGAAGTGGACGCTGCTACGCACCAACTGCTCGCAGAAATGTACTATCTGACGGGTCAGTATGCACTGGCAAGCTCACATATACAGAAGGCTCTTTCCAATATCTGTACCGATTTTGGCCCTGCTGCCAGCGCTCAACTACCCAAAGTTTCAGGCATATCAATTGTTGACAAGACGCTCGAATTGCTCGCATTGCGGATTAATGTATACACCAGTTGGTGGAAGCAAACAGGCAACGAGGCTTATGCCCAGGCTGCTGAAAACACCTATCAACTGGCTGAAGATCTCTTTGACCAGCGCAGAAGTAAAATATATCATTCCGTCTCCAGGCAGGTACTCGGAAGCCAGATCCGGGAGTTGACACAGGCTACACTCGGCCTGTATTATGAGCGGTATGAAAAGAGTCATTCTGTAAGCTGGATTGAAAAAGCCTGGCTGCTGATGGAGAACAGCCGTTCGCTGCTGTTGCTTGAAAAACTGCATCTCCGCGATGCCATCAAAGTGCTGCCCCAGGATAAGCGCTATGAAATCGAGCGACTCAGCTTTCAGATTAGTGAAGTTCAGTCTTACATGGCAAAGATACCTCCTGCTGATCCCGATTTCCCAAGACTTCAACGCAAGCTCGCTGATCTCGAAGGCTTGTGGACACAGGCGATGGCCAGTTTGTCGATTACGCATCCTTCTTTCTTCAACTGGATGAATCAGCGGCCCAATACGGATCTTGCCGCTGTCATGCAGCTCATGGATGATGACAATGAGCAGCTGGTCTCTTACTTCGATGGTAACAGGGAATTGTTTGCCGTAGCCATTGATGGAGGAAAGGCCAATTTTTTCAGGGTGGATCTCCCCGCAAGCAGTACGGAAATGATACAGGCACTTCGGGTCAGTATCAATAACCATAGTCGTACAGCTTATGAGCAACTCTACGAGCTTTATGGCCTCTTGCTCAAGCCAGTGCTGAAAGACAATAATGGCAGCCGCCTGGCCATCATACCCGACGGGCCTTTCTGGTTATTGCCGTTCGAAATATTACTGACAGCGCCTGTCAAGCCTGGCAGGAATAGCACCCTGCCTTATCTGCTGCGCACGTATACCGTCAGACTGATGTTCTCCTATCAGACAGCCCTCGTACAGCAGAAGGAGCAGGCTGGCAGAAAATATGCGCATACGATTCTCTCCATGGCTCCGGCAACCACTAACCTGAAGACTGGTCGAGCAGATGCCCCCTTCGTAACGGCATTGCCAGGCTCTGTAACCACCCAACAAAAACTGTCGAAGGCCTTTGGTGGCCGAGGTATTTTCTTGTCCGGGCCTGAAGCTACGGATGAAGCTTTTCGTCGCTGGTCAGGAGATGCAAGGATTATCCACATCGATACCCATGCATTTCTGAATGATCAAACCCCAGATTACACATGGCTTTATTTTCAGCCGGGCGACAATAATAACCGGGCTAGTGGTATCATTTCTGCTTCGGAAATACAGCAACTTTCGCTGCGTGCTGAGCTCGCTGTGCTGGGATTCTGTGATTCGGGAAATGGTAAATTACATGCCGGCGAAGGTCTCGCCAGTCTGGCAAGAGAGTTCTACATGGCGGGCTGCTCTAACATACTGCTAAGCTCGTGGGAACTGCCGGATAAGCCCGCCAGCTACATCCTGCAGCGATTTTATGACTACCTGTTCGCCGGTATGGGTAAAGCAGCTGCGCTAAGGCAGGCTAAACTGGATTATCTGGATGGTGACGATGAAGGTATCCAGGAGCTGGCTTCGCATCCCTACTACTGGGCAGGACTGCAATTAATCGGTGACGATGAGCCTATGAAAATGTTGGCTATACAGGATGTGATTATTCCCGGCAGTGATTCAATGCCAACCCGGCTACTTTTTCTGGCTGCGCTCATAACGGGGCTCTTAGGTGCCGGCTGGTTTTTTCGAGTAAAAGGTTACTCATAACTTATAGTCCAAAGCAATTGTTTCACAAGTACTTGATCGCCTTTTGCGGCAATAAAACACTCGATTTTTGTGCATCTATCTCATTGTTTTAACAACGAGATAGATGCACAAAAAATAAAAAAAAACGCTCTTTGGCGGCTGTTGCTGTCAAAGAGCGTTTTTTAATTGCCCCTTTGTGTAGGTTGATACACTACATCTTGAACGGCCTGCTCTACCGTGGAGGATCACCCGCTTAGCGAGCACCCGTTTACAACTTTTTCTTGTTGATTAACGCAAGCAACTGTGCAGCTTCTGAGGGTAACTTGCCTGAAGCCGTATGTAGCGAGTCGAGCAAATTCACCGCCGCGGCCTGTCGGTCGGTGCGCAAATACACCCAAGCCAGTAAATAAGATGCCTGATCGGCTATAGCCCACTCTACATCCTCGTCTGCTGCCAATGAGCGCAATACATCTTCTGCTTGCAAGGGCTGTGTCAGCAGTAGTGAATGACCTAGATACAGGCGTACCTCCTTCGCTTCAGGATGCTGCTGCCAATACTGTTCAAATTTCATGGCTGCAACTGCAAAATCCCCCTCTTCATATGACTTAAGGCCGTCTGCCAATAACTGACTTCCCTCCTCTGTCAGGGTAGCATTGCGAACCGTACCCAGCGGAGTAGTAGACAGCGGTTGCACAAGTCTTTCCTCCAGCTGCTGTAAAGCTACCGCTGTAGTAGGAGCAGCAACTGGCATCAGCCACCAGGTTACCAACAGCAGCGCCAGCATTGCAAATACCAGTGAAGCCGTACGGCTGATGCGGATGCCCAAGTTGCGGTGCCAGCGCGCCGAGACACGACCATCCAACTCCCTTAAATCTTTTTGTATATTACGCCTGCGTTGAAGTCCACTTATAGCAAGTCGGTCAAACTCATCCCCGGCAGAAGAATCTGCAGATTGCAGGGAATTGAGTATCTTTTTTCTCGGTGATGTCTGATCAAAATTCGTCATTAGCAGAGTCTTTTAATGCGTTAATAAAAAGGCGTCGTAAATTCCGTCTTCCATTCTGAATGTAGCTTCTTACCAAGCCGGTGTCAAATCCAGTAATTGCCGCTATCTCCTGATAGGTTTTGTCTTCAAAATAAAATAAGGTCAGGCAAGTTTCCTGTCTTCCGTCAAGTGCTGTCAGAAGACTTGTAAGGAGTTCAATTCTATCCTCCTCACGTTCATAAAGAGAAAAAACCAAGTCATTTTGCACAGCTCCCCCCTCAATATTTTCAGTAATTTCGACGAATAAATGGCGGTATCGACCATTTTTTTTCAAATGTTGAAGGCAATGGTTTTTGGAGATGATGAAGAGCCAATTTTTAAAATTTCTGATTTCTCGTTTAGGAATTTCTTCGATGGCCAATGCAAAAACATCCATGACTGCATCGAGTGCATCCTGTTGATGATGGAGATAATACTGGCATACACCAAGCACGTGCGCAGCGTAGCGCTGGAAGAGCGCAGCAGCAGCCCGGTTGTCCTGCGAATCTCTGATTCGTTTCAGGAGAATCTCATCGGGTTCCTCACTGTGATTGTGTTTAGAAAATAGCATTTACTAAGGTGGATTTCCTGGTTTCAACAATGCGAAAACAGCAGATGTTTAAAGCCTTTTTGAGCCTTCTTGGTGCAATAATCGCGATTTCAACAACACGAAAATGGCAAATGTTTACGCCTCCTGCTGACAATCTGTATGGTTTACCTTCATACAGTCACAGCCAATCACTCTTACAGGGTACTCCATCTTCTCATGTACGCACGGCAACAAGCTGTCCTGACTGCTCAGGGATCTCTTCTAAAGAAGACAAACCCATTCTTCTCGTACAAGCGTACGAAGCCAGGACGACCAGTTAGTTCTTCGGCCTTATGTATCTTGGTTGCAATATACACAGGTCTGTCAATAGCTCCTTCAATAAGCCAGTCTTTTTGATAAGCAGAAGGATTTAATCCTTCTTTCTTTGCCGCATAAAACAAATGTGCATAA
Source organism: uncultured Saprospiraceae bacterium (assembly GCA_964645715.1). GTDB lineage: Bacteria > Bacteroidota > Bacteroidia > Chitinophagales > Saprospiraceae > JAUMBM01. The sequence goes on from CAZYAO010000004.1 coordinate 82,139, forward strand.
GATTTATAGCCAAACGTAGTAGCATAGGCATCTTCGTCTGCAACGCGCTCGAAAAATTCTATCGCCGCCCGCTGAGAGTAAGTTTCAATTTTTCCTATAAAAAGCCCGAGGCACAACCACAGAAAAATCAGCATTCCGCCAAGCAGCACAGACATACCCGCCCGCCAGCGGGCAGAAGCCAGCAGGCGGGTGGCAACTGCCAGTACTGCCAGCAGAACGATGCCCGCTATCATTTCAGCACCAGTCCAGACTACCGTCGCTTCAAGGTTGCCCTTCGCAAAAGGATCCTTCACCAGGTGTTGCCAGGAAGCAATACTCTTACCCAGCCAAGGGAGAAGGAGCGTAATGATTATATAAATGCCCCCTACCATCCAAAGTCCTGCCCGCAACCACGGCCCTGCGGCCTGCTTTTTCCCCCATGCACGATCGATTGACTCGGCAGCGAGGTAGGTCAGGGGGAAGTAGGCTAAGGAAGAATAATGCACAATCTTAGACTGCACAATCGAGAACAAAATGACCACGGTCCAAAACAGAAAAATCATCCAACGCCGAAAATCTATGCGATAGGCAGGCTCATCCGTCTCGTTAAAACGACCCGAAAATGCCCGGATAGCAAAAATGGATGCAGGAAAACACCCAATCAGCAAGACGACCGGATGAAAGCCGGGAAAGCCTTTGTGTCCGGCATCCGGCGTACTGAACAGCCGCCACTGGTAGCGAATGAACTCAGATACAAAAAAAGGACCGTTGCGACTCGTTTCCCACCCAAACCAAGCCAGGGTAACCAGCCCGGCAAAGGCAGTAAACCATATAAAATGTGGTATCCTAATATACAACTGCCCGCGTTTGTAAACCCAGTATACACCCAGGGTGAGCACTGCCAGCAGATAGGCCACCTGTCCTTTGGTCAGCATCGCAAAGCCAATATACAGGCCGGCAAGCGCAAATAAATGCCAGTCTGATTTGTGCTCGGGCAGGTACTCCCCGCCTGTACTACGCCAGTAACCCCTGATAAAATAATACAGCCCCAGAAAAATAAACAAATTGAATACGGGGTCAATAATCCCGGACTTGAAGTAAAGGAACGGAAGTACGGAGCATCCATAGACAGCCGCCCAAATAATCCCCAGCCTGAGTCCGCCCAGCCGACGGCCGATATGCAGCAACAGCAGCAAGGTGACAACGCCTGTAAGGGCGTTGGGAAGACGAGCAGCATACTCTCCTACTCCCAACAGCTGCATGGCAATCGCCTGCAGCCAGAAAAAGAAGGGAGGTTTTTCCCAAAAAGGCTGAAAATCAATGTACACACGGGCATACTCTCCAGTCAGCAACATCTCTCTGCTAATCTCGGCAAAATTGATTTCATCCCAGTCAAACAGATGTAACCCGCCCAAAAAAGGAAGGTACATGAGCGCTGCCGCAGCCACTACTACTGCTGAATAAAACCCGATCGAACGCTGTTGCGCTTTTTCCATCATACCCAAAAATATCGTTGTAGGTTGTTCAATTTAGTTGGGGTCTTCAGATTCAGGCTGGTTAATACGAAGCATGACCGGCGTGTCATTGTTGCGCACCAGCAATATTGCTTCACCGCCCTCACCGACCCGAATCCTCGCTGAGCGACGTACCTGACCAGTAACCATCAGGCCCGATTGCTGCATACTTACAGCCCTCAGCTTTCCGCTACCAGCATTTTGCAGCACCAAACCATAAGACGAGTCGTAACGCCCCATCTGTATGTTGTTGTCATAAAAATTGCCAAAAACAGCGAGATCCTGCCTGCCATCACCATCAAAATCAAAGGGCTGTACAGTAGTGAGCGTACTCCACTGTGCCTGATATGGCAACTCATGTATAGTAAACATCCCGTTACCTTTATTTTCTACCCAAACTGACCGCAGCTGCGTAACCTCATATAATTTGGCAGCTTTCAATTTAGCAGGATCGATAACCTCATCAAGATCGGCGTTGGCAAAGTCATTGTATTTGAGATACTTCTTTTTAAGACTTATCATCTGGCTGACCACCTCATCACGTGTGGCAAAGAGGTACTCCTTTCCCTGTAAGTAGTGAGTCAACAATTGCTCTGCCTGTCCGTTATCATCAAAATCCCCCAAGTACATGCGCACTGGCTCCTCTTCGCTCGCCATCAGCTTGGAGTTGAGTCCCAGATTGCCAGCGACAAAGTCCAGATCCCCATCGCCATCCATGTCAACCGTCGTGATGCTGTTCCACCAGCCTTTTGCTGTCTCCAAACCGGTCTTCTCAGACTGCCGAAGCCCCTTGCCATCGTTAAGAAACACCTTGATGGCATCCCATTCCGAAGCCAAGACCAAATCAGGACGTTTATCACCGTTGAGATCAGCCCAACTTCCTCCCCTGACCATACCTGCCTGTCTGATTTCTTTGGCATACGTATCGGTGACATCCCTGAAATTACCCTTCCCGTCATTCTGCAGCAGATAGCTATCGGGGATCTTACCATAGGCCCAGGTAAGTGCGCGGGCACCTACAAACACATCCAGATCGCCATCGCCATCAAAATCGGCAGGAAGCACACACGAAGCCGTGAGTCTAATATTGCCGACAGCCGCTGCATCACGGGAAAAATTACCTTTGCCATCGTTGCGGTATAGCCGCAAGTCATTGGCCGGATGATTGTTTTGAAATTCATTACCGCCGCTGCCAACCATGAGATCCTGATGACCATCCCCATCTATGTCAAAAAAAGCAGCCGCAACATCCTCATTAAGGCTGTCAAGCGCAAAAGCAGCCGTTGGCTTTTGTAAAAATGAACCGTTGGCTTGCTGTAGCCACAAGCTGCCTGCCTGCCATTTTGCCCCACCAATATATACATCTTCGAGTCCGTCACCGTCAACATCTGCTACGGCCAGTGCAGGCCCTTCAGCAGAAACCATAAATGG